>NZ_JBXAQU010000001.1:0-854275 GCF_058807535.1 Bradyrhizobium sp. GW821-FHT12B03
TCGGAAACGGCGTATGTGTCGCGGCAACCCGGCCCAAGGAAGAGGGGCGTATCGCGATCGTCACGAACGCGGGCCGGGCGGCGGTGGACGCAAGTTGCATCGGCGCGAAAAGCTTCGCAGGGCGGGTAACCGTGAGCGAAGACCTCGCGCCAACGACAGGTGCGGTTCGCGTACGGCCAAATCGTGTCGTCCTGGCGCCCGGGGTCTGTGCGCCAAGTCTTGCGGTGATGTGTGTCGTCCAACCGGACGCGTGCATCAGCCATCCGCAACGGCGACGGGGGCAATAGTGCAACGCTCCCCGGGGAGAGCACGACATACGCCGTTCCAACCACTGCGCAGGGAAGGCCGGGATGCTCCGGTTGCCCTGTTACCCGCTGTGCATGAAGCATGCGCAAGCTGCTCTTGGCATGGCGGTCGATGGGAGCCAACCGGCTCCTGGTCTTCCCTGCACCCTCTTCCATTTGAGGGGCAAGGCGACGAAGCAAAGCTCGGGCGAAATGCGCCGCGAGGATGCGAAGGCGTGTCTATTGAGGCTCTCGTGCCCGGACGCAGCGCAGCGCTCCTTCAGCGGTGCGCTGCAGAGCCGGGGCCCATGCAGCAGCGGGTGCCGCGGCCTGCTGGGTCCCGGCTCTGCGGAGCGTCACTACGTGCCGCACCGCGTCCGGGACACGAGAGGGACGGACGCTGCCAGCCACACACTCCGTCATTGCGAGCGCAGCGAAGCAATCCAGAGTCTTTCCGCGGTGGCAGTCTGGATTGCTTCGCTGCGCTCGCAATGACGGTGTTGATGCAGGTGCGCGCGAATACTCCGCTCTCGTGCCCCGGACGCAGCGCAGCAGCGTAAGAACGCTGCAGCGCGTCCGGGACACGAGACCCCAATTAAACCGGCTTGCCCGTATACGGCATCGAGGCCGTGAGACCACCGTCCACCGGGAAAGCCTGGCCGTTGACATACGAGGCTTCGTCGCTCGCCAGAAACAGTCCCATCGCCGCGAGCTCGTGCGGCTGACCGGGGCGCTTGAGGGGATTGAGCTGGCCGATCTTGTCCTGGGTGCCGCGCTCCTTGGCGCGGTCGAAGATCGGCTTGGTCATGCCGGTTTCGATCAGGCCGGGGCACACCGCGTTGATGCGCACGCCGGTGCCGGTGAGCGAGTAGGCGGTGGTCTGCACCAGAGAGATGACGCCGGCCTTGCTCGCGGCATAGGGATGGCCGCTGGCGCCGGCCTTGAGGCCTGCGACGGACGCCGTGAGCACGATCGCGCCCGACTGCTGCTTCACCATGTGCGGCATCGCATGCTTCACCGCGAGGAACGGACCGATCAGATTGACGCGCAGCACCTCTTGCCAGTGCTCCACGGTTTGCTCGCCGAGCGGCACGAGCCCGCCGCTGACGCCGGCATTGGCCCAGATCACGTCGAGCTTTCCGTGCGTCTTCACCGCCTTGTCGATGACGGCGATCACGTCCTTCTCGGAACCCGCGTCAGCCACCATCGCTTCCGCGATGCCGCCGGCCTTCTTCACCTCGTCGACGGTCTCCTTCACCGCCTCGGTGCGGTCGACCGCGATCAGCTTCGCGCCCTCCCTGGTGAACAGCAGCGCAGCCGCGCGGCCGATGCCGCTGCCGGCGCCGGTGATGATGACGGATTTGCCTTGCAGGCGGCCCATGCGTTTCTCCCTTTGGCTCGTGCGCGGCGCTTGCCGCGCGACGGAATTTCAAACAAGATTTCAAACGGTAAAGTGTCTTGAGACACGTTCACACCTGACGTACAGCGACATCACACGGGATGGAAGGGTTTCGATGGCAGGCGCAGACAAGCCGAATGTGGTCACGACACGGTGGTGGTGGGTCCGTCACGCCCCGGTGCGCAATGACGGCGGCAACATCTACGGGCAGAGCGATATCGCCTGCGACACCAGCGACACCTATGTGTTCAATGCTGTTGCCAAGGTGCTGCCACGCAAGGCGGTCTGGTATTCGAGCAATCTGATGCGGACGCATCAAACCGCCGAAGCGATCTGGGCAGCCGGCTTCCCGCGGCCCGCATCCATGACATGGGAAGCGGACCTTGCCGAGCAGAATCTCGGACGCTGGCAGGGCATGAACCGCGCCCAGTTCATCGCCAGCCGTCCCGTCGGCACGAGCTGGTTCGCCGACATCAACGAGCCCGCGCCCGGCGGCGAGAGTTTTATGGATCTCTACAACCGCGCGCGCAGCGTCATCGATCGGATCAATGTCGAGGCGGCGGGGCGGGACGTGATCGCGGTCGCGCATGGCGGCACCATCAAGGCGGCGCTCGGGCTCGCGCTCGACGGCCAGGTGGAGAAGGCGCTGTCGTTCGACATCGACAATTGCTCGATCACGCGGCTCGATCATTTTGCAAGCCCCGAGCGCACGGTCTGGCGCCTGCCGATGGTCAATCAGCAGCCGTGGATCGCGGATGATGCGCACGCGGCGATGCATCAGCTGGCGGGACCCGAAGTCAAGAAGCTCGCCTGAGCAATCGTCGGGTCGCGCGGACTCGGCATAAGCTTCAGGTCAATTCAAATCATAGTCTGGGAGAGAAACATGACCTTGTTCGACATGAAGGGGAAAGTCGCCGTCATCACCGGCTCGACGCGCGGCATCGGGCTTGCGATCGCCGAGCGCATGGCCGAGCACGGCGCCAAGGTCGTGATCTCCTCGCGCAAGGCCGACGTCTGCGACCAGGTGGCCAAGGGCATCAACGACAAGTTCGGCAAGGGGACTGCGGTCGCGATCGCCGCCAACATCTCTTCGAAGGAAAATCTGCAAAACCTGATCGACGAGAGCAATCGCGCATTCGGCAAGATCGACGTGCTGGTGTGCAACGCCGCATCGAACCCGTATTACGGTCCGCTCGCCGGCATCTCCGACGATCAGTTCCGCAAGATTCTCGACAACAACATCGTCGCCAACAACTGGCTGATCTCGATGGTGGTGCCGCAGATGATCGAGCGCAAGGACGGCTCGATCATCATTGTGTCCTCGATCGGCGGCCTCAAAGGCTCGACCATCCTCGGTGCCTACGCGATCTCGAAAGCCGCCGACATGCAGCTCGCGCGCAATCTCGCCTGCGAATACGGCAAGCACAACATCCGCGTGAACTGCATCGCGCCCGGCCTGATCAAGACCGACTTTGCGAAAGCGCTGTGGGACAATCCGGAGAACCTGAAGGCCTCGACCTCCCGCTCGCCGCTCTTGCGCATCGGCATCCCCGACGAGATCGCGGGCGCGGCGGTGTTCCTGGGATCGAAGGCCGGCGACTTCATGACCGGCCAGACCATGGTGATCGACGGCGGCGCGACGATCAGCTGAGGCGTTGCTGTTGTGTCCCGGACGCGGTGCAGCGTGTAACGCTGCTCCGCAGAGCCGGGACCCAGAACGCCAAGAGCGAGATTGGGGAGGCATGGGCCCCGGCTCTGCGCGGCAACGCGAAGAGCGTTGCAGCGCGTCCGGGGCACGCGACCTCACTCCACCGCCGCGTAAACCAAGTTCCGCACCAAGGTTCGCGTAAAATCGCGCTGTCCCGGGCCCTGGCTCATGAACACGACGAACAGGTCCTCCTTCGGGTCGATCCAGAAGAACGTCCCTGCAATGCCGCTCCAGAAATACTGGCCGACACTGCCGGGGAAGGGCGCGATGCCGGCTTGCGTGCGCACCGCGAAGCCGAGACCGAAGCCATGGCCGGGCGAGAGCAGGGTGCCGTTGGTCTTCACCTCGGGCCCGAGGTGGTCGGAGGCCATCAGCTCCAGCGTCTTGCGGCCGATGATCCTGTTGCCGTCGAGCGTGCCGCCATTGCGCAGCATCAGCGCGAAGCGCGCATAGTCCATCGTGGTGGAGACGAGGCCGCCGCCGCCGGATTCCATCACCGGCTGTTCCAGCATGTTGAAGAGAGCGACCTTGTCGCCGGTCCAGGGATCGGCCGCGAACGGCTCGGCCAGCCTGATGGCATTGGCCTCGGCGGTCGCAAAGCCGGTCTCGGCCATCTGGAGCGGGGCCAGGACGCGCTCGGCGAGGTACGCTCCGAGCGACTTGCCGCTGACGATTTCGATGATGCGGCCGAGGATGTCGGTGGAGCGGCTGTAGTTGAACTCCTCGCCGGGATGGCAGACGAGGGGGAAGCTCGCCACCAGCGCCGCGTGCTCGGCATTGCTGATCTTGCGGCTGCGCACCCGCGAGTCCTGGTAGATCTTGTGCACGGGGCCGTCGCCCTGGTGCTCGTAGGTCAGGCCGGAGGTGTGGCGGAGCAGGTCCTGCACCGTCATCGGCCGCCTCGGTGGAACCAGCTCCAGCCTGCCGCCGCTGACGATCCCGACCTTCTGGTCGGCAAACTCCGGAATGAACTTGGCGACGGGATCGCCGAGCAGGAGGTGGCCGTCCTCGACCAGCGCCATGACCGCGACCGAGACGATCGGCTTGGTCATCGAGAAGATCCGGAAGATCGAATCAAGCGCCATCGGGGCAGATCCGGCCGGGCTCTGGCGGCCCAGTGCCTCGAACCAGCCGACCTGGCCACGGCGGGCCACCAGCACGGTCACCCCGGGCACTGTTCCCTTGTCGATCTCGCGCCTGAAGGCGTCCGACATCGCCTGGAGGCGCGGCCGCGACAGGCCCAGCGTCTCCGGGCGGGTTTCCGGCAAAGGTGGCGTCTGCGGCGCGGAGGCGGCCGTTGGGGCGGCTTGGGCGTTCATGAGGGCTCCCGGGTTGTTCTTGTCGTTCGGGACGAACTGTGGCCCAGAAGTCGCGCTGTGAACAAGCCGCCCCTGTGCGCTTCTCCCTTGCAATCCGGCCGTCCCCTGTGCTTGAAAGCGCCCGTGATCCTAAGGCGACGCAGGGTCCGTAGGAGTGTAGCTCAATTGGTAGAGCACCGGTCTCCAAAACCGGGGGTCGCAGGTTCGAGCCCTGCCACTCCTGCCAGCGAAATCAATCACTTAGACTGAATATTGGCCGGGGTGGGAGACAACAATGTGTCCGCCAGACACCCGCGGTCGGCCGGCTCGCTTGAAGCCTCGGCTAGGACTAGCGTGCCGAGGTCCGTCCGGCGTCAGCCGGAACCTGATCGAGATCGACATCCCGGATGGGAACGCGGCGGAGGAGCGAGACGATGGTCCCGACGAGCTCGAAATAGGTGCGGGTCCGCAGCGCACGCGATGACCCCTTCAGCTCCGCGTTCAGGCTCACGGGGACCTGGACGTGGCTGAGGCCGAGCTGGAGCAGCGAGATCAACGCACAGATCTGGTAGCCGTAGCCGTCGGCCTTGACCGCGATCTGGCGCAGCCATTTCACGGGGTAGACGATCATGCTGTGGTAGTCGGACAGCCAGAACCCGAACAGGCAGTTCAGGATGAAACGCAGCGAATGCGACTGGATCGAGCGGTTGACGGAGCGGTCCGACTGGTTGTCGCGATAGGTGATGACGAGGTCGGCGGCGCCCGCCGCCTTGAACATCCTGGCGATGCCCTCGTTCTGGAAGGCGTGATCGCCGGGAATGAGGGTGATGGCATCGAATTTCGCGCGCGCGAGGGCGTATTCGAAGCCGGCGCCGACGCCCCGCCGCTCGGCGTTGTGATGCACGATGATCCGCGGCTCCCTGGCCGCGAACTCGTCCATGATCGCGCCGGTGGCATCGGTGCTGCCGTCGTCGATCAGGAAAATCTCGAAATCGTCCAGCAATTCGCGCGCGAGCGGCAGCACGCCGTCGATGGTATCGGCGATCTTGTCCTGCTCGTTCAGCGCAGGGATGACGATCGTAAGCCTTTTTGCCGCCTTGGAAGGTGTCATCGCATACCGCCGTGTCGGCCACTCTGTACTGTTGGAACCCCAGCCACAACTCTAGGTGATCAGGGTGCGGCCAACAATATCCGTCCCACAGGTCAGGTCAACGCAACTGCGTTGCATTCGGGCAACTAGTCACCAAAATCGTAGAGCCCGGTATCGCCAATCCCGAAGGCATGGCGCAGCCGGCCGATCCGTTTTGCCATGATTCGTCCTGCCGCCGTCGGGGCAAAGCGCGAGTCGCGTTGTTCCACGAGGTCGCCGTCGATCAAGATCTTGATCCGTCCCTGGAATAGATCTGGAACCTGCCGTTCGACGACATCCGACAGTGGAGCCTTCCCGTCGGGCCGGTCGACAAGACCAAGCAGAACCTCCAGCGAGACCGATTTGTAGACTGCGCCGAACGCGAAAACGTAAGCCATGACGCCGAAGCCGAAGATCGATGCGGCGTCCCAATAGCGGAATTGCGGGAGGGTCAACACGCCGAGCAGCACGCCAAGAATATGCGAAACGACCGCGGCGATTGCGAGCAGGATCACCGGCGCAAGCGACCAGGTCCGAGCACGCGCGATGAACTGCATGGCAGGCGCCAGCAGGGCAAATACGACGGCAGCGATGAGACCGACAGCGAATGACATCGTGGCCGTTATCCAAGACCCGTCGAGAAACGAATGAGTTTGACGAGGTGCGCCACCGCGCGCCCCTTGGTCGTGGGAGCCAATTTACCGTCGGCCGTCATCACCATTCCCGAACCGATCAGGAGCTTCAATCGATTGTGCGCGAAGGTACCGAGATCTCCGCCCTGCATGTAGGCGGCAGCCCATTGCTCAGAGGTGAGGGGACGTCCGGCCTGGACGAGCGCCGTGAGCAGCGTCAGCGTGAAACCCCAGGCCAGCAGGCTGTACAGGACGTAGCAAAGCATCATCGCCGTCGTCAGCAGCACGAGGCCGCTGACCAAATCGTCGAGATGACGTGGACCCGGAATTGCTATGCAGGTGATCGCGAAAAGTACGGTCACGCTGAGACAGCCCAGCCGAAAGCGCCGGCCGGCTCCGCGAATGGCTGCGATACGTGCATAGCACAGCAACAGCAGCGGAAGCGCGACACTGAGACAAATCGCAGTGGTCTGCGCCGGGCCCGGTAGGAAGTTCATCGCGGAAAATCGCCTTGGACGCCTCGGTACCGCCCAGTCTGTGGGGGTGTCTATAGGAGGTCGCATTTTGGGGGTCAATGACCAATTGGGAGCCCGTCGTCCGGCTCTTGCGGCGGCCAGGTAGGCATGCGAATTCTTGCCGTCGATGCCATCTCCTTCCCGTCTCAGTACGTCCGCAATGCTGCGCGCGACAGTCGTTCTGTTGGCGCTGCTGCTGTTTGCGCATGCGCCGATGCTCCTGAACGACGGCCTCTTCATGGACGACTGGCTGGTGCTCAAGCCACGTCCAGACTTCATGATCGACATCGATTTTCTCCTGAGCGGTGCAGGCCATCCGATCTTTTTCAGCTACGACACCTTCGCCAACTGGACTGGCGCGCCGGTCGCCGTGATGATCTTGCTGGCGTTCGCCGGAATTTTCTTCGGCGCGATGTGCCTGGCGCTGACAGCAACGCGTCTCGGTCTGCTCGACCGTGCGGAGGCGGTCGGCTTCGTACTGATCGTCTGGACCTATCCCGGCTATCAGCTGTGGGCGGGCAAGGCGAACGCGGTCTACGTGTTCAGCTTCGGACTGCTGTTCATCGGTGCGTGGCTGTTGACGCTCGCCTTCAGTGCTCGCGGCCTGCGACGTGTTCTGCTTCGTGTCGCCGGCGCGTTCGTGTTCCTTCTGAGCTTCGCACTCAACTCGACGATCGTGCTCTATGCCTTCGTGCTGCTCGGCCTCTTCGTCGCGGTATGGCTGTGCGGGGATGCGGCGCACGGCTTCGTTCGCCGCACGTGGCTAGCGGCCTGCCGCTGCATCCTCGGCTATCCGGAATTAATGGTGCTTCCTCTGGTCTATTGGGGCACGCTCAATATTTGGTTCAAGCGGATCGGCGTGTACGCGCAGCACTATGGCGCTCATTTTCCGACGCTCGGCGAACTGGCGGACGGATGGCGGGCATTCCTCATCACCAGCTACAGGGACGTCATTGCCCACGCAATCCGGGCGGCGATCGACGTTCCCGCACTCTTCGTCGTGGCCGCGATCCTCGTCGGCATCGTCTTGCTGCTCCTGCGTCCCGACACGGAGCCGACTGCGTCCAGAAGAGCGAACGCCGTGCCGCTCGTTCTCGCCGTGGTCTTGTTCCTCGGATTGTCGGCTCCCTATCTGATCGCCGGCTTGCGGCCTTCCTCCACGCATTTCTACGAGAGCCGTCATCTCCTGATGTTCGGCCTGCCGCCGGCGCTGATGCTTCTCGCATTCAAGCGACAGGCCGAACGTTTGATCGGTCCCGGTGCCGCCTTTGCGGTCGTGTTCGGATTGGGGACGATCGTGTCGATCGGCACGCTGTGGAACGACTACGTCTTCATGCAGGCGAGAACGCTGAAGCAGGAGGCCTTGACGCGCGACCTCGCCGGCCGCGTCCAGCCCGCGGCGACGGTTTACGCGCTCGATGACGGCTTCGTCGATTACCCGTCACGGCACGTTCCATTCGGCCTGGCCGAGGTCACCGGCATGCTCCGCCTTGCCTGGGGCAATCAGCCCTTCTTCGGATTTGCTCTGCGTGCCGAGCGGCCGACCATCCTTCAGGAAATGGAAGTGGCGCGGACGGCGCCGGGAAGTGCGTTCCATCATCTCGATCCGTCGGGGCCGCAGGCGACGATCTCATTCCAGCCGGGCCCTGGGGCCGCGACGAACTACGTCTTGGCGCGGAAGTACTACGCATGCCGCCTGTTGGCGCGCTGCGATGTTGCAGAGTTTCTGGCTCAACTTGGGCAGGTCACGATCAAGGTGGGCCCGATCGCCGGCGTCACGCCGCTCGACAGCGCGAGGAAGGCTGCCGCGCCTAGCCGCTAGCCCACTGTTTCCACACCGTCTCCGCAAGCGCGATGTCGGTTACTGAGTCCTCGCCGGAGGCCAGGGGCCTCCTTCGTTCGATGATGTCGGAGACGAAGCCGTCGGCCTGGCGACGAAATGCCCAGCTCTTTTCACCTGCCAGCCGCGTGCTCTGACCATCGTGATCGAGAATGACCTGCGCCTCCTGCTCGGCAAAGGGCGGGGGCAGTTCGATGGTCAATGCGCCCCGCTCGAATTCGATCGTCAGTCCCTCGTGCCACGCTCCTTCGGACCCGTTCGCGAGTTGCAGCGCGCAGGCAACGCCATCGAAGTCGAGCGTCACCGTCGCAGCACCAGAGGTCTCGACGGAGCTTTCGGTGACTGCCGGCGACGGTCCGAGCACATAGCGCGCGAGATTGATGATATGGCTGAACACGTTCAGAAAATTGTCGTAGCCGGGCCGCATCGCGCCCGGCATCCAGTCGGGGCCATCCTGCCAGAGCTCGAGCCCGTCCGGCCGGTTTTCGCCGGTCATGACGAAATTGTCGTGCGATCGGCCGGTGTCGCCGCCGAAACACCAGCCTCTTGCCACGACAGCGCGTCCGAGCGAACCGTCTGTGCGCAAGCGCGCCAGCTCGGCCAGTGCGCGCGCCACGCCGGCGTCGTGACGCTTCATGTAGCCGATGCTGTAGACGAGGTGCTGTCGACGCGCAGCTTCGGCCAGTGATGCGGCCTGAACTGTCGTGTAGGCCATCGGCTTCTCCGACAGCACGTGCCGGCCGCTGTTCAACGCATCCAGCACGATCGGGCCGGTGGCGCGACGCTTCGTCACGACGACGACGGCGGATACGTCACTGTCCGCGAGCAGCTCCCGGTGCGTGCCGTAGACCCGCGGGACGTCGAACTTCTGCGCCACGGCGGTCGCCAGGTCAGGCCGGAGATCGGCGATCGCAACGACGCGGCAGGCGGGATTGGCGGCGAAATTGGCGAGGTGGCACATCTGGCCGACCATGCCCGTTCCGATGATGCCAATGCCTGGCCTCACTTGCTACGACCCCTCGAAGCGCTTCCGGACGACGAGGAAATGCGCCGGCTGCCCCCAGGTGCCGATGAATGCCGGATCCGACTGGGTGAGGGCGGTGACCGCGGACGCATCCCGTCGCCCGATCGCGCCGAAGATGCGATGGAAACTGTCGAGCGTTGCAGTGATGGCTTCGATGTTGGAAGCATCGTCGGCGAGAATGTTCGCCGTCAGGATCGTCTCGCGTAACGAGGCGAGGCTTGCGATCACGCGGGGCAGGCTGTCGCCCAAGGGCTGGTCGATCATTCTGTCCACATCGAGCACCAGCGCTTCGATCGAAGCCGAGATGGCGCTCACCGCGTCGGCCTTGCCGACCAGATAAAGCTTCCGCCCCCCGAGGAAGCTCAGGCGGCTGCGGTCCAGATGGCGTGTGGCGCGACGCAACCTCTCGTCCGCCGACAGGACCTTCTTGTGCCAGTAGACGTCCAGGCTGTCGCGATAGGCGGGCCATGCCGAATGGATGTCGAATCCCTGCTCGTGCGCCGCCGTACAGAGGGCCTCCGCATCGAGGAAGTAGCGGTACCGGACGAACGGATTCTCGAGCACGTCCATCAGCCAGGATTCGAAGCTGCGGGTGTGTGGAATGCTGTTCCACTTCGGCTCGAACAGCAGCTTTGCCGTCTCCAGCGCGGGGCGGCCTGTCAGGGCCTTGCCGGCGGCATGGATCGCCTTCAGCGCAAGCTCGAAGAAGCCGCCATAACGTTCGTAGTAGGAAACGACGGCGTAACCGTCCGGATTGAGCAGCCGGTGGAAGATGCCGAGCCATTTTTCGCTCGGCTGCACCGTGTAGATGAATCCTTCGGCATCGATGATGTCGAAACGGCGATCGCTGCGAAATCCTTCGACATCGGCCAATGCGAGTTCGCGAAGACGTTCCGCCCGGCCGAAATGCGCGAAGTAGGCCTCAATTTTCGGATGCGCATGCCGGTTCGGTTCGGCGAGGGTCATGTTCGCGCCCCAGCCGGCAAACACCAGGGCGTTTTCGCCGGAATCAGGACCGAATTCGACGACCTCGGCATCGCGGAACAGCCGCGGAGGCAGCACGAGCTTGTCCGAAAAAAGCTCGCGCCGCTGGTCGGCGTAGGCAGCGAGTTCGGCGGAGGATTTGAAATTTCCGAACGTCGGCAGGACGTCCTGACGTTCGTAGTAGTTGAAGAGCTTGTCCTCAGCCATGCGGCGACCCTGCGGCCGCCTCGAGGCGATCGAGCTCGCTCCAGATATCGGACGGCGCGAAAATGGAGACGATGTGCAGCGGGCGTTTCACGTTCTCGCGCAACCGGCTGCTGACCTTGGCTTCGTTCTCCTCATTCACGGCAAGAAGGCAGACGAGCGCATTCGACTTGCCGGCGAGTTCCTCCGGCGAACGGATCGGGATCCCCGTGCCAGGCAGGAACAGCCCCTGGCGCTCCTTCTGGTCGTCGACCGAGAGGTCGATGAGATCCGCCAGTTCGTGGGCATTGGTGAAGGTGCAAGCGCGGCAGCCTGCGCCGTAGATGGCGATCTCGGTGCCGTTGGCGCGGGCCTTGGCGAGGATCGGGCGTAGGCGTGCGCCATACTCCCTGGCGCGCTGACCGAATCTCTCGCCGACACCGGCCGGCGCGGGCGGCACCGTCACGGGGCCTGCGGCACGGCGGGCGGCGATGGCTAGGCTGCCGCCGCTGAAATTGTATTTCTTCACGGACACCGTTTCGAAGCCGTGGCGCGCGAGCAGCGCGATCAGCGTCGGCTCGGTGAAGTAACTGACGTGCTCCTCCCAGAGGACGGAGAGGTCGCCCGCGGTCGAGCCGGGCGCGAAATCAGGTACGTCGATGAACAGCAACCCGTCCTCCTTCAGCGCGATCTTCACGCAGGCGAAGAAGTTCTCGAAGTCGACGATGTGCTCGAGCACCTGGCGCGATATGACGAGGTCGAATTTGCCGGACTGAGCGACCGCGTCATGGGCCATCTCCGGGCTGAGCATGTCGGCATAGACCTTGATGCCACGCTCACGGGCGATCTTGCCCGACACCGGATTGGGCTCGACGCCGACCATGACCTTGGTGCCGCGCTCGCGCAGCTTGTCCATGAACAGGCCGTCGTTGCAGCCGATCTCGAACACGGATTGATGCTTCGAGAATTTCGCGATGGTGTCGAGCTCGTCGACCTGGTGCGGCTCGGGCTTCCAGCTGCTGAAGTTGTAATTGAACTGGCGATACAGGATGTCGGGATCGATCGGCTTGACGATCTGCGGCAGACCACAATCGCCGCAGGCGAGCACCTCGAACGGGTATCGCTCCTCCTGCTCGTCTCGGCTGTGCCGAAGCCGATGTGCAATCGGCATCTGTCCGAGGTCGATGACCGGTCGCAGGTTGGTCGAATGGCAGAGGCGGCAATGATCGGTCACGGTGAGACTCTTATCCAGGGAATGCGAGGGAACTCTTGCGACCAGGCAAACGCGCCGCAGTTAGGGCTATATAATGCCAGAGACCGCGCTACAATTCTTTAGTTGCTGGCCGGGGCGGGTGTCCATGTGTGTGCTCTTACTGAACTCCTGGTGGCGATTCGTCGCAAGCCGGTGAAGGCAGAGCCAGCAGCCAAGCCGCTCCCCGGACGCCAGCTCGCCGGCATGGGGGCCGATACTCGGCTCTCGCCAAGGGGATCGGCTCGCCGTCATTCAACTGCATAAGCTCACCGCGGCCTTCGCTAGCCGAAGGGGAGTCCTTGAGGACTGCCTTCAGGAGTTCGAATAGGCCGATGTCACCGAGCGACGGAAATCCCGGCACAGCACGATAACGCCAAGTCTCCAGGCGTGGCGGGCAGGGAAAGGACTCGAGATAGGAAATCGAACAACTTCCCCTCGAGACCGCGCCAGGGGTAGTGAAATCCCCACAATAGTCGGTGTAGACGAACGATCGCGCTCGATTTGCGTCACGCAGCGTCGCTTGTGCGACATTCATGTCGTTGGCTCCAAGGCACCGCGCGCGGAACGTGATGATGTGACTGTCCGGAACCTGAAGCTTTACGACCTTGGGTTCGGGATCCGCGAGCAGGGCCGCACGAACTTGTCGCTCCATGTCGCCGGTAACCAGCCCGTCATACAGCAGCCATTTGGAATCATGCACCATTGAGAGCGCGAAGATTGTGATCACGCCACCAGCGGCCGCTGCACGTAGAGGCCGTGTCGGAACCAGATGAACGAAGGCAGCCATGAGTATCAGGATGCCGAATTGCGATGGAAAGAGCAGCCTAGATTCACCCCGCGTCACATCCCCATAGGTCCCGGCAAGCGCGTAAGGCACGGCGCCAAGAACGGCCATCGCGGATCCCAACAGGAACAATAGCGCAAGGCTGCTGATCGACGCGTGGCTTTTGAGCGTCCAAGCCGTTGACGATGTGCCCAAAGAGAGAAGAGCCAACACAGCCATGACGGCCAATATCAGCGCGCGCGAAAGGAAAGGGCCAAGAAGCGCAAGGCCGTGAGAGTAAGCGTAGTCGAAGCCGTACGGGAAGGCCATCAGATGAGCGGCCAATGCAGTCTTTATGACGGCAATGTTAGGTGTGAAATCATACTGTCCGGCGTAGTGACCGCTCTTTCCCAGAATCGTCAGCCGCAACACGACGGCGGTCGCGACGGCTAGCCAGAACGGCACAAGCCGCGCGAGCGTCCGCGTCCAACGTTCGCCGGCAGATCGCGCCAGCACTACGCGAAGTGGCTCGAGGGCGATCAATGTCTCCAGCGACAACGAGAAAAGCAGACAGATCGGTGCGGCCCATCGAAGCGCGCGCACCTTTGAGTGGGTCAACGCGTAGGACAACAAATAGAAAAGCAAGAAGAAGTCATAGACGGCATTCTGCGTCAGGCGAATTGCATAGAACGGGCTGAGCAAGAAGAGAGCCGTAAAGAGTGCGGCGATCCGTCTCGTTTGCGATGATGTGAGAAGGATGGAGTAGAGCAATATGCCGTTCATAAGGTGGCAAGCCAGCGCCGCCAACCGTGCGGCGACATCGGGCATATCGGGTAACAGGGCGACGAACAGCGTCATGGGAATCGCGAAACCGGCATGGGCTGATTCCCACAGCACGCGGGCAAGGCCGGCTGCGCCTTCAGTCCAGTAAATGTAGTAAACTGTCCAGTCGTCGCCGAAGACCTGGCGCGCCAACAGTGCGGGCAGACTCGCAACAAGAGCGAGAACAGCACCCACCCAGACATATCCAATGCCCAATCGGGCCAGCCACGGGGAATTCGCGGCGTTCAGGCCGGGCTTCAAACGAGGATGATCGGAACTGAAAGAGTCGTTCACAGCCCTAATCCATGCTTCGCCCGGCCAGATGCTCCGCGGCGAGAGCGGCAGTCTTTGTGACATAGTCCTGGACCGCGGCGGCATCGCTGCCGTCCGGTGCCCAGTCGGGAAATGCCGTACGGGAGGGGTCGAACGGGCCGGCGGTGGTTTCGTGAAACACCAGCCATTCCGAGGTGATCAGGATCGAGTGGTAGACCTGTTCGGGCATCCGGTAGTAGCAGCGCTTGCCCTGGCCGTAGGGGGCCATCTCGAGCACGTCGCGAAAACTGCCGTCGTCCTCGAAGATCACGACCTGCGCCGTGCCCTCGATCACGTGAAACGATTCTGGTTTGCCAAAATGCTTGTGGGGCCGCACATAGGCCTCGCGATGGTGCACGATCAGCATCTCGTGCAGGCCGGACGAGGGATCGGGATGCGTGCACAGCCGGCTGCGCAGGCGCGGATTGCCGGCGGCGATGCGCTTCAGCTCCGCGATCGTGGCATCGTCCGCCGTGACGATGGCATCGTCCGAATAATACACTTCCGGATTCTGCGCACGCAGCGAAATCGGCCGGCTGAGGCCGGCCGTCTCATTCGAAGAAGATGAACCCATGGTCGCCCCGGTACCCGCATTTGTCGTAGATCCAGGCCCATGTGTGCGGACCGTGGAAGCTGAGGCAAGTGAGTTGCCAGTAGAGGAGGTTGGCCTTCTCGCGCTCGTTGCGAAACGATTCCACCATCAGGTATTTCGAAGCGCCGCGTCCGACGCGCTCGATCTCCGACACTGCGCGGAAGACGTCCTCGAGTGGAAGGTTGTGCAGCACGCCGAGCGACACCACGAGATCGAAGCTGTGATCAGGGTAGGGCAGCGCGACGGCGCTGCCGACCTCCAGGTGTGGCCGCACCTCATCCTTGGCGTTGGCGATGCCATAGTCGGAGATGTCGATGCCGGCGATCGTGAGGCCGGGCACGAGCTGGGTGAATTCGTAGAGCAGATAGCCCTTGCCGCAGCCCACATCGAGCACGCTCATGCCGGGCTTGATGCCGTAGCGGTCGATCAGGGTCTGGGCGAGCGGGCGCCACCGTCCGTCATAGCGATAGCCGCCATAGCCGTAACGTCGGTCGCCGTCCCAGTAGTCGCGCCCCCATTGCCGCGCCACGGTAGCGGACTCGGCCTTGTCGTGCTCGACCACGCGCTGAACGTAGTTCCGCTTGGTTGATGCGTGCATCGGCTGGAGCAGGTTGATCTCGGTCATGATCGTCAGCCGGTCCGCGGCATCGTCACAGGATCGTCGCGAATTTATTGACTAGCAGGATGTCCTCGACGGCCTGGATGTCTTTCTGCGACGACAGCGTGATCTCCTCGACGGCTGCATGGAGGTCGCAGCCCTCGCGCAGCACGCGGTCGTAGATCTGTCGCCGCCGTGCCTCGTCGGGCGGCAGCATGAAGATGCTGTAGAGGATCAGGCCATTCAGGCGGGGCAACTCGTCCAGGATGTCCTCGAGCACCATGTAGCTGCCGGGCATGATGTGCTCGACGGCGCTGAGCAGAAATTGCAGGTTCTTGCGCCGCGCGTAGTCGCGGATCACGATGTTCTGGACGTGTTGCGGGGTGCGGCTGCCGTTCAGCGGCCGCGCGCCAATATAGCCGCGATGGCCGGCTCGTTCAGCCATGGAAGCCTCCCGGCAGCTTGTATTGCATGCCGACCCGCGTCGCCGGACGCAGCAGGATCGGCTCGAAGAACTCGCCGAAACGCTTGTCCGCGTAGGGCGACATGATGCTCTTGAAGCGGCAGTTCATGCTCCAGCGCGTGCCGGGTTCCTCGTTGACGCGATTGCCGTGCATCAGGGTCTGGTTGAACAGCATCACGTGACCGTAGGGGATCTCGATGAAGGTCGCGTGCGGCTTGATCGTCTTGTACAGTTCCTCGGCGCTGCGCAGGCTCGCCATCCGGTCCTGCATGTCGCCGTTCAGGGACGGCGGCAGCAGATACATCGCCTTGGTATGGTGGACGTCCACCAGCGGCACCCACACCACGACCTCGAACGGCGAGTCGCCCGACCAGACGTCGGAATGGGTGGCGAGCAGCGAGGAATCGTCGCCCGGCATCTGGATGCTGAGATTGACGCGGCGCTGCATGCAGAGCTCGTTGCCGACGATGGTCTCGATCGTCGAGCGCGCCAGACGGAAATAGGTCGGCCGGAACCAGGGCTCGGCGTTGAGGCCGTTGAAGACGTGCAGCCGCAGGCCGTTGAGATCGTCCACGCTCACCCGGGTGTGGATGCTGTCGAGCATCGCATAGGGATCGTTGCTGTGCGGCAGCTTGAGATAATCGGCAGCCAGCTCCGCGGCGCGCCGCTGGATCCGGTCGAGGCCTGCACGATCGTCGGCCGGTGTGGTGACGAAACCGTTGTCGATGAAACGCTGCGCCAGCGCCTGCTCATCGGCCTGAAGGAAGTCGGTATCCGTCATGCAAAATACTCCCGGGCGGTCGCGCAAATATAGCTGATATCGGCGGCCGAGAGGAACTGGTTGATGGGAAGCGTGAGGATCTGGTCCGCCTGCCGTTCCGTCACCGGGAACGCGCCGCGGCCTTGACCCAGATGCGCCGCCGCCGGCTGCAGGTGGATCGGCACCGGATAGTGGATCGCGGTCTCGATGCCCTTGTCCGCCAGATATTTCTGGAAGTCGTTGCGGCGGTCGGTCTGCACCACGAAGGTGTGGAACGTATTGAACTCGATGTTGCGGCAGGGCGGAATGAACAAGGGCAGGCCTGCGAGCTCGGCGCGGTATTGCGCGGCGTTGCGCCGCCGGCGTTCGATCACCGACGGCAAATGGCGCAGGCGGATTCGCAGCACTTCCGCCTGGAGCGTGTCCAGCCGCGATACGATGCCCCACTCCTGAACGTCGCTGCGGTTGATCAGGCCGTGATTGCGCAGGCGACGAATGCGTGCGGCGAGCTCGGCATCGGCGGTGACGAGGAAGCCGGCATCGCCCGCGGCATTGAGATTCTTCAGCGGATGGGCAGAGAAGCAGCCGAACGTTCCGATGGTGCCGCTCATGCGCCCGTCGTAGGTCGAGCCCACCGCCTGGGCACTGTCCTCGATCACCGCGAGGCTGTGCTTGCTCGCGATCGCCATCAGCGGGTTCATGTCGGCCATGCGCCCGGTCAGGTGGACCGGCATGATCGCCTTGGTCCGCGGCGTGACGGCGGCCTCGACCGCGGCCGGATCGATGTTCTGGTCCGGCAGCACATCCGCAAAGACCGGCGTGGCGCCGACCGCGACGATCGCGGCGGTCGATGCCACGAACGAATTCGGCGGGGTGATGACCTCGTCGCCGGGGCCGATGTCGAGCGCCCTCATCGCGAGGATCAGCGCATCGGTGCCGGAGTTCAGCGTCACGACATGCGGCGAGCCGAGATAGGCGGACAATTCCTCCTCTAACTTTCCGACCGCCGCCCCGCCGATGAAATCGCCACGCTGGAATACGCCTTCGACCGCCTGCATGATGTCGGTGCGCTCTTCCTCGAATTGTGCGGGAAGATTGACGTAACCGATGCGGCGGCGGCCGGTGTCAGCGTCCATGGCAGAACTTCCCGACAGTCTCGATGACGCGATCCTGCTGTGCGCGCGTCAGGTGCTGGTCCACGGGGAAGCTGATGACTTCCTTGGCATGGCGGTCGGTGACCGGGAACGTTCCCGGGGCGTAACCGAGATGCTTGAGGCCTTCCTGTTGATACAGCGGGATCGGGTAGTGGATCTTGGCTTCGATGCCGTTGTCCAGGCAGTACTGATAGAGCTCGTCGCGACGCTCGGCGAACACCATGTAGAGGTGATAGACGTGCTTCACGTTGGGCCGGCGCGGCGGGACGCGCAGGCCGGGCAGGCCGGCAAGTCCCGCGTCATAATAGGCCGCGTTCTCGATCCGTCGCCGCGTGATCTCGCCGGTCTGGCCGATCAGCCAGTTGCCGACCACCGCCTGGAGGGAATCGAGCCGCGAATTGCAGCCGAGGATCGCGATCTCGTCGCGGTTCTTCATGCCGTGGTTGCGGATGAGCCGGAGCCGTTCGTTCATCCCGTCGTCATTGGTGACGACGACGCCGGCGTCGCCCCAGACGTTCAGGTTCTTGAGCGGGTGCAGGGAAAAGCCGGCCGCGATGCCGTGGGTGCCGGAGCGCTTTCCCGCGAACTCGGAGAGGATGCCCTGGCAGGCGTCCTCGACGACGGGCAGGTTGTGGCGCTGGGCGATCGCCATCAGCCTGCCCATGTCGGTGACTTCGCCGGTCAGCTGAACCGGCATGATCGCCTTGGTCTTCTTGGTAATGGCTGCTTCGACGTAGTCGACGTTCATGCAGAATGAATCGTCGCAGTCGACCAGCACGGGCGTCGCCCCGGTCTCGGCGATGGCGCCGACGGTAGCGATGAACGTATTGGCGGCGGTGATGACTTCATCGCCATGGCCAATACCGAGCGCCTTGAGCGGCAGCTTGAGCGCGTCGGTGCCCGATCCCACGCCGATGGCGTGGCGCACGCCGATCAGCTCGGCAAAGCGCTTCTCGAATTCGGCAACCGGCTTGCCGAGGGTGAAGTCACCGGTCGCAACCAGCCGGCCGATCTCGGCCAGGATGGGGGCTGGATCTGAGAATTGCTCGAGCAGATAGGAATATCGAACGTCGTACATGTGGCCCGTCAGGTGGAATGGAGTTGAGGGGAGGAGGTGTGCGAGGCGGCAAGCGCGTGCTCGATCGAGGTGGCAATGGCGCCGGCGGAAAGCCCGTGCTTCTTCAGCAGCGAGTCCTGCGAGCCGTAATTGTGCATGAAGCGGTCCGGCAGCGACAGCCGCAGCATCGCGGGCAGGCCGGAGCCGAGCTTGTCGATCAGCGCCTCGGCGACTGCGCTGCCGAGGCCGCCGGAGGGCACGTGCTCCTCGAGCGTCACCAGCAGGCGGGTCGCACGCGCCGCCTGCAGCAGCGCCTCGGTGTCGAGCGGCTTGACCGTATGCATGTGGAGGATGCCGGCGCGAATGCCTTGCGCGGCCAGCAGGTCGGCCGCAGCAAGTGCCCGCTGGAGCATGATGCCGGTGGTGACCATGACGACGTCACCGGGCGGCCGCATCACGATGGCCTTGCCGATCTCGAAGCCGTGCTCCGCCTTGGAGACGATCGCGTCGCCACCCTTGCCCAGCCGGACGTAGATCGGGCCCTGCCAGTCCAGCGTCTGCTCCATCATGCGTGTCGCCTCGTCGGCATCGCACGGGCAAATCACCGTCATGTTAGGCAGCGCCCGCATGATGGCGATGTCCTCGATCGCCTGGTGGGTGGGGCCGAGCGGCGCATAGACGAGCCCGCCGCCATTGGCGATCAGCCGCACCGGCAGATTGTGCAGGCAGAGGTCGACAGCCACCTGCTCGTAGCAGCGGCGGGTGAGGAATGTCGCGATGGTGTTGACGTAGGGCACGAAGCCCTCCATCGCGAGGCCGGCCGACATGCCGATGATGTGCGCTTCCGAGATGCCTTCGATCAGATGGCGCTTCGGAAACTCCTTGCTCATCGCACGCAAGGTGCCCGCGCCGGGATCGGAGCCGATGTAGAGCACACGCTCGTCGCGCGTGGCGAGCTTGTGGACCATGTTCATGGCGGTGTTGCGCATGGGGTGCCGATCAAAAATCGCCGACGGCGACGCGAATGGCGTCGAGCTCGCTGTCGGTCAGCTTGTTCTTGTGATGCCAATCGGCGTTGGATTCTGCGGCCGGCAGACCCTTGCCCTTGACGGTATGGCAGATGATCGCGGTGGGTTTCCCCGCAACGGGTGGGACCTGCTTCAGGACAGTGCGCAGGGTGCCGACGTCGTGGCCGTTGAGCTCCTGCACGGCAAAGCCGAAGCTGCGCCACTTGTCCGCAAGCGGCTCCAGCGGCAGGACGTAGTCGGTGGGCCCGTAGCTCTGGAGCTTGTTGTAGTCGATCAGCGCAACCAGATTGTCGAGCCCGTGCTTGGCCGCGCCCATGGCGGCCTCCCACACCGATCCCTCGTTGATCTCGCCGTCGCCGAGCAGGACGAAGGTACGGTAGCTGCGCTCGCGCATGCGTGCGGCGAGCGCAAGGCCGACACCGATCGACAGGCCGTGTCCGAGCGCGCCGGTCGAGGCCTCGACCCCCGGCACCATTCCGTATTCGGGATGTCCGCCCAGAATACTGTCCGGGCCGCAAAAGCCGTCCAGCTCCGAGAGGGGGAAGAATCCGCGGTCGGCCAACAGCGCATAGAGCGCCAGACAACCGTGTCCCTTGCTGAGGATCGCGCGGTCGCGGTCCGGATCGCGCGGGTTGTTCGGATCGATCCGCAGCACATCGTCGTAGAGCACGCGGACCATCTCGATCAGCGACAGGGCCGGACCGACATGTCCGCGTCCCGCCGAGCGGACAGAACCGAGCACCAGGCGGCGCAAGTAAAGGCTGCGCTCGTCGAGCGTGCAGGTGAGGGCGGCTTCAGCGTGGGGTGAGATCTGGATCACGTTGGCAAATCGTTTGATGGAGCCGGCGGGCTTTGTCGAGCTGACCGGCGAGGCGGACCGTCAGGTCGCCACCTTGCGCAGCCAAGGCGCGCCGGGAGCGGCTTTCCGGCAAATAGGCATTCAGGACAATCAGGCACCAAATCGCCCCAAACACAGGATACAGTACGTCAAGGCGGATCGCAAACGCGTCATCCCTAGCCGCGAAAGCTTGCGTGAGGCGTTCGATCAACCGATTTGCTTTGGCTTCGGGCAGATCGCTACCGGGGTGGATCGCGGTGTCGGAGACCAGCTTGACCGGATCGTCCCAGCCGAAATATTCGAAGTCGATGAAGCGCAGCCGGCCGTCCGCGGCGCGCAGTGCGTTGTGCAGTCCGAAATCGGAGGGACTCAACGCGCGATGCACCGGCGCGATGTCCGCTGCGGGATCCCAGCCGAGTTCCGCATAGCGCCGGCGGAGCTGCCGGATCGCGATGGTCGTGCTGGGAACCAGGCTGTCGTCCATGAAGGCGCGCAGGTCCGGATGATCATCCGAGGCGCGCCTCAGTCCATCCAGGCGCTGCTCGTACTGGGCAATGGCTTCCTCGGGCGAAAAGATACTGGCTGACGCGTTCCGCAGAGTCCGGGAGCCCTCGGCGTCTCGCAGCTTTTGCAGCGCGATCAGGAAATCGGCCAGTTGATCGGCATCGTCGCCTCGGGGGCGCAGGACCGCCGCCTCGCCGTCGAACCATTCATACAGTGCGCAGAACGCATCCGCGTCCTTCGCGATCGGCCGCGGCGTCGACGTGATGCCGTGGCGCGACAGAAACGAGAGCGCCTCATATTCCTGGCCCAGGCGATCGCGCCCGTCGGACGGATAATGCTTGAGGGCGAGCGGCGGTCCCACCGCCATCTCCAGCCGAAACACCCTGTTGTTGCCGCTGGCCCGCGCCGGCAGGGCGGCCGCGACCTGCGCCCCGGCCAGACGGCTGCCGATCGCCATTGCATCCGGCGCGCTGATGTCGGGCTCGCTCATTCCGCAAACACCTCGTGGCGGATGCCGGCCCATGTCGCGATAGGCTTGCAGTGTTCGGGGTGGGGAGGCTGCGAACGCGTGAACAGGATCGATCGCGTCGCCTTCGGAAAATGCGGTTGCTCGAAGACCTCGACGAGATCGTCGATGAAGACGTCGAGCTCCAGGCTGGCAAGTCTTTCGACCTTAGCGGCCAGCGTGTCCTCGAAATAGACGTCGCCGACGGCCAGCGCCGCATCCGCAGCGTCGATCAGGCCAGCCCCCCGCAGCCAGTTGCGTGCGGCATCACGCAGATCGGTGTGGTCGGGGTCCTGGTGACCGAACCGGGTCTTGTGGCTGACGATGCAGACCTTCGCGCCGGCCCGCCTGCACGCCGCCAGGAATTCCCGCACCCCCGGATAGATTTCGGCGCCGCCAATGCCCTTGCCGTAGACGAAGCCCTGCAGCCCCTGCCAGGCCAGCTCGCCGCCGGCGCGGGACCGCAGATGATCCCGCACTTCGGTCTTCAGCCCCTCCCAGCCCTCGGGCACCAGCCCACGCTGACGCGCGACGGCGGCAAAGACCTTGTCGTAACAGATGATCGTGTTGTCGAAATCGATGCCGATCCGCACGCCGCTCACTTCAGGCTGATGTTCTGCATCATCTTGATGTTGAAGTACCTGGGGTCGTTGAGCGAGTTCGGCAGGCGGCCGGCCTTGAAGGCGTCGACGAGGCCAGACACGGCCTGCTCGATGGTGTGCGTCGGCGCAAAGCCGAGTTCGCGACGGATCTTCTCCGAAGAGACGTGGTACGAGCGCAGATCGTCGGTCGGCTCGACGACCACGTCGACATTGCTGCCGACCACCGACTTGACGATGTCGGCGATCTTCATCAGCGAATGGTTTTCGTAGCCGATATTGTAGGTCTTTCCGTCGATCTTCGCGTCGTCCTGTTGAAGCAGGAACAGATAGGCCGCGGACATGTCCTCGATGTGCAGGTTGGGCCGGCGCTGCGTTCCACCGAACACGCGGATGCGGCCGGTGTTGACCGCAAGATTGGTCAGGATGTTGACGACGACGTCGAGCCGCTGCCGCGGTGCGTAGCCGCAGACGGTCGCGGGACGAACGGTGCAGGCGACGAAACCGGGCGCAGCCTCTTCGGCGAGGTCGGTCTCGCACATCGCCTTGAACTTCGAGTAGTCCGTGAGCGGCTCGCAGGACAGCTCCTCGGTCACTTCGGCCTCGTCCTTGATGCCGTAGACGCTCGAGGAGGAGGCATAGATGAAGCGCTTGATGCCGGCCTTCTTCGCGGCGCGCACCATCGGCCGGAAGCAGTCATAGTTGATGGATTTTCCGAGCGTCGGATCCAGCTCGAACGAGGGGTCGTTGGAGATGCAGGCGAGGTGGATCACCGCGTTGTTGCCGCGCAGCGCCTCGTTGATCGCGGCCTCATCGCGGATGTCGCCCTTGATCAGGCGAAGGTTCGGATTGTTCCGAACCGCGTCGAAGACGGATTCGCCATACATGAACAGGTCGAGCACGGTGACCTTGTGGCCTGCGGCCAGCAATTGGGGAACCAGTACGCTGCCGACATAGCCGGCGCCACCGGTGACCATCACATTCCATTTCTGATCAATCACTGTCGTTCTCCAGAATTCTTCCTGTGCGCTATTTCAGCAACGCGGTGACAAACTTGACCAGGGGGGCCTTTTCGACCGAGTTGCGGTGACCGACGATGCCGACCTTGATCGCGCCGGCGGCGTTGCCGATGAAGGCGACGTCCTCGATATTGCCGCCTGCGGCAACCAGCGGCGCCGTGATCGTCAGGAAGGCATCGCCTGCGCCGACGGTGTCGACGACGGTCTTGGTGAAAGCGGGGACGCGCGCGACGCCGGTCTTCGACGAAAAGGGGTAGCAGCCGAACGAACCGTGCGTGATGATCATGTTGTCGCAGTCGATCTTGCCGTGCAGGCCGTTCTCGATCACCGATGCGATGTCGCTGAACTTGTCCGTGGCCGCCAGGCGCGCTTCCGGCGCGTCGATGCAGACGTAGTCGGCGCGCGGATACTTCGTGATCAGATTGTAGCCGTGGTTTCCGCTGTTGCTCTGGGCGTTGACCGCCAGGAACTTGGAGTTCGCGATCAGCGTGTCGATCGTGCTGGATGCGATCATGCCGTGACCGAAATCGGTGACGATCACCACATCCCCGCCGCGAACGCGATCGGCGGTGATGCGGTCGATCTCCTTGCGCTCGGCCTCGTCGAGCGGCGTGTCGTCCATGGTGTAGACTTCGAAGAGCTTGTGCAGATAGCCCAGCTCGACGTACCGCAATTTGCGAGTCGTCGGGCGACCCTGAATGCGGATCGGCGTGAGCGTGACATTCGGGCGGACATGCGCGCGGATGAACTCTTCAGGGTAGTCGTTGCCACCGAGCGTCGTGACGATCTCCACCGACTTGCAGAAGCTCGCCACATGATTGGCCGCGGCAATGACGCCGCCGGCAAATTGCTCGCCATTCTTGAGCAGGGTGGCGACGATGTTCTCCTTCGAGGCCTTTCCGAGCGCCGTGACGTACTGGTATTCGTCGATGATGGTGTCGCCGACCAGCACGACATGCATGTCCTGGATCTTGTCGATCAGCTTCAGCAGGCGTTCGGCGCCACCGCTTTCGCGCACCTTCTGGAGGTAGTCGCGCAGAGGAGGGTCGTAGATGTCGAAGTAGCGGTTCATCAGCGACGACGAGCTGAAGGTCACGTCGCGCGTGAAGACGATGCGGCCGCCATGGCGTTCGACGGCCTCTCGCTCGGTGGCGATCTTGCCGGTGACGTCATCCTCGGGATTTTCGTAGTCCGAGCCCTTCACGTAGATGTCGGGGCGCACGGTATCGAGGACCGGCTCGGCGCTCGAGGTCTGGTTGATGCCGACCCAGTCGACCGTGCCGAGCGCGGCCAGCATCTCGGCGCGCATGTTCTCCGGGAAGATCGGCCGTCCCGGCCCCTTGTTGACGAAACGGTCGGCCGTGACGGTCACGATGACCACGTCGGCCTCGTTGCGCGCCGCCAGGATATGCCGGACGTGGCCAAGATGCACCAGATCGAACACGCCGTGGCAGAGCGCAACCGTGCGGCCCTCGGCCTGCGCGGCCCGCGCGATCGCACCGAGTTCCTCGACCGTCTTGATCTTCTCGTGCGGTGCCGGATGGACGGTCGGCTTGTCAGTTGAAGTATTACCCATGTGTATAACCCAAAGCGCCGGCCGGCCTCAGCTGGCCGGTCCGGAATTGATCGACTCGCGGCAACGATATCTGGCGAACCTGTTCAGTGGCTTGCCTTCTGCGGCGCGCCGGACGCCGCGTCGTCCTCGTCACCGAGATATTTGAACCAGCCCTTGGTGGCGTCGGCGATCTTGTCCACCGTCCACAGGGGCGCGTCCTTGTACTGGTCCATCGACTTCAGCATCGTCGCGACGCCGTCCTCGAATTTCACCTTGGGCGCCCATTTCAGGACCCGCTTGATCTTGGTGATGTCGGCGTAGGTGCAGTCGGGCTCGCCGGGACGCTTGGGAATGTGGACCTTGTCGCCGCCGAGAAGCTCGACCAGCCTGTTGACGCTGTAGGTGTTGTCGGAGCCAACGTTGAATATTTCGTGCGAGACGTCGGAGCGCGCGGCGGTCACGAAGGCATCGGCGACATCGCTGACGAAGGTAAAATCGCGGGTCTGTTCACCGTCGCCGACCACCGTGAAGGGCTTGCCGGCGAGCTTCTGCGCCATGAAGACGCCGAACACGGCGCCGTAGGTGCCCGTGGTGCGATGGCGCGGTCCGAACACGTTGAACAGGCGGAGCGCCACGGCCGGAAGCTTGTAGACCTGGCACCAGTGCATGACGCACTGCTCGCCGAGATTCTTGGTGAGGGCGTAGGGATACATCGGCCGGATCTCGGCACTCTCCGGCGTCGGGTAGACGTCGGGAATGCCGTAGCACGACGATGACGCCGCATACACGAAGCGGCTGACCCCCGCCTGCCGCGCAGCCTCGAGCACGTTGACCGTGCCGTCGACATTGGCGCGATGATACGGGATCGGGGACTCGATCGAGGGGACGATGTCGGCCAGCGCCGCGAGATGGAAAACCCAGTCGATGCCGTCGAAATGCGGCCTGATCGAATCAAGCTCGGTGACGTCGGCCCGCACGATCTTCAGCCGACCGGAACCAGCGTGCGACGACAGGTTTTCGGAACGTCCAATGACGAAATTGTCGAGCGCAATCACCTCATGACCGTCGTCAAGGAGGCGATCGACGAGGTGACTGCCGATGAAACCGGCGCCGCCAGTAACGATGCATTTCATAGGGAACATCCGTAACGCGAATGCCCTGCGGGCGTCGCCAATGTTGAGTGAAACCCTGAAGGCGACTAACAGCCGCTCGCAAACTTTGCAAGTATTATACCTTTGCAATCCCTAGTAATAGTCGGTATCACGGCGGCATGTTGCAATCGAGCCGCCAGCATATGCCAGCCGAGTCCGTCGATCCCGATCCCAAGGCCTTCCTCGACGATTACGTGGGGCGCCTCCATCGCGCGACGGCGGTCGACGACGATGTTGTTGCCAAGATCTCTGCCACCCGGGCGATCTGGTTGCGCGCGCGCGAGCAGGGCGGTCGCGTCATCTTCATCGGCAATGGCGGCTCGGCCGGCATCGCCTCGCATCTGGCGATCGATCTGGCGAAGAACGCATCGGTGCCTGCGCTGTGCTTCAGCGATGCAAGCATGATGTCGTGCCTCGCCAACGACTACGGTTTCGAGGACTGGATCGCGCACGCCGTGCGGCTGAGCGCCCGCGCCGGCGACTGCCTCGTCGCGATCAGCTCGTCGGGGCGCTCGAAGAACATTCTCAATGCGGTCGCGCAGGCGCGGGCGATGAAGCTCGACGTGATCACGCTGTCGGGGATGAATGCGGAGAATCCCCTGCGCAATCTCGGCGACGTCAATTTCTGGGTGGACAGCCGCAGCTACAACATTGTCGAGACCACGCACCAGTTCTGGATGATGGCCGCGATCGACCTCGTCATTGGTCGCGCGGAATACCCGGCATCCTGAGGCGGGCATCGGATGCAGTCGCGGTTTAAACAGGCGGCCCTGTTTTCGGTGAAGCTGCTGCTGTCGATCGCCGTGCTGATCTACATCGCGCGCGGTCTCGATCTGGGACGCTTGCGGGATCATCTCGTTTCCGTCGATCCCCTCCTGTTCGTTCTCGCGCTGGCGCTGATCTTCTTTCAGACCTTCGTGCTCAACGGTCGGTGGGAACTGATCATGCGCGCGCTTGGCGTGTCGCTGGATTGGCTGGCCGGCTGGCGGATTCTCATGATCAGCCTCTGGTTCAACCAGGTGCTGCCGTCGTCGGTCGGCGGCGATGCGGTGCGGATGTGGCTGCTCCGGCAGCGTGGCGTGCAGTGGCCGGAGGCGGTCAAGGGGGTTGCGGCAGACCGGTTTACGGCGTTGATCGGGCTGATCGTGCTGATGGTGGCCGGATTGCCGTTCCTGATGTTGCGGGTGTCGAATCAGGCCGCGATTCTGGCCATCGGCGGGCTGACGCTGGCGGGCGTCGCCGGTACGCTGGTCCTGTTGACCCTCGATCGTCTGCCGAAGCGCCTCATCGCGCTTCCCGCGATCGCGAGCTTCGTTCGATTCGGAACGCTCGTCAGGTTCCTTCTCCTGCAGTCGGAGCGCCGCGGTCTGCTGTTCGGATCGGCGCTCCTCATCCATCTCGTGACGGCGGCAGCCTGCTATGCTCTGGCGCGCGGCGTCGGAGCGCAGCTCTCCGTGCTGGACGCAGGCATCCTGATTCCGCCGGTGGTGCTGTTGACGGCTGTTCCGATCTCCATCAGCGGCTGGGGCGTTCGCGAGGGGGCCATGGTCGCCTGCCTTGGCCTTGCCGGTGTTCCGTCCGAGGAGGCGCTGTCGGTGTCGCTCCTGCTGGGTGCCGTCAGTGTGATCATCGGTCTGGCAGGCGGCGTGATCTGGCTGGCAAGCCCGGAACGCGGCTCGTATGCCGCTGACAAGGCGGAGAAGGCTACGGAAGAGTCGGGCTATGGGCTGGCAACGGCCGAGGAGGTATCGAGCCACCCTTGACCCGCTTGAATCATTGCTGTCGATCTGATCTTCACAGGGTGGGATTGCCTCACCCGCGCGCATGTCTCCGTTTTCCGGTTCCACGATGAAAAATCTGTTCTACGTCCGCCACACCTGCCGCCTCTGCCATTCGGACAAGCAAGAGCTGGTCGTCCCGATGGCAGGCATGCCCATCGGCACACCGAACTTCCAGGTGCCGGACGCCAGCGTGGATGATCCGGTCTTCCGCGCTGCGGTGCCGATGGCGTTGCATCTGTGCAGGGATTGCGGCCACCTCCAGATTCTCCATGTCGGCAATCCGGAGATCCAGTACCGCAACTACGTCTACACCACCTCGCTCTCGCTCGGCCTGCGGGAGCATTTCGCAGGCTATGCCAACGACGTCGTCAGCCGGTTCGGAATCGCGCCGGGCTCGCTGGTCGTCGAGCTCGGCAGCAACGACGGATCGCTGCTCGGCTTCTTCAAGGAGCGTGGCATGCGGGTGCTGGGTGTTGATCCCGCCGTCGACATTGCGCGGCGCGCGACCGAGTCAGGCATCGAAACCATCGGCGATTTCTTTACCGACGCTGTCGGGCACCGCATCCTCGAGAGCCACGGTGCGGCGAGCGTCGTGATCGCCAACAACATGATCGCGAATGTCGACAATCTCGATCCGCTGGTGATCGGGGTTCGCGACGTGCTTGCGGCGGACGGGCTGTTCGTCTTCGAGACGCAATACGGCGTCGACGTCACCGAGAAGAACCTGCTCGACACCGTCTATCACGAGCATCTGTCGTATTTTAACATCAAGCCGCTGACGCGCTTCTTCGCCAGGCTCGGGATGGAAGTGATCGACGTCCAGCACATCTCGACCAAGGGCGGCTCGATCCGCGTGACCGTGCAGCGTGCGGGCGGCGCGAAGAAGCCGTCGGTGGAGGTCGCCCGGTTCATCGCCGAGGAGGACCGGCTCGGCGTCGACCAGCCGGCCTATTACGCGCCCTATGTAAAGAGGATCGCCGCCATTCGCGACGAGCTGGTCGCGATGGCCGATGCCGCCCACGCGCGCGGTCAACTCGTCGCCGGCTATGGCGTCTCCGTCGGAACCACGACCCTCCTGCCGCAGTTCGGCCTGGAGAACAAGATCGACTTCCTGGTGGATGACGACCCCAAAAAGGGGAACGTGATGGCCGGCCCGGGTTACGACATCCCGATCCTGCCGCCCGCCGCCCTTTACGAGCGCAAGCCGGCGTTCGTCGTCGTGTTCGCGTGGCGCTACGTCGACCCGATCCGGGCCAAGCATGCCCGTTATTTCGCTGACGGCGGAAAGTTCGTGGTGCCGTTGCCGGGCATTTCCATGGTCGAGCGGGCCGACTGACGGTCGTCCGGGGCGTCCGTCAGCGCGAGGAGGGCGGTCAGGCCGGTTCGAGCGCCAGAAGGCGGTGTGACCTGGCCCCGTAAACCGTTGATTCGCATGGGCTCTGCCATGGGCCTCCCGGGGGAGAAGGGGTGCTTGGCGAGCGTGCCGCTACCTTGACCTTTGGCCGTATCCGCAGTATCTACCCCGCACTCGCAGCCGGCCCGTTAGACGCGGATCTCCGGCGCGGCTTTGAAATCCCCGAACAATCGAGCCCGGTTTCCGGCTCATCCTTCGAGACAGAGGGCTGGGCCAACGGCGGCTGTTCGGATCCCTGAAATTCATTCGCGTCTGTCGACGGACGTTGGACATCAAACGATGGCAGTCAGCCCGTTCAAGTTCTTGCAGGAAGTGCGCTCGGAGACCGCCAAGGTCACCTGGCCGACCCGTCGCGAGACCACGATCACCACCATCATGGTGTTCGTGATGGTCGCCGTGGCGTCGATCTTCTTCTTCGCCGCCGACCAGATCATCCGCTACCTCATCACCTTCCTCTTGGGCATTCACTGATGGCTACAGCAACCGCTCAATTGTCCGACAAGCGCTGGTACATCGTCCACGCCTATTCGAACTTCGAGAAGAAGGTCGCCGAATCGATCCGCGAGCAGGCCAAGCAGCGCGGGCTCGAGGAATTGTTCGAGCTGGTGCTGGTTCCGACCGAGAAGGTCACGGAAGTGCGCCGCGGCCGCAAGATCGACGCCGAGCGCAAGTTCTTCCCGGGCTACGTGCTGGTGAAGATGAAGCTGACCGACGAGGCGTTTCATCTGATCAAGAACACGCCGAAGGTCACGGGCTTCCTCGGTGCCGAAAACAAGCCGATGCCGATCTCGGAGGCCGAGGCCATGCGCATCCTGCACCAGGTGCAGGAGGGCGTGGAGCGGCCGAAGGCGTCGGTGTCGTTCGAGATCGGCGAGAACGTGCGCGTGGCCGACGGCCCGTTCGCCTCGTTCTCGGGTGTGGTCGAGGAAATCGACGAGGCGCGCTCGCGCGTGAAGGTCGCGGTCTCGATCTTCGGCCGCGCCACGCCGGTCGAACTGGAATTCGGTCAGGTCGAGAAGGTCTGATCGGACCAGGCGTGAGGCTTCGGTCTCGCGCCAGCAAGAGGCCGTGGGAGGAAGAGGGCGGTTGCCAGCCGCGCTCGATCCCAACCACGGAACCTGAAACCGCCGGCACAGCCGGCACAACAGGAGTGATACATGGCAAAGAAAGTGACCGGATACCTGAAGCTTCAGGTCCCGGCCGGTGCGGCGAATCCCTCGCCCCCGATCGGTCCCGCGCTCGGTCAGCGCGGTCTCAACATCATGGAGTTCTGCAAGGCGTTCAACGCCCAGACCCAGAAGGAAGAGAAGAACACCCCGATTCCCGTCGTGATCACGATCTACGCCGATCGTTCGTTCACGTTCGAGATGAAGACCCCTCCGATGTCGTTCTTCCTCAAGCAGGCTGCCAAGATCCAGTCCGGCTCGAAGGCGCCGGGCCGCGACAAGGCCGGCAAGGTGACCAAGGCGCAGGTGCGCGAGATCGCCGAGAAGAAGATGAAGGATCTCAATTGCGACACCATCGAATCGGCCATGAAGATGGTCGAGGGCTCTGCCCGCTCGATGGGTCTGGAAGTGGCGGGGTAAGGGCTCATGGCAATCGGAAAGCGTTTGAACAAAGCCCGCGAAGGTGTTGACCGCGAAAAGCTTTACCCGCTCGCGGACGCCATCAAGATGGTCAAGGAACGCGCGAAAGCGAAGTTCGACGAGACCATCGAGGTCGCGATCAATCTCGGCGTCGATCCGCGTCACGCCGACCAGATGGTTCGCGGCGTCGTGACCCTGCCGAACGGCACCGGCCGTACGCTCCGCGTCGGCGTGTTCGCCCGCGGCGCCAAGGCTGACGAGGCCAAGGCTGCGGGTGCCGACGTCGTCGGCGCCGAAGACCTGGTCGAGAAGGTGCAGAACGGCACGATCGATTTCGATCGTTGTATTGCGACCCCCGACATGATGCCGCTGGTCGGCCGTCTCGGTAAGGTGCTGGGCCCGCGCGGCCTGATGCCGAACCCGAAGATCGGCACCGTGACCATGGACGTCACCGGTGCGGTGAAGGGTGCCAAGGGCGGCTCGGTCGAGTTCCGCGTCGAGAAGGCCGGCATCCTGCAGGCCGGCGTCGGCAAGGCCTCGTTCTCCGAGGAGAAGCTGGTCGAGAACATCAAGGCTTTGGCTGACGCGGTCTCCAAGGCGAAGCCGGCCGGTTCCAAGGGCACCTACATCCAGCGCGTTGCGGTGTCCTCGACGATGGGCCCGGGCGTGAAGGTCGAGCCGGGCACCATTCTCGGCTAAGGTTCAAGAATTGCATGAGGCGAGGGGCGGAATTGGGCAACCGATTCCGCCCCTTTCGTTTGTCTGCGGCATTCATCGGAAACAAGAACAATGGCTGACAAGGTCCTGATCTATTCGCGCTTTCCCAAGACGATGATGGCGCGCTTCGCCGAGCGGTTCGATCTGCTCGACACCGGCGGCAAGCCCGCGAGCGAGGTGTTTCCGGCGGAGGAGCTCGGCGGCATTCGCGCGATGCTCGCCCAGGGCGGCAGCCCCCTGGGCGCGGAGGCGATGGATCTGTTTCCGAAGCTTGGCGCCATCGTCTGCTATGGCACCGGCTATGACGGCGTTGACCTGAAGGCGGCGGCCGCCCGCAACATCGCAGTCGGCCACAGCCCGGGCGCCAATGCCGCCTCCGTCGCCGACATCGCGATGACCCTGATGCTTGCGACGACGCGGCGGATCCTGGTCGCCGACCAGTATGTCCGCAGCGGCGATTGGGCCGCCTCAAAGCAATCGCCGATGATGCGGCCGCAGGCGGGCATGCCCGGCCGCCGCATCGGCGTCTACGGCATGGGCGAGATTGGCCGCAAGATCGCCGCCCGCTGCGCCGCCTTCGAGAGCGAGATCGGCTATTTCAGCCGCACCAGATACGATCTGCCCTATCAATATTTTCCGACCCTGGAGGCGCTGGCCGACTGGTGCAGCGTGCTGATGATCGCGGTCCGGGCAGGGGCCGAGACCCAGCACATGGTCAACGCCGACATCCTCAAGCGCCTCGGCGCGGACGGCTATGTCGTCAACATCTCCCGCGGCTCGGTCATCGACGAGAAGGCCCTGGTCGCGGCGCTCACCGACAAGACCATCGCCGGCGCCGGCCTCGACGTGTTCGACAAGGAACCGCACGCCCCCGACGCGCTGACCGCGCTCCCCAACGTCGTGGTCGCCCCCCATATCGGCGGCCACACCCTCGAATCGCACGTGGCCATGCAGAACTGCGTGCTGGCGAACCTGACCGCGTTTTTCGAGGGCAAGCTGCTGCCTTACGGGGTCAAACCCTAACTGGCGCGATCGAGGCGGAATTTGTCCTGCAACTCGCGCCGGAGCTTGTCGTCTTTCACCAAGCCAATGCGCGCAGCCGCGCGTTCGCGGAGCATCCGGGTCATGGGCGTCAGGGCCGGAGAGGGACTGCTCCAGCCGGCCGCCTGCAGGAAGCGCTCGAGCCGTGCATCGGGGACGCGATCGAGCTGCGACGCAAGAAATTCACGCTCCTCGTCATTGCGGATGAGGTAGACCCGTTTGAACGCCAGCACGCGGCTGACGAATGCATCGCTGGCGTCATCCCGTATCAAACGAAATCGCTGGCGCTGCTCGTCCATATATTGATCCGATTGGTAGGCAGTCTTATTGGCGAGCCGCAGCGCCAGCTCGTATTCCCAAGTCTTGAGGTCGCGCCGTTCCGCGAAGACGCGCAGAGCCTGATCCGCAATGCCGGGGAATTTCTCGGCATCCCAGTGAAACGGGAACGTTGCCTCATTGTAATCGAAGCCAATGCTCGGGTCCTGCATGCGCATCACGATCAGGTCGATGAACTTGCGCTGCCGGTCGGGATCGAGCTTGAACCAGAATTTCTGGATCGAATCGCGAGTGTTGCTGGAGAAGCTCGACAGTTCGATGAAGGAGGCCATCACGCCGAGCAGGTCGTCATCGACGACGCCCTTGGCCTGGATCGTCAGAGCGATGTCGAGCGCGGCAGTGCGGGTCGGGCCCTTGGAAATCTCGACCGCGCGGCGGATCAACTCGGGAATGCTGACATCAGGCGCCTTCGGTGGTGCGGTCCAGTCGACGCCGTAGGCTGCGGCCGCGATGTTCACCGGTGAAGGTGGGGCCTCCGATCCAGACCATCTGCGATGGGCCGCCGGAGAATCCCGCCCACAGTGACAGTGTCGGGTCCGGCGCGTTGGGCATTCCGAACAGCGGCGCGTAGCTGAGCACGACCCGTCGCCCGGAGTTCCAGGTCGCCGCGACGCGTTCCTCGCCATTCTGCCGGACATTGAGCGTGCCGACTGTGCAGCAGCCGACCATGGGGTAGTAGGGGCTGACCTTCATTCGGACCACGAGGCCGTCGGGGATGCTGTCGATTGTCGTCGTCTTCAGGCATTCGTCGAGACGCCCTGCGCGCAGCAATAGCTCCGAGTTGCGCAGCTCGTCCGCGGTGCAGTCCTTGGCCGCCGCAAGCTCGGTCATCCGGATCGGTCCGATCTGGCCTTTCTCGTCCTCGGCGGCGTGGACGTAGCGGTCGATCAGGCCGTTGGCGAGCAGCGAGACCTGGCCGCAGCAACCCCGGACTCCGTTGGTCACCAGGGTGACGGTCCGGATGGACTTCAACTCGGCCGGGATCGCGCGGACGGCGAGGGAGGGATCGGTTGTTGCCTCGACCTGGTGGCGGCTCCAGACCGAGGCGCCGAACCAGATTGCGAAGAACAGCGGTGGTGCGGCGATTAGGCCGGGGTGTTTCCGGATCGCGCCGAACAGCATCATGCCAATGACGACCGTCATCCAGACGACGTTGAAGCCGCCCGCGATGATGTGCATGAGAAAGGCGAGGGCCGGCACCGGGAACGACCTGGTTCCCAGCAAGCAATAGACTGCGGCCAGGATCGCCAGACCGAGGACCAGGGTGACGATATGCCGGATCATGTGTCGATCCCTGTCGACTCGCCGCCGGGGAGGTAGGCGGGCGCGACTCAACCCATAGCTGAGAAATCTTGCCCGATCCGTAAGGTGTGCATTTCGATGGGCCGTGGTGCAAAAAGGGTTCGCTAACCTTCGGTGGGATCGCTGCTTTCGCCCAAGGTCAAGCCCCGCCGCCAATCGATTGGAACTGGTGTGAATTTTGCTCTTGGCAAGCAGGCAGAGAGCGGTTAAAGAACCGCCTCCGGACGTGCCGGCCTCGGCTGGCGCGTTCGTGCACGCATTCCGAAAACCCGACAAGACAGGAGATCATTCCTTTTCAGGACGTCCGTGAGGATTTGCCGGAAAAGGAAGGAAAACCCGTCGGTTGGTGGGGTGCGGGCAGAGGTCGGGCGGTTCGCCGGCTGACCTTGTCCTGTCCAAGACTGCAGGCGCTCGCGGGAAGTTTCGATTTCCCAACGGCTTAATCGCATGGCCTGCATAGACGGGTGAAGACCGGATTTCACTTCGCCTGCCACCTTAACGGTGGTTGCGAAACGGGTCTGGTTCGGACCTCGACACACCGTGGGCCTTAGCGGGCTCCCGGAGGGCAGGCTTTGAATTGTCGTCTCGCCCGGCGCGTGTCCTGGGGGCTTTGGCCCCGAGGTTCAGGTTTTGGGTGGGACGATGGGTGCAACCCGGCGGTCCCGCTTTTGCGATGACCGCCAACCGGAAAGAGCTTGCTGTGGAACGAGCGGCAAAAAAGGAAGCGGTCGAACAGCTCAATGGGGTCTTCAAGACCACGAGCGTCGCGGTCGTTGCCCAATATTCCGGCCTGACCGTTGCCCAGATGCAGAAGCTGCGTACGCAGATGAAGCAGGCTGGCGCCTCGGTGAAGGTCTCGAAGAACCGTCTCGCCAAAATTGCTCTTGAAGGCACTGACGTCGTTGCCATCGGTCCCATGCTGAAGGGACCGACCGTGATCGCCACTTCGAACGATCCGGTAGCGGCGCCGAAGGTCGCCATCGAATTCGCCAAGGCGAACGAAAAGTTCGTCATCATCGGCGGCTCGATGGGGAAGACCGTCCTGAATGTCGACGGCGTGAAGGCGCTTGCCTCGCTGCCGTCGCTTGACGAACTGCGCGCAAAGATCGTCGGCCTGCTTGTGGCCCCGGCGACCAAGATCGCTCAGCTCGCCAACGCGCCCGCGGGCAAGCTCGCGCGCGTCATCCAGGCTCATGCCTCAAAGGGCGAAGCGGCCTGACGCCCTTCGCAAAACTCAAACCCGAACCAGACATATACGTAAGGAAACTGAACAATGGCTGACCTGCAGAAGATCGTTGACGACCTCTCGAGCCTCACCGTGCTCGAAGCTGCCGAACTCGCGAAGCTCCTCGAAGAGAAGTGGGGCGTTTCGGCTGCCGCGGCTGTCGCCGTGGCCGGCCCGGCTGGTGGTGGCGCTGCTGCCGCTCCGGCTGAAGAGAAGACCGAGTTCACGGTCGTTCTCGCCGCCGCCGGCGACAAGAAGATCGAAGTCATCAAGGAAGTCCGCGCCATCACCGGCCTGGGCCTGAAGGAAGCAAAGGACCTCGTCGAGGGCGCGCCGAAGCCTGTCAAGGAAGGCGTGAACAAGGACGAAGCCGAGAAGATCAAGGTCCAGCTCGAGAAGGCTGGCGCGAAGGTCGAACTCAAGTAAGCGCAAGCTTGCTGGTACGAGGTCCCGGGTGCGCATCAAGCGGCGCCCGGGATCTTGGCTCCCCTCAAGAGGGCGGGCCAGATGCAAAAGGCGTGCGACGGAACGTCCCGACGCGAGCCGAACACGAAAAAGTGTGGGGATTAGAGGGTTTACCCCTCGAATCTGCACTATTGTCGCCCCATATCGGTTCGACAGCACGAAAGCGCGGTGGGCAGGGGTGATTTCCCTGTAAGCCGTTGGGAGAGCAGGCTATTTCGGGCTTTTGCAGTCCGTGAAGACGATCGTTGTGACGGGCGGGCGTGCCTATGCGCCCCGCGCGTCGTTTTGCGTTTTGAAGGTCTGAAGAACAGATTCAGGACATGACGGCCTGAAACTGGATTTTCGGTTCCTCAAGACGGGTTCGAAAAATTCAACCCGGGGAGCGGCGGCAGCTGCGTCCTGGACGGCGCGCCCAGTGCGGGCGACGAAATGAGAGGCCACGATGGCGCAGCAGACATTCACCGGTCGCAAACGCGTTCGCAAGTTCTTCGGACACATCAAGGAAGTCGCCGAGATGCCGAACCTCATCGAGGTTCAGAAGGCGTCCTATGACCAGTTCCTGATGGTCGACGAACCCCAGGGTGGTCGTCTCGACGAGGGTCTGCAGGCGGTGTTCCGCTCGGTGTTCCCGATCTCCGACTTCTCGGGTACCTCGATGCTGGAATTCGTCCGCTACGAGTTCGAGCAGCCGAAATATGACGTCGACGAGTGCCGCCAGCGCGGCATGACCTTCGCGGCACCCCTCAAGGTGACGCTGCGCCTCATCGTGTTCGATATCGACGAGGAAACCGGTGCGAAATCGGTCAAGGACATCAAGGAGCAGGACGTCTACATGGGCGACATCCCGCTCATGACGATGAACGGCACCTTCATCGTTAACGGCACCGAGCGCGTCATCGTCTCGCAGATGCATCGGTCGCCCGGCGTGTTCTTCGATCACGACAAGGGCAAGACCCATTCCTCGGGCAAGCTGCTGTTCGCCGCCCGCGTGATCCCGTATCGCGGCTCCTGGCTCGACATCGAGTTCGACGCCAAGGACATCGTTTATGCGCGTATCGACCGTCGCCGCAAGATTCCGGTGACGTCGCTGATGTTCGCGCTCGGCCTCGATGGCGAAGCGATCCTGTCCACGTTCTACAAGAAGATCCTCTACAAGCGGACCAAGGAAGGCTGGCGCGTTCCGTTCGACGCCAACCGTTTCCGCGGCTACTCGACCGTCAACGACCTGATCGACGCCGACACCGGCAAGGTCGTGCTCGAGGCCGGCAAGAAGCTCACCGTCCGTGCCGCCCGCCAGCTCCAGGAGAAGGGGCTGAAAGCGCTGCGCCTGTCGGATGAGGAGCTCGTCGGCAACTACCTCGCCGAGGACCTCGTCAATCCCAAGACCGGCGAGATCCATGCCGAAGCCGGTGAAGAGATCACCGACAAGTCCATGAAGGCCCTCAACGAGCACGGCTACAAGGAGCTGCCGCTGCTCGACATCGACCACGTCAATGTCGGCCCCTACATCCGCAACACGCTCTCGGCCGACAAGAACATGACGCGCGAGGACGCGCTGTTCGACATCTACCGCGTGATGCGTCCGGGCGAGCCGCCGACGCTGGATTCGGCGCAGGCGATGTTCCAGTCGCTGTTCTTCGACGCCGAGCGCTACGACCTCTCCGCGGTCGGCCGCGTCAAGATGAACATGCGCCTCGACCTCGATGCGCCCGACACCCAGCGCACGCTGCGCAAGGAAGACATCCTCTGCGTCATCAAGACGCTGGTGGACCTTCGCGACGGCAAGGGCGACATCGACGACATCGACCATCTCGGCAACCGCCGGGTGCGTTCGGTCGGCGAGCTCATGGAGAACCAGTACCGCATCGGTCTGCTCCGCATGGAGCGCGCGATCAAGGAGCGCATGTCCTCGGTCGACATCGACACGGTCATGCCGCAGGACCTGATCAACGCCAAGCCGGCGGCTGCCGCGGTGCGCGAGTTCTTCGGCTCCTCGCAGCTCTCGCAGTTCATGGACCAGACCAACCCGCTGTCGGAGATCACCCACAAGCGCCGCCTGTCGGCGCTTGGACCGGGCGGTTTGACCCGCGAGCGCGCCGGCTTCGAGGTGCGCGACGTGCATCCGACGCATTACGGCCGCATCTGCCCGATCGAGACGCCGGAAGGTCCGAACATCGGCCTCATCAACTCGCTCGCGACCTTCGCGCGCGTGAACAAGTACGGCTTCGTCGAGACGCCTTATCGTAAGGTGAAGGACGGCCGCGTCACCGACGAGGTCGTGTACCTCTCGGCGATGGAGGAAGGCCGCTATTCGGTCGCTCAGGCCAACGTGCCGATCGACGCCAAGGGCCGCTTTACCGAAGACTTGGTGGTCTGCCGCGCGAGCGGCACCCGCGACGTCGTGCCGATGACGCCGGACAAGGTCGACTACATGGACGTGTCGCCGAAGCAGCTCGTTTCGGTTGCCGCGGCCCTGATCCCGTTCCTCGAGAACGACGACGCCAACCGCGCGCTGATGGGCTCGAACATGCAGCGCCAGGCGGTGCCGCTGGTTCGCGCCGAGGCTCCGTTCGTCGGCACCGGCATGGAAGGCGTGGTTGCGCGTGACTCGGGTGCTGCGATCGCGGCGCGCCGTTCGGGCGTGATCGACCAGATCGACGCGACCCGCGTCGTCATCCGCGCCACGGAAGATCTCGATCCGACCAAGTCGGGCGTCGATATCTACCGTCTGATGAAGTACCAGCGCTCCAACCAGTCGACCTGCATCAACCAGCGTCCGCTGGTGAAGGTCGGCGACATCGTCAAGAAGGGCGACATCATCGCCGACGGTCCGTCGACCGATCTCGGCGAGCTCGCGCTCGGCCGTAACGTGCTCGTCGCGTTCATGCCGTGGAACGGCTACAACTTCGAAGACTCGATCCTGCTCTCCGAGCGGATCGTGAAGGAAGACGTCTTCACCTCGATCCACATCGAGGAGTTCGAGGTGATGGCCCGCGACACCAAGCTCGGGCCTGAGGAAATCACCCGCGACATTCCGAACGTCTCGGAAGAAGCGCTGAAGAACCTCGACGAAGCCGGTATCGTCTACATCGGCGCGGAAGTGCGCGCCGGCGACATCCTGGTCGGCAAGATCACGCCGAAGGGCGAAAGCCCGATGACGCCGGAAGAAAAGCTCCTGCGCGCCATCTTCGGCGAGAAGGCCTCCGACGTTCGCGACACCTCGCTGCGCGTTCCCCCGGGCGTGCAGGGCACGATCGTGGAAGTCCGCGTGTTCAACCGTCACGGCGTCGACAAGGACGAGCGTGCGCTGGCGATCGAGCGGGAAGAGATCGAGCGTCTGGCCAAGGACCGCGACGACGAGCAGGCGATCCTGGACCGCAACGTCTACAACCGACTTGCCGAGCTGCTCGAAGGGCGGCAGGGCATTGCCGGTCCGAAGGGCTTCAAGAAGGACACCAAGATCACCCGTGCGGTGCTCGAGGAGTACCCGAAGTCGCAGTGGTGGCTGTTCGCTTCGCCGAACGACAAGCTGATGGCCGAGATCGAGGCCATGCGGAAGCAGTACGACGAGTCGAAGAAGGGCCTTGAACAGCGCTTCCTCGACAAGGTCGAGAAGCTTCAGCGCGGTGACGAATTGCCGCCCGGCGTGATGAAGATGGTCAAGGTCTTCGTCGCGGTGAAGCGCAAGATCCAGCCCGGCGACAAGATGGCCGGCCGCCACGGCAACAAGGGCGTGGTGTCGAAGATCGTGCCGATCGAGGACATGCCGTTCCTCGAAGACGGTACGCACGCCGACATCGTGCTCAATCCGCTGGGCGTGCCCTCGCGCATGAACGTCGGACAGATCCTCGAGACTCATCTCGGTTGGGCTTGCGCCGGCCTCGGCAAGCGCATCGGCCAGACGGTCGATGCCTACCTGTCGAAGCAGGACATCAAGCCGCTGAAGGAAACCTTGAAGAAGGTCTACGGCGAGGACGAGACGATCAAGTCGCTCAACGACAACGAATTGATCGAGCTCGGCCACAATCTGAGCCGCGGCGTGCCGATCGCGACGCCGGTGTTCGACGGCGCCAAGGAAGCCGACATCGAGGAGATGCTCAAGCTTGCCGGTCTCGACGCTTCGGGTCAGTCGACCGTCTATGACGGCCGCACCGGCGATCCGTTCGATCGCAAGGTGACGGTGGGCTACATCTACATGCTCAAGCTGCACCATCTGGTCGACGACAAGATTCACGCGCGTTCGATCGGTCCGTACTCGCTCGTCACCCAGCAGCCGCTGGGCGGCAAGGCGCAGTTCGGCGGCCAGCGCTTCGGCGAAATGGAGGTGTGGGCGCTCGAGGCCTACGGTGCGGCGTACACGCTCCAGGAGATGCTGACGGTGAAGTCGGACGACGTCGCCGGCCGCACCAAGGTGTACGAGGCGATCGTGCGCGGCGACGACACGTTCGAGGCCGGTATTCCGGAATCGTTCAACGTGCTGGTCAAGGAAATGCGCTCGCTCGGCCTCAACGTCGACCTGCACAACTCCAAGATGGGACCGGCGCCGACGTCGGAAGCGGCCGAGTAATTCGACCTTTCATGCCCGGCCTTCACGGCCGGGCATCGGCGCCCCTCCTGAGGCCTTGAGGGCAGGGCGCCCCGCTCGAGTGATTTTCGAATTTGCCGCCGGAGGCGACCGGCGCGCGAGGAGAAGACGATGAACCAAGAAATTATGAATCTCTTCAATCCGACGACTCCGGCTCAGGTCTTCGACCAGATCCGGATCTCGATCGCGTCTCCAGAGAAGATTCTGTCCTGGTCCTACGGCGAGATCAAGAAGCCGGAGACCATCAACTACCGCACCTTCAAGCCCGAGCGCGACGGCCTGTTCTGCGCCCGCATCTTCGGGCCGATCAAGGACTACGAGTGCTTGTGCGGCAAGTACAAGCGCATGAAGTACAAGGGCATCATCTGCGAGAAGTGCTCGGTCGAGGTCACGCTGTCGCGCGTCCGGCGCGAGCGCATGGGCCATATCGAGCTTGCAGCCCCCGTCGCCCACATCTGGTTCCTGAAGTCGCTGCCTTCGCGCATCGGCCTCCTGCTCGACATGACGCTGAAGGATCTCGAGCGGATCCTCTACTTCGAATACTACGTCGTGCTCGAGCCGGGCCTCACCGCGCTGAAGGACCGTCAGCTGCTGTCGGAAGACGAGTATCTGAAGGCGCAGGACGAGTACGGCCAGGATTCCTTCACCGCCATGATCGGCGCCGAAGCGATCCGCGAGCTGCTCAAGGGCATGGACCTCGAGAAGCTCGAGGCCTCCTTGCGCATCGAGATGCAGGAGACCGACTCCGACATCAAGCACAAGAAGCTCGCCAAGCGCCTGAAGATCGTCGAGGCGTTCCGCCACTCCGGCAACAAGCCGGAATGGATGATCATGACCGTGGTCCCGGTGATTCCGCCGGATCTGCGTCCGCTGGTGCCGCTGGACGGCGGCCGCTTCGCGACCTCTGATCTCAACGACCTCTACCGCCGCGTCATCAACCGCAACAACCGCTTGAAGCGGCTGATGGAGCTGCGCGCGCCCGACATCATCATCCGCAACGAGAAGCGCATGCTTCAGGAAGCGGTCGATGCTCTGTTCGACAACGGCCGCCGCGGCCGCGTCATCACGGGCGCCAACAAGCGCCCGCTGAAGTCGCTCGCCGACATGCTCAAGGGCAAGCAGGGTCGCTTCCGCCAGAACCTGCTCGGCAAGCGCGTCGACTATTCGGGCCGTTCGGTGATCGTGGTCGGTCCCGAGCTGCGCCTGCATCAGTGCGGCCTGCCGAAGAAGATGGCGCTCGAGCTGTTCAAGCCGTTCATCTATTCGCGGCTTGACGCCAAGGGCCTGTCCACCACGGTGAAGCAGGCCAAGAAGCTGGTCGAGAAGGAGCGGCCCGAGGTCTGGGACATCCTGGACGAGGTCATCCGCGAGCATCCGGTGCTGCTCAACCGCGCGCCGACGCTGCATCGCCTGGGCATCCAGGCGTTCGAGCCGGTGCTGATCGAGGGCAAGGCGATCCAGCTTCACCCGCTGGTCTGCTCGGCGTTCAACGCCGACTTCGACGGCGACCAGATGGCGGTGCACGTTCCGCTGTCGCTCGAAGCGCAGCTGGAAGCGCGCGTCCTGATGATGTCGACCAACAACATCCTGCATCCGGCGAACGGCCAGCCGATCATCGTGCCGTCGCAGGACATCGTGCTCGGCCTCTACTACGTCTCGATCATGCGCGAAGGTCTGCCCGGCGAGGGCAAGATCTTCGGCGACATGGCCGAGCTCGAGCACGCGCTGCACGCGAAGGTCATCCACCTCCACACCAAGATCAAGTACCGGTGGCAGGGCATGGATGAGACCGGCAAGGTCTCGACGCGCTGGATCGAGACCACCGCCGGCCGCGTCATGCTCGGCAATCTGCTGCCGAAGAACCCGCGGATTTCGTACGAGATCATCAACAAGCTGATGACCAAGCGCGAAATCTCGGGCGTCATCGACCAAGTCTACCGTCACTGCGGTCAGAAGGAGACGGTGATCTTCTGCGACCGCATCATGGCACTCGGTTTCTACAACGCGTTCAAGGCAGGCATCTCGTTCGGCAAGGACGACATGGTCGTGCCGCACGGCAAATGGAAGATCGTCGACACCACCCGTACGCTGGCGAAGGATTTCGAGCAGCAGTACAACGACGGTCTGATCACCCATGGCGAGAAGTACAACAAGGTCGTCGACGCCTGGTCGAAGGCCACGGAAGAAATCGCCAAGGCGATGATGAAGGAGATCTCCTCGACCAAGAAGACGGCGAGCGGGGCCGATGCCGACATCAACTCGATCTACATGATGGCCCACTCCGGTGCCCGCGGTTCGCCGGCCCAGATGCGCCAGCTCGCCGGCATGCGCGGCCTGATGGCCAAGCCGTCGGGTGAGATCATCGAGACGCCGATCATCTCGAACTTCAAGGAAGGCCTCTCGGTGCTCGAGTACTTCAACTCGACCCACGGCGCCCGCAAGGGCCTCGCGGACACCGCGTTGAAGACCGCGAACTCGGGCTACCTGACCCGTCGTCTCGTCGACGTCGCGCAGGACTGCATCATCACGCAGAGCGACTGCGGCACCAAGCTCGGCATCAAGATGCGCGCCATCGTCGATGCCGGCACCGTGGTTGCTTCGCTCGGCTCGCGCATCCTCGGACGCACGGCCTGCGAAGACATCCGTGACAGCTCCGGCAAGGTGATCATCAAGCGCGATACGCTGATGGAAGAGAGCCATCTGGACGCCATCCAGCAGGGTGGCGTGCAGGAGGTGAAGATCCGCTCGGCGCTGACCTGCGAGCTCGTCAACGGCATCTGCGGCAAGTGCTACGGCCGCGACCTCGCTCGCGGCACGCCGGTCAACCACGGTGAAGCCGTCGGCGTCATCGCGGCGCAGTCGATCGGTGAGCCGGGCACCCAGCTCACCATGCGTACCTTCCACATCGGTGGTGCGGCGCAGCTCAACGAGCAGTCCTTCGTCGAAGCCAACTTCGACGGCAAGATCGTGATCCGGAACAAGGCCATCGCCCGCAACAGCGAAGGTCACCTGATCGCGATGGTGCGCAACATGGTGGTGGCGATCGTCGATGCCGACGGCACCGAGCGTGCGACGCACCGCGTCCAGTACGGATCGCGCCTGCACGTCGACGAAGGCGACATGGTCAAGCGTGGCCAGCGCATCGTCGAGTGGGATCCCTACACCCGTCCGCTGCTCACCGAAGTCGAAGGTACCATCGGCTTCGAGGATCTGGTCGAAGGGCAGTCGATCTCGGAAACGCTCGACGAGGCCACCGGTATCGCCAAGCGCGTGGTCATCGACTGGCGCTCGACCCGCGGCGGCTCGGACCTGCGTCCGGCCATCGTGGTCAAGGGCAAGGACGGCAAGGTGCTCAAGCTCGCCCGTGGCGGCGATGCCCGCTACATGCTGTCGGTCGACGCCATTCTCTCGGTCGACGTCGGAGCCAAGGTCAATCCGGGCGACATTCTCGCCCGTGTCTCGACTGAAAGCGCCAAGACGCGTGACATCACCGGCGGTCTGCCGCGGGTGGCGGAACTGTTCGAGGCGCGGCGCCCGAAGGATGCGGCGATCATCGCCGAAATCGCGGGCACCATCCGGTTCGGGCGCGACTACAAGAACAAGCGTCGCATCTCGATCGAGCCGATGGACAAGACCGACGAGCCGCGCGAGTACCTGATCCCGAAGGGCAAGCACATCCACCTTCAGGACGGCGACGTTGTCGAAAAGGGCGACTTCATCGTGGAAGGCAACCCGGCGCCGCACGACATTCTGGCGGTCAAGGGCATCGAGGAACTCGCGGCCTATCTGGTCAACGAGATCCAGGAGGTCTACCGGCTCCAGGGCGTGCTCATCAACGACAAGCACATCGAGGTGATTGTCCGTCAGATGCTCCAGAAGGTGGAAGTCACCGACCAGGGCGACACGGACATGATCTCCGGCGAGCAGGTCGACAAGATCGAGTTCGACGCGCTGAACGAGAAGGCCAAGGAAGAGGGCAAGAAGATCGCCACGGGAACGCCGGTTCTGCTCGGCATCACCAAGGCGAGCCTCCAGACCCGCTCCTTCTTCTCGGCGGCCTCGTTCCAGGAGACCACCCGCGTCCTCACGGAAGCGGCGGTCAACGGCAAGGTCGATCCGCTCGAAGGCCTCAAGGAGAACGTCATCGTCGGCCGGCTGATCCCGGCGGGCACCGGCGCCTCGATGGCCAAGATCCGCGAAGTCGCCATGAAGCGCGACAAGCTGATCCTCGACGAGCGCGAGAAGCAGGCGGCCGTCGTGTCGCCGGCGCCGGAAGCGGAGCTTCCCGCGCTGCCGCCTGCGGAATGATCGTTCATCCGTAGGAATACCGAGGACAATGAAAAGGCCGGCGAAAGCCGGCCTTTTTGCTGCTTTCTTTGCTTGCTGCGATGCGGGATCAACCTTTGTTCATCTTTCCTTCAGGCGTAAAAGCGCTTTTGCTAGGAGAGTTTAGACCGGTGGTCCCGTGACGGGGGCAGGGCCGGAGACCACGGAACTCATATGCTTGATCTCGCAATCGTAGGCGGCGGCCCCGGCGGGCTGATGAGCGCCTGGTATCTGAAGCGTAAGCTCGGCGACCTCTGCCGCGTCACCATCTATGAGGCGTCCGACCGACTCGGTGGCAAGATCGTCACCCGCAAATTCGATTCCGCGCCCGCGATGTACGAAGCCGGCGTTGCCGAGATCTACGACTACTCGATGACGGGGCCGGATCCGCTGCGCGAGCTGATCCAGCATTTCGGGCTCCAGACGATTCCGATGGATGCCGAGCAGGTGCAGTTCGGCGGCGAACTGCTCAACGACGTCGCAGGCATGCGCCGCAAATATGGTGCGAAGACCGCGGCCGCGATCGAGGCGTTCCGCGCGCACTGCGCCGAGGTGATGTCGCCGGTGGAGTATTACGAAGGCGTCGGCGCGCACGACAACGAGAATCCCTGGGCCTACAAGACCGCCGAGCAGGTGCTCGACGAGGAGGTCGAGGACGAGACCGCAAAGCGCTTCTTCAAGGTGATGGCGCGTTCCGACATCGCGACCGAGAGCCACAACACCAACGGCCTCAACGCACTCAAGAACTACCTGATGGACGTCGACGGCTATATCGGCCTCTATTCGATCCAGAACGGCAACGAGCAGCTGATCGAGTGCCTCCAGTCGGAGGTCAATGCCGACATCCAGCTCAATCACCGCGTGCTCACCGTCGGCAAGGCGCCGACCGGCCGCTACCAGCTCAAGATGATGAACGGCAAGGGACCGGAGACGCGTGACTTCGATCTCGTGCTGGTCTGCCTGCCGCATTCCTGGCTCGCCACGGTCGGCTGGGAAGGCGAGCAGTTGCGCAAGTCGATGGTCAAGCACGTGTCGTATTTCGATCGTCCCGCGCATTACCTGCGCGTCTCGATCCTGTTCGATACGCCGTTCTGGGGCGACAAGATTGCCGGCGCCTGGTTCATGTCGGAAGCCTTCGGCGGCTGCTGCGTCTACAACGAGGGCGCGCGCCACGACGTCGGCAAGCACGGCGTGTTGAACTGGCTCATTCCCGGCTCCGACGCGCTTGCCTTCGCCAATCTGTCGGACCAGGAGCTGATCGCCGCTGCGCTGAAATCGCTGCCGGCTTCCCTCGGTGATGCGCGCGCGCATTTCATGGAAGGCAAGATTCACCGCTGGCTGTCGTCGGTAAACGCGATTCCCGGCGGTCTGCCCGTGCGCGACGTCATGACCAACCACCGGCCCGAGCCGAAGGAGCATCCCGGCATCGTCGTGGTCGGCGACTATCTGTTCGATTCGACGCTGAACGGCCTGCTCGATTCCTCGGACGCTGCGACCGACATCATCCTCACCGAGATGATGCGCCTGCGCCGCGAACGTGCGCAGGACGACAAACCGCTCTCCGACAAGATCGATCGCGATTATTTCGAGAATTATCGCGGCCTCGGCCCCTATCGCGAGGCATGGCGTCACTTCACCGATCCCGACTATCTCAGCAAGCTGATCGGCATCGTCTGGAGCAAGCCCAAGGGCGCCAAGCTCTTGGTCGCGGGCTCGGCCAGCGGCGAATTGGTCGGCGCGCTGCGCGACCGCGGCATCGATGCCTACGGCATCGAGAACAACCGCGCCATCCATGCCAAAACGCCGAAGGCACTGAAGAAGTACAACAAGCTCGGCTCGATCACCGACATGCCGTTCAAGGACGGCACCTTCGACTTCGTGTTCGAGACCAGCCTCTGCCACGTTTCCCCGAAGCAGGTGGTCCGCGCGATCCGCGAGCTCAATCGCGTGGTCAAGACCGGCGTCGTGTTCGGCTCGATCACCTCGGACATGGCCTCGGCCGTGATCGACCGCTACGACCTCTTGCGCGGGGTCAAAAAACTCGGCACCTGGTGGGAATGGTCCGAACTGTTCTTCGGCAATGGCTTCGATCTGTCGATGCACCGCAAGGACTGCACCGATGCGCTCTGGGAAGCGACGCTCGCCGCCAACAAGGGCCCGAGCCAGTGGTACGCCGACGCCGACAGTCTGCGCTATTCCTTCTTCGACAAGGTCGAAGACGAGGACGACGAGTAGCCGCAGGGACCGGACCGGATTCGCCAATTGCTTTGCCGAATTCATTCTGATCGCATAGAATCAGGGCAATAGCGGTTGCCGCTATTCCCTGCTTTCTCTGCGGTCATGCCGGCCGTCAGCATTCGTTGGTTTCATGGCGTCCAAGCCTCCCCCTCCCGACAAACAGAAGCTCGCCGCGGAAGAGGCGGCCGAGCTCGACAAGCTTACCCCCGCCGCCAAGCCGGACCTCGAAGACGACGAGGACGACGAAGGCGAGGAGGATGACGAGCTGGAGCTCGATGACGACGATGAGGACGAGGATCTCGTCGTCTTTACCGCGCGCGAGGCCGCCGGCGCGCTCGCGACCATCGTGGGTTTCGTCAAGCCCTATCTGGCCAACTACAAGCGGATGCTGTCGTTCGTGGCGTTCGGCGTCTTCGTCGAGACGCTGTTCAACGTCATCATGCCGCTCAGCCTCAAGTTCCTGATCGACGACGCGCTCGGTGAGGAGGATTTTCAGGCGCTGTACAAGATCCTCGGCGTGCTCGCGGTCGCCGGCATCTTCACCTCGATCGTTGCGGTCTGGTACGAGCGCTGGGACGCACGGTTGGCCGCCTGCATCATCTCCGACGTCCGCAAGCACCTGTTCGAGCACGTCCAGGATCTGCCGGCGGCCTATTTCGGTCGCACCAAGCGCGGCGAGATCCTGTCGCGTTTTTCCGTCGACCTTGCGGCCTTTGAGGGCGCCGTCAAGACCTTCGCCAATAGCGCGGCGCTGCCGTTCCTCGAGTTGATCGCGGGCATCATCCTGATGGTGTTCCTGAACTGGCAGCTCGCGGTGGTTGCGCTCCTGGTGTTTCCGATCACGCTGATCGGTCCGCGCATGCTGACGCCGAAGGCGGTGCAGGCCAACTACGAGCAGAAGCTCAACGAATCCACGCTGCTCGGCATGGTGCAGGAGAACGTGGCGGCGCAGGCCGTGATCAAGGCGTTCAGCCTGCAACGCAAGATGTTCGGCTTCTTCACCTTCCGCAACGACGAGACCCGCAACAGGATCGCCTCAGCCACGTTCCTGTCGACCATGGTGGAGCGGACGGTCACCATCTCGGTGCTGCTCCTGCATCTCGTGGTGCTCGCGATCGGTGCGTATCTGGCGACCAAGGGCCAGATCACCATCGGGACCTTCGTCACCTTCGAGAGCGCGTTCTGGGAGGTCTCCTACAACATCGCCCATGTGATGCATTTCATCCCGGTGTCGATCTCCTCGGCCGCCGCGATCCGGCACATCCAGGAACTGCTCGACGAGCCGACGCGCGGGGCCGATCGGACCGGCGCGCCCGATCTGCCGCGCATCACCCACGACATCACCTTCGATCGCGTCACCTTCCAGTACGAGGGCAGCCAGACGCCGGTGCTCGACAATCTCAGCCTCAAGCTCGATGTCGGTAAGCGCATCGCCATCGTCGGCCCCTCGGGCTCCGGCAAGAGCACGCTGCTCAACCTGATCCTGCGGCTCTACGTGCCCGACGAGGGCCGCGTCACCATCGACGGTGTCGACGTCCGCAAGGTGACGCTGGATTCGCTGCGCCGGAGCATGGCGGTGGTGTTTCAGGAGAACATGCTGTTCAACATGTCGATCCGCGAGAACATCCGGCTCGGCAAGGAGGGGGCGACCGATGTGGAGGTGGAGGAGGCGGCCAAGAAGGCCGAGATCCATCGCTACATCATGAGCCTGCCGCAACGCTACGACACGCCGGTTGGTGAGCGCGGCGATACCTTGTCGGGCGGCCAGCGCCAGCGCATCGCGATCGCGCGCGCGATCATCCGCAACCCGTCGGTGCTGCTGCTGGACGAAGCCACCTCGGCGCTGGACCAGACCACGGAGGCCGCGATCAACCGGACGCTGCTGAAGGTCGCCAAGGGCCGCACCATGATCTGGTCGACCCACCGCCTGACCTCGGTGGTCGAGATGGACGAGATCATCGTGATTTCAGGGGGCAGGGCGATCGAGCGCGGGTCGCACGCGGAGCTGCTCGCCAAAAACGGCACCTACCGCAAGCTCTGGAACGACCAGATCCACCAGCCGCATGGCGCTGTGGCTCAGGCCGACGACGACAGCGAGGATGAAGAAGATCTCGAGGATGACGAGGACGAGGACGACGAGGAGGAGTGACCGAGGAAGTTCGGCTCCAGATGGAAGGTGCCACCAAGCGGTCGCAACAAGCCTTGGGCCGACCAGGCGATGAAGCGCGCCCAGCGCTGCGCCGTCCAGTAGGGGCTCGTCGCGATCGAGACTGAGCGGAAGTCGAACGCCTTGGCTGCGGACCACGCGTCGCAGGCCTGCTTGACCGGATCAGCGTAGAAGCCTGCGATCTTGGCCGCATTCATCCCGTCGGAGGAAAGCCACTGCGGGATGTAGACGTTGCAGAGCCGTTCGACGTCGGTGAAGACCTTGTCGCAGCCGGTGCCGGCGGCGGGGCAGGAGGTTGCGAACGCGTCGCCGACCAGCACGATTCCGGGCTGGCCGCGGGGGTCGTTCACGTAGAGATCGACCGGACGGACCTTCATCTCGCCGGGGATGTCGAAGGCGCCGGTGATGCGTTTGAGACGCGGCAGCGCGGCATCCAGCGTCTCAGCTGGAGCGCGGCGCAGCTCGCGCAGCCAGGGATCGTCGAAGCCGCGATAGACGAACAGATTGGCGCGCATCCGCGTGCCGATCGGAAACAGCGTGATGTAGGGGATGCGGTCGCTCGGCCGCTCCGAGAAATAGGTCAGCGCCGGGAAGTCGAACGAATTTCGCCCGGCCGGCACCACGTCGAACCCGATCGAGATCGAATGGCAGGTGCTGACGACCCTTCGCGCGATGCCGAGCTGATGGCGCAGGCCGACATTCAGGCCGTTGGCGAGCACCACCAGGCGGGCCGAGACTGTTTCGTCGCTGGAGAGCGTGATTCTCTGCCGCTCGGGGCTCGTCTCGACCGCGATCGCCTTGGCGCAGATACGCTCGACGGCCGCGGGGATTTCGTCGCGGACGGCATTGACCAGGGAATCGTAGAGAATGTTGAACTGCCGGCTCGGTGCCTTGTCGAGCAGGCGGCCGAAGCGGGCGATCCAGTTCTCGCCGGCAAAGGTCGCGCGGCGCAGCACTGATTCTGCGATTCCGGTCTTCAAGAATCGCTCGACCTGGACGTGGCCGCTGAGTTTTTCGACTCGAAAGTCCGCCGGATAGCTCTCATGCGGATCGATCAGCACCGTCGAAATGCCGGCGCGGCCGAGCATTGCGGCGGCGGTCGAGCCGGACAATCCCCCGCCGATAATGGCAATGTCGGTGTACCGCATGGCGCTAATCTCCGCCGAAGGCGGCAGTTTGACGCATCAACAGGAAAAAAAGCCTTAGCGGGGGTTATAAAAGTATATTTCACCCGGATATAATTAGGTCTAGGGCTAGCGGAACGGACACTTCGTTCCCACATGGTGGAAGCGCGGTGAGGGCGGCAAACAGGCGAATTCCATAGGCGCGAGAAGCGCTTTCTGACTGTCGTTTCGCCTTGACTTGATCGATTCCCACTTATAGAAAGCGCCTCACTTAACGACAGGCGGTGAGCATCGCCAACGTCGGTACGGAGCACCTGTCTGGCCTTTTAGGTCGTTTGGCAGGCACCAACCTCGACGAATGCCGCTCAAACGCTGTCGATCATAGCTAGGCAATGCCAGTGCGATTTTAGTTCTCTTGAGCACGTTCTCTTGAGATCGAACTCGGATGCATGACCTCAGTGCGCGGGCTGCGGCGACAAGCTGACCGGTCCGACTACTGCGGTCCTCTGTGGCGTCGAAGCGCTTTCCGCTCGTTGATGGAGCGGTTGGCGCAATTTCGCTTTGTGCGGATTGTTCCGCGGAAGGCGGCCCCGTCGGGCGGGTAGCTCGAAACGAATTGCGGTTCCGGCAACGGGCCGCGGCAAGACAGCGGACCCGAAGGGGGCCGCGGCAGAACAAAGGGTAAGGCCAGGATGCCGACGATCAACCAGCTGATCGCTCAACCGCGTGAAGTGCAGAAGTCGCGCAAGAAGGTGCCGGCGCTGCAGCAGTCGCCGCAGAAGCGTGGTGTTTGCACCCGCGTCTACACCACGACCCCGAAGAAGCCGAACTCGGCGCTTCGTAAGGTTGCCAAGGTGCGCCTGACCAACGGCTTCGAGGTGATCGGCTACATTCCCGGCGAGGGCCATAACCTCCAGGAGCACTCGGTGGTCATGATCCGCGGCGGCCGCGTCAAGGACTTGCCCGGCGTGCGCTACCACATCCTCCGCGGCGTTCTGGATACCCAGGGCGTCAAGAACCGTAAGCAGCGTCGTTCGAAGTACGGCGCCAAGCGTCCGAAGTAAGCGGGAACCAGTCCTATGTCTCGTCGCCATTCAGCGGAAAAGCGCGAAGTTCTCCCGGATCCGAAGTTCGGGAACATCATCGTCACGAAGTTCATGAACTCGGTGATGTACGCCGGCAAGAAGTCGGTCGCCGAAGGCATCGTCTACGGTGCGTTCGGTATCATCGAAGCCAAGACCAAGCAGAGCCCGCTCGGCGTGTTCGAGCAGGCGCTCGAGAACGTCATGCCGACGATCGAAGTGCGCTCCCGTCGCGTCGGTGGTGCGACCTACCAGGTTCCGGTCGAAGTTCGTTCGACCCGCCGTCAGGCGCTGGGCATCCGCTGGCTGATCTCGGCCGCGCGCGAGCGCAACGAGAAGACGATGACCGAGCGGCTCTCGGCTGAGCTCCTGGACGCCTCGAACAACCGCGGCAACGCCGTCAAGAAGCGCGAAGACGTGCACCGGATGGCGGAAGCCAACCGCGCCTTCTCGCACTATCGCTGGTAACGGCGACACACGGAATCTAAGGAACAGCCCATGCCTCGCGTTCATGCCATAGAGAACTACCGCAATTTCGGTATCATGGCGCATATCGATGCCGGCAAGACCACGACGACCGAGCGCATCCTCTATTACACCGGCAAGAGCCACAAGATCGGCGAAGTGCACGAAGGTGCCGCGACGATGGACTGGATGGAGCAGGAGCAGGAGCGTGGCATCACGATCACCTCGGCTGCGACCACCGCCTTCTGGGCCGGCAAGCGCCTGAACATCATCGACACCCCCGGCCACGTCGACTTCACCATCGAAGTCGAGCGTTCGCTGCGCGTGCTCGACGGCGCCGTCTGCGTGCTCGACTCGAACCAGGGCGTCGAGCCCCAGACCGAGACCGTCTGGCGCCAGGGCGACAAGTACAAGGTTCCGCGCATCGTCTTCGCCAACAAGATGGACAAGACCGGCGCCGACTTCTTCAAGTGTCTGGCCGACATCGTCGACCGCCTCGGCGCCAAGCCGATCGCGATCCAGCTTCCGATCGGCGCCGAGAACAACTTCAAGGGTCTCGTCGACCTCGTGAAGATGCAGGGCATCATCTGGAACGACGAGTCGCTCGGCGCGAAGTTCGACTATGTCGACATCCCGGAAGATATGGTCGAGCAGGCCAAGGAATACCGCGAGAAGATGGTGGAAGCCGCCGTCGAGCTCGACGACGATGCTCTGGCTGCCTTCCTCGACGGCAACGAGCCGGACGAAGCGACCCTGAAGCGCCTGATCCGCAAGGCGGTGCTGACCGGCGCGTTCTATCCCGTGCTGTGCGGTTCGGCCTTCAAGAACAAGGGCGTGCAGCCGCTGCTCGACGCCGTCGTCGACTATCTGCCGTCGCCGATCGACGTGCCCGCGATCAAGGGCACCGACGACCGCGGCAACGAGGTCGTGCGCAAGGCCGACGACAAGGAGCCGCTCGCGCTGCTCGCGTTCAAGATCATGGACGACCCGTTCGTCGGCACCATCACCTTCTGCCGCATCTACTCCGGCGTTCTGCAGAGCGGCACCGGCGTCGTGAACTCGACCCGCGAGAAGAAGGAGCGCATCGGGCGCATGCTGCTGATGCATGCGAACAACCGCGAAGACATCAAGGAAGCCTATGCCGGCGACATCGTCGCGCTGGCCGGCCTGAAGGAAGCGCGCACCGGCGACACGCTGTGCGATCCCGACAAGCAGGTGATCCTGGAGAAGATGGAATTCCCCGAGCCGGTCATCGAGATCGCGATCGAGCCGAAGTCCAAGGCCGACCAGGAGAAGCTGGGCGTGGCGCTGGCCAAGCTCGCTGCGGAGGATCCGTCCTTCCGCGTGTCGACCGACCAGGAGTCCGGCCAGACCATCCTCAAGGGCATGGGCGAGCTCCATCTCGACATCAAGGTCGACATCCTCAAGCGCACCTACAAGGTCGACGCCAACATCGGCGCGCCGCAGGTTGCGTTCCGTGAGCGCGTCACCAAGAAGGCCGAGGTCAAGTACACCCACAAGAAGCAGACCGGCGGTACCGGTCAGTTCGCGGAAGTGTCGATCGTGGTCGAGCCGAATGAGCCCGGCAAGGGTTACGAGTTCGAGTCCAAGATCGTCGGCGGTGCGGTTCCGAAGGAATACATCCCCGGCGTGGAAAAGGGCCTCAACAGCGTGATGAGCTCTGGCGTGGTCGCGGGCTTCCCCGTGGTCGACGTGAAGGTTCAGCTCGTCGACGGCAAGTACCACGACGTCGACTCGTCGGCGCTCGCCTTCGAAATCGCATCGCGCGCGGCATTCCGCGAAGCCTTGCAGAAGGGCAAGTCCGTCCTGCTCGAGCCGATCATGAAGGTCGAAGTGGTGACCCCGGAAGACTATACCGGCTCGGTCATCGGCGACCTGAATTCCCGGCGCGGTCAGATCCAGGGTCAGGACATGCGCGGCAACGCCAACGTCATCAACGCGATGGTGCCGCTCATGAACATGTTCGGTTACGTGAATAACCTGCGCTCGATGAGCCAGGGTCGCGCAACCTTCACCATGCAGTTCGATCACTACGCAGAAGCGCCGGCCAACGTGTCGGCAGAAGTCCAAAAGAAGTTTGCCTGATTGTCGTCGGTCTCAAGCTGACGATTGAACGGAGAGTCAAATGGCCAAAGCAAAGTTTGAACGTAACAAGCCGCACTGCAACATCGGCACCATCGGTCACGTCGACCATGGCAAGACGTCGCTGACCGCGGCGATCACCAAGGTTCTCGCCGAAGCCGGCGGTGCGACGTTCACCGCGTACGATCAGATCGACAAGGCGCCGGAAGAGAAGGCGCGCGGCATCACCATCTCGACCGCGCACGTCGAGTACGAGACGCCGAACCGCCACTACGCCCACGTCGACTGCCCCGGCCACGCCGACTACGTGAAGAACATGATCACCGGCGCCGCCCAGATGGACGGTGCGATCCTGGTCGTGTCGGCCGCCGACGGCCCGATGCCGCAGACCCGCGAGCACATCCTGCTCGCCCGCCAGGTCGGCGTGCCCGCGCTCGTCGTGTTCCTCAACAAGTGCGACATGGTCGACGATCCGGAGCTGCTCGAGCTCGTCGAGCTCGAAGTCCGCGAGCTGCTCTCGAAGTACGACTTCCCGGGCGACAAGATCCCGATCATCAAGGGCTCGGCGCTCGCCGCTCTCGAAGATTCCGACAAGAAGCTCGGCCACGACGCCATCCTCGAACTGATGAAGAACGTCGACGAGTACATTCCGCAGCCGGAGCGTCCGATCGACCAGCCGTTCCTGATGCCGGTTGAAGACGTGTTCTCGATCTCGGGCCGCGGCACCGTCGTGACCGGCCGTGTCGAGCGCGGCATCGTCAAGGTCGGCGAGGAAATCGAGATCGTCGGTCTGCGCGCGACCCAGAAGACCACCGTCACCGGCGTCGAAATGTTCCGCAAGCTGCTCGATCAGGGCCAGGCCGGCGACAACATCGGTGCGCTGCTTCGCGGCACCAAGCGCGAGGACGTCGAGCGCGGCCAGGTGCTGTGCAAGCCGGGTTCGGTCAAGCCGCACACCAAGTTCAAGGCCGAGGCTTACATCCTCACCAAGGAAGAGGGCGGTCGTCACACTCCGTTCTTCACCAACTACCGTCCGCAGTTCTACTTCCGCACCACCGACGTGACCGGTGTCGTGCATCTGCCGGAAGGCACCGAGATGGTGATGCCGGGCGACAACATCGCGATGGAAGTGCACCTGATCGTGCCGATCGCGATGGAAGAGAAGCTCCGCTTCGCGATCCGCGAAGGTGGCCGCACCGTCGGCGCCGGCGTCGTCGCCTCGATCATCGAGTAACAAGCGAATAGGGAATGGTGAGTGGCGAATAGGGAGTTCTATTCGCTACTCGCTACTCGCCACTCACTAGAGAAAGCACGGCAATGAACGGCCAAAACATTCGTATCCGTCTCAAGGCGTTCGACCATCGTATCCTCGATACGTCGACCCGCGAGATCGTGAACACGGCGAAGCGCACCGGCGCGCAGGTCCGCGGACCCATTCCGCTGCCTACCCGCATCGAGAAGTTCACCGTCAACCGTTCGCCCCACGTCGACAAGAAGAGCCGCGAACAGTTCGAGATGCGCACCCACAAGCGTCTGCTCGACATCGTCGATCCGACCCCGCAGACCGTCGATGCTTTGATGAAGCTCGACCTGGCCGCCGGTGTCGACGTCGAGATCAAGCTCTAAGATTTTTGGATCCCGTTCGCTCAAAGCGGACAGAAAGAACAGGAAGCAAGCCGATGCGCTCCGGAGTGATCGCACAAAAGGTCGGGATGACGCGGGTCTTTACGGAGGCCGGCGAACATATCCCCGTGACCGTGCTGAAGCTCGGCAATTGCCAGGTCGTAGGCCACCGCACCGAAGAGAAGAACGGTTACGTCGCGCTCCAGCTTGGTTCTGGCAGCCGCAAGACCGTTTACATGCCCAAGGCGGAGCGCGGCCAGTTCGCGGTCGCCAAGGTCGAGCCGAAGCGCCGGGTCGAGGAATTCCGCGTCACCGCGGATGCCATGATCCCGGTCGGCGCCGAGATCCAGGCCGATCACTTCGTCGTCGGCCAGTTCGTCGACGTCACCGGCACCTCGGTCGGTAAGGGCTTCGCCGGCGGCATGAAGCGCTGGAACTTCGGCGGTCTGCGCGCCACGCACGGTGTGTCGATCTCGCACCGCTCGATCGGTTCGACCGGTGGCCGTCAGGATCCCGGCAAGACCTGGAAGAACAAGAAGATGCCCGGCCACATGGGTGTCGACCGCATCACCACGCTCAACCTGCGAGTCGTTCAGCTCGATGTCGAGCGCGGCCTGATCCTCGTCGAAGGCGCCGTTCCCGGCTCCAAGGGCGGCTGGATCCGCGTGCGCGACGCCGTCAAGAAGCCGCTGCCGAAGGAAGCTCCGAAGCCCGGCAAGTTCAAGGTTGCTGGCGACGCGGAAGCCGCCCCGGCTGCGCAGGAGGCGTGAGATGGAATTGAAGGTCACGACCCTCGAAGGTAAGGAAGCCGGCTCGGTCCAGCTTTCCGACGCCATTTTCGGCCTCGAGCCGCGCCAGGACATCATTGCGCGTTGCGTGCAGTGGCAGCTCAACAAGCGTCAGGCCGGCACCCATAAGGCCAAGGGCCGCGCCGAGATCTGGCGCACCGGCAAGAAGATGTACAAGCAGAAGGGCACCGGCGGTGCTCGTCACGGCTCGGCCCGCGTGCCGCAGTTCCGCGGCGGCGGTCGTGCCTTCGGTCCGGTGGTGCGTTCGCACGCCACCGACCTGCCGAAGAAGGTCCGTGCGCTGGCGCTGAAGCATGCGCTGTCGGCCAAGGCCAAGGACGGCGACCTGCTGGTGATCGACAAGGCCGCGCTGGAAGCCGCCAAGACCAAGGCGCTGCTCGGTCACTTCTCGGGCCTGGGGCTCACCAACGCGCTGATCATCGACGGCGCCGAGCTCAACAACGGTTTTGCCGCTGCGGCCCGCAACATTCCGAACATGGACGTGCTGCCGATCCAGGGCATCAACGTCTATGACATCCTGCGCCGTCAGAAGCTCGTTCTGACCAAGGCCGCCATCGATGCGCTGGAGGCGCGCTTCAAATGACGAAGAACATTGAGCCTCGCCACTACGACGTGATCGTCGCTCCGGTCGTCACCGAAAAGGCGACGCTGGCGTCCGAGCACAACAAGGTCCTGTTCAAGGTGGCTGCGAAGGCGACCAAGCCGCAGATCAAGGAAGCGATCGAGAAGCTGTTCGACGTCAAGGTCAAGAGCGTCAACACGCTGGTCCGTAAAGGCAAGACCAAGGTCTTCCGCGGCAATCTCGGTTCGCAGTCGAACACCAAGCGCGCGATCGTGACCCTCGAAGAGGGCCACCGGATCGACGTCACCACCGGTCTGTAAGGTCGTACGACGATGGCACTGAAGACATTCAATCCCACGACGCCAGGCCAGCGCCAACTGGTCATGGTCGATCGTTCGGCCCTGTACAAGGGCAAGCCGGTCAAGGCGCTCACCGAGGGCAAGCACTCCTCGGGCGGTCGCAACAACACCGGTCGCATCACCGTGCGCTTCCGCGGCGGCGGTCACAAGCAGACGCTGCGCATCGTCGACTTCAAGCGCGACAAGGTTGATGCGCCCGCGACGGTCGAGCGGCTGGAGTACGATCCGAACCGCACCGCGTTCATCGCGCTGGTGAAGTATGAGGACGGCACCCAGGCCTATATTCTGGCGCCGCAGCGCCTGGCCGTGGGTGACACCATCGTCGCCGGCAACTATGTCGACGTGAAGCCGGGCAACGTCATGCCGCTCGGCAACATGCCGGTCGGTACGATCATCCACAACATCGAGGTCAAGATCGGGAAGGGCGGCCAGCTCGCCCGTTCCGCGGGCACCTACGCCCAGCTCGTCGGTCGCGACCAGGACTACGTGATCATCCGCCTGAATTCGGGTGAGCAGCGTCTGGTGCACGGCCGTTGCCGCGGCACGATCGGCGCGGTGTCGAACCCCGATCACATGAACACGTCGATCGGCAAGGCCGGCCGCAACCGTTGGCTGGGCCGCAAGCCGCATAACCGCGGTGTCTCGATGAACCCGATCGACCATCCGCACGGCGGTGGTGAAGGTCGTACCTCGGGCGGCCGTCACCCGGTCACCCCGTGGGGCAAGCCGACCAAGGGCAAGAAGACCCGCTCCAACAAGTCGACCAACAAATTCATTCTCCTAAGCCGCCACAAGCGGAAGAAGTAAGGAACGCCGGACATGGTTCGTTCAGTCTGGAAAGGCCCGTTCGTCGAGGGTTCTCTGCTCAAGAAGGCAGATGCCGCGCGCGCGTCCGGCCGTCACGACGTCATCAAGATCTGGAGCCGTCGCTCGACGATCCTGCCGCAATTCGTCGGCCTGACCTTCGGCGTCTACAACGGTCAGAAGCACGTGCCGGTGGCCGTCAACGAGGAAATGGTCGGTCACAAGTTCGGCGAGTTCTCGCCGACCCGGACCTTCCATGGCCACTCCGGCGACAAGAAAGCCAAGAAGGCTTGAGGATTAAACGATGAGCAAACCTAAGCGCGAACGGAGCCTCGCCGAGAACGAGGCCAAGGCGGTCGCCCGGATGCTGCGGGTGAGCCCGCAGAAGCTCAACCTGGTCGCCCAGCTCATTCGCGGCCGGAAGGCGGCTGCTGCGCTCGCCGACCTGCAGTTTTCGCGCAAGCGGATCGCGGTCGACGTGAAGAAGTGCCTGGAATCGGCTATCGCCAATGCCGAGAACAACCACGACCTCGACGTCGATGATCTCGTCGTGGCGCAGGCTTTCGTCGGCAACGGCCTCGTGATGAAGCGCTTTGCCGCCCGCGGCCGAGGCCGTTCGGGCCGCGTCTACAAACCATTTTCGCAGCTGACGATCATCGTTCGTCAGGTCGAAGCCGAAGCAGCCGCTTAAGGGCGCAGGAGAACACGATGGGTCAAAAGATCAATCCGATCGGTCTGCGTCTCGGCATCAACCGTACCTGGGATTCCCGCTGGTTCGCCGGCAAGCAGGAATACGGCAAGCTGCTGCACGAGGACGTCAAGATCCGCGAGATCCTGCACAAGGAGCTCAAGCAGGCGGCCGTCGCCCGCATCGTGATCGAGCGTCCGCACAAGAAGTGCCGCGTCACCATCCACTCGGCTCGTCCGGGCGTGGTGATCGGCAAGAAGGGCGCCGACATCGACAAGCTGCGCAAGCGGGTCGCGGACATCACCTCGTCCGACGTCGTCATCAACATCGTCGAGATCCGCAAGCCGGAGCTCGATGCGACGCTGGTGGCAGAGTCGATCGCGCAGCAGCTGGAGCGCCGCGTGGCGTTCCGCCGCGCCATGAAGCGCGCCGTGCAGTCGGCGATGCGTCTCGGCGCGGAAGGCATCCGTATCAACTGCTCGGGACGTCTGGGCGGTGCGGAAATCGCGCGTATGGAGTGGTACCGCGAAGGTCGCGTGCCGCTGCACACGCTGCGCGCGGACATCGACTACGGCGTTGCGACCGCGTTCACGACCTTCGGCACCTGCGGCGTCAAGGTCTGGATCTTCAAGGGCGAGATCCTCGAGCACGATCCGATGGCCCAGGACAAGAGAATGGCCGAAGGCGAGACCAGCGGCGGTGGTGATCGTGGTGGCCGTGGGCGCCGCGACAGCGCTGCGGCCTGAGCCAGCACAGGGATTTGAGGGCTTAAAGCCATGATGCAACCTAAGAAAACGAAGTTCCGGAAGGCGCATAAGGGCCGCATCCACGGCGTTGCGTCTTCGGGCGCGACGTTGGCGTTCGGCCAGTTCGGCCTGAAGGCGACCGAGCCGGAGCGCGTCACTGCGCGCCAGATCGAAGCCGCCCGCCGCGCGCTGACCCGTCACATGAAGCGCGCCGGCCGCGTCTGGATCCGCGTGTTCCCCGACGTTCCGGTGTCGAAGAAGCCGGCCGAAGTCCGCATGGGCTCCGGCAAGGGTTCGCCGGAATTGTGGGTCGCGCGCGTCAAGCCGGGCCGGGTGCTGTTCGAGATCGACGGCGTCAACACCCAGACGGCGCGTGAAGCGCTGACCCTGGCGGCCGCCAAGCTGCCGATCAAGACGCGCTTCGTCGAGCGCATTGCGGAGTAATGGCCATGGCCCAGATGAAGATCGAAGACATCCGCGCGATGAGCCCTGATCAGCAGGATGACGCCATCCTGAACCTGAAGAAGGAGCGCTTCAATCTGCGCTTCCAGCGCGCCACCGGGCAGCTCGAGAACACCTCGCGCCTGCGCGAGGCTCGCCGTGACATCGCCCGCATCAAGACCGTCGCCGCGCAGAAGCGCGCGAAAGAGAAGTAAGGGGCTTACGAATATGCCGAAACGTACTTTGCAGGGCGTGGTCGTCAGCGACAAGACTGCCAAGACCGTCGTGGTGCGCGTCGATCGCCGCTTCACCCACCCGATCTACAAGAAGACGATCCGCCGTTCGAAGAACTACCACGCGCACGACGAGGACAACCAGTTCAAGCCGGGCGACATGGTGTGGATCGAGGAATCGAAGCCGATTTCGAAGTTGAAGCGCTGGATCGTGATCCGGGGCGAACACAAGAAAAGCGCCTGATCTGTTGGCTTTAGCCGACTGACATCAGGGAAATGTTGAGCGCCGGCTGGGCTGGCGCAAGAGAGAAGAGGACGAGGTGCATCAATGATTCAGATGCAGACCAACCTCGACGTGGCCGACAATTCTGGCGCACGCCGTGTCATGTGTATCAAGGTGCTCGGGGGCTCCAAGCGCCGCTACGCCACGATCGGCGACATCATCGTCGTCTCGATCAAGGAAGCGATTCCGCGTGGCAAGGTGAAGAAGGGCGACGTGATGAAGGCCGTCGTGGTGCGCGTCCGCAAGGACATCCGCCGCGCCGACGGTTCGGTCATCCGCTTCGACCGCAACGCCGCCGTGCTGATCAACAACCAGTCCGAGCCGGTCGGCACCCGTATCTTCGGGCCCGTGCCGCGCGAGCTGCGCGCCAAGAACCACATGAAGATCATCTCGCTCGCGCCGGAGGTGCTGTGATGGCTGCGAAGATCCGCAAGGGCGACAAGGTCGTCGTGCTGACCGGTCGCGACAAGGGGCGCACCGGTGAAGTGTTCGAAGTTCGCCCCGACGCCGGCACGGCGCTGGTGCGCGGCATCAACATGGTCAAGCGTCACCAGAAGCAGACGCAGGCCCAGGAGGGCGGCATCATCTCGAAGGAGTCGCCGATCCAACTGTCCAACATCGCGTATGTCGGCAAGGACGGAAAGCCGACCCGCGTCGGATTCAAGATTCTGGCGGACGGCAAGAAGGTCCGCATCGCCAAGAGCTCGGGAGCTGAGATCGATGGCTGAGGCCGCTTACACGCCGCGCCTGCGCGCGGAATACGATGCGAAGATCCGCACGGCGATGACCGAGAAGTTCGGTTACGAGAACGTCATGCAGGTTCCGCGCCTGGACAAGGTCGTGCTGAACATGGGCGTTGGCGATTCCGTCAACGACCGCAAGAAGGCCGAGACCGCCGCTGCCGAGCTGACCCAGATTGCCGGCCAGAAGGCGATCGTGACCTATTCGCGTATCGCGATCGCGACCTTCAAGCTGCGTGAAAACCAGCCGATCGGCTGCAAGGTCACGCTGCGCAAGGCCCGCATGTACGAGTTCATCGATCGCCTGGTGACGGTCGCGCTGCCGCGCGTCCGCGACTTCCGCGGCCTGAACCCGAAGAGCTTTGACGGCCGCGGCAACTACTCGCTCGGCATCAAGGAACACATCATTTTCCCCGAGATCGACTTCGACAAGGTCACGGAAGCCCGCGGTATGGACATCACCGTCTGCACCACGGCCAAGACCGACGAAGAGGCGAGGGCCTTGTTGACCGCTTTCAATTTCCCGTTCCGGCAGTGAGACGCTGAGCTAAAGCCTCTCAAACGCGGATACCCAGGAGCCAAGCATGGCAAAGAAGAGTTCAATCGAGAAGAACAACCGGCGCAAGCGGATGGCGAAGAACGCCGCCCCGAAGCGTGCGCGGTTGAAGGCGATCATCGCCGACAAGACGCTGCCGATGGAGGAGCGGTTCGCCGCCACCCTGAAGCTTGCGGAAATGCCGCGCAACTCGTCGGCGACCCGCATCCGTCTGCGTTGCGAGCTGTCGGGCCGTCCGCGCTCGAACTACCGCAAGAACAAGCTGTCCCGTATCGCGCTGCGCGACCTTGGCTCCAAGGGCATGGTCCCGGGCCTCGTGAAGTCGAGCTGGTAAGGAGGGTCGTTTAGATGTCTACGCACGATCCAATCAGCGATCTGATCACCCGCATCCGCAACGCTCAGATGCGCTCCAAGAGCAAGGTCTCCACGCCTGGCTCGAAGATGCGCGAGAACGTGCTCGAGGTGCTGAAGTCCGAGGGCTACATCCGCGGCTATGCCACGGTCGAGCATTCCTCGGGCCGCAGCGAGATCGAGATCGAGCTGAAGTATTTCGACGGCGAGCCCGTCATCCGCGAGATCGAGCGAGTCTCCAAGCCCGGGCGCCGTGTCTACGCCTCGGTGAAGGCTCTGCCGCGGGTCAATAACGGACTCGGTATTTCGGTGTTGTCGACGCCGAAGGGGATCATGGCCGACCACAGTGCGCGCGAAGCGAACGTGGGCGGTGAAGTCCTCTTCACGGTGTTCTGAGAAGGATTTTTGATCCATGTCACGAGTTGGCAAAAGGCCTGTTGCGGTTCCGTCCGGTGTGACCGCGACCGTCGATGGGCAGACCGTCAAGATGAAGGGGCCGAAGGGCCAGCTTCAGTTCGTCGTCCATGACGACGTCGAGGTGAAGCTCGAGAACGGCCAGGTCAAGGTGAACCCGCGGGTCGAGACCAATCGCGCGCGGGCTCTGTACGGTACCGCTCGCGCCCAGGTCGCGAATCTGGTCGAAGGCGTCACCAAGGGCTTCGAGAAGAAGCTCGAGATCACCGGCGTCGGTTACCGCGCCGCGATGCAGGGCAAGAACCTGCAGCTCGCGCTCGGCTACAGCCACGACGTGGTCTATGCGATCCCGGAAGGGATCACGATCACCGTGCCGAAGCCGACCGAGATCACGGTGGCGGGCAGCGACATTCAGCGCGTCGGCCAGGTCGCGGCCGAAATTCGCTCCTATCGTCCGCCGGAGCCCTACAAGGGCAAGGGCGTGAAGTATGTGGGCGAATTCATCTTCCGCAAGGAAGGCAAGAAGAAGTAACGGAGCCGGTCATGTCGAAAGCCAAGGTTACGAATGCCCGGCGCAAGCGGAGTGTGCGGCTGAAGCTGCGCCGCTCCGGTGGTGGCCGTCCGCGCCTGTCGGTGTTCCGCTCGTCCAAGCACATCTACGCCCAGGTCATCGATGACCTGAAGGGCGAGACGCTGGCCTCTGCCTCCTCGCTCGAGAAGTCGATGCGCGACGGCGGCAAGACCGGTGCCGACATCGATGCGGCGAAGGCGGTCGGCAAGCTGCTGGCCGAGCGCGCCGCCGAGAAGGGTGTCAAGGAAGTCGTGTTCGATCGCGGCAGCTACCTCTATCACGGGCGCGTCAAGGCTCTTGCCGACGCGGCGCGTGAGAGCGGGCTGAGCTTCTAACAGAATTTGAGGATTGAGGCGTAAGCCTCCGAAGGATTGGAAAAATGGCAGAACGCGAACAACGTGGTGGACGCGATCAACGCGGCGGACGTGACCGCAAGGAGCGCGAGGAGCGCGACAGCGAGTTCGTCGACAAGCTGGTCCACATCAACCGCGTGGCCAAGGTCGTCAAGGGCGGCAAGCGCTTCGGTTTCGCTGCGCTGGTCGTGATCGGCGACCAGAAGGGCCGCGCAGGTTTCGGTCACGGCAAGGCGCGCGAAGTGCCCGAGGCGATTCGCAAGGCCACTGAATCGGCCAAGCGCAACCTGACCCGCGTCTCGCTGCGCGAGGGCCGTACGCTCCATCACGACATCGCCGGCCGTCATGGCGCGGGCCGTGTCTATCTGCGTGCAGCTCCGGCCGGTACGGGCATCATAGCCGGCGGTCCGATGCGCGCCGTGTTCGAGACGCTCGGCGTCCAGGACGTGGTGGCGAAGTCGATCGGCTCGTCGAACCCGTACAACATGGTGCGCGCGACTTTCGACGCGCTGAAGCACCAGGATTCGCCGCGTTCGGTCGCAGCCCGCCGCAACATCAAGGTGTCCACCCTCCAGTCCCGCCGTATCGGCGGTGATGCCGAGGCGGCTGCCGACTAACGGAAGCTTTTCGGAGTAGACCACGATGGCCAAGGCCGCAAAGACGATCAAGCTCGAGCAGACCGGCAGCGCGATCCGCCGCCATCACTCGCAGCGTTCGACGCTGATCGGGCTCAAGCTCAACAAGATCGGCCGCACCAGCGAACTGCCGGACACCCCGGCCGTGCGCGGCATGATCGAGAAGGTTCACCATCTCGTCCGCATCGTCGACGAGAAGTAAGCAAGGGCGCATGATCCCGAAAGCGGGCACCCGTTTTCGGTGAAGATCATGCGCAAGAAACAAGGAGAAGGGCGATGAAGCTCAGCGATATCGCCGACAACGCCGGCTCGCGCAAGAAGCGTATGCGCGTCGGCCGCGGCATCGGTTCGGGCAAGGGCAAGCAGTCCGGCCGCGGCGGCAAGGGCCAGACCGCGCGTTCGGGCGTGCGCATCAAGGGTTTCGAAGGCGGCCAGATGCCGATGCATCGCCGTCTGCCCAAGCGCGGCTTCAACAACATCTTCCGCGTCGAGTTCGCCGAGATCAATCTCGACCGGCTCCAGGAAGCGGTCGATGCCAAGAAGATCGATACCGGCAGCGTCGTGAATGTCGAGGCCCTGGTGAAGGGCGGCGTGCTGCGCCGCGCCAAGGCCGGCCTGCGGCTGCTCGGCCGCGGCGAGCTCAAGTCCAAGCTCAACATCGAAGTGCACGGCGCCACCAAGACCGCGATCGAGGCGGTCGAGAAGGCCGGCGGCTCGGTGAAGATCCTCGCCCCTGCCAAGGAAGAAGGCGAGGCGGCGTAACAACTGCGTCATTGGCCCGCGGATCGCGGGCCTTTACGCATGAGGGACGTGGACTTATCGAAGCCGAGCCCCAGATAATGTCCGGCGTCCGCTAAAACTAGCCCGGCCGCGGGCATGACGGCGCAACAGGCGGCGGGAGAAAGTCCAAGATGGTCTCTGCAGCGGAACAACTGGCAGCCAATCTCAATTTCGGCGCGTTTGCCAAGGCCGACGAACTGAAGAAGCGCATCTGGTTCACCCTGGGTGCGCTGCTCGTTTATCGGCTCGGGACCTACATCCCGCTGCCTGGCATCGATCCCAACATCTGGGAGCAGGTGTTCAAGTCGCAGGCGGGCGGCATCCTCGGCATGTTCAACATGTTTGCCGGCGGCGGCATCCACCGCATGGCGATCTTCGCGCTGAACATCATGCCGTACATCTCGGCCTCGATCATCATCCAGCTCCTGACCACCGTCTCGCCGCAGCTCGAGGCGCTGAAGAAGGAAGGCGAGGCCGGCCGCAAGACACTGAACCAGTACACCCGCTATCTGACCGTCATCCTGGCCGCGTTCCAGTCCTACGGTATCGCGGTGGGCCTCGAAGGCGCCGGCAACGTCGTCAGCGACCCTGGCCTGTTCTTCCGCCTGTCCACGGCGATCACGCTGACCGGCGGCACCATGTTCCTGATGTGGCTGGGCGAGCAGATTACCTCGCGCGGCATCGGCAACGGCATCTCGCTGATCATTCTCTCCGGCATCGTCGCCGAGTTGCCCGCGGCGCTCGCCAACATGCTCGAGCTCGGCCGTCAGGGCGCGATGTCGACCGGCCTGATCCTGGTCGTCATCATCATGGCGGTCGCCGTGATCGCCTTCATCGTGTTCATGGAGCGCGCGCAGCGCCGCCTGCTGATCCAGTATCCGAAGCGCCAGGTCGGCAACAAGATGTTCGAGGGCCAGTCCTCGCATCTGCCGCTCAAGCTCAACACTTCGGGCGTGATCCCGCCGATCTTCGCGTCCTCACTGTTGCTGCTGCCGACCACGGTTGCGAACTTCAATGCGGGCAGCGGGCCGGAATGGTTCCAGTGGATCACGACCCAGCTCGGCCACGGCCGTCCGCTGTTCCTGATCATGTATCTCGCGCTGATCGTGTTCTTCGCCTTCTTCTACACCGCGATCGTGTTCAACCCGACCGAGACCGCGGACAATCTGAAGAAGCACGGCGGCTTCATTCCGGGCATCCGTCCGGGCGAGCGCACCGCCGAATACATCGACTATGTGCTGTCACGCATCACCGTGCTCGGCGCGATTTATCTCGCGATCGTCTGCTTGATCCCCGAAATCCTGATCTCCTACGCCTCGGTGCCGTTCTACTTCGGCGGCACCTCGCTGCTGATCGTCGTCAGCGTCACCATGGATACGGTGGCGCAGGTGCAGGGCTATCTCCTGGCGCACCAGTACGAAGGTTTGATCCGGAAGTCGAAGCTGCGGGGACGCCGCCGCTAGGCGCGACGTCCTCCCAAGGCGGCGCGCCCCCGCGCCGCCGATTCGCTGCGCGAGCAACGCGCGGCGCGCCGCGGAGGCGGCCGGCCGGCCATTCGGTCGCATCGGCAGCGCTGCTCTCACCGCGTCGCAATCCCTGATTTCAAAGGCCTTCTTGGCGGCCGGGCATTCGCTCCCCTATGATATGGGTAGCGGTGCGGCGCCGATTATGGTTTGCACTGTTCTTGAACTTCAAACACGGGTGCGCGACGTATCGCTCACCAATCCGGGGGGCGTACGCCGATGAGAATTATACTTCTGGGACCGCCGGGGTCGGGCAAGGGGACCCAGGCGCAACTGCTGGTGCAACGCTATGGCATCGTCCAGCTCTCGACCGGCGAGATGCTGCGCGCGGCCGTTGCGGCCGGGACGCCGGTCGGGCTGAAGGCCAAGGAGATCATGGCCAGCGGCGGCCTCGTCCCCGACGAGATCGTGGTCGGAATCATCTCCGACCGGATCGACCAGCCGGACGCCAGGAACGGTTTCATTCTCGACGGCTTCCCGCGCACCGTGCCGCAGGCCGAGGCGCTGGATGAGCTGCTCAAGCACAAGCATCTCAAGCTCGACGCGGTGATAGAGCTCCGCGTCAACGAGAGCGCGCTTTTGAGCCGCGTCGAGACCCGTGTCGCCCAGATGCGGGAGCGCGGCGAGGAGGTCCGACTCGACGACACCCCTGAAGTCCTGACCAAGCGGTTAGCCAGTTACCGCAGCCAGACGGAACCGCTGATTCACTACTATTCCGAGCGGCGGAAGCTCTCGACCATTGACGGCATGATGGCCATCGACGAGGTCACCCGCGCGATTCACCGCCAGCTTCTGGCCCTGGGCGCGGCCGAGCCCAAGACGCACGCCAAGGGGACGGCTAAGGGAACTAGCAAGAGTGCGGCCAAGGCAGCGCCGGCCAAGAAGGGGGCGGCCAAGGCCAAAACAGCCAAGAAGTCGGCGAAAACGGCCAGAAAACCTGCCAAATCTGCTAAAAAGGCGGCCAAGAAGGCCGTAAAGGGCGCCAAGAAGGCGGCCAAGACAACCGCCGGGAAGACGGTCAAGAAGGCAGCCAAAAAGACCGCCAAGAAGGTCGTCAAAAAGGGTGCCAAGAAGGCCGCAAAAAAGGTCACGAAAAGGCGAGCTAAGCGCTAGCAGCGGTTGACGAAAGCCCCCGGAATCCCTTAATAAGCCCCGCATCCAAGTCGGATAGTTTCAGACGATGCCGGGCCCCAGGAAGACCGGGGGTGGGCGTCGTGTTCGCGTTTGTGAACACCTGCCCGAGAACACAAGCACTTAAAGCCTGGTCCTGACGAGGACCGGCAACAGGAGAGAAGGCCGTGGCCCGTATTGCCGGCGTGAACATTCCCACCAACAAGCGCGTGCTGATCGCGCTTCAGTACATCCATGGCATCGGTCAGAAGATCGCCGGTGAAATTCTGGAGAAGGTGAAGATCCCGGTGGATCGTCGCGTCAATCAGCTCAGCGACGCCGAAGTGCTCCAGATCCGCGAAGTCATCGACCGCGACTATCTCGTCGAGGGTGACCTGCGTCGCGAGGTCGGCATCAACATCAAGCGTCTGATGGACCTCGGCTGCTATCGCGGCCTGCGTCATCGTCGCGGTCTGCCGGTGCGCGGCCAGCGTACCCACACCAATGCGCGCACGCGCAAGGGCCCGGCCAAGGCCATCGCCGGCAAGAAGAAGTAAACTCGCGAATAGGGAGTGGCGAATGGCGAGTAGGGAGATCCCCTATTCGCCATTCGCTACTCACCATTCGCTTCCACAGGTGTAGCCGCTGGCATTACGGCGGCGTTTGAGATCTCCAGGAAAGGTACTCAATGGGCAAGGAAGCCACCCGCGTTCGCCGTCGTGAACGCAAGAACATCGCCTCCGGCGTTGCGCACGTGAACTCGTCGTTCAACAACACGACCATCACCATCACCGACGCGCAGGGCAACACGATTGCCTGGTCTTCCGCCGGCACGATGGGCTTCAAGGGCTCGCGCAAGTCGACCCCGTACGCGGCGCAGGTTGCCGCCGAGGACGTGTCGAAGAAGGCGCAGGAGCACGGCATGCGCACGCTGGAAGTCGAAGTCGCCGGTCCCGGTTCGGGCCGCGAGTCGGCGCTCCGCGCGCTCCAGGCCGCAGGCTTCACCGTCACCTCGATCCGCGACGTGACCACGATCCCGCATAACGGTTGCCGTCCCCGCAAGCGTCGGCGCGTTTGATACCAGGTTGCGGGCGCATCGGCGCCCGCAATGACTTTTCTAAGAAGCCGTGGGAATGATCCGCGGCCTTTCTCCAACGCCAGTGTCTGCAACGGCAGTTCGACTGGCCTGTATGGGTGAAACAGTGACGATCCAGAAAAATTGGCAAGAACTGATTCGGCCGAACAAGCTCCAGGTACAGCCCGGCAGCGATCCGGCCCGTTTTGCGACCATTGTCGCCGAGCCGCTCGAGCGTGGCTTCGGCCAGACCCTCGGCAACGCGCTGCGCCGCATCCTGCTCTCCTCGCTCCAGGGCGCGGCGGTGCAGTCGGTGCACATCGACGGCGTGCTGCACGAGTTCTCCTCGATCGCGGGCGTCCGTGAGGACGTCACCGACATCGTGCTCAACATCAAGGACATCTCGATCAAGATGCAGGGCGAAGGCCCCAAGCGCATGGTCGTGAAGAAGCAGGGCCCGGGCGTCGTCACCGCCGGCGACATCCAGACCGTGGGTGACGTGGTCGTGCTCAACCCGGACCTCCAGATCTGCACGCTCGACGAGGGTGCCGAGATCCGCATGGAGTTCACTGTCGCGACCGGCAAGGGCTACGTGCCCGCCGAGCGCAATCGTCCCGAGGACGCGCCGATCGGCCTGATCCCGGTCGACAGCCTGTACTCGCCGGTCCGCAAGGTCTCCTACAAGGTCGAGAACACCCGAGAGGGCCAGATCCTCGACTACGACAAGCTGACCATGACGATCGAAACCAACGGCGCGCTGACGCCGGATGATTCCGTGGCCTATGCCGCGCGCATCCTCCAGGACCAGCTCAACGTGTTCGTCAACTTCGAAGAGCCGCGCAAGGAAGTTGCCCAGGAGATCATCCCGGACCTCGCCTTCAACCCGGCCTTCCTCAAGAAGGTGGACGAGCTCGAGCTGTCGGTGCGTTCGGCCAACTGCTTGAAGAACGACAATATCGTCTATATCGGCGACCTCGTGCAGAAGAGCGAAGCGGAAATGCTCCGCACTCCGAACTTCGGCCGCAAGTCGCTGAACGAGATCAAGGAAGTGCTGGCCCAGATGGGGCTGCATCTCGGCATGGAAGTGCCGGGCTGGCCGCCGGAGAACATCGACGAGCTGGCGAAGCGCTTCGAGGATCACTACTAGGCGAATAGGGAGTGGCGAATGGCGAATGGAAACAATTCGCTACTCGCCATTCGCTACTCACCACCACGGGCGAACGCAGGCAGCCCACCTGAGCAACATGTCCGACGAACCGTCGCGGCAGTTTTAACGTAAGGAATAGTTACATGCGTCACGGCAAGGTTCATCGGAAGCTCAATCGCACGGCCGAGCATCGCAGGGCGATGTTCGCCAACATGGCGGCCGCACTGATCAAGCACGAGCAGATCGTCACCACGCTGCCGAAGGCCAAGGAGCTCCGTCCGATCGTCGAGAAGCTCGTGACCCTCGGCAAGAAGGGCGGGCTGGCGATGCGCCGCCAGGCGATCTCCGAGATGCGCGACAAGGACCAGGTCCGGAAGCTGTTCGACGTGCTCGCGACCCGCTACAAGGACCGCCAGGGCGGCTACACCCGCATCATCAAGGCCGGCTTCCGCTACGGCGACAACGCCGCGATGGCCGTGATCGAGTTCGTCGATCGCGACGTCGATGCCAAGGGCCAGGACTCCGGCCCGGTGCAGGAGAAGGAAGCCGAGGCGGCGTAAGCGGTTTCAGCAGATACGGAATTGAAAGCGGCGCCCTCGGGCGCCGCTTTTGTTTTGGGGTCGGCGAACGTCCGCGGGACTATTCTTCCTTGATCCCCGCCTTTTGGGCGATCTCCTTCATCTCGGCGGTCTCCTTGCCGATGGCTGCCTGCCAATCGCTGTAGCGCATGAAGCCGGGTTCGAAGCCGACCTTGCTGAAGCGCTCGATGACGGAAGGGCTGTTGATGATCTCCTCCAGCGTCGCCGACAGCTTGTCGCGAACGGCCGGCGACAGCCCCTTGGGCGCGACCACCGCGCCCCAGGACGCGAAGTCGATGTTGCCATAGCCGAGCTCGGCGAGCGTCGGTACGTCGGGTAGGAACGGCGTGCGCTTGCCCGAGAACACGGCGAGCACCTTGACGGTGCCGGCCTCGATCTGCGGCTTGACGGCGATCACGGTATCGACGTGGTACTGGATGTGCTTGCCGATCAGGTCGTTCATGGCCGGTGCGCTGCCCTTGTAGGGCAGGTGAACCATCTTGACGCCGGTGGCCGATTTGAACAGCTCGCCGGCGAAATGCGAAACGGTCGCCACACCGAAGGATGCCAGCGATAGCTTGTCGGGATTGGCCTTCGCTTCGGCGACGAGCGAAGCGACGTCGTTGACCGGATTGTCCTTGTAGGTGACCAGCGCCAGCGTGATCTTGCCGGTCTGTCCAATCGGTTCGAAATCCTTGGCGGCGTCGTAGGGCACGCTCTCCTTGACGGCTGCCGGCAGCGTGAAGCTCGAGTTCGAGCTGAAGAACAGGGTATAGCCGTCGGGCGCCGCGCGCGCGACTTCCTTGGCCGCGATCGTGGTGCCGCCTCCAGGGCGGTTCATGATGATCGCGGGCTTGCCGAGCCGCGTCTCCAGTTCGCCGCCGATGATGCGCGCGACCACGTCGGAGGCGCCGCCCGGCGGGAACGGCACGATCAATTGCAGCGATTTTTCCGGATAGACCGTTTGAGCCGGCGCGAGCGAAATATCGCCGATCAGGCCGACCAGTCCGAGGATAATCGTGAGTGCCGTACGCTTCATCGCATAGTTCTTCCGTGTTCACATGAGATGTCGTCGGGCTTAGCAATAATCGTTCCAGCCGCACTTCAGGCGGAGCGCTACGTTGTCGCAGGAAAGTGCTCGGCGTCTCACTGATTGGTGAGCGCCGATTGCGGCGCGGATCGCCACGCCCGATATCTCCATCAACCGATCTGAGGAGATATCACATGAACATCGACCTTTCCGGAAAGACCGCCCTCGTCACCGGCTCGACGGCCGGCATCGGCCATGCCATCGCGAGGGGGCTTGCCGGCTCGGGTGCGAGCGTCGTGATCAACGGCCGCGGCCAGGACAAGGTCGATGCGGCCGTGCGCAAGCTGGAAGCGGCGGGGACTAAGGTCCGCGGCATCGCCGCCGATGTCTCGACCGCTTCGGGATGCAAGGCGCTGGTCGCGGCGCTGCCGGAGGTCGACATCCTCATCAACAATGCCGGCATCTTCGAGCCGAAAGACTTTTTCGACATTCCGGACGAGGACTGGACGCGCTTCTTCGAGGTCAACGTCATGAGCGGCGTGCGGCTCTCGCGCGCGTACATGAAGGGCATGCTCAAGCGCAATTGGGGCCGCATCGTCTTCATCTCCTCGGAATCCGGCCTCAACATTCCAGTCGAGATGATCCACTACGGCATGAGCAAGACGGCCCAGCTCTCGGTCGCGCGGGGCCTCGCGCAGCTCACCCGCGGCACTGGCGTCACCGTCAATTCCGTGCTTCCGGGCCCGACCATGTCGGAGGGCGTCGAGACCTTCGTGAAGGATCTCGCGAAACAAAACGGGCAGTCGGTCGATGAGGCCGCCGCCAATTTCGTCAAGCAGCATCGCCCGAGCTCGCTGATCCAGCGCTTCGCCAGCGTCGAGGAGATCGCCAACATGGTGGTCTATGTTGCGTCGAAGGAAGCGTCCGCGACCAACGGCGCGGCGTTGCGCGCGGAAGGCGGCATCGTCAACACGATTGCCTGAGGCCACGCCTATGTCAGCCTATGTGATCTCGGAGGTCGAGGTGCGCGACAAGAACGCGATGGAGGCCTATCGCGCGCTTGCGGCTCAAACCATCGCGCAATATGGCGGCCGCTACCTCGCGCGCGGCGGCGCCGTCGAGGTGGTGGAGGGCGGGCCGCCGCCGAAAACCATCATCATCGTGGAGTTCGCATCGATGGCGCGGGCGCAGGAATGGTACGCGTCGGCCGAATATGCCGAGGCGCTCAAGTTGCGGCAGACGGCACTGGAGCGGCGGCTGTTGTTCGTGGAGGGCGTGGCGCCCGCGTAGATTGGGTGGGTTAGCGAAGCGTAACCCACCACTGTTCGTATCCGCAGAGACAGAAGAGGTGGGTTACGCCCAGCGAATCGCGCTTCGCGCAGTCGCAGGGCTAATCCACCCTACTCACTGGCGTTGTGGCTGCTACCACCCCTCCAGCACGATCTTGCCGCGTGACTTGCCGCTCTCTAGCAGCGCATGTGCGCGCTTGAGATTGGCCGCGTTGATCGTGCCGAAGGTCTGGTCGAGCGTTGTGCGCAGCACGCCCTTGTCGATGAGGTCGGCGACGTCATTGAGCAGATGATGCTGCGCGATCATGTCAGGCGTCTGGAACGAGGAGCGCGTGAACATCGATTCCCAGTGCACCGAGATCGCCTTGCCCTTGAATGCGCTCACCGCGAACTCCGGCGGATCGTCGATCAGGCCGAACTTGCCCTGCGGCGCCATGAAGTCCGCGATCGCCTTGTAGTGCTGATCGGTGAAGGTGAGGCTCGCCACCAGCGCCACCGGCGGCAGCTTGAGCTTCTCGATCTGCTCCTTCATCGGTTGGCCGTGGTCGATCACCGCATGCGCGCCGAGATCGAGGCACCATTTTTGCGACTCCGGCCGTGTCGCGGTCGCGAGCACCGTCAGCCCGGTCAGGCGACGGGCGAGCTGGATCAGGATCGAGCCGACGCCGCCGGCGCCACCCGTGATCAGCAGCGTGCGCGGATCGACGCTCTTGCCGGGCACGGCGCCGAGCCGGTCGAACAGCAGCTCCCAGGCGGTGATCGAGGTGAGGGGAAGGGCGGTGGCTTGCGCGAACGACAGGCTCTTCGGCTTGTTGCCGACGATGCGCTCGTCGACCAGGTGGAATTCGGAATTGGTGCCCGGGCGCTGGATCGAGCCGGCGTAAAACACCTCGTCGCCCGGATTGAACAGCGTGACGTCGGGGCCGACGGCGTCGACCACGCCGGCCGCGTCATAGCCGAGGATCTTCGTCTCGCCTTCGGGCGGGGCGGCGCGCTTGCGCATCTTGTAGTCGACCGGATTGGCCGAGATCGCCTTCACGGCGACGCGGATGTCGCGTCCCTTGGGCTCGGGTTTTGCGGTTTCGAAATCGATCAGTGAATTCGCATCGTCGATCGGAAGCGACTTCTTGTAGCCGATGGCCTTCATGGCTTGTCTTCTCCATCAGTTGGCGCACAGCTTGTGATGTGCGCCCCGCCGCTGTAACTGTCCCGCTAACGCCCATTTGGCAAGTACTGTAAATTCGGGGATATAGTCCCTGTTTTGATACTATTGGGAAAACACGCATGAAACGGCGCAATTTTGCCCGTCGTCCCGGCTGCTCGGTCGAGGCGACCCTGGATCTGATCGACGGCAAGTGGAAGGGCGTGATCCTTTACCACCTCCAGGACGGCACCCAGCGCTTCGGCGAATTGCGCCGCCGGATGCCCGGCATCACCCAGCGCATGCTGACCAAGCAGCTTCGCGCGCTGGAGGAGGACAAGCTCGTCATCCGCAAGGTCTATGCGGAAGTGCCGCCGCGGGTGGAATATTGCCTTTCCGAGCTCGGCGAGAGCCTGCGGCCGGTGATCGATATCCTGAAGGCCTGGGGCGAGAGTCATCAGCAGCGGCTCTCCTGCGCGCCGCCGCCGGTCGTGGTGAAGAAGCCGAAGCGGGCCGCGTGAGCGTCCGGGAGCGGGTCGTGCCGCGCTCCCGGAAGAGATTGCCTCAGAACGCGAACTGCGTGCGCATCGCGATGGCGTCGTACTTCGAGCCGACATCGGCGGTCGAGACCGGCGAGGCCTGTTTCGATACCGTGCCGTGCAGATAGTCGAGCATGAAGCGGACGTTGCCGTTGACGTACCAGTTGAGCGCCAGCGTGTAGACGGTCTGCCGGCCGCCGGCGATGCCGTTGGCGGTCGCCAGCTGGTTGTTGAGGTCGATCGTCGAGAAGCGCCCCGCGATCTCCCACGCGCCCCAGCCGCCGCCGTCGAGCGAGAACGGATGCGCCGGCTTGACGCCGTTATAGGCCGCGTTCGCCGCATTGTAGCTCCGGCCTTCGCCGGTCAGCACGTAGCCAGCCTGCGCATAACCGCCCTGGAATTTCAGGCTCGATGCGCCGACCAGCGGCACGCTGGTGTTGGCGGTGCGGTCGATGTTGTACCAGAAGTATTCGCCCTGAACGATGAACGGTCCATAGGTCGCCGCCGCTTCGACGCTGTAGACCTGCGCGCCCGAGACGTTGGGAATCGCGCCGGTCGAGATCAGCGCCGTAGGGTCGAGACGCAATTCCGGACGATCGCTGAGCGTCAGCGTCTGGGTGTTGGCGATCAGATTACGCGGCGGCTGGATCAGCCATTCCGCGTCGGCGCCGATATGCACCGAGTAGTCCTTGCCGCTGATCGGGTTGCCGGCGATACGCGCCACCGCACCATATTGCTCGCTCGTGCCCGCTGGCGCGGCGCTCGAAGCGGAGTGGATCGCGCCGGTCGACGGACCCGTGACGTAGCCGCCGATCCAGAGCTGGTCGTTGAACCAGCGCGTGCCGGCGGCGGAGCGGAAGTCGCCGGCGGCGATATTGGTGGCGACGATGCCGGCCGAGGCGCGCTCCATGAACATGGTGTCGTTGGAGCTCGTGGCCTCGTCCATGGTGTAGGGCAGGTCCATGATGCCGGCCTCGATCGCCATGCGTCCGCCGAACGGTTTTAGACCGGTGTAGCTGAGATAGGCATTCTCGATGCCGGACACGGCGCCACCCGGCAGCGAACCGGGCGCTGCGCCGCCAAACCCATCGGAGGAGCCGCCGAAATCGTAGACCAGCGCGAAGTTCCAGTCGTTGAAGAACTTGCCGGCAACGCCGATCCGCGCGCGGCGGACGTTCTGGCCGCTGTCGAGCTTCTGCGGCACGGTGCCGGCAGTGTTCGGGCGGTAGTCGTAGCCGCCGACGTCCCAATGCACGCGGCCGGTGAGGGCGACGCAATTGGCCTGGTCGGCGGTGCAGATGGTCGGCCGGTTGTTCGGCATCGTCACGACGACGCCGGAGGCGGGGGCAGGTCCCTTCAGCGGGATTGCCGCATTCGCGTTGGCGACCACCGCCTTCGCTTCCGAGCGCGCCTCGGCCTTTGCTTCGGCCTTGGCCTTTGCGGTCGCCGCGGTGTTTGCCGCGGTCTGGCTCTGCAGCTTGTCGAGCTTCTGTTCCAGCAACTTCAGCTGTTGCTTCAGCAGTGCGATCTCCTGCTCGCTATTGCTTGCCGTTTGGGCCTGGGCCTGCGAGGCCGCCAGCACGCCGGCGAGACCAATCGCCGTGGCTGCAAGTCTTGTTTTGATCACGTCATGCCTCCATCGTTTGACGAACTTCCCCAAGTCGCAACGGGAGAGCCTAAGAGTGATCGATGACTGCCCCGCGACGCCGCGCCCGGTTGCGCGGTTCCCACTGATGCCAATTCGCCGCAACCGAATCCGCCTCGCACCACCATGCAAGATGACGTGCATCATGCCAATCCAGCGCTGAGGCAATTTGCCGATTCGCACGCCGAGCTTGCAGGCCGGACACACCGGAAAAGGGGCCGAATATTGCCGCCTGGCGCCCTTCTATTGGCGGCCGAACGCGCCTATATTCCGGCGTCTTTTCCAAGAGGTAGGAATGTTTCGATCGACCTGGACCGCCGTCGTCACGGCATTGTGCATAGGCTTTTCGGCGAACTTCAATCCGGCTGCGGCGCAGGACCGCCGCGTCCCGTCATCGCCGGCCGAACTGCGGCTGTCCTATGCGCCGATCGTGCAGCGGGTGCAGCCGGCGGTCGTCAACGTCTATGCCGCCAAGGTGGTGCAGAACCGCAATCCGCTGCTCGACGACCCGATCTTCCGCCGCTTCTTCGGCGTACCCGGCCAGCAGCCCGAGCAGATGCAGCGCTCGCTCGGCTCCGGCGTCATCGTCGATACGTCGGGCCTCGTCGTGACCAACGTCCATGTCATCGAGGGCGCGGACCAGGTCAAGGTGTCGCTGTCGGACAAGCGGGAGTTCGAGGCCGAGATCCTGCTGAAGGATCCGCGCACCGATCTTGCGGTCCTGCGCCTGAAGGACACCAAGGAGAAATTCCCGACGCTCGACTTCACCAATTCCGACGAGCTGCTGGTCGGCGACGTCGTACTTGCGATCGGCAATCCCTTCGGCGTCGGCCAGACCGTCACCCACGGCATCATCTCGGCGCTCGCGCGCACGCAGGTCGGCATCACCGACTACCAGTTCTTCATCCAGACCGATGCGGCGATCAATCCCGGCAATTCCGGCGGTGCGCTGGTGGACATGAGCGGCAAGCTCGCCGGCATCAACACCGCGATCTATTCGCGCTCGGGCGGCTCGCAAGGCATCGGCTTTGCGATTCCTTCCAACATGGTGCGCGTCGTCGTCGCTTCCGCCAAGAGCGGCGGCAAGGCGGTGAAGCGTCCGTGGCTAGGGGCGAAATTGCAGGCGGTGACGCCGGAGATCGCCGAGAGCCTCGGCCTGCGCTCGCCGACCGGTGCGCTGGTCGCGAGCGTGGTCTCGAGCAGTCCTGCGGCGAAGGCCGGCCTCAAATCCTCCGATCTCATAATCGGGATCGACGGCCAGACCGTGGATGATCCCAACGCCTTCGACTACCGTTTCGCGACCCGTCCGCTCGGCGGCACCGCACAGATCGACGTGCAGCGCGGCGGCAAGCCGCTCAAGCTGGCGATCGCGCTGGAGACCGCGCCCGACACCGGCCGCAACGAACTCGTCATCACGGCGCGTTCGCCGTTCCAGGGCGCGAAGGTCTCGACCATCACGCCGGCGGTTGCCGACGAGCTGCATCTGGACGCCGATACGGAAGGCGTCGTGATCGCCGATCTCGGCGGCGACAGCGCGGCTGCGAATGTCGGCTTCCAGAAGGGCGACATCATCCTGGCCGTCAACAACCAGAAGATCAGCAAGACCGGCGACCTCGAGAAGGCTGCGGGCGAGCGCCCGCGGATCTGGCGCATCACGCTGGTGCGCGGCGGTCAGCAGATCAACGTTACGCTGGGCGGATGAGTCCGAAGCGACCACAGGAGACGCCAACTCTCTTTGCCGCGGCGGGGCTGGACCACGAGGCTCCGCATCCGCTGCCGGACCGGCTGCGCCCGCGCGCGCTGTCGGAGGTGGTCGGCCAGGATCACATCCTCGGTCCTGATGGTGCGCTGACGCGCATGCTGGAGACGCGAACGCTCGGCTCGCTGGTGTTCTGGGGCCCGCCCGGCACCGGCAAGACCACGGTGGCGCGGCTGCTGGCCGATGCGACCGACCTGCATTTCGAGCAGATTTCCGCGGTGTTCTCCGGCGTCGCCGACCTGAAGAAGGCGTTCGACGCCGCGCGCGCCCGCCGCGAGATGGGCAAGGGCACGCTCTTGTTCGTCGACGAGGTGCATCGCTTCAACCGCGCCCAGCAGGATTCGTTTCTCCCGGTGATGGAGGACGGCACGGTGGTGATGGTCGGCGCCACCACCGAAAACCCGTCCTTCGAGCTCAACGCGGCGCTTCTGTCGCGCGCCCGCGTGCTGGTGTTTCGCTCGCTCGATGCCGCTGCGATCGAGAAGCTGTTCGCGCATGCCGAGGCGGTCGAGGGCAAGAAGCTGCCGCTCGATGCGGAGGCGCGCGCTGTGCTGGTGCGGATGGCCGACGGCGATGGTCGCGCTTCGCTGACGCTGGCCGAAGAGGTCTGGCGCTCGGCCCGCGCTGACGAGATTTTCAACGCCGCGCAGTTGCAAGACATCCTGCAACGGCGCGCGCCGATCTACGACAAGTCGGCCGACGGTCATTACAACCTGATCTCGGCGCTGCATAAATCGGTGCGCGGCTCCGATCCCGACGCCGCGCTGTATTATCTCTGCCGCATGTTGGACGCCGGCGAGGATCCGCTGTTCCTGGCGCGCCGCGTCGTGCGCATGGCTGTCGAGGACATCGGCCTGGCCGATCCGCAGGCGCTCGTCATCGCCAATGCCGCCAAGGATGCGTTCGACTTCCTCGGCCATCCCGAAGGCGAGCTCGCGATCGCGCAGGCCGTGGTCTATCTCGCCACCGCGCCGAAATCGAACGCGGTCTACACCGCCTTCAAGGCCGCCATGCAGGCGGCAAAGCAGGCCGGCTCGCTGCTGCCGCCCAAGCATATCCTCAATTCCCCGACCAAGCTCATGAAGTCGGAGGGCTACGGCGCGGCCTACGAATACGACCACGACACCCCCGACGCCTTTTCCGGCCAGGACTATTTTCCAGAGGCCCTGGGCCGCCAGACCTTCTACGACCCGCCCGAACGCGGTTTCGAGCGGGAGATCAGGAAGCGGCTGGATTACTGGGCCAAGCTGCGCAAGGAGCGGGGCGGGCAATAGGGCTTCTAAGGCCGGCAGCGTGAGTGCATTTACGGTTTACGTAACCCGTAAATCTTGCTACTCGGCTGATGAAATCCCATGCCCAAGACACCCACACATCCCGGCGAGCATCTTGCCGAAGAGCTGCGAGAGCTAGGCATCACTGCCGCGGAGCTGTCGCGTCAGATCGACGTGCCGGTCAATCGCATTACCGGCATTATCAACGGGCAGCGCGGCATCACCGCTGACACTGCTCTGCGTCTGGGTCACTGGTTCGGTACGAGCCCGCAATTCTGGATGAACCTGCAACAGCAATATGAGCTGCGGCTCGCGGAAAAAGAGGTAGGGGCGCAGGTTGCGTCGCTGCCGCGACGGTCCGCGCTGCAGTCGACACGAAAGCTTGGAAAAACCGCATGAGCCGCCGCATCAAGAGAATGAACCCGAAGCCTCGCGAGCGTGACGAGCGCAAGGAGGCACGTCCGTTCAAGGCGCGTGGCGCGAAGAAGGCCGGACCGCGGCCGGGCGGCAAGCTCGGCGGCAGCAAGCCGCCGCGCTTTGCGGGCGAACGTGCCGAGCGGCGTCCGCCAAAAGCGGAGCTGGAAAGGCCTGCGCCGGAAAAGCCCGTCGAGGCGCTGCTGCCGACCAAGGTGCAGACCGTCAAGGTAACGGCCGACGAGAACAACATGCGCGTCGATCGCTTCCTGGAAGCGCGCTTTCCCGGCCTGTCGTTCTCCCACATCCAGCGCGTCGTGCGCAAAGGCGAGCTGCGCGTCGACGGCAAGCGCGTCGACAGCAAGGACCGCCTGGAGGAGGGCCAGAGCGTCCGTATTCCGCCGCTGAAGCTCGACACGCCGAAGGCTGTCGGCGAGCTGTCGGAAGGTGCCCAGAAGACGCTTCAGGCGCTGAAGGAAATGACGATCTACGAGGACGACGACGTTCTCGTGCTGAACAAGCCGGCCGGCCTTGCCGTGCAGGGCGGCTCGGGCATGACGCGGCACATCGACCAGATGCTGGAGGTGATGCGCGATGCCAAGGGTCAGAAGCCGCGCCTCGTGCACCGCATCGATCGCGAGACGTCAGGCTGCCTCCTGATCGCCAAGACGCGCTTTGCCGCTTCGCATCTGACCGGAGCCTTCCGCTCGCGGTCGGCGCGCAAGACCTATTGGGCGCTGGTGCCGGGCCTGCCGAAGCCCAAGCAGGGCCGGATCTCGACCTTCCTTGCGAAAGAGGAGAGCGAGGACGACACCATCATGCGCATCGCCCAGCATGGCGACGAGGGCGCGAGCCACGCGGTGACCTATTATGCGGTGGTGGAGACCGCCGGCAACAAGCTGACCTGGGTGTCGCTCAAGCCCGTGACGGGGCGCACCCACCAGCTGCGCGCGCACATGGAGCATATCGGCCATCCCATCGTGGGCGATCCCAAATATTTCAACATCGAGAACTGGCAGCTGCCGGGCGGCCTGCAGAACCGGCTGCATCTGCTCGCGCGCCGCATCGTCATTCCGCATCCGCGCGGCGGCGTGATCGACGCAACCGCCCCGCTGCCGCCGCACATGCAGCAGTCGTGGAATCTGCTCGGGCTGGACGCAAGCCGGTTCGATCCGATCGAGAACGCGCCGGAAGAGTAGGTGTTTCCGCGACGTCGTCCCGGCGAAGGCCGGGACCCATACAGCGGAATCTATCTGGAGCGTGCGGTGCTCGTACCGGCGAACGAATCCAACTGCTGGCCTTCGCCAAAGCTCTGCTGCGGAGTATGGGTCCCGGCCTTCGCCGGGACGACGACGGATGTTTGGCGAGCGGTTTGTCCCCTTAATTCCGAAACTGCTCCAGAAACATCCGCAAGCTGTCGTGCGGGGTCTCGACGTCGGTGATCAGCCAGCCTTCCGGACCGTCGACCAGGATGAAGTTCAGCGTCACCCGGCGGCCGTGATTGTCGAAATTCGCCGCGACATAGGTCTTGTCGTATTGCCTGCGGACGACCGCGATCGCGACCGGGCCGAGCTTCCAGCTCGGGCTCTGCACCAGGAAATCGTAGGGCTCCACCCTCGGCGCGGACCATACCTTGCGTAACGAGGCGTCGAAGAATTGCCGGGCGGCGGCGGCATCGCGTGGCAGGCCCTTTGACAGCTCCGGGGCGCCCTTGCCGTAATAGGCGTAGACGTTGCGCACCAGCGATTCCGGGGTGCGAAAACCGGCGTTCGCCGCGGCCAGTCCGAAGCCGGCGAACAGGGCCATAATGCCCGCAAGTTCCCTCATTCCTGCCGCTCGCTTTATCGGGCGCCGGTCTTGTCGTACAAGCCTAGCACTGAGCGAGCAGGGCCGAAAACTGACATGCGCGAATTGTTCGACGAAGCTGCGGGGCAACCCCCGCGCGATCCCCGCGAGGCGGCGCGCCAGTCCGCGCGCACGCCGCAGCGCAAGCGCTTCTACAGGGAGGCCGGCATCGCCGAGGCCGAGGGCGGCTTCGCCATCACGCTCGACGGCAAGCCGATCCGTACGCCCTCCGGCCGCCAGGTGATCATCCCCTCGCGCGCGCTGGCCGATGCGGTGGCGGCCGAATGGGCCGTCCAGGGCGAGACCATCGACCCCGTCACCATGCCGCTGACGCGGATCGCCAACAGCGTGGTCGAGGGCGTCGTTGATCGTGTCGAGCTCGTCAGCGACGATCTCGCGAAATATTTCGAGGCCGATCTGCTGTTCTATCGCGCCGGCCACCCCGAGGGGCTGGTCGCCCGCGAGGCCGCGCATTGGGACCCCGTGCTGTTCTGGGCAGCGGAGACGCTGGGCGCGCATTTCATCCTCTCCGAGGGTGTCATGCATGTGAAGCAGCCGGACGAGGCGGTGAGAGCCGCCCGGGCGGCGCTGCCCGGGGATGCCTGGTCGGTCGCGGCGCTGCACGTCGTGACGACCTTGACCGGCTCGGCGCTGCTGGCGCTGGCGCTCGCCCATGGCGTGCGCGATGCCGGCCAGGTCTGGGCCGCCGCCCATGTCGACGAGGACTGGAACATCGAGAAATGGGGCGTGGACGAGGAGGCGGCCGCCCGCCGCGCCGCCCGCCTGAAGGATTTTCAGGCCGCCATGGCGGTTTTGGCGGCCGTGAAGTCGCCCGCGGCCAAAGGTCCTTAACGAGAGGTTTACGAGGGCGGCCTTAGGGTGGGGACCAGCGTTCCCAGGGCCCCTTGAGATGCCGACGCCGATAAGCTCGATCGTTCCCGTCAGTGCTGCCAGCCCCGCGGCTGATGCGGCGACGCCCGATCTCGTGCTGCAGGCCGGCAGCGTCGTCGATGCCAGGGTCGTCAGCGTGATGGCCGACAATCTGGTGCGGATCGCGATCGCCAATCTGTCGATGGACGTGATGTCCGAGGTGTCGCTGACACCGGGGCAAAATCTCCAGCTTGCGGTGTCGCAGAACGACGGCACCATCCGGCTCGCCGTCATGAACGGGGCAGGTGAAGCGACCGCCGACCAGATCACGCTGACGCCGCGCGCGGCCTCGCTCGTCGACAGCCCGTCGCTTGCGCCGTCCGCGAGTGCGACCCGCAATCTCCTGACACCGTCCGAGCAGGTCGCCGTCACCGTCGCCTCGGCCGAAGCCGCGACCAAACAGGGCAGCCAGGCGCCGCTGTTCGCCAATCTGGCCTCCGTCGTCACCGGCAGCGATCTGCCGGCGGGGCTGAAGCAGGCGGTGCTGGAGGTGTTGGCGCAACAGACGCCGCTCAACACCGCGCTCGATGGCGGTGACATCGAAGCCGCATTCCAGAAGTCCGGGCTGTTTCTCGAAGCCTCGTTGGCCGCAGGCACAACGCCATCGTCGGGCGCCGTGCCGGATCTGAAAGCGGCGCTGCTGGTGCTGCGTCAGACGCTGACCACGCTCGAGACCGCCGTGCCGCAAGCACCGGTGCAAGGCGCTGCGCCGCCGACGGGCGCCGCAGCCACGCCGCAGGCCGCAGCATCCGCACCACAGGCGGCGGGCGAGGCCGCGCAGGCGGCATTGCCGTCGCCCGGTACTGATCTCGCCCAGCCGGCGCAACTGCCACGCGGCGCCGCGCTCGCAGCCGCCGTGCTGGCCGACATGGCGGGCGACACGCCGCAAGCGGCGATGCCGCGAACCATGTCCGCCGGCCTTGCCGCGAGCCTCTTGCAGGAGGTCACGCAAAACCTGCCGCGCATGCTCGGCAATTTGCCGGGCTCGAACAAGGCCGTGCCCGATGGCCACATCTTCGAGGCCGCTGCGCGTGCGACGCCGCCGCCGTTCCGCGGCGCGTCGCCGTCGCCGCAGTCCGTCGCCTCGCCGTCGCTCGCGCCGGATACGCCGCTCGCCGCGACGGTGCACCGTCTGCTCGACGACACCGATGCGGCGATCGCGCGGCAGACCTTGCTCCAGGTCGCCTCGCTCCCGGATCGGACCGATGCCAGCGGCCACCGCATCGATCCGGCCGTGCCGCAATGGAATTTCGAGATTCCGTTCGCGACCCCGCAGGGCACCGCAATGGCGCAATTCGAGATCTCGCGCGACGGCGGCAACGAGTCCGCCGATCCCGCCAAACGCGCCTGGCGCGCGCGTTTCTCGCTCAATGTCGAGCCGGCCGGCCCCGTCCATGCGCTGATCACGCTGAACGGCGACAAGACCTTCGTGCGGATGTGGGCGGAGCGGCCGGCGACCGCACAGCAGCTGCGTGCCGGGATCGGCGAGCTCAGCCAGGCGATGACCAGGGCCGAGCTCACGCCCGGCGACATCGTGGTGCGCGATGGCATTCCGCCGCAGCCGGCGCCGGCCCGTGCCGGCCACTTCCTGGATCGCGCCACATGAGCGATCCATCCAAGCTCGCGATTGCGCTGCATTACGAGAAGGGCACCAACGCGCCTGTGGTCGTCGCCAAGGGCAGGGGCACGATCGGCGAGAAGATCGTCGAGATCGCCAAGGCTAACGACATCCCGATCGAGGAGAACGAGATCCTGGCCGGTGCGCTCTCCAAGGTCGAGCTCGGCGAGGAGATTCCGCCCGATCTCTACAAGGCCGTCGCCGAAGTGCTGGTATTCGTGCTGCGGCTGTCGGGCCGGGGGCGGTAGCTGTCATCGTTTGACCATGTAGCGGCTGCATGGTCGCACGCTTTCTCAATTCAACGGATACTGCCCTTGCTGACCCGCCGTTCCACCCTCGGCCTTCTCGCCGCAACCGCGATCCTGCCGCAGCGGGCGCTCGCCCATGTCGCGCCGCCGCGCAATGAGATCCGCGACAGCCTGGCAAAGCGCTTCACCGATCTCGGCACATCAGGCACCTTCGTCGGCTACAAGGTCGAGGATTATCTGATCGTCGCCAGCGACAAGGAGCGCTCCGGCGAAGCGAAGCTGCCGGCCTCGACCTTCAAGATCCCGAACTCGCTGATCGCGCTGGAGACCGGAGTGGTCACCGATCCCGACAAGGACGTTTTTCCCTGGGACGGTGTGAAGCGCGGAATCGAGGCGTGGAACAAGGACCACACGCTGCGCAGTGCCATCGCGGTCAGTGCGGTGCCGGTCTATCAGGAGATCGCGCGCCGTATCGGGCCGGAGCGCATGCAGAAATACGTCGATCTGTTCGACTACGGCAATCGCGACATCGGCGGCGGCATCGACCAGTTCTGGCTCACCGGCGCCTTGCGCATCGATCCGGTCGAGCAGATCGATTTCGTCGACCGGCTGCGCCGCCGCGCGCTGCCGATTTCGAAGCGCAGCCAGGATCTCGTCGCCGACATCCTGCCGGTCACCAAGGTCGGCGACAGCATCATCCGCGCCAAGTCCGGGTTGCTGGGCGCCGAGCGCGGCGAACCGTCGCTGGGCTGGATGGTCGGCTGGGCCGAGAAGGGCGAGGCGCACACCGTGTTCGCGCTCAACATGGATTGCACCGAGCCGCGCCTCGTCGGCGAGCGCATGCCGCTGACGCAAGCCTGCCTTGCCGAGATCGGTGCGGTCTAGCTGGCGCGCGCGAACCCGCTCGATTAGCATCCTCCGACCAAGCAAAGAAAAAAGGTCGGGAGGACAACAATGAACTCAACACCGCTCTGGCTGTCGTCGCTCATGTTCGCCGCCGCCGGCGGCTGGCTCGCCGCCACGATGTTCGCAGCACCCGCCACCGGCAAGGAGCCGCGCTTTCCGCAGCTCACCATGGACCAGCTCGACGCCAAGCAGAAGCCTCTCGGCGAGCAGATCATGAAGGTGTCGAGCGTCGGCATCGGCGGACCCTACAATCCCATGATCCGCAGCCCCGTGCTCGGCCAGCGCCTGTTCGACCTGTTCTACTATCTGCGCTGGGAGACCTCGGTCCCCACAAAACTCAACGAATTTGCGATCCTGATCATCGGGCGGCAGTGGCGCTCCCAGGTGGAATGGTTCGCGCACGCGCCGCTCGCGGCCAAGGCGGGATTGTCAGCCGACATCATCGCCGAGCTGAAGGCCAACAAGCGGCCGTCGAAGATGGCCGAGGACGAAGCGGTGGTCTACGACTTCGTCACCGAGATCACCACGACCAAGAAGGTCTCCGACGAGACCTATGCGCGCGCGAAGAAGGTGTTCAACGACCAGCAGATCGTCGACCTCACCGCGGTCGCCGGCAACTATGTGATGGTCGCGATGCTGCTCGCCATGGCCGAGGAGACGGTGCCGCCGGACAAGCAGGAGCCGTTTAGGCCGGGCGAGCCGTAGGGCTCGTTAGTGCGAGGAGTTCGCGACAAAATTGCGATACCGTAGGGTGGGCAAAGGCGCGCAGCGCAGTGCCCACCATCTCTCGACACGGTGGCTTTGCAATTTGGTGGGCACGCTTCCGCCTTCGCTCTTCGAGCTACGGCGGACAAGTCGCTTTGCCCACCCTACGGCATCGGTGCGAGTTGCGCAGCCTCACCCCAGCTTGAACAGCACCTGCAGAAACTCCTCAACCGCCTTGCGCGACTCTGCAGCCGTCGTCGGATTGCCGCCGACATGCGGATTGAGCTCGACGCAGGAATCCTTGTAGGTGAAGGGCGCTTGCGTGCTGGCGTTCATCAGCACGCCGCCGTCGCCTTCCCTGATCTGGCAATTGCGCACGGTCTGCGCGTTGGCGGAGACGGCCACAGTGTTGACGCCGAGCAGGCCGCTGTCGAAGCCGTGCGCGCTGTCGGGGTATTCGGTCAGCACGACATCACGCCCGGCAGTCTTGAGCCGTTCGACAAAAGCCTTGCAGCTCCTCACGGGATTGTAGTCGTCGGGCGTGCCGTGGAAGATGCGGATCGGCCGTGGTGCGACCTCGCTGTCGCCAACGTAGCTGGTCGAGCAGTCCGGATAGAACGGGATGTAGGCAGCAAACTGGATGCCGGACTTGTTCCAGAGCTTGTTGAAGCGGTCGAGGCTCGCATAGAGGGTGGCCTGACCGCCGCGCGAAAAACCCATCAGCACGATGCGGTCGGGGTCGACGCGCGGGTGCTTCGCCAAAATCTCGAGCGACCGGTAGATGTCGACGATCAGGTTGAGCCGGCCGAGCAGGGCCTGGTTCGGCCCGACCACCGTCAGTCCGCGACCGGTAAAGCCGTCGATCACGAAGGTCGAGATGCCCATGGCGTTGAAGGCGTGCACCCAGGCCTCCGTGGTCGCGCCGACGCCGCTCGAGCCGTGCATCAGCACCACGACGGGAAGTTTTCCGCTGCCCTGCGCGACACGGAATTCGCCCGCGACCGTCACCGGCCTGCCGGCGGCCGCATCGCCGCTGAGGAATTGCTGATCGGACAGGGTGAGCGAGGAGATCGGGAAGATCTCGGTCCTGATAGCGGCGTCCTTGGGCAGGGATTGCGCGCTGGCGAGCACGGTTGAAACGCCGAGCGCGATGAACGCGGCAGCGATGCGGAATGCCGTCGGCATCGGATCCTCCCCTGTGATTTTGAGGGAGTAGAACAACGTGCACACGCGCTGTCAATTTGTCGCGCCACGATCGGCTCCACCGCGTCATGGCCGGGCTTGTCCCGGCCATCCACGATCTTCTTCATCGGTCGCCAAAGAACGTGGATGCCCGGGACAAGCCCGGGCATGACGACTTCGAATACCTCAGGCCCTGTCGGCTGCCTTCTTCACCGTCAGCGCCTGGTCGATGGCAAAGCCGCCGATCTCGCTCATCGCCTGCGAGATCACGTCGCCGTTTCTGGCAAAGCCGCTGGAGAGATAATCGAACTGCGTCCGCGCCAGCCGCAGCACCTCGATCGGCACAGAGACGACGGTTTCGTTGAAGCTGTCCACGGAGGCGCGCAAGCCGTCGAGCTCGGTGGTGAGCTTGCCGATATGGCTCTCGGCATCCTGCATCAGGCCGAGCAGCTTGCCGCGCTCGGCATTGAACGCCGCGCGCTCGGCCGCGGCGGCCGCAGTGACTTCGGCAAGTTGCGTCCGCAGCGTCTCGATCTGGCCGACCATCGCGTCTGAGGCGAGCTCGGCGGCCTCGCGCAGCTCGGTGCTGCGCGTGCTCTCTTCCTGCTGCTGGTGATAGAGCCGCTCCGCCGTCATCGCCCGCTGCGCCAGCGACTCGATCAGGCTTGCGGCACGCTGCAGCATCTCGCCGTTCCGCCCCGACACCATGCTGGCCATGCGCCGCAGGAAGTCGACGGTTTCGGACGACGAGTTCGGCGGCAGGGGGACGACCGTCGCGGACATGAGGGTGATGCTTGCAGCCAGACGTGAGGACCGCCGCCGTACCGACTGGGCTCACGCAACATTCGGCGCCTGATCGTAAGCTCCGAGCAAGCCTGAATCGGCGGGCCGGGTCAACCGACCAGCACGGACAAATCGACCATCCCGCAGCCCACCCGGGTGGGATCAGGCGTCCTTCCGCCGGCCAATCCGCCCCAGATGAGTGAAGCCGAACCCGGCGGAATATTTCAGGCCATAGCCGAGCGCCCGGTCGATGCCGATATGGGCCAGCCAGATCAAGGCGATGGACAAAGTGAGCGGCGAGGCAAGGCCGAAGCCCAGCGTCAGCAGCGCCACCGGCGCCATGTAGCTGTGGGCGGCGTTGTAGACCAGGGCGCCGAATTTGGCGTCGGAGAGGTATGCCAGGAAGCTCAGATCGGGGACGAAGAACAGCAGGGCGAAGACTGCCCAAGAGCCGTCCCAGGCCCAGTAGAGCATCACCATGCCCAGGAACAGGGTCAGGCCCTCCAGCCGCAGCAGGATGTTGACGCCGCCGGTTGCCGCGCCGGTCTCGGCCGTTGCTTGGTCCATCATCGCCTCCCAGGCAAAACTTTGTAATTCCTTGCGCTTTCCCGCTGCGGCAGGGCAGCCCTGCGAGCCCGAAAGCCGCTTCCCGGCCCGCAAAATGCCGTGTTAGAACCCCCGGCAATCGCATTTAGGCTAAGAACTGGCGGGAGCAAATGAAGAACATCCTGGACGCCCTTGAAGATCGTCGTGCCGGCGCAAAGCTCGGCGGCGGGGAGAAGCGCATTGAGGCGCAGCACGCCCGCGGCAAGCTGACCGCGCGCGAGCGCATCGAGCTCTTGCTCGACAAGGGATCGTTCGAGGAGTTCGACATGTTCGTCGAGCACCGTTCCACCGAGTTCGGCATGGAGAAGAACAAGATCCCCGGCGACGGCGTCGTCACCGGCTGGGGCACCGTCAATGGCCGCAAGACGTTTGTGTTCGCCAAGGATTTCACCGTGTTCGGCGGCTCGCTGTCCGAGACCCACGCCCTGAAGATCACCAAATTGCAGGACATGGCGATGAAGGCGCGGGCGCCCATCATCGGCCTCTACGACGCGGGCGGCGCCCGCATCCAGGAAGGCGTCGCCGCGCTCGCCGGCTATTCCTACGTGTTCCGCCGCAACGTGCTCGCCTCGGGCGTGATCCCGCAGATCTCCGTCATCATGGGCCCCTGCGCCGGCGGCGACGTCTATTCGCCGGCGATGACCGACTTCATCTTCATGGTGAAGAACACCAGCTACATGTTCGTCACCGGCCCCGACGTGGTGAAGACCGTGACCAACGAAGTGGTCACCGCCGAAGAGCTCGGCGGCGCTAGCGTGCACGCCACGCGCTCCTCGATCGCGGACGGCGCCTTCGAGAACGACGTCGAGACGCTCTTGCAGATGCGGCGCCTGATCGACTTCCTGCCGTCCAACAACACCGACGGCGTGCCGGAATGGCCGAGCTTCGACGACATCGGCCGCGTCGACATGTCCTTGGACACGCTGATCCCCGACAATCCGAACAAGCCCTACGACATGAAGGAACTGATCCTCAAGGTCGTGGACGAGGGCGATTTCTTCGAGATCGCGGAGAGCTTCGCCAAGAATATCGTCACCGGCTTCGGCCGCATCGCGGGCCGCACCGTCGGCTTCGTCGCCAACCAGCCGATGGTGCTGGCCGGCGTGCTCGACTCGGATGCCTCGCGGAAAGCGGCGCGCTTCGTCCGCTTTTGCGACGCCTTCAACATCCCGATCGTCACCTTCGTCGACGTGCCGGGCTTCCTGCCCGGAACTGCGCAGGAATATGGCGGCCTGATCAAGCACGGCGCCAAGCTGCTGTTCGCCTATTCGCAGTGCACCGTGCCGCTGGTCACCATCATCACCCGCAAGGCCTATGGCGGCGCCTTCGACGTCATGGCCTCCAAGGAAATCGGCGCCGACATGAACTACGCCTGGCCGACCGCCCAGATCGCGGTGATGGGCGCCAAGGGCGCGGTCGAGATCATCTTCCGCAGTGACATCGGCGATCCCGACAAGATCGCCGCGCGCACCAAGGAATACGAAGACCGCTTCCTGTCCCCCTTCATCGCCGCCGAGCGCGGCTATATCGACGACGTCATCATGCCGCATTCGACAAGGAAGCGGATCGCAAGGGCGCTGGCGATGCTGAAGGACAAGAAGGTGGAAGCGCCGGCGAAGAAGCACGACAATCTGCCGTTGTGAGGTGGAAGCTCAGTCCAAACAATAAAATGGCATGGAATGGCCGAGGCGATTCGATTATATTGATCCAATGACTGACTCTCTCAAGAAGCTCATCGAAGCTGCCAAGGCCGCCAATCCATCTCCGGAACACCGGGAGGAACAGCGGCGCAGCTTCGTGTACGGCAACACCCATTTCGAAAACGCGCTTATTACGCGCGAAATGGTCGATCGTGAGGCCGAGAAATTGGCCAAGGAAAAGAAGTGACAAGCGAAGAGCGTGAACGGCGCGATAGCCGCGCGCTCGAGCCTGAGTTGATTACAGATCCACAGCAGAAGGCAGCGGCGGAAGCGCGGAATGGGTTCCGTCAGTACGACGCGGCTGTTGGTGCGATCCATACTGCCCTCGAGCGAGGGGCGTTCAAGCTCCGTCACCGAAAACCCTATTTCGATGCTCTGGATGCGGCCGATTTGGCCTTCCGGAACGACGGCCGGATCGATGTGTCAAAAATGGAAGAGCTGTTGGCTTCTCTTTTGGCAAATCAGCTCGCCGAATTCTATAAATCAGTTGGAGGCAAGCTACCTGGCTGAGCGAGGACTTTGCCCGGTAGCTTTGTTCGCGACGCTGCTTTCTCAGTCCTAAGCTCTGATGACCGAAGACGATTCCGCGGACGAAATTTCACAGATCGAAGCTCGGATCGAGGCGCTGGCCGAGATCGCCGAGCGTTGCCGGAAGTACATTCTGGCGTCCAAGATCGCCATCGGCGGCGGTGCCACGCTGCTGCTGATCACGATCCTCGGCCTGTTGGGGATGGGTCAGACCGCCGCGCTCGGATCGATCGCGCTGGTGCTCGGCGGGATCGTCTCGCTCGGCTCGAATGTCAGCACGTTGCGGCAGACGGAAGAGGCAATCGGCGCTGCGGAGGCGCGCCGCGCGGCGTTGATTGGAGCGATCGACCTGCGCTTGGTCGCGGATGCGCCGCTGAAGCTGGTGTGACGAGTCGCGGTAAGTCGCACCCTCGACGTCAGCACCATCAGATCCGCATCATCCTCGCCAGACGTTCGGCGCGGCACCCCGGTTGCTTAGCGGCACGCCGGATAGCCGAACCGCCTGATGATGTCGCTTCCTGAAATCGAATGAAAGGCGAGGGTGTCCATGAAATGGTTGTCGGTGACGTACTTGCGCAGCGCGCCGTTGTAGGTGTTGAGCATCTTTTGCGTGGTCGCGGGGTTGATGATTCCCGTCTTCATGGAGCCGCCGGCGTGAAACAACAACGTCGCGTCGGGCGTGACGCAGACATTGCGGATCGAAAGGAACATGGTGCAGGCGGATTGACAGTGGCCGTCGATGCGAAAGCGCTCGCCGGACGCGTTGTACTGCTGGATCACGTTCAGGAACTGCCCAAACACGTATGCATTGGGGGCGCCATAGCCCATACGCAGCGACGAAACCGAACCATCGGCATATACCGGCTGTTCCGGGACGCCGCAGAGGGTGGCGAGAATTCCAAGCGCTCCGAAGACACGCGCCAATCGCTGCCATCTGTTCAAAGCACTCTCCCAAATCGATTGGATGGAAGTTGATGTCGTGCAAAAGCAACAATACTGGACTGGCGCAGCTCAAGTGGTCAGTTGCGCGGCAATTGAGTCTGTATCAATATCAATTGTCCGCAAGGGCGTGTGACCTGCCAGCTTGCACCGCAGCGCCGGGCGGCAGCGCCTGCAATTCCGTGCGGCATTTGGCAGCGAAAGCCTGAAGCCGCTGTGCGGTCTGCTCGTCGAGGATGGCCTTTGCCAGGCGCTCGGCGCGGGCAAGTTGGTCTTTCAGATAGCCGATGCGGACCATGTGTCACCTTCCGCTTGAATATATACGACAAATTGCTTCGTCAGTGGTGGTGACTGTACGGCCAGCCCCGGGACAGTTATGTGCGGCAGATCACGTCCCGCGCACCTGATCCGCCGCAGCGAAATGCGCCATCTGGTCTGCGCGGGCCTTGGCGAAGGCCGGGCGGGCGGTGGCGCGCGCGATGTAGGCCTGGCAGGCCGGGTGTTCCGCCAGCCCGTCGAAGCGGTCGACGAGCCGGAGCACGTCGGACATCAATATGTCGGCGACGGAGAAGGTGCCCGCCAGCCACTCGCGGCTGGCGAGCACAGGCTCGACATGCTTGAGGCGGAGTTTCAGGAAATCGTCGACGAACTTTACGGCAGGCGATCCGTCGTCATGGCCCATGAATTTGAAGAGGCCCCATGGCAGGCTCGCCATCTCCACCGAATTGAGTGCGGCGAACACCCACTCCGTCGCCTCGTTACGGCCGCGCGGATCCGATGGCATCAGCTTCGCGCTGCGCTGGCCCAGATGCAGCAGGATCGCGCCGCTCTCGAAGATCGAGATGTCGCCGTCGGTGAGCCATGGCACCTGGCCGAAGGGCTGGTGCGCCAGATGCGCGGTGCGATCGCCGAACGGCACGCTGGTGACACGATAGGGCAGGGTGGCTTCTTCGAGCGCCCAGCGCACGCGAAGGTCGCGGACGAACCCGCGCGGCATCTCGGGAACCCAGTCGAAGGTGGTGAGGGTGAGGTCGGACATGCGGTGTCTCCGTGCTGTCTTACGTATAGGACGGATGACGGGCGCCCGTTCCGACATCGGTGCCAACTCATTTTGTCACCGGCGACTTGAGTGGTTAGTCTCGCCCCAAACAACAGGAGGAAATCCGATGCCCGCCGCATTCTTCGTCGTCCGCGCCACCGTCACCGATGCCAGCAGGCGCGCCGCCTTCGACAGATGGTACGAGACGGAACACGTGCCCGATGCGGTGAAGGCGTTCGGCGTCAACAAAGCGTGGCGGTTCTGGAGCCTGGACGATCCCTCGTTGCACCAGGCCATGTATCAGTTCGATGACGAAGCCAAGCTGGCTGCGATGCTGAAGGGCGACGCCCTGACCAAGCTCGTCGCCGATTTCATCCGCGACTGGCCCGACGTGAAACGCACGCGCGAGACGCTGGTGCTGGCGCAGGAGTTTGCGAAGTAGCCGCGGTCTTGTAGCCCGGATGGAGCACAGCGTAATCCGGGATTTTCGCGTGACGCATCGTCGGCCCCGGATTGCGCTTCGCTCCATCCGGGCTACGGACCCTTCCTGTCACCCTTGCAATGAATCTGAACGCGCGATTCAGCCGCAGTTCATCTCGTGGGCCCGACACTTGCTCCGCATCATCAACGCGTGCCCGAGAGGACGATGTCATGGAACGCCGCAATTTTCTGAAACTCGCATTCGGTGTCGCGGCGGGAGCCGCCGCATTCACCGCCGCCGCACAGGCCGCGCCGCTGGCGCCGCAGCCGCTCGGTGATCCCCGCATGCCGCAAGGCAACCCGGACGCTCGTCCCGCCGTCACCACCAGCGATGAAGCCGCGCAGCTCAAGCCCGAGCAGGTGCACTGGCATGGCCGCCACCGCGGCTGGGGCCGCCGGCATTGGGGATGGCGCCGCCGGCGCTGGCATCGCCGCCACTGGTAACCGCTAGGCCGTCGGAGCCTGGACGGGGATCGCGGTTCGCGGTCCCCGTTTTGATTCGCCGCGCCTGCAATCCGATGTGTTGGAGGGCGCCTAAAAGAAAATGGCCGCGCAGGCTTGCGCCGCGCGGCCATTTCGCAATGCGAAAAGAAGAGATCAGAACGGACGGCAGCGCCCGGCGTACCAGCGGAAGCCATAGGGGCACACGCGCGGACGCACCACAACGACCGGCGCGGGGCGGGGCGCAACCACGACGACCGGGGGACGGCCGCCCATCGGACGGCAATTGCCATAGCGGCCACGATACCAGCCGGGACCACAGCCCTCCGCGGCGCTGGCCGCCTCGCTGAAACCGACGACCGCGCTGGCGAGCATCACGGCGGCAAACAGGTATTTCATCTGATCTTCCTTCTCGTCCTTGGGACAGATTCTTGGGCAGAATCTTGGGGCAGGGCGCTTGCGGCGCACAATGAATCAAAAGACACGATTCGACACGTTAAATTTGGAGAAGAAACGTGCCGACACGTCGCGATCCAAACCTGCCAACCATGACCTGAATGCGGCATGAACACCCGCCGCATGCTGCCTGAGGCGACACGCAGGCGTCGCTACCGGCCGAGAAAGCCCAGCAGCAGCTCCCTGTACTTCTCCGGCGCTTCCAGGAAGACGAGATGGCCGGTGTCGGGGATCACCTCGGCCCGCGCATTCGGCATCTTCGCCGCCAGCGCCTTCGCGAGCTCGGCGTTCTGGCCCATCTTGGCGCGCAGCGCCTCCGGTGCGTTCGGCCGGCCCGGCGCGTTGTGGTCGTCGGCGCCCATAATGAACAGCGTCGGCAGCGTGATCAGCGGGACCTCGTGCGCCACCGGCTCACGGTAGATCATCTGGCCGGAGCTGACGAAGGCACGCAGCCAGCGCGGATAGTCCGGGCTGCCCTTGATGTTGAAGCGGGCGTCGATGAAGGGCGTGATCTGATCCGGCGGCAGCTTGATCGCATAGTTGGTCTGGAGCTGCTTGCGATAGCCCTCGGCGGTGAGCTTGTCCTCGCTCTCGACGATCTTCTCGGTCGGTGTCGGCGGCACGTAGAGGCGGTAGTCCTCCAGCCCAATTGGGGCCGTCAGAACAAGGTGGGCGACGCGGTCCGGATAGGCGCGGGCGATCCGCACCCCGAGCATGCCGCCGAGGGAATGGGCGACCACCTCCGCCTTGTCGATCTTGAGGTGATCGAGCAGCGCGACGGTGTTGCGCGCCAGCGTGTCGAAATGCAGTTCGCCCACTGGTTTGGAGGATTTGCCGAAGCCGATCTGGTCGGGCACCACGACGCGGAAGCCGGCCTCGCTCAGCATCTTGATGACGGGCGCCCAATAGCTCGACGGAAAATTGCGGCCGTGCAGCAGCACCACGCTGCGGCCGTTCGGCTGCGCTGGCGCGACGTCCATATAGGCCATGCCGAGCTGCTCGCCATCATTGACGACAGGCAGCAGGTGCACGGGATAGGGATAGGCAAAGCCTTCGAGCGCGATGCCGTAGGGCTCGCGTGGTGTGGTGTCGGCGGCGCGGGCGGCGAGCGGAAGTGCGAGGAGGACGGCGGCGAGTGCGGCCGGGAGAATGCGGTGCATTGAAGGCTCTGAGTCATGTTGGCGCTGGGAGACAAGGTCTCCGTCATGCCCGGGCAAGAGCGCGAAGCGCGTCTTCGCGCAGACGTCCCGGGCATCCACGTACCAGCCGCAATAAAGACGTGGATGGCCGGGTCAAGCCCGGCCATGACGGCGACAAGCGTTCACACGCAAACGTGCGATCTCACGCATCTGGCGTGATCAGTCCTTCGCATCGCCGAACAGCGCGGCAAACTGCTTCTCGCCGGTGCGGGTGAAATTCACCACGCGGCTGCCGGGCGTGGCGTCGCGCGCGGCCCATTTCAGTTCGGTGAAGCGCTGCATCATGGTGGCGCCCAGCGTGCCGGCGAGATGGTGGCGCCGCTCGCTCCAGTCGAGGCAGGCCTTGCACACCGGGCGGCGCGGATGGGCGAGCATGTCCGGCGAGATCTGCAAATGTTTGGCGAGGAAGCGCTCGCCTTCGGCCGTCAGCTCGATGTCCTGCTTCTTCTGCCTGACCAGTTGCCGCTCGCGCAAGGAATCGAGCATCTGCACGCCGAGATCGCCGGCGAGATGATCGTAGCAGATCCGCGCGCGCCGCAGCGCCGGATCCTTCGGCCCGGTGCGCACGCGCATGTGGCCGGTGCGCGCGGCCAGGCCCGCAAGCCCTTCGAGCACGCCGGCGACGTCGTCGTCGGTGAGGCGGTAATAGCGGTGGCGGCCCTGCTTCTCCGGCTCGACCAGCCCGCCGGCCTCGAGCTTGGACAGGTGCGAGCTCGCAGTCTGCGGCGTGATGCCGGCTTCCTGCGCGAGCTCGCTCGCGGTCAGCGCACGTCCGTTCATCAGCGCCGTGAGCATGTTGGCGCGGGCGGGGTCGCCGACCAGCGCGGCCACCATGGCAATGTCGGGTCCTGATTTCATGCTTCGATGATAGACGAAGCATTGTGGTCGGACAAGCGCGTAGCGTGTTTCAGCAAACACGTCATCGCGAGCAAAGCAATCCGGCGCCGTAGGGTGGGCAAAGGAGCGTAGCGACGTGCCCACCAATCGTCGTTGTGGACAAAGGTCGTGGGCACGCTTCGCTTTGCCCACCCTACGAGACCTGCGCTCGCAATGACGATGTTGGAAACACAGGAGCCCATCATGCCCGTCACCGTCTTCATCCGCTACCAGCTCGATCCGTTCAAGCGCGCGCAGTTCGAGGAGTACTCGAAACGCTGGCTCACCATCATCCCGAAATGCGGCGGTGACCTGATCGGCTATTTCATGCCGCACGAGGGCACCAACAACATCGCCTTCGCGCTGATCACCTTCGAGAGCCTCGCCGCCTACGAGGCCTATCGTGCGCGGCTGCGGCAGGATGCGGAAGGCATGGCGAACTTCCATTTCGCCGAGGAACACAAGTTCATCCTGGCCGAAGAGCGCACCTTCCTGCGCAAGGTGATATTGTAGGCCACGACACCGTCAGCAGGAGATGCCCATGATCGCCGTGATCTTCGAGGTCTGGCCCAGGCCCGAACACCGTCAGGACTATTTCGACCTCGCAGCCGATCTGAAGCCGATCCTGCAAACCATCGACGGCTTCATCTCGGTCGAGCGTTTCGAGAGCCTGACCGAGAAAGGCAAGATCCTGTCGGTGTCGTTCTGGCGGGACGAGGCAGCAGTCCAGGCCTGGCGCAACACGATGGAGCATCGCCGCACCCAGGCCAGGGGCAGGGCGCAGATCTTTGCAGATTATCGCCTGCGCATTGCCAGCGTCGTCAGAGACTACGGCATGAATGATCGCGACGAGGCGCCGAAGGACAGCCGCGCCGTGCACGATGCGCACTAGCGCGTGCGTGACCTCGTGCCTATGTCTGCGCGGCCAACAAGGGAGAGAAACATGCACGTGACGACCGCGGACAAGCGCGCGACCTTCAGGAAGATGCACGAGAGCGGCTGCTTCATCCTGCCCAATCCGGTCGACGTCGGCAGCGCGAAAGCGTTGCAGCATCTCGGTTTCAAGGCGATTGCGTCATCGAGCGCGGGCTTTGCATGGACCATCGGCAAGGCCGACAATCACGTTACCGTCGAGGATGTCTGTCAGCATCTGGCAGCATTGAGCTCGGCGGTCGACATTCCCGTGAATGCGGATTTCGAGGGCGGCTTTGCGGTCGAGCCGGACAAGGTCGCGGACCATGTCGAGCGCTGCGTGCGCACCGGCGTCGCCGGGCTGTCGATCGAGGATTCCACCGGCGACAAGGACCGGCCGCTCTACGACCGCGCGCTCGCGGTCGAGCGCATCAAGGCCTCGCGCAAGGCGATTGGCGACAGCAATGCGCTGCTGGTCGGCCGCTGCGAGGCATATCTCTGGGGCGTGACCGACCTCAAGCTGGTGATCGACCGGCTGACCGCCTACGCGGATGCCGGCGCCGATTGCCTCTATGCGCCGGGCCTGAAGACCCGCGAGGACATCGCCGCGGTGGTCAAGGCGGTGCATCCAAAGCCGTTCAACCTCTTGATCGGCGGCTCCGGCCTGTCGTTGCAGGAGGCCGAAGATCTCGGCGTCCGCCGCATCAGCGTCGGCGGCTCGCTCGCCCGCGCCGCCTGGGGCGGCTTCATGCGCGCGGCAAAGGAGATGGCCGAGAAGGGGACGTTCACCGAGCTCGGCAGCGGCTATCCCGGCGGCGAGCTCAACAAGATGTTCAGCTGAACGAAAAGCGGCGGGACCTTCGTCCCGCCGCTCTCACGTCTCATTGCAGTCTGCTACTTCGCGCCGTCAGACGGAGCCTGCGTGTCCGGCGCCGGCTTGCTCGGCGCAGCACCCGTGGTCACGCCCGGCGCGGCGTTGTTGCGCGGCGTCACGTCGCGCATGCCGGGAGGCGCCGCCGGGTTGGTAGCCGGAGCCTGCTGCGCAGTCTGCGTCGCCGGCTCATTGCTTGCCTGGTTGCCCGTGGTCGTGTTGTTCAGGCCATAGAACACGGCGCCCAGCACCAGGGCGACAGCCACGGCAAACAGCGCGACCTTGCCGCTGGAGGCGGGGCCTTCGCCCAGCTCGGGGTCGGCCTGAAGGTCGGCATCCCGTCGCGCCGTGCGGAGATACTCATCATCGGCGAGATTCGGGCGATACGGATCGTTGGGAAAACGGTCGTCAGCCATCGATTGGGTCTCCTCGATTATTGCGGCTGGACAACCCGGAGATGTGAGATTCTGTTCCGCCCCTCTGATGCTTTCGTCGCATGTTGCTCCCGCGCCGGGAATCGGGAACCAGTTCATCCCGGATGAACCCTTGTTCATCCTGGAACCCGACGTGAGTTCCACGGCGGGAATGAGAGCGCAAGCCGATGTGGAGCCTGCCGCCAAGTGATAGCGTGCTGCATCTTCTGGCCCTGGTCGCCCTGACGGCGCAGGGCATGACGGCGGCGCTGGCGGCGGGGCGGCGCAGCATGGACTATGTCGGCGTCTGCATGCTCGGCAGCATCACCGCGCTCGGCGGCGGCACGCTACGCGATTTGTTTCTCGGTCACTATCCGCTGGCCTGGGTCGCGAACCCGATCTATCTCGTGCTCCCCGGCGCTGCAGCGCTGCTGACCATTCTGGTCGCGCGCCTCGTGCACCGGCTTCAGCTCGCCTTCATCGTGCTCGATGCCATCGGCCTCGTCGTCTTCACCATGACCGGTTGCGATATCGCCTGGCAGATGGATGTCTCGCTGCCGATCGTCATCGTCTCGGGCATGGTGACCGGCTGCGCCGGCGGTGTCTTGCGCGACGTGCTCTGCAACGACGTGCCGCTGTTGTTCCGCTCCGAGCTCTACGCCAGCGTTTCCGTGGTGACGGGGCTGTTTTATGCCACCGCCTTCGGCCTCAATCTCAACGCCGAGCTCTGGACGATTCTGACCTTTGTGCTCGGCATCAGCTTCCGCCTGCTGGCGGTGCGCTACAAATGGGAGATGCCGAAATTCGTGTTCACGGGGGATGAGGAGCGGTGAGCGCTGTCGCGCGCGAATGGCGAATAGCGAATGGTTCTGGGCCATTCGCCACTCGCTATTCCCCATTCGCCTCTCCCTTCCTTGCCTTCGCCACCTGCGCCGGCGTCACCAGCGGGCCGGCATTGCCCCAGGAATTGCGGATGTAGTTCGTCACCGCCGCGATCTCGTCGTCGGACAATTGCGTGGCATAGGCCGGCATCTCGCCGGGATTGGGGGCGCGCGGCGTCGTCACGGTGTGGGCGCCGTCGAGGATGATGCGCAAGGTCGAGGACGGATTGACCGATTGCAGCAGCGCGTTGGCGGGCAGCGGCGGATAGATGCGCGGGCTGCCTGTGCCGTCGGCTTCGTGGCAGGCGATGCAGAGCTTTGCATAGACCGCCTGGCCGGCCTTCATCTCGGCATCGTCAGGCGGCGCCACGATCGTCTCGCGCCGCGCCGGCGGCAGGCTCTTCAGGTAGACCGCGATGGCGCGCACATCGGCATCGCTCATCTTCGAGGTCGAGTTGGCGACCACCTCGGCCATCAATCCGCCGGCGTGGCTCTTGGCGTTGCGCCCGCTTTGCAGATATTCTGTGATGTCCTCGACACTCCACGACCTCAGGCCGGCGCGGGGCGCGCCGTCGAGCCTGGGCGCGTACCAGCCGCCGACCTCGTTGCCGGACAAGGCCTGCGCCTGCTTGTCGGCGCCAAAATAGGTCTTCGGCGTATGGCAGGCGCCGCAATGGCCGAGCCCGGTGACCAGATAGCCACCGCGATTCCACGTCGCGCTCTGGCTCTGGTCCGGCTCGAACAGGCCGGGCTTGAAATACATCGCGTTCCAGATCCGCATCAGGCCGCGATAGCCGAACGGCCAGCGCAGCTCCGGCGGCTTGTTGCGGCTCACGACGGGCGCCAGCGTGCCGAGATAGGCCCGGATCGCCAGCGTGTCGTCCTTGGTCATTTTGGTGAAATAGGGGTAGGGGAAGGCCGGGTAGTAGTTCGAGCCGTCGGGCGCGACGCCGGTGCGCAGGGCGCGCGTGAAATCGGCATCCAGCCATGCACCGATTCCGGTTGCGCGGTCCGGTGTCAGGTTCGGCGTAAAGATCGCGCCGAAGGGCGTGTCGATGCGCTTTCCGCCCGCGAAGGGCTTTGCCGGATCGGCGGTGTGGCAGCCCGCGCAGTCGCCGGCCTCGACCAGGGACTTGCCGTAGGCGATCAGCTCCGGCGACGGATCGGCTGCGAGGGCTACGTTCGTAGTCAAGCTCGCAAACGCACTGCACAACGCGAGACCGGCCAGAATCGTCCGCATCGAAAGCCTCTCCTGCGACCAATCGACGTCGTCCCGCATGGGGGGAAACGTCCATTCATTGCGCGACAGCGGGGGTATGGTGACACAAATTGAAAATACCCAGCGTGCATCAGGCCACTAAATTGCGATTTTTACCCGGCGCCGCCTCAGGTCCAGATTTGTGATGCGGAGCGTGAAATATCCGACATAGAGTGGCGAAGGTGGTCGGCGCGCCCTAGCTAAAAACAACGGGCAGGCAACGGCTTAAGCGACGCAAAGTGACAAAGACCTGAACAGGGCGGCAAAGAGGACAACATGGGCATCAACCAGGGTCCGATCAGTCTCGATCAGAAATATACCCAAGAGACGGGACACGTCTTCACCACGGGCATCCAGGCGCTGGTTCGCCTGCCCATGGCCCAGATCCGCCGTGACCGTGCCGCGGGCCTCAACACCGCCGGCTTCATCTCCGGCTATCGCGGCTCGCCGCTCGGCGGCTACGATCAGCAGCTCTTCGCCGCGCGAAAGCATCTCGAGCAGTACAACATCAAGTTCCAGCCCGGCGTGAACGAGGATCTGGCGGCGACCGCCGTCTGGGGCTCGCAGCAGCTCAACCTCTCGCCCGGCGCCAAGTATGACGGCGTGGTCGGAATCTGGTACGGCAAGGGCCCCGGCGTCGACCGCTGCGGTGACGTGTTCCGCCACGGCAATGCTGCCGGCTCGGCCAAGAACGGCGGCGTGCTGTGCCTGGCCGGCGACGACCACGGCGCCAAGTCCTCCACCGTTCCGCATCAGTCCGACCATGCCTTCATGTCGGCGCTGATGCCCTATCTCTACCCCTCCAGCATCCACGAGATGATCGAGATGGGCCTGCTCGGCATTGCCATGTCGCGCTATTCGGGCTGCTGGGTCGGCATGAAGGTGATCACGGAGACGGTGGAGACCACTGCCGAGATCGACCTCACCGACGAGATGAAGCCCTTCATCATCCCCGCCGATTTCGAGCTGCCGCCGGGCGGCCTCAATCTGCGCTGGCCCGACGACCGCTTCGAGCAGGACCGCCGCCTCCAGGACTACAAGGGCTTCGCCGCGATCGCCTTTGCGCGCGCCAACAAGGTCAACCGCGTCACCATGGACTCCCCGAACGCCCGCTTCGGCATCATGGCGTCGGGCAAGAGCTATGAGGACGTGCGCCAGGCCCTGCGCGAGCTCGGCATCACCGAGGAGGTCGCCGCGAAGATCGGCCTGCGCCTCTACAAGATCGGCATGCCCTGGCCGCTGGAGCCGGAAGGCGTACGCAACTTCGCCGTCGGCCTCGAGGAAATCTTCATCGTCGAGGAACGCCGCGAGATCGTCGAGAACCAGGTCAAGCAGGAGCTGTTCAACTGGCGCGACGACGTCCGCCCGCGCATCGTCGGCAAGATGGACGAGCACGACAAGCGCTTCCTGACCTTCGCCGCCGAGCTCAGCGTCGCTTCGCTTGCGACCTCGCTCACCGAACGGCTTCTCAGGCTTAATCTCAACCCCGAGATCGCGGAGATGCTCCGCGTCAAGGCCGACTGGTTCAACGGCCGTCAGGCCACCCAGATGCAGGCGACCGCGCCTGTCTCCCGCACCCCGTATTTCTGCTCGGGCTGCCCCCACAACACCTCCACGAAAGTCCCCGAAGGCAGCCGCGCCATGGCCGGCATCGGCTGTCACTTCATGGCGCTGTGGATGGACCGCTCGACCGAGACGTTTACGCATATGGGCGGCGAGGGCGTGCCGTGGGTCGGCATCGCCCCCTTCACCAACGAGAACCACATTTTTGCGAATCTCGGCGACGGCACCTATTTCCACTCCGGCATTCTCGCCATCCGCCAGGCGATCGCCTCCAAGACCAACATCACCTACAAGATCCTCTACAACGATGCGGTGGCCATGACCGGCGGCCAGCGCCATGACGGCGATCTCTCGCCGCAGCAGATCACCTACCAGCTCCATGCCGAGGGCATTCGCGAGATCTATCTGGTCTCGGAAACCCCCGACGCTTATCCGGCCGACACCATCGCGCCCGGCGTGAAGAAGTATCACCGAGACGAACTCGACAGCGTCATGAAGATGTGCCGCGAGTACAAGGGCACCTCGGCCATCGTCTTCGTGCAGACCTGTGCGGCCGAGAAGCGCCGCCGCCGCAAGCGCGGCCTGATGGAGGATCCGGCGCGCCGCGTCATGATCAACCCGGCCGTCTGCGAAGGCTGCGGCGACTGCTCGGTGCAGTCGAACTGCATCTCGGTCGAGCCGCTGGAGACCGAGTTCGGCCGCAAGCGTGCCATCAACCAGTCGTCCTGCAACAAGGACTATTCCTGCGTGAAGGGTTTTTGCCCGTCCTTCGTCACCGTCGACGGCGGCAAGCCGCGCCACCGTGCACCGGCCGAGCTCGCGGACATCGGCGCGCTGCCGGAGCCGGCCTCGCGCCCGACGCTCGACAAGCCCTACAACATCGCGGTCGGCGGCGTCGGCGGCACTGGGGTGCTCACCATCGGCGCGCTGCTCGGCATGGCCGCCCATATCGAGGGCAAGGCCTCGATGATCCTGGACATGTCGGGCCTCGCGCAGAAAGGTGGCGCGGTGCTGAGCCACGTTCGCCTGTCGGATCATCCGGCGGAAGTGACCTGTTCGCGCATCGTCACCGGCACGGCCGATCTCGTGCTTGCCGCCGACGAGGTGGTCGCCGTCGCCAAGGACACGATCTCGCTCTGCGACACCACCCGCACCCGCGGCATCATCAACAGCCACGTCATTCCCACCGCCGACTTCGTCCTCAACCGCGACTTCAATTTCCAGACCCGCAAGCTGAACGGGCTGTTGGAAACGGCGCTGCACAAGGACTCCGTCTTCTTCGATTTCACCAAGCCGGCCGAGCAGCTGCTCGGCGACAGCATCGCCACCAACATGATGATGATGGGCTACGCCTATCAGAAGGGGCTGTTTCCGCTGTCGGCGGAAGCGATCGAGCAGGCGATCGAGGTCAACGGCGTCTCGATCAAGATGAACAAGGAAGCCTTCCGCCTCGGCCGCCTCGCGGTCGCCGATCCCAAGCGGCTTGCCGACATGCTGAAGGGGACGGACGAGGTTGTAGCGCCCAAGACCCTGGATGCGATGACGCTGGACGAGGTCATCGAACATCGCGTCAGGCACCTGACCGCCTATCAGAACGGCCGCCTGGCAAAGCGCTATCGCAAGCTGGTCGACCAGGTCCGCGATGCCGCGAGGCAGGGCGGCTACGACGATGCGCTGCCGCGCGCGGTCGCGGTGAACTACGCCAAGCTGCTGGCCTACAAGGACGAATACGAAGTCGCGCGCCTGTTCACCGACGGCGCCTTCGCGCAGCAGCTCCGCGACCAGTTCGAGGGCGATTTCAAGTTCAGCTTCAACCTCGCGCCGCCGATCCTGGCGTCCGGCGTCGACGCACTCGGCCGCCCGAAGAAGCGCGCCTTCGGCCCGTGGATGCTGAACGTCTTCCGCGTGCTGGCGAAATTCAAGTTCCTGCGCGGCACGCCGTTCGACGTCTTCGGCCGCAGCGCCGACCGCAAGCTCGAGCGCGATCTGATCACCGGCTACGAGCAGGACGTCTCCACCGTGCTCGGCCTGTTGTCGCCGCTCACGATCGACACCGCAGTCGAGCTGCTCTCGCTCCCCGACCGCATCCGCGGCTATGGTCCGGTGAAAGAGAAGGCGGTCGCCGACGCCAAGGCCCGCTACGCCCAGCTCGCCGCGGATTTGGCGAGCCCGCCGCCGGCGCCGAGGCAGATCGCGGCGGAGTAGGACTCCCTGATGAGCGAGTGGCTGGCTCTCCACTGGACTACCTTGGCTGGAGCAGGTGGTTCTACGGCAATGACGAGTTCGAATGTCTTCAACTCGTCTACCCCGATCGCGACGGGCATTGTCCTTGGGCCGCGGACGCATTGGCCGAAGCCCGCGCGACACAGCCCGACCTGACGGAGGGCAACTGGCAGGGACGACGCAAGGTCTCGTAGGTGAGCAAAGGCGCGAAGCGCCATGGATGGTAAGATGAAGCTACCCTACGAAGAAGGCTCCGTATTCGTGCTGCCACTTTGTAACGAAGGATTTGCTCGTGGTGTGGTGGCGCGATCGGCCCGGCGGGGGAGAGTCCTTGTCGGATACTTCTTTGGTCCGCCTCTTGAAGAGGCGGCGTCCGCAACAATCGATGGGCTTCATCCTGATCGTGCAGTCGCCAGATTGCGCTTCGGAGATCTCGGTTTGATTGAGGGACGCTGGACGGTCATTGGCAAAATGCCGCTCTGGCGCCGAGCAGATTGGCCCACCCCCGACTTTGTCAGGCGAGATCCGATATCAAAAAGAGCTTGGTTGGTTCGGTACTCGGACAGTGATCCGGTAGATAGCGTGTCGGAGCCCCTTTCGGACTACGACGACCTACAAGGATTGGAGGGCGATGGCTTATTTGGTGCCAGAGCGGCCGAGATCAGAATTTCTAAACTGCTGGCTCGTTCTGGAGACTGAGACATCACAGCTGGCTCGCGGATCGACGGCACCATCCCTTGTGTTGCCCGACGGGCAAAACACCCACGCTATGGGTCAACCCGTCCCCGTGAAAACATTCCGCTTTACCGAAATTCGGAATTGTCGTATCTGTCCGTCACCTCATCCCTCTCAGAGGGGCGTATCGCGATCGTCACGAAACGCGGGGTGAGCGGCGGTGGACGCGGGCTGCGTCGCACGAGCGCTTGTCGCGCGTGCACGACGGGCGCGGTCTCGCGTACGGCAAAATCGTGTGGTCCTGACGCCCGGGGTCTGTGCGTCAAGTCTTGCGGGTAGCTCGCAAGGCGACGGGGGCAATAGTGCAACGCTCCCCGGGGAGAGCACGACATAAGCCGTAAAGCCACTGCGCAGGGAAGGCCGGATGTCTGGCCACACCTGTATGCCGCTGTGCAGCCTCTTGTAGCGCAACTTTCGCACAGTGGACCGTGGGTGCCCGGCCGGCACCCGGTCTTCCCTGCGCCCTCTGTTCCGACAGGGGAGCAAGACGGAAGCAAGGCTCGGGCGTGAAGCGCCGCGAGGATGCGAGGGTGTGTCTGCAGTCGAGATGTGAATTAGAATAGCGACGTCGTTGCCCACGAACTCCGTCATTGCGAGCGCAGCGAAGCAATCCAGAAATGCATCCGCGGAAAGACTCTGGATTGCTTCGCTGCGCTCGCAATGACGATGGAGAGGTAGATGGGCACTCCATAACCGTCATCCTGAGGCGCTCGCCTCTTCGGCGAGCCTCGAAGGGCGACGGCCCGCCTGTCGCGGCGCGGCTGTCGAGATAGCCGGGCCGTGCATCCTTCGAGGCTCCCGGCGCGATGCGTTGCATCACGCCACTCGCGCCTCAGGATGACGGAACAGGGAGTTGCGCCAACCCGCTGCCCTCTCGCAGGGCGGAATATTTCCGCGCTTGCCAATCAGCCCACCGCGGTTCAGAAAAAAGAGCCAAGAAGAAACGCGAGCGGAGACCTCTGTTTTGACCATCAAGGGCAAGGCCTACATTGCCGGGATCTACGAACACCCGACCCGGCATGCGCCGGACAAATCCACCGCCCAGCTTCACGCCGAGGTCGCCAAGGGCGCGATCGAGGATGCCGGGATCAGCAAGGACGATGTCGACGGCTATTTCTGCGCGGGCGATGCGCCCGGTGGCGCCTGGCCGATGGTCGATTATCTCGGCCTCAACACCAAAAAGCTCCGTCACGTCGATTCCACGGAGACCGGCGGCTGCTCCTACATCATTCATCTCGGCCATGCCGCTGAAGCCATCGCCGCGGGCAAATGCTCGATCGCGCTGATCACGCTCGCCGGCAAGCCGCGCACCGGCGTGATGCCGCCGCGCGCGGCCGGTGCGGAAGCCGATTTCGAGTCCGCTTACGGCGCGACCACGCACAATGCCTATGGCATGTGTGCCATGCGCCATATGCACGACTATGGCACCACCTCCGAGCAGCTCGCCTGGATCAAGGTCGCGGCCTCGCATCACGCGCAGTACAATCCCCATGCGATGCTCAAGGACGTCGTCACCGTCGAGGACGTGCTGAACTCGCCGATGATCTCCGATCCCCTGCATCGCATGGATTGCTGTGTCGTCTCCGACGGCGGCGGCGCGCTGATCGTGACGACCCCCGAGATTGCCAGGAGCTTGAAGAAGCCGCTGGTCAAGCTGATCGGCCATGGCGAGGCGATGAAGGGCCCGCGCGGCGGCAAGGATCTCGATCTCACTTACTCCGCCGGAATCTGGTCCGGCCCGCGCGCGTTCGAGGAAGCCGGCATCACGCCGAAGGACATCAAATACGCCTCGATCTATGACAGCTTCACCATCACCGTGCTGATGCAGCTCGAGGATCTCGGCTTCTGCAAAAAGGGCGAGGGCGGCAAGTTCGTCGCCGACGGCAATCTGATCTCGGGCGTCGGCAAGCTGCCGTTCAACACCGATGGTGGCGGCCTGTGCAGCAACCATCCGGTCAACCGCGGTGGCATGACCAAGATCCTCGAGGCCGTCAGGCAACTGCGCGGCGAGGCGCATCCGAAGGTGCAGGTCAAGAACTGCGATCTCGCCATCGCCCACGGCACCGGCGGCCTTCTGGGCGTTCGCCACGCCGCCTCGACCGCCATTCTGGAGCGCGTGTGATGAGCGAAGCGAAAAAATATCCCGCCCCGGTGACGAACCCCGAAACCGCCGCGTTTTGGGACGCCGCGAAGCAAGGCAAGTTCATGATCAAGCGCTGCACCGCCTGCGGCGAAGCGCACTACTTCCCGCGCTCGATCTGCCCGTTCTGCTACTCCGACAAGACGGTGTGGGAGGAAGCTTCGGGCGAGGGCACGATCTATACCTGGAGCCTGATGCGGAAGTCGCCGACCGGTCCCTACGCGATCGGCTACGTCACGCTGAAGGAAGGCCCGTCGCTGCAAACCAATTTCGTCGATTGCGATCTCGAAAAGCTGAAGATCGGCCAGAAGGTGAAGGTGGTGTTCAAGCCGACCGACGGCGCCCCGCTGCCGTTCTTCACGGTGGCCTGACGCAAAGCGAGATGTAACCCTCTCCCCTTGTGGGAGAGGGTGGCAGCCGAAGGCTGCCGGGTGAGGGGTCTCTCTCCACACGCAAAGTGTCACTGCGGAGCCAACCCCTCACCTGAGTGAGTTTGTTGCAAGAGCGGCGCAGCCCTCTCCCACATGGGGAGAGGGCGCATTGACGGGCGCCGCTGCTCGCTGAGACGAATGCCGGGAGGAAACAAACAAAATGTCCGCCAGATACGAAGAACTCAAGGGCCTGAAAAACATTGGCCAGAAATACGCCTATGGCGATCGCGAGGTGATGCTCTACGCCTACGGCATCGGCCTCGGCGCCGATCCCATGGACGAGAACGAGCTCGCCTTCGTCAACGAGGGCACCCTGACGCCGCGGCCGCTGAAAGTGGTGCCGACCTTTGCGTCCGTTGCGGCGTGGGGCTCGGGGCCTGGCGAGATGAATCTCAACCGTGTGATGGTGGTCGACGGCGAGCGCGACATCACCTTCCACCGGCCGCTGCCGGTCGCAGCCAACATCACCGCCGATTCCTCGGTGCTCGAGGTCTACGACAAGGGCAAGGACAAGGGCGTCGTGATCAGCCACCAGACCGTGCTGAAGAACGAGATGGGCGAGAAGCTGGCAACGCTGGTCGCTTCGCGCTTTGCCCGCGGCGACGGCGGCTTTGGCGGGCCGAACCTGACCCAGCCCGATCCGCACAAGATCCCCACGCGCAGTCCCGACAAGACCATCGACATCGTCACGCGCCCCGACCAGGCGCTGGTCTATCGCCTCTGCGGTGACCGCAACCCGCTGCACAGCGATCCCGAGTTTGCGAAGAAAGCCGGCTTCCCGCGTCCGATCCTTCACGGCATGTGCACCTACGGCATCACCTGCCGCGGCGTGCTCCAGACCTATGCCGATTATGATGCGAGCGCCTTCCGCCAGCACGTCGCGCGGTTCTCCTCGCCGGTCTATCCCGGCGAGACCGTGACCATGGACCTCTGGAAGGACGGCAACGTGATCTCGTTCGAAGCCAAGGTGAAGTCGCGCGGCGTGACCGTGATCAAGAATGGGAAGACGGTGCTGGGTTAGGGCGGGCCGCCTGCGCTGCTCTGAGTTATTTTCGTCATGCCCGGGCTTGTCCCGGGCATCCACGTTCTTTCGTTGTAGTCGGTGACCAAGTTCGTGGATGGCCGGGACAAGCCCGGCCATGACGGAGCAAGAAACAAAAACCAGGGAGAAGCCACCATGGGACTGCTCGACGGCAAGGTTGCGCTGATCACCGGCGCGGGCGGCGGGCTCGGTGAGGCCTACGCAAGACTGTTCGCGCGCGAAGGGGCCTCGGTCGTCGTCAACGATCTCGGCGGCCCACGCGACGGCTCCGGCGCCGACAAGTCCATGGCGCAGCAGGTCGTGGACGCGATCAAGGCCGAGGGCGGCAAGGCGGTCGCCAACGGCGCCGACATCTCCACCATGGAAGGCGGCCAGTCGGTGTTCGACGACGCCATCAAGCACTTTGGTCGCGCCGACATCCTGGTCAACAATGCCGGCATCTTGCGCGACCAGACCTTCGCCAAGGCCTCCGAGGCCGACTGGGACAAGGTCATCAAGGTGCATCTGAAGGGTACCTTTTGTTGCACCATGCCGGTGTTTCGCTGGATGCGGGAAAACGGCGGCGGCGTCATCGTCAACACCTCCTCGACATCAGGGCTGATCGGCAATTTCGGCCAGACCAATTACGGCGCGGCCAAGGGCGGCATCTGGGGCCTGTCCAACGTGCTCGCGATCGAGGGCCGCAAGTACAACATCCGGATCTGGACGCTGGCCCCGGGTGCCTTGACCCGCATGACCGCAGACCTGCCCCGCTATAAGGAGAACCCCTCGGCGGCCCTGGGGCCGGACGGCATCGCGCCGGCCGTGCTATACATGGTCAGCGACTTGTCGGGCGACCAGACCGGCAAGGTGCTGGGCGTGTCCGGGCCCCGCGGCGTGCGCGAGATGCGGATGATGGAAATGGACGGCTGGAAACCGCCGCACACGGGCTGGAAGGCCCAGGACATCGCCGATCATGCCAAGGAGATCTTCTTCTCCGAGGAGCAGATCAAGATGGGTGCGCGGAGGTTTTAGCCATCGACAGAGAGAAACAAGGAAGACGATGAAACTGACCGCCGACGCCAAGGGCACCTTCGCAATCGCGCCGACGCCGTTCCATGATGACGGCCGGATCGACGAGCGCTCGATCGACCGTCTGACCGATTTCTACGAGGAGGTCGGCTGCGACGGCGTCACGGTGCTGGGCATCCTTGGTGAGGCGCCGAAGCTCGATGCCGCCGAGGCCGAGCAGGTGGCGGTTCGCTTCGTCAAGCGCGCCAAGAAGATGCAGGTGATCGTCGGCGTCTCAGCGCCGGGCTTTGCCACCATGCGTTCGCTGGCGAAGGCCTCGATGGACGCAGGTGCCGCCGGCGTGATGATCGCGCCGCCGCCCTCGCTGCGCACCGACGACCAGATCATCGGCTATTTCAAGCAGGCGGCCGAGGCGATCGGCCCGGATGTTCCGTGGGTGCTCCAGGACTATCCTCTGACCTTGCAGGTGGTGTTCACGCCGGCCGTGATCCGCAAGATCGTCACGGACAATTCGAACTGCGTGATGCTCAAGCACGAGGACTGGCCGGGCCTCGAGAAGATCACGACCCTGCGCGGCTTCCAGAAGGACGGCTCGCTGCGTCCGCTCTCGATCCTCTGCGGCAATGGCGGCACGTTCCTGGACTTCGAGATGGAGCGCGGCGCCGACGGCGCCATGACCGGCTACGCCTTCCCCGAGTTGTTGATCGACGTCGTGAACCTCTCCAAGGCCGGCAAGCGCGATGCCGCGCATGATCTGTTCGACGCGCATCTGCCGCTGATCCGTTACGAACAGCAGCCGGGCGCCGGCCTTGCCGTGCGCAAATGGGTGCTCCAGAAGCGCGGCATCATCGCCTCCAGCGCGCAGCGCAAGCCCGGTGCGACGATCACGGCGACAGCGAAGGCGGAGGTCGAGTATCTGCTGTCGCGTGTTGCTCGCGTCGACAAGCGCGCCAATCTTGGCCCGCAATCCAGCGCCGCAGGTTAGTTGCATGGCCGAGACATCAGCATCACGCCCGGCGTCGACAATCCTCCTGCTCCGTGACGGCGCAAAGGTCGACGGCAAGAGCCGCGACGAAGTCGAAGTCTTCATGATGGTCCGCCATCATCAGATCGAGTTCAACTCGGGCGCGCTGGTGTTTCCCGGTGGCAGTGTCGATGCCGGCGACAAGGAGATTGTCGTCCGGTCCGACCTCTATTCGGGCGGCGAGGGCTTGAGTGAATCGGATCGCGGTTTTCGTATCGCCGCGATCCGTGAGACCTTTGAGGAGAGCGGCATCCTGCTGGCGCGCGTGAAGGGCTCGGGCACGCCTGTTGATGCCAAGCGCGCCGGCGAGCTCGCCGACAAGCATCGCGTCCCACTCAACGAGCACAAGATCAGCTTCCTCAGCATCCTCGCCGACAACGGCCTCCAGCTCGCGCTCGACACGCTCGTGCCCTACGCGCACTGGATCACGCCGGAGGGCATGCCGAAGCGGTTCGACACCTGGTTCTTCCTGGCCGCGGCGCCCCCGGACCAACTCGGCGCGCATGACGGCCGCGAATCCACCGATTCGATCTGGGTGTCGCCCCGCGAGGCGGTGGAGGGCGGCGAGAGTGGCCGCTTCAAGCTGCCGTTCCCGACCACGCGCAATCTGATCCGGCTCGCCAAGCAGGACAGCGTGAGCGCCGCGCTGGAGCATGCCCGCGGCATGTCCATCGTCACGGTGATGCCCGTCATGACCAAGACCGAAACCGGCCGCCAGCTCCGCATCCCCCGCGAGGCGGGCTATGACGGCGAGGTGTTCGAGGTCGGCGCGGTCGGCTGATATACTTCGACAAGCAACGAAGTATTGGCTGCTGCGGACGCGCTAGGTTCCGTCCATCGCGAATGGACGGGACTGCTTGCCGGCGCGGCGGCCCTGATCCCGGCCTCGCTGATCGTCGGGCAGCCCTGGACGCTGTCACCGTCGCTGGCTTCCGTGCTGGCGCTGCTCGCGCTCGCGGTGTTCTCGACCGCGGCGGCGTTCGCGATCTATTTCCGCCTGATCCAGACCCTGGGCTCGGTCGGCACCACCGCGCAGGCTTATCTGCGCGTGCCGATCGGGGTCGCCATCAGCGTTACCTTCCTCGGCGAGACCTTGAGCCGGACTGCCTGTGTCGGGCTCGCCTGCGTCGTGCTCGGCGTCGCCGCCATGACGATCCAGGCCCGGCGGGGGGCAAGCGTCAAAACGTCATAGAGCCGGCGAGGAGGGCGGGTCGAGAACCACGACATTAAGGATATTCCGGGGCGCGAGGCATGTTCCCCCGGGCGTGCAATACGTCGTATATTGGGCTTCCAATAGATAGCCCGGTCCTCAACGCACCAATGTCCGCCGAATTGACGCCGCCCCCCGAGAAAAAGCGAATCTTCTCGCTGTCCATCGGCCAGTTGACGTTCGGAAGCTTCATCCTGGTGCTGGCGGTGATCATCGTCACCTCGGCCGCGAGCGTGATCGCGATCCGGCACATCGACACGACCTTCGCCGAGTTGCAGCGGCTCCAGAGCGTCGGCGACCTTGCCGAGGACATCGACCGCCGCATGAACGAGCTGCGCCTTGCCGCCCGCGACTTCGTCACCGACCCCGGCGCCGGCATCCAGTTCAAGCAGGTGGGCGAGGCGGCCTCGACGCTTAGCGACATCCTGAAGAAGACCCGCATCGAGCTTGCGCCCGAGCAGCAGGACATGATCGACGGGGTCACCGAGCGGCTTGCGACCTATCGCAATGGCCTGGAGCGAATCTCCACCCTGATCGACCGTCGCGCCCAGCTGCTCGCCGGATTGCCGCCGCTGCGCGACCAGTTCGACGCGGCCGTCTCCGGCACCGCGGACCGCGAGCTCGCCTCACGGCTGTCCGAGGCACAGAGCCGGATCGCGCTCGGGCTGCTCGCGCGCAATCCCTCCGCGGCCGAGCAGGCCGCGCAGAACATGCGGACGATGGACTTCCCCGACGCCAAGCTCAGGACGGCCGTGAATGATTACGCCGAGGCGATCATGGCGGTCGCCGTCCGGGAGCGACAGATCGCCGACATCGACCGCGAGGTGCTGGGAACCGAGGGCCGCCTGATCGGCCGCGTCACCGAATTGCTGCGTGAGGTCAGCGCCAGGCGCGGCCATGTGCTGTCGCGCGATTTTGCCCGCACGCTGACGGAGGCGCGGTGGCAGAGCATCGTGCTCGGCAGCATCGGCGTGCTGATCGGCATCCTGGCGGCCGGCTTCGTGGTGCGGCGGACGGTGCGTCCGCTGGCCCAGATCGCGCGCTCGATTCGCGCGCTTGCCGCCGGCCAGAAGGACACCTCGATCCCGTCCGCGGATCTCGACAACGAGATCGGCGACATCGCACGTGCCGCCGAAGTGTTCCGCCGCGCGCTGGAGGAGGCCGACACAGCGCGTGAGGCAGCGGTGCGCGCGCTCACCGAGCAGCGCCTCGCCGAAGAGAGCTACCGGAAACTGTTCGAGGGCTCGGTCGACGGCATCTACGTGACGACGCCGGCCGGCGACCTCCTCAACGCCAACCCGGCGCTGGCGCGGATGATGGGCTATGACAGCCCGCAGCACCTCATCGACAGCATCAACGACATCGCCCACACGATCTACGTCCATCCCGAGGCGCGCGACGAATATCAGCGGCTGATGTCGCGCGACGGCATGGTGCGCGAGTTCGAATACCAGGTGCGCCAGCGCAGCGGCGATATCCTGTGGCTCTCCGACAGCGCCACGGGCGTGCGGGACGAGCAGGGCAATATCGTCCGCTACGAGGGCACGCTGCGCGACATCACCGACCAGAAGCGGGCGGAAGACGCCATCGCCGAAGGCCGGCGCCTGCTCCAGCAGGTCATCGACACCGTGCCCGCGGTCATCAACGTCAAGGACCGCGACCTGCGCTACGTGCTGATGAACCGCTACATGGCCGGCATCTTCGGCATCGAGCCCGGCGATGCGCTGGGCCGCACCACCGCGGATCTGATGTCGCGCTACGGCGCGGCCAAGACCGACGAGAACGACAAGCGGGTGCTGAAGCTGCGCAAGGGGCTCGGCTTCTACGAGGAGGAGTACAAGGATAGCTCCGGCAACATGCGGCAATGGCTGGTCAACAAGCTGCCGCTGCTCGATGCCGAGGGCGAGATCGAGCGGATCGTCACCGTGGCGCTCGACATCGGCGAGCGCAAGCGCGGTGAGCAGGAGATGCGGAAGGCCAAGGAATCGGCGGAGACTGCGCTGCGCAATCTGCGCGAGACCCAGGCCTCGCTGATCGAGGCGGAGAAGCTCGCAGCGCTTGGACGGCTGGTCGCGGGCGTCGCGCATGAGGTCAACAACCCCGTCGGCATCAGCCTCACGGTCGCTTCTGCGCTGGAGCGCAAGACCGCGATGTTCACGTCAGAGGTCGAGCGCGGCGAGCTCCGCCGCTCCACGCTCAACGACTTCCTCAACACCAGCCGCGACGCGTCCTCGCAGCTCGTCTCCAATCTCAACCGCGCCGCCGAGCTGATCCAGTCGTTCAAGCAGGTCGCGGCCGACCGCAACTATTCGGACCAGCGCAGTTTCGATCTCGGCGACCTCACCGAGCAGGTGGTGATGAGCCTGCGGCCGGGCCTGCGCAAACACAATCTGACGCTCAATGTCGATTGCCAGCCCAGCCTGACCATGAACAGCTACCCCGGCCCGTACGGGCAGGTGCTGACCAATTTGTTTCTCAATTCGGTGGCGCATGCCTTTCCCGACGGGCGCCCGGGGATCATCGACATCCAGGTGCGCGAGTCCGGCAAGGACAATGTCGAGATCATCTTCTCCGACAACGGCTGCGGCATGTCGCTCGACGTCCGCCGCCGTGCCTTCGATCCGTTCTTCACCACGCGGCGGGACCAGGGCGGCACCGGCCTCGGGCTGCACATCGTCTACAGCATCGTCACCAACCGACTCGGCGGCCGGCTCGATCTTGATTCCGAGCCGGGCAGCGGCACGCGCATCCAGATCATCCTGCCGCGCACCGCGCCGCTCGAGCAGGCCGCGGAATAGCTAATCCACCTCGGCGAGCTTGTGCAGAGTGGCGCCGAAAATCAGGCTGGCCTTGCCGACGAGCGCCGTTCCGGTCATCTCCGCGCGCGTGTCCGTGTAGGTCCCGCTGACACCGATGCCGACCGGCGCCGGTCCGCCGAACAGCGGATTGTCGTCGCCTCGCGGTGAGGTGTGCCGCTGCACCAGCACCTCGCCCTTGAAGGAGTGGTCATCCTTCACCACGTAGCTGCCGGTGTAATAGAGGTAGGCATCGCCGCCAAGGATCTTGCCGTCGCGGAAAAGAATCACGCCGCTGCCCTTGCCGACTCGACCATCGAGCAGGTTCACGTGGATCGAATAGAGGCCGTTCTTCATAACGTCCCGCAGGCCGGCCGCCATCGCCCAATGGCGTAACCGGTAGAGCTTTTATGCCAAAGCGTATCCCCTCGCGCAACGCGGCAGTTTGCCGGCCGGCAAGCTGTCCCGTGGCGCGGACCGTAATTATCCCGACTTGTCTATGACGCGGTTATGACGGTCTCATCATGAGGCGAGGCCAGTCGTTGCGAATCAAGTTGGCCCGCGAAATGCATAACCATTGTTGCACTGGCCGCGGGGTGCTGGAGCAAGACAAACGTGAGCAACTGGATCGATTCCGGCGGCGATCAGCCGCATCTGTACAGTGCGCGTGCCACGAATTGCAAAAACGAACGACGGCGGATTGGCAGCGCGACACGCTGGCGAAGCGTGACGAGACTGGCATGCGCCACGGCCCTGATCGCGCTCGCAGCCCCCTTCGGGCACGCCCGCGACCGCGGCCAGTTCGTCAACACCAATGCCGACTTGAAGGCCTGGTTCGACGGACTGCGAAGCGGCAAGGGGCCATGCTGCTCCGATGCCGACGGCTCCGCGCTCTCGGACACCGACTGGGATAGCAAGGACGGGCGCTATCGTGTCCGCGTCCCGCGCTATGGCTACGCGCTCGAGGGCCAAAAGCAGGAACTCGTCTGGGTCGACGTGCCCGACGAGGCCGTAATCTCGGAGCCGAACCGGGTCGGGCGTACCATGGTGTGGCCGATCTACGGCTATATGGGCGTCACCATCCGCTGCTTCATGCCCGGCAGCATGACTTAGCTGCGTCAGGCGGCACGTCGCTAGGTCTTGCTGATGGCGGATGCGGTGCGCGCCGCGTCAGGTGTATTTCTTGTCGCGCTCGAGCAGCTCGATGGAAATGCCTTCGGGGCCTCGGATGAAGCAGATGCGCACGCCGGGCCGGATCGTCGTCGGCTCGCGCGTGAACGCGACGCCCTTGGCCTTGATCTCGGCGGCCACCGCGTCGATGTCCTTTACCGTGAGTCCGAAATGGTCGAGGCCCTGGTGCGGATGCGGCGGGGGCGGGCTGACGGCGTTGTCGCCCTCGAGCGGTGCGATGAAGATCCTGGCGCCGCCGAGGTTCACGTCGATCCGTCCGGGCGCACGCACGATCTCGCCGCCGAGGATGTCCCGCAGCCAGGCCGCCGTGGCCTCCGGATCGGGGCTGCGCAGATGGACGTGATCCCAGGTGACAGCGATTGGCATTTCATGTTCTCCCAACGGGGGCTTTCGATATTGCGGCGCATGTTAGCGGTCCGGGGCGGTGATCGCCACCGTCCTTGCCGACTCGCTTGAAGCGCGGGAACCTTAGTTCGTCTCCCGGATTAAGGTAAGCAGTGGCCGGGTCCGTCGTCGGACCTGTTGCGGCCACCATCGGTGATACAGCCATGAGCGCAGGGCTTGAGCGGGTCGGGACGGAGAGCTTCGCCGGCATCGGCGAGCGTCTGGCGCGGGTCGTGAGGGTTGCGAGCGTCTCGTGTGGCCGAAGCCTGCTGTGGCTGCTGGCCGCCATCATCGTCGGCTGCGGCGTCTGGATGCTGCTCCCGCTCCCCAAAGGTAACAGCGCTGAACCGGTGAAGCCGGAGCTGGCATCCGTCGAGACGGCGCCTTCATCCGATACGGCCGCCGCGGTCACGCCGGCGTCCGAAGCCCAGGCTCTGGCTGCGGCAGAACTCGACCGTCTCAGGATTTCCTCTCAGACCTGGCGCCGCGGCGGTCTTGGCTCGAAGGCGCTGGTGACGTTCACGCTGCGAAATGACAATGACTATGCCGTAAAGGATGTGGCGATCGTTTGCGCGTTCGCCCGGCGCGACGGCAGTCATCTGACCGACCGCAGCCGCGTTCTGGCCGACACGGTCGGCATGAAGAGCCGCAAGACCTTCGCGCGCATCGCTGTCGGCTATGTCAACGTCAATGCCGATCAGGCGAAGTGTTCGCTGGTCGCAGCCCGTCGCGCGTAAGGCGCGGCATTTTCGGGTAGCGGAAAAGTTACCCTTACCGGGCCTTGGCGAAAAAACTTGGCGTTGCCATTTGAACCCAACGGCTGGGTCAGGAACCAATTGAAGTATCGCCTGTTAAGGCGGAGAGCCCACGCGGGGATGCGGGGGGCGGAGCACGGTTAATGCCCATCTTTCGGTATTTCCTTTTTGTCGGTGGAGCCTTGCTCGCACTGCTGTTCGCAGTGAACTTTGTTCTGCCGGCCTCGCCCGTGACACAAGCCGTCGCGACCGCCGGCAATGATCAGCCGTTGATCCGGATCCGATCCGATCGTCACCTGCCTGAGCGTGTCGTGCTCGACACCAGCCGGCCGATGATGGCCGCGCCCGCGGTGAAGACCGCCGCTGTCGTTGCGCCCCAGCCGCCGGTGCAGGATGCCGCCTCGGCGGCGCTCGCCGAGATGTCGGCCAAGGCGCGGGTGCGCGAGACGTTCGCCCAGTTCACGCCGGACCCGAAGGCCGGTGCCGCCGCGTCCAGGAAGATCGACGCCAAGCCGCAGGGGCAGATCCAGCAGGCCCAGGCCCAACCTCCTCAGGCTTCTCCGGCCTTGTCTCAGCCGAAGCGCAAGGTTGCGAGAGCGCATCCGGCGCCGCAGCCCGGGCAGCCTGGCCGGCCGGTGATGCTGGTGGCCCAGCAGCCGCATTTCGGTCTCTTCAACACGACCTGGTGAGAGCCGGCTCTGACCCGCCTCGGTGACGGCGGGAAGGGCTTTTTATTGGCCAGCCTCTCTGCTAATCCGAGCGCGTCCGAACGCCGTCCGGTGTGCTGGCTCGCCAGCAATTGTCCGGCACGTCTCGGTTTCGGCCCAATATTCGGGCCAGGGCGCTCGTAGCTCAGCTGGATAGAGCATCGGATTTCGATTCCGAGGGTCGGGAGTTCGAATCTCTCCGAGCGCGCCACCCCCCGTCGGTGTTCCAGCTCCGTTCCACGGCGATGCCGCGGCCGTGGAAGCGGTTTGGCGGGGATCAGCCTGTCAGGAGACTGGTTTGCCGGCCCCGCGCCAGCGTGTCCGAGGGCGTCTCGTGGAAGGTCGCACGGTAGGCCGCGGCAAACTCGCCCATGTGATGGAAACCCTGGGCGCGCGCGCAGGTGGCGACGGTGACGCCGCCGCCTTTGAGCAGCCGGGTGCGGGTCGCCCACAATCTCTTCAGGCGGATGTACTGGTGCAGGCTCATGCCGCGCACCTTGCTGACTGCGCCGCTGAGCGTCCGGATCGAGACACCGAACTCTCCGGCGAGATCGGCCGTATAGATCGCAGCGGTCGGATAGGCCGCGACGTAATCGTCGATCCGCTGCACGAGCTTGGCCGACCGCCCGCCCTGGACCGAAGTGCTCCGATCCGGGCGCACATCGATCCGAAACAAATCGTCGAGCGCGAGCAGCAGGCCTTCCTCGAGATGGGCGGCGGCCTCGGTGGTCTCGAACAGGAGCGGCTGCACCGACGCGGTTCGCAGGATATCGAGCAGGAGTTGCCGGGCGTGGAGCAGGGCGGGCCGGTTCGCGACGTAGGCCCGCAAATCGTCGGCATGATCGAACCAGCCCCGGTCTCTCAGGCCGGGCGAGAAGATGATCATCGCATGATAATTGGTCTGGGGTTCGACGAAATGGCATTCATCGTTGCCGCGGAGCGCAACGAAGAAGCGCGCGTCGAGATCCACTCCCTTGGAGTTGACCCGAAGGTCGTCGGTCATCGGCAGGACCACCATCCCGCCCGGCATGCGATAAGCGGTGTCGAGGATGCGCGCGAAGGATCTCATCACGACGATGCGGCACGCCGGCAGAGAGACGACGGCGCGGGCGGCCGCGAAGTTCGGGACGTCGAGCGGAATGCTTCTCGCATCCTCCATCGACTCGATCGGCCGAAAGGCATCGACATCGGCAAAGCCGATCAATTGAAGCGCGGTGGACGGGGCGAGGGCGTCGAACATGCGTCTGACCGGCTGCTGCAATGTGACAATCAAATGAACGTCGGTACGTCGCCATCAATGACGAAACATCACGCTTCAGTAAACCGAATTCCGGGCCGTAGTATTGCGGACATCATGCCATGACATCCGTCAGATCATTTTACCGTCAACGTTCCCGGTTCATCGGTTGGCCGGAGGCGAGGTCGATGAAATGGAGGCGCGTGCAGGCCGGACAGGCGAAGGACTCGAAGCTTCGTCCCTCCGGTCTCTGCTGCTTCTCCAGATGCGTCTGCACATTCATGCCCGTCTGGGGGCATCGAAAAACAATCAACTCGGCCATTACCGTAGAATGACGGTACGGCGAACTTTGCTCTTTGATCTAGATCAGTTTTGGATTGGCTCCAGACCGATCAGGCGCGCGTGGGCATCCACGATCTCGCAAAAGCGAAGGGGCCCGAGGGCCCCTTCGAATGTCACCAGCGGCGATAGCCGTAGCCATAATAGCGCGGGCCGTAGTAGCGCGGCCCATAATACCGGGGGCCGTAGTACGGCCGCGGCGGCCCGTAATATCCATAATAGTCCGGGCGCCACCAGCAGCGGCCCCAAGGGTTACAGACCCAGCGGACCTGCTCGACGTCGGAGGCCTGCGGGACCGCCGGGGCAGGCGCGATGGGCATGGCGGACACCGCCGGCGATGCCGCGAGGGCACCGAACAGGAACGCGGCGACGACGCCAATCTTGAGCTTCATGATATCTTCCTCCGCTTACGCGATACAGGATATCGAAGTTGTTCTGATCAAATTGTGGCAGAACCGAAATGTAATGCTGATGAACAAATCTCCTTCCACTCCGCCGCGGGCCTGATCCAGCTCCGGCCGCATCGCGGGACATCGCCACCCTTCTTGATCCTGCGCAATTCGCGCCGGCGACTTCGTCCCTAGTCTTGCCGCCATGGGCAGTCCTTCGCGGAATGCGAAGCGCGTTCGGCCGGTCGTCCGCATCGGTCCGAGGCCCAGTGTTTGTTTGGAGCTGTGCAATGGACAAGATGAGAATCGACAAGGGTGACTGGCTGGTCGTGTGCGACGGGCGCAAGGCGCTCATTCTGGAAAACCTCGGCGACGAGATGTTTCCGAATCTCCACACCAGGGAGGTACACGAGCAGCCCAATCCCGCCACGAGCGCGCAAGGGAGCGATGCGCCGGGCCGATTGCAGGGCGGGGCCGGCGGTGCGCGTAGCTCGGTCGAGCAGACCGATTGGCACGATGAGGCCGAGCGCGCCTTCCTGCGCAGCCTGGCCGGCCGGCTCGACGCCGCGGTCAGCTCGGGCGAGACCTCGGCCCTGACCATGGTGGCCTCACCGCGCGCGCTCGGCATGATCCGCGCCGATTATTCGGACGTCGTGCGCAAGGCGCTTCAGGGCGAGGTCGGCAAGGACCTCGTCAAGCTGCCGGTCTACGAGATCGAGAAGCAATTGCTGCTGTCGGGAGTCGCCAGGTAGGGACGCCCGCAACGGACGCGCCAGCGCCCCTCAGTAGCAGGGGTGCCGGCGGCGGTCCTGGCCGACATAGGCGGCCGCGCTCTGGTAGCAGTGGTTGGTCGAGGGGCCGTCGTAATAGGCGAAGGTGCCAGGGGTGACGCCGGGGCCGTAATTGTGCAGGTAGCTGATCGGGTAGGGCAGCGGGTTGACGTAGGAACGGTGGTACCGGTGATGGCCCCGCGCCTCCGCCAGGCCAGGGACTAGGATTGCGGCCGACAGGGTAGCAACCGCGGCAACAAGCTTCAACTTGCTCATCTCGATTCTCCGGAACCCGTGCGAATAGGTCAGCCGGTTATAGCCATTTCGGGCCGTCAGGACACCCGTCCGGCGGCCGGAAAACGGGGCCAATCCCGCAGATTCCCGGGTGGGTGTGACAGAATTGCCGGAAGTGCGGCCGGACCCTGCCCATTTTTGGCCTTTTCGGGATGCTTAACGAATTCCCCACACAAGTGTGGCCAAAGAGAATTCGGTTAGACTCTTGTTGCCGGCCCTTTGGGGGTCCTTCGCGGCCGGTCCCATTGCTGAAGGCTTTCGTCGTCCGCCGCCATGCGCATCACGCTTTTGAGCCTGCTGTTGCTCTGCCTCGCCGCCGCCACGCCGGCGCGGGCCGAGCTGCATATCACCCGTGACCACGGCGGCTATGTCGAGGAGTACAAGGCCAAATACAAGCGCGTCCGGGAAAAGGGCGAGCGCGTCATCATCGACGGCATCTGCAACTCGGCCTGTACGCTCGTGCTCGGCATCGTCCCGATGAACAAGATCTGCGTGACGCCGCGGGCCAGCCTCGGCTTCCATCAGGCCTATTACGACAAGGCCTTCACCTTCGGCATCAAGGTCACCAGCGCGGAAGGGACGTCCGATCTGATGTCCTACTACCCCGATACGGTGAAGGACTGGATCCGCCGCAATGGCGGGCTCACCACCGACATGAAGAAGATCAAGAACGGCGTCGATCTCTGGAAGATCATCGACCCCTGTCCGGAAGAATGGTGAGCGGCCGAGTCGAACCGCCGCCGTCCGTCGCAGCGCAGCATCGCTCAATCGAAATTCGCATTGCCGCATAGGCCCCCATGGGGCAATGAGGGCGGCAATGAACCATAATCAAGAAGCCCTGACCGCCCGCGCCGCGCCGATCCTGTTCGTGCTGCTCTGGAGCACCGGATTCATCGGCACCAAATACGTCATCAACAATGCCGATCCCTTGACCTATCTCGCCATCCGCATGGCGATCGTGGTCGGCCTGATGGCGATCATCGCAGGCATCGCGCGGCCGAAATGGCCGGACCGAATCGGCATCGCGCACAGCGCGGTTGCCGGCATCCTCGTCCACGGCTTCTATCTCGGCGGCACCGCGATCGCGATCGCGCATTCGATTCCGGCCGGGCTCTCCGCGCTGATTCCAGGCCTGCAGCCGATCCTGACCTCGACCATCGCCAACCGCTGGCTCGGCGAGAAGGTGACGCCGGTGCAATGGGCGGGGCTCGTGCTCGGTCTCGGCGGCGTGGTGCTGATCCTGCACAACCGTCCCATGACCGGCGAAGCCGGGCTCGGCTGGCTTGCCTCGGTGGTCTCGCTGGTCAGTATCACGCTCGGCACGCTCTATCAGCGCCGCTACTGCAACCACATCGACTGGCGCGCCGGCAATTTCGTGCAATATGTTGCCGTCACCATCTTCTTCGCGCTCGGCGCCTTCCTGTTCGAGGATCGCGTGGTGCACTGGACGCGGGAGTTCGCGCTCGCGCTCGGCTGGCTCACCGTGGCGCTCTCGATCGGATCGATCGGGCTGTTGTACTGGCTGATCCGCCACGCCGCGGCGACCTCGGTCGCGAGCCTGTTCTACCTCGTGCCCGCCGTGACCGCGCTGATGGCTTACGCACTGTTCGACGAGAAGCTCGATGCGCTGGCGATTGCCGGCATGGCGATGTGCGCCGCTGCGGTGTTCGTGGTCAACCGGCGCGTCTAGTCAGATGGCCGCAGTGCGGGAACACATCCCTGATGTGCAGGGGGCATCGTGTTAGGCTGAACGTATGTCAGCCTCCCTTTCACACGGTGATTTCATGAAGAAGGCGCGACGCGCACTGCTCGGCAGGTCCCTGAAGCCGGTCCGGATTGCCTGCATCAACTACGCCGAAGAGATGATGAGCGACCGGATGATGGCGAGGCTCACGGCCGCGCTGCAGAAATGCTACGACGAGCATTTCCTGCCCGTCTGGGGCTACCCGGTCGATCTCGACGTCACCCGCAAGCCGAAGCCCACCGACTGGCAGCTGGTCTATTTCGACGATGCCACCCACAAGAACTTCCTCGGGCGGCATGAGCTGACCCATCGGGGGCAGCCGATCTCGAAGATCTTTCTGAAGGCCCTCGGCGAGGACGATCCGGTCAGCCTCGCGGCATCGCACGAGCTGTTCGAGATGGTGCTCGATCCCATGGCCAATCTGTGGGCCGACAAGACCCGGCAAACCCAATATGCCTACGAGGTCTGCGATGCCGTCGAGGAGGAGTCCTTTCTCGTCAGCGGCTTTCCGATGTCGAACTTCGTCTATCCATCCTGGTTCGAACCGTTCGCACATCCCCGCGGCACCAAGTTCGACCATATGGGATCGCTGAAGGAGCCGTTCTCGATGACCGAGGGCGGCTACGTCATCAAGAAGGTCAACGGCAGGAGGGTGATCAAGCAGTTCGGCTCGCCCGAGAAAAGGCGGCGCTTCGCCAAGGAGGACCGGCGCGGCCATCGCAGCGAATTCCGCGATCCGCAAGGCGAGCATCACGCTGGCCGCCGCTCCGCCAGACGGCGAGGGTAGGGGGACTCGCCGGAGCGGTCTCCGGGCAGCGCCCGGAGACCGCCGCGCTGTGATCAGCGCTTGGCCTTCTTGGCCTTCTTTTTCGATTTGGCGGCTTTCTTGCCAGCCTTCTTCGCGGTCTTCTTGGCCGCTTTCTTCGACGACTTCTTGGCAGCCTTCTTCGAGGTCTTCTTGGCAGCCTTCTTGGCTTTCTTCTTCGAAGCCTTCTTCGGCGCTACCTTCTTCGCGACCTTCTTGGCGGCTTTCTTCACCTTCTTGACGGCGGTGACAGCGGCGTCCTTGGTCGCTTCCACGGCGGTGGTGATGGTCTCCATCGCCTGTTCGGTGATCGGCTTCTCGTCGTCCATATCGTCCCCCATTGCTTGCGTGGAGCGCTGACGATACCGGGTTTCAAAATTGTGTCAAAGCAACGCTCAACCTTTGCGGATCTTTGCGTAAGCGGCGAGCGCGCGCTCGCGTCCCCTGGCGTGATCGATGATCGGCTGCGGATAGGTCTTGCCGAGCGTGATGCCGGCGCTCGCCAGCTCGATCGGCGTCGCCTGCCAGGGCTGGTGGATCAGCTTGGCCGGTACGTCCCTCAACTCCGGCACCCAGCGCCGGACATAGGTTCCATCGGGGTCGAACTTCTCGCCCTGCAGCTGCGGATTGAACACGCGGAAGTAGGGCGCAGCGTCGGCGCCGCAGCCGGCGACCCACTGCCAGTTGGCGGGATTGCTGCCGGCATCCGCATCGACCAGCGTGTCCCAGAACCAGGCCTCGCCATCGCGCCAATCGATCAGGAGGTGCTTGACCAGGAAGGACGCCACCACCATCCGCACCCGGTTGTGCATCACGCCGGTGTGCCAGAGCTGGCGCAAGCCGGCATCGACGATGGGATATCCGGTGCGCCCGCGTTGCCAGGCGGAGAGGGCCTTTCCGTCAGGCTGCCAGGGGAAGTCGTCGAAATTGGATTGCAGGTTTGCGGTGGCGAGGTCGGGATGGTCGTGGAGCAGATGGCGGCAGAACTCGCGCCAGCCGAGTTCGCTCAGGAATTTTTCGACGCCGGGCCCGCGCGCGGGATCCTCGGCCGCGGCAAAGCGCGCGGCGTGCCAGACCTGGCGCGGGCTGAGCTCGCCGAACCTCAAATGCGGCGACAGGCCTGAGGTGCCCTCCCGGTCCGGGCGGTCGCGGTCGCCGGCATAGCCGCGCACGGTGTGCTTGAGGAAGTCGCGCAGGCGCGCGCGGGCGGAGGCTTCGCCCGGCGTCCAGCTCTTGCGCAGGCCGCCGGCCCAATCGGGCTTGCCCGGCTCGAGCTTCCAGCTCTCCAGCGTGTCGCTCGCGATCTTTCCGCTCGGGCGCAGCTGCTTCGGTGCGGGCAGGGGCTTTGGCGGATCGCCGAGCGACAGCACGCGCCGCCAGAACGGCGTGAACACCCGGAGGCCCCGGCCTTCCTTGTTGCGGATCGACGAGGGCGGGGCCAGCAGGTCGCCGGGGAAGATTTGCGAATCCACGCCGAGCTTTGCCAGCGCCGCCTCGAGTTGTCGCTCAACCGCCTGATGCGGCGTCTGGGCGATGCCATTCCAGTAGACGGCAACGGCGCCGTTGTCGCGCACCAGGTCGGGGATCACCCTGGCCGCCGGTCCCTCGCGCAGGATCAGCGATGCGCCCCGCGCGGCGATCTCGGCTCCGAGCGCCCGCAAGGACTGTGCCAGCCACCAGCACGCCGCGCCGCCGGGCGCCCGGCCGGTGGTCTCGTCCAGCACGTAGAGGCAGACGATTGGCGCACCGGTCTTGGCGGCGGCGTGGAGGGCCGGATGATCGGACAGACGAAGGTCATCGCGAAACCACACGATGATGGGCGGCGCGCTTGGCGTGGTCAGGCGGATCCTCGTTTACAATTTGGAAAGCATGTCGCGGCGTGAACCGCCGTTAATGGGACCGTAAGTCCACTGCAACATTATGCAGGAATTACGGGGGTAGTTCCATTCATGTCGAACCCATTAACGGCGAAGTTCCTGCCGCAGTTCAAGCTTGGCACCAAGGCCGTCCTGTGCGCCGTGCTGCTGATCGCCGTGAATACGGCGCTCGTGGTCGGCGCCGGCTATTGGTCGCTCACGTCCGCTTTCAATGAGCGTGCGCTGCGCGACATCGAGGTCAATTTGCGCACGCTGGCGCTGGCCTTTGCCGAGACCGTTCCAGAGGCCAAGATCACGGTGAGGGATGGTGCGGTCGTGCGCGCCGAGATCCCCAAGATGCCCGAGTTCAAAGATCACGCCATCGTCGATCGCGCGGTGTCCTATGTCGGGGGCAATGCGACCCTGTTCGTGTTCGACGACGCGAGCGGGCAGTTCGTCCGCCGTTCGACCAATGTGAAGAAAGAAAATGGCGACCGCGCCGTCAGCACCCAGCTCGCCGCCGATCATCCGGCGCAGGCGCTGCTGCGCCGTGGCGAGGCCTACAAGGGCCCCGCCGTGCTGTTCGGCAAGTCCTTCATGACCGCCTATTTCCCCGTCATGGACGCGACCGGCAAGGTCGCCGGCATTCTCTACGTCGGCATTCCGATGGCGCAGTTCGAGAGCATGCTGGCCCACGCCATCGAGAGCATGGCCGCCGCGGCCGGCATCGCCGCGCTGCTGGTCCTGGTCCTCACCATGCTGGTCGTGCGTCGTGTCACCCGGCCGCTCACTTCGGTCACGCGCTCGCTCACGGCGCTTGCGAACGGCCAGAGCGACGTCGCGATCGAATGCGAGGACCGCGCCGACGAGATCGGCGAGATCGCCCGCACGGTCGCGGTGTTCAAGAGCAATTCGCTCGAGCGGGCGCGCTTGCGCAGCGAGCAGGTGGCGGCATCCGCCGCCGCGGCGGAGCAGCGCAAATCCGAGCTGCGCAACTTCGTCGAGGAGTTCCGCGGTAGCGTCAGCGGTATCCTCGACAAGGTGCTGAGCTCCTCCGGCGAGTTCGAGCGCGTGGCGCGGCAATTGACCGATACCGCGCGCACGACCGCCGAACTGTCGGCCCAGTCGGCCGGGGCGTCCGAGGACGCCTCCGAGCACGTGCGTTCGGCGGCGTCAGCCTCCGACGAGCTGAGCCAGTCGATCTCCGAGATTACCCGGAGGGTGCAGGAATCCAACGAGATCTCCGCCGAGGCCGTGCGACAGGCCGAGGCCACCGACCAGCGCATCGCGCAGCTCTCCGAGGCGGGCGCGCGCATCGGCGACGTCGTCAAGCTGATCACCTCGATCGCCGAGCAGACCAACCTCCTGGCGCTGAACGCAACCATCGAGGCCGCGCGCGCCGGCGATGCCGGCCGCGGGTTTGCAGTCGTGGCTCAGGAGGTCAAGACGCTCGCCGGCCAGACCGCCAAGGCGACCGACGAGATCTCGAACCAGATCGCCAGCATGCAGCTCGCCACCGAGGAATCGGTCGCCGCGATCAAGGCCATCAGCCAGACCATCGAGCGCATCAGCGGCATCGCCGGCTCGATCTCGGCTGCGGTCGAGCAGCAGAAGGGCGCGACGCACAACATCGTGGCCAGCGTTCGTGCGGCGGTGTCGGGCACGGCCGATGTCGCCGTCAACGTCCGTCACGCTGCCAAGGGTGCGAGCGAGACCGGCGAGACCTCGAGCCGGATGTTCGCCTCGGCCCAGGCGCTGTCGGGCGAGAGCCTGCATCTGAAGGCCGAGGTCGACGGCTTCCTCGACCGCGTGCACGCGGCCTGAAATCCAACGTCATCATTACCGGGGCGAGGCTGACGCATCGCCCCGGGATGTCAGTGAGTTATTTCGGCTGCGGCACGATCCGGATGTAGGGCTTCGGCTCTTTCCAGCCCTGCGGGTAGATCGTCTTGGCCTCGTCGTTGGAGACCGAGCCCGCGATGATCACGTCCTCGCCCTGCGACCAGTCGGCCGGGGTCGCGACGCGGTGCTTGGCGGTGAGCTGGAGCGAGTCGATGACGCGCAGGATTTCCTGAAAATTCCGGCCCGTGGTCATCGGATAGACCAGCACCAGCTTGATCTTCTTGTCCGGCCCGATGACGAAGACGTTCCGAACAGTCTGGTTGTCGGCGGCGGTGCGGACAAGGGGATCGCCTGAGATGGCAGCCGGCAGCATGCCGTACAGCTTGGAGACGTTGTAGTCGGTATCGGCGATCATCGGGAAGTTCGGCGCAGTACCTTGCGTCTCCTTGATGTCCTCCGACCATTTCGAATGGCGGTCCACCGGATCGACCGAGAGGCCCATCAGCTTGACGCCGCGCTTGTCGAATTCCGGTTTCAGCTTGGCGAGAGCGCCGAGCTCGGTCGTGCAAACCGGCGTGAAATCCTTGGGGTGCGAGAACAGCAGCGCCCAGCTGTTGCCGATCCAGTCGTGGAACTTGATCTTCCCTTCGGTGGTCTCGGCTTCGAAGTCGGGGGCGGTGGCGCCGATCGGAAGTGTCATGGTTCTACCTCATCGCTTTGAATTTACTTAGAAATTCCTGGCTGGCCGTGCGCCCCAGTATAGGGACTTGGCGATCCCAAGTGAACGCCAACTGAACTGCTTCAAGTAAAATGTGAATTCCTCCTCTGAAGGGCTGATTTCCGAGCACGTTTTTGTTACGGGGGCACCTGCGGCGAAACATCTCCACCGGGGCCACACGGTCTCGATTGCCCCGATAAAGCCTTTTATGACCCGCATCACGCTCGCCCGACGCTCTCCGGAACCGAACCGGTCCTCATAGCGACTAATCGGCAACCATTGAGAAAAGTCGCGATCCCCGTATCCAATCATTAACCACCCCTTTACGCCCGCATGAAAATGCTGGTCGATCAGAAGAAATCTGGAAGTGCACTATGTCTGCCGCTGCGCCTAAGTCTGTTGAGTCGCCGTCCCTGGAACCGTCCTGCCGCGATACCGCGGCGCATGCACTCACCATCGTGCGCGACGGCGTGATCACGGGCGAAGGCCCGACCACCAAGGGCCGGGTCCATTTCTCCCGCTCACTCGATGCCGACGACACCGCCTGGTGCGCGCGCATCCTGACCGCCACCGCCGTCAACGACCAGCCGATCAGCCGGGCCGAAGCGGAGGTCCTGTTCGAGATCAACGAGGCCGCAACCGAGCGCACCGATGGCGGCCGGTTCGACGACCTGCTGGCCAAGGCCGTGGCTCACTACGCCGCGAGCGCCTCGGGTCTGAAGGTGCCGCCGCGCAGCGTCGCACTGTCGGCCGACACCGATATCGAGAGCTGGGCGCCGTCCTATGCCTCCAAGGTCAACAGCGAGATGCTGGAGTGGATCGCCGGCCAGATGCGCGGCAAGCGCCACAACAACCGCCGCCTGATGGCAATGGTGGCGACCTTCCTGGGCGCCACCGCGCTGCCTCTGGCGGGCCAATTGCCGAACGTGTTCGACATCGGCATGTAAGAACTCTGCGCCTCTCACGAGGACGCACCTGAACGGCGGGGTTACTTCCCCGCCGTTTTTTGTTTGCCGGCGTCCGGCTCGAGCCCCAGCGTGCGGCCGGGGAAGCCGGCGGCGTCGAAATAGCGTTGGCTGCCGACGCGCTGGAAATTCAGCACGGTCACGAGGCCGCCCTCGGCAGGCTTGGACTTCTGCGTGCCGGCATACGCCTTCGGCACGATGCCGTTGGGCAGGGCCTCCGACATCACGCGGCCGACCAGGCCGCCGTTCTGCGAACCGCGCAGGTCCATGAGCCGGGCAGCCGTCATGCCGACGTCGGCATTGCTGACCGGGATCTCGCTGACATAGCCGGCTTTGAAGTCGGGACCGATGGCGGCCATGAAATTCATGGTGTCGCCGCGGCTGAAGCTGCCATGCATGCCCTGGCCCTGGCGCAGCACGGTGTCGGCGACCTGCACCGAGCAGTTGGTCGGCGCCTCGCCGCAATCGCTGGCATAGGAGCGGAAGTTGACGACGATCGAGGGCGTCGGCGTCGCCGACTTGCCGCGCAGATTGATGCTCGACAGCGGCAGGGTGCCGGGGAAGCGGCCGAGCGAGTCGTCGACGAACAGGCCGGAGACGTAATCCTGCTCGAGCAGGGCCTTGATGGTTTTCGCCGCCAGCTTCTTGTCCTTGTTGGGCAGATAGACCAGGTCGGAGCCGCCATTGGTGGCGACGACGAGATCGGGCTTCTCCGGATCCTTGCCGAGCACGCCGTTGCCGGCCTTGGGATGCTTGTTGCCCTCGATCTTCGCATTCTTGTCGTTGGGATCGAACAGCGGCAGGTCGAGCGCCTTGGCCAGATCGATCGCCAGAAAGCCCATCGGCAGGAAGTCCTTCGGCGTGTCGTCATAGCTGACCTTGGCCGAGGGGCTGGTCTTGCTCTCCTTGGAGATCGTCGAGAAGCCGTGGTCCGCCGACACGATGATGTTGGTCGAGGCGGCGAGCCCGAGCTCGTCGAGCGCCTTGCGGAGCTGGGCGAGGTTGTCGTCGGCGTTCTTGATGCCGGCCATCGAGGTCGGCCCGTTGATGCCGGGCTTGATCTGGTTGAGGCTGTCGCCGGTGTTGTGCTGGCTGCCATCGGGATCGCGCGACCAGAACACCAGCACGAACGGCTTGTTGCGGGCCTTGAACATCGGCAGCACCACCTTGGCGGCGACGTCGGCGAAATAGGCCTGCTGCGCGACGTTGGCGACGGTGGTGCCGGGCGTCCTGGCATCGCCGGCCTTGCTGTTGTCGCCACGCGGCGGCGTCGCGAGGGGCAGGCCGGCCTTGGTCAGCGCCGCCTTCACCTCGTCCGAGAGCGCCACGCCGTTCTTGCCGCCAGTGGAGTCGTCGAACACGACCGAATGCAGGCCGGGCTTTTCGGGCTTGTCGGTATGGTCGAACTGGTAGGTCGGACCGACCTTGCCGATCGCCGCCGTGCTCAGCCCCTTGTCGCGGGCCATCTTCAAAATGGTCTCTTCGTTGAGATAGTCGCCCCTAAAATGCTCGTCGATGTCGCCGAGCACGGCGTCGTTCTCGATGAAGGGGACCACGGTGTCGCCGGCGGGGACCGAGGTGTAGTTGGTCCAGATCGTGTTGGAGAACACGCCGGTGTCGCCGAGATAATGGCCGGTCGACATCGCCGAGCCGTTGGCCATGGTGAAGGTCGGAAACAGCGAATGCGGATTCCTGAAGTTGACGCCCTTGTCGCGGACCTCGGCCATCGCGGGGGCCGTTTCAGGGGTGACCTTCAGCGCGCGCAGCCCGTCCGGAATGAACAGGATGAGGTTGCGAGGGGTGTTGTTCTGGGCGGAGGCAAGTCCGGTGGACAAGACTGTCAGTCCGGCGGACAGCAACACCAGTGAACGGCGCATCAAAGTCTCTCCCTGCGGTGAGGCGGCATGGCCGCAATCGCGGCCCCGCCTTCGTTTAGTTTTGCTGTGTGACGGTTTTGTTACAAGAGGGGCGAGGCATGCAAGAGGGCTGGGGGGAGGGTGACGCCGCTGTGACAGTATCCATCCCGTCATCCTGAGGTGCGAGGCTTATGATGCGAATGCATCGCAAGCCGAGCCTCGAAGGATGAACGTTCGAGATGCAGCCGGGCCGTCGCCCTTCGAGGCTCTCCACGCGACGCAGTGCGTCGCATGGTTCGCGCCTCCAGCGACAACCGCTTCGCGGTTGCGCGGGGGTGGCGGTCTGAGATGGTGCTTGCGGCAGCATTCGGTCTTCGGCTTCTGAGCGGCAGACACACCTTCGCATCCTCGCGGCTTGTTTCGCCCGAGATTTGCTTTGTCGTCTGACCCTCATCGATGGAAGAGGGTGCAGGGAAGACCGGGAGCCGGTTGGCTCCCATCGACCGCCATGCCAAGAGCAGCTTGCGCATGCTTCATGCACAGCGGAGAACAGGGCAACCGGAGACATCCCGGCCTTCCCTGCGCAGTGGTTTGACGGCTTATGTCGTGCTCTCCCCGGGGAGCGGTGCACTATTGCCCCCGTCGCCTTTGCAGATGGCTGATGCGTCTGCCCGGTTGGGCTGCCACATCACCACAAGACTTGACGCACAGACCCCGGGCGTCAGGACCACACGATTTTGCCGTACGCTGATGGCACCGGTCGTGTGCGCGACGGCTTTGCTCACGGTTGCCCGCCCTGCGAAGCCATTCGCGCCGACGCCACTCGCGTCCACCGCCACCCGGCCCGCGTGTCGTGACGATCGCGATGCGCCCCTCTTCCTTGGGCCGGAGTGAGGAATGTCTACCAAAATTCCGAATTCGAATAAAGAGAATTATTTCGATGCCGGTCCCTTGACCCGGGCTTGGGTGTTTTGCCCGGCGGCTGCACAAGGGCTTGTGTTGACGCAGAAAAGGCCCGTCGTCCCTGCAAGGACGACGGGCCTTGTTGCAAGGCTTGCGCTACCAGTTGCGATATCTGCCGGTCAGCGTGCCATTGTTGTTGCCGTCGGGGCCGACATCGCCCTGCGTCGAGCTCGGTGTCGGATGATGGGTGCCGCTCACCGCGCCATACGGCCCGGCGGCATCCGGATAGTACGCGCGCGGCTGAACCGGTTCGTAGGTGGGGGCGGTGCGGTCCCAGCCTGCCCGCGGCCCGTTCCAGTCGTAGCCCTGCGCGGACGCGGCTGCAGTGCCTGCGACGAGCAACGCCGTGATCAGCCCGAAGAGTTTTGACTTGTTTTGCATGCGAGATGCTCCCTGCTTCTTGTCGGGGGCCAACAACTGCAATCCGACAGCGTTCCGGACATGGACAGCCTCAGCCGATCAACTCCGATCAACTACTTATGAATCGGCGTCCTGTGGATCGAAGGGCTTGAAGCCGGCCGGGAATCCCGGGCGTTCTGCCGCACCGGGTTCCCCGTTAATCCCGTGCCTTAACCAATAATTAATTATACGTTTGCGGCTGGGCGACAGCCCGGCCTAGCGTGCGGTGGGGAGCCGCCGAAGCCAAACGAGTTGGTGCGTATCATGATGATGTCCAGATCATTTGGGGCGCTGTTCGCCTCGCTCAGCGCAGCCGCGCTGCTCCTTTCTTCCAGCGACAGTTTTGCAAGGCCCGGCGGCGCCGCGCCGCATGGCGTCGTGGCCACTGCTGCGCCTCCCGGCGCGGTAGCGCGTCCTCCGATTGCGCCGGGCGCCCGGTTCCGCGGCCGCACGCCCTGGGTCTATTGGCCGGGCGGCGGTGGGTTCTACTACGGCGGAGGAAACGACAACCAGCCCTTCGTCGACATCGGACAGCCCGTCTCCAACGACGTGCGCTACACCTACACCTATGACGTCCCCTGGGACTGGACGCATCGCTTCCCGCCCAACGTGGTGCCGTCCGACCGGCCCTACGTGCCGAGCTGCCCGACGGAGCAGGTGACGGTGCCCGGCCGCGGTGGTGGCGAGCACACCGTCAACGTCATGCGCTGCTACTGAGCGGCGCTTTGCACTAACCCAGCTCGAAGCTGGTCACGCCGAAGACGCGGTCGAGCCGCAGCGGTGGGATTGGCCCGGTGTACATCCGCGCCGTCTCGAACACCGGCTTGAGGCCGAGCCCTTCCGCGAGCGCGATGGCCTCGCGATTGACGGCGGGGACATCGAGGAAGACTTCGCCGCCGCCCGCGCTCGCCAGCAAGGCCTGCACGACGGCTTCGGCCGCCGCACGATCGTCGGCGACGAGCGGGCCGATCTTGCAGCCGGTCCGGCACGGACGGATCACGCCCCATGCGGCCAGCTTGCCATCACGCAGCAGCGCGCGGCCGACATGGCCTGATGTCTTGATCCAGGCGCGGAGGAAGGCGCTGCGCGGTGCGGGAAACACCGTGGCGTCGTCGGCTTCAACGAGCGCGAAGGGGATCGTGTCGAGCGCGACGACATCGGCGGGCGGTTTCAGCGCGGCGACGATGCCGCCATAGCGGATATTGGCGTAGGCGAGCTGGAAACCGGACTTTTTATAATTGTCCTGCTGCGCGACGACGCCGTCGAGCCCGATCACGCGGGGACGCGCATGCGCGATCGCCGCGTTCCAGATGCGCAGGCCGTGGCCGGAGCCGCGAAAACTTTCGCGCACGATGTAGAATCCGAGAAAGGCGAAGCGGTCATCGTAATTGACGCAGGAGACGGTCGCGACCGGCTCGCCATCGATCTCGCCGACGAAGAAGCCCTGCGCGTCTGGTATGGCGAAGCAGGCGGCGTCGGACGGGCCCGGATTCCAGCCTTCGGCCGCGGCCCAGTCGACGGCGATGGAGATCTCCTCGGGGCGCAAATTGCGGATCTGCAAATCGCTCATGACGGTTGCTTTCGACGGTGGACCTGCTGGCAAGTCTGGCGCTAGAAGGCCTCATGATAGGCCGGGCCATAACAGACTAAACCTTGGGCTCGCCTCAAGACAGGGATGATCGTCATGGCAGCAGAGAAGGTCGCACTTGTCACCGCCGGTGGCAGCGGCATGGGGGCAGCGGCTGCGCGGCGGCTCGCGGACGACGGATTTCGCGTCGCGATCCTGTCGTCCTCCGGCAAGGGCGAGGCGCTGGCGGCCGAGCTCGGCGGCCTCGGCGTCACCGGTTCCAACACGTCGAATGACGATCTGAAGCGTCTCGTCGATGGAGCGCTTGCCAAGTGGGGACGCATCGACGTGCTCGTCAACAGTGCGGGCCATGGGCCGCGCGCTGCGATCACCGAGATTACCGACGAGCAGTGGCACACCGGGCTCGACACGTATCTCCTCAACGTGATCCGGCCGACCCGGCTGGTGACGCCGGTGATGCAGGCGCAGAAGAGCGGCGCCATCATCAACATCTCGACCGCCTGGGCGTTCGAGCCGAGCGCGATGTTTCCGACCTCGGCGGTGTTCCGCGCAGGGCTTGCCGCCTTCACCAAGATCTTCACCGACACCCATGCCGCCGACAACATCCGCATGAACAACGTGCTGCCGGGCTGGATCGACAGCCTGCCGCAGCAGGACGCGCGACGCGACAGCGTGCCGATGAAGCGCTACGGCAAGGTCGGGGAGATCGCCGCGACGATCTCGTTCCTGGCCTCCGACGGCGCGGCCTATATCACCGGCCAGAACATCCGCGTCGACGGCGGACTGACACGCTCGGTCTGAGCCGGGCGGCTTCGAATCGCGCTCGCGCGGCCTTGTCGTGATGCGACATGGGCGCGCGTGGCGCGCCGTCGATCAAGGATGATGCGTGGCTGCCGGGCCACACTCCTCGTTCGTTCGCACGAGGTGGGGCGCACACTACGTCACAGTCCCTATGAACTTCGTCGCAGCCCAAGACGGCATGAGGCCAGCCGCCTATGCCCGATCTGCGCCGGATGCCTTCCGCCCGCGCATTCGAAACGCGAGCAGATCGCGTGGGGCAAGGAGACTGGAATGAAGACGTTTTTGCTGGCGGTCGCATCGCTTGTGCTCGGCACCGCATCCGTGCAGGCGGCCGACCTGGCGGCGCATTACACCAAGGCGCCGATGATGGCGCCGGCCTACAACTGGACCGGATTCTACGTCGGCGGCAATGTCGGCGGGCAGTGGGGCAGCTCCGATCCCAGCACCTCGACCGTGTTTTCTCCGACCGGCTATTTTGCGGCCAGCAGCATTCCTGCCATAGGCGCCGTCGGCGCCCAGGGCGTCAACAGCTCCAGCGTCACCGGCGGCTTCACCGCCGGCTACAACTGGCAGGTCAACCATGCCGTGCTCGGCCTCGAAGGCGACATCAACTATTTCGGCTTCAAGGGCAGCGCGAGCGGCTCGGCGCTCTATCCCTGTTGCGCCCCGACCGGCTTCACGGTGTCGTCGTCAGTCTCGGCCGACTGGCTCGCAACGATCCGCGGCCGCATCGGCTTCCTCGCCGCTCCGACCTGGCTGCTCTACGCCACGGGCGGCGCGGCCATCGCGGAGGTGAAGGGCAATTTCAACTTCACCGACACGTTCGCGTCGGCGACGGAGTCCGCGGCGATCCGCGACACCCGCGTCGGCTGGACCGTGGGCGCCGGCACCGAATACGCGTTCGGCGGCGGCTGGTCGCTCAAGGCCGAATATCTCTATGTCGATCTCGGCCGCGCCAGCGCGACCAGCACCAACCTTGCTGCCTTCGTGCCGGCCGTCGCATTCCCGAGCAACGTCTACACCCACTCGGTCGACCTCAAGTCGAACATCGTGCGCGTCGGCGTGAACTACAAGTTCGGCGGACCGGTCGTCGCCAGATACTGAGCTCCATCCCGTTCCTGATCTGGCGTGGAAAGCCCCGGCCTGGCCGGGGCTTTCTGTTTTCGAGCTCAGCCGCCGTGCGACGCGACCAGTTGTGCGAGCGCCGGCAGAATCTTGTAGCGGGCGATCTCGTGCGGGTATTCGCCGCGATTGGCCAGCAGCACGATGCCGATCCGCCGCGACGGGATCAGGCCGAGATAGCCGGAGGCGTTGTTGAGGCCGCCCGGCTTGTCGATAACGGTGGCCTCGGGAAGATGCACCGTCTCCCAGGCCATGCCTTGGCCGAATTTCTCGTCGACGCGGAAGGCCTCATGCTGCGTCATTCGCAACGCCTCACGCAAATGCGGATCGACCGAGCGGCCATCGACGCAGGCCGCAACGAAGGTCGAAAGATCCCGCGGCGAAGAGAACATCTGGCCGGTGCCGGGGACATCGAAATAGCTCTGCTGGTTGCCGGGCGGGCCGATCGCGGTGCCCTGATCCGAATAGCCCTGGACCACGCGCTGCATCCAGGCCTTGTCCATGATGGCGCGGTTGTCCTCGCCGCGTTCGGGCACCGAGGTCGCGGTCATGCCCAGCGGCTTGAAGATGCGCTGCTCGAACTGGGTTGCGATCGGCGCGCCGTAACGGCTGTCGAGCACGAGCTGGAGCAGCACATAGCCGGCGTGGCTGTAGATGCGTTGCTTGCCGGGCGCCTCACCAGCTCGCGGTCTCCACGCGTTGAGCATCTCGATGAACTGCGCGCGTGAGAACTGCGCGTTCGGCCAGGGCGGATGGTCGGTCGGCAGCAGCAGTCCCGACGTGTGCGTGACGAGCTCGCCGACGGTGACGCGGCGGATGGTGTCGCCGGTGAGTTCGGGCAGGTATTTCGGCAGGGGATCGTCGAGCCGCAGCTCGCTACGGAGCGCGCCGAGCGCGACCAGCGTCGCCTCGAAAGGCTTGCGCAGCGAGGCGAGGTTGAACAGCGTGTCCGGTGTGACGGGACGCCGGCTGGCGTCGTCGGCAAAGCCGTAGTTGAAGAACTCGACGTGGCGGCCGGCATAGAGCGCGGCGGCGAGGCCGCCCGGCCGGTCCGGCGTTGCGGTCGGCGCAAGCTCGGCGGCGACGATGTCGCGCATCTGCGCGATCATGTCGGAATCCGCGGATGCGCGCCGCGGTCGAAGCGCGATTGCAAGCGGAATGAGCGCAGCCCGGGCGAAGGTTCGCCGGCTGATCGGGGATGAGGTGACAACAGGCGCCACGTGCTCTGATGAATCATGCTTGTGCGCCCCCGGATATCTTTTAGCGGGGAGGGTGCGATGTCCCAATTCACGATTGCGCGTTGTGGGTTCCATCTAGGTTACGCAGCTTTAACTTAGCCAACCGGCTAACAATCGTTGACGTCCGCCATCTGGCGTGTATGGTTAGCTACATGGCTAACCAATTATCCCACCTTGATCAGATCTTCGCGGCTCTTGCCGATCCGACACGGCGGGCGATCGTGATGCGGCTCTGCGGCGGCGAAGCATCCGTCGGCGAGCTCGCGGATCCCTTCGACATGGCGCTGCCGAGCTTCATGAAACACATCCATGTGCTGGAGACGAGCGGGCTCGTTCTGTCGGAGAAATCCGGCCGCGTGCGCACCTGCCGTCTCAGCCCGGACGCGCTCGTCGGTGCAGAGGACTGGTTCCAGCAGCAGCGCGCGATCTGGGAGGCGCGGCTCGACCGGTTCGAGGCTTACGTCATGCAACTGAAGAAAGAGAAGGAGAGGGCGGCCGCCAAGCGGCCGTCCCGTACAACCAAACGGAAAGGTTCTTGACGATGACGAATTCTGCCAACCCCGCTCTGTCGCAATGGTCGCTCGACCGCGAGATCGTGATGTCGCGCGTGATCGACGCGCCGCGCGATCTGGTGTTCGAGGCTTGGTCCGACCCGAAGCATCTGCCGCAATGGTTCGGGCCGAAGGGCTTCAAGGTCGAGACCTTCGAGATCGACGTGCGCGTCGGCGGCGTCTGGCGCTTCAACATGATCGGCCCAGACGGCACGGTCTATCCGAACCGCATGCGCTTCCGCCGTATCGAGCGGCCCTCGCTGATGGAGATGGACCACGGCACCGACCAGGACGACGATCCCGGGATGTTCCGCTTCACGGTCACCTTTGCCGAGCAGAGCAACGGCAAGACGGTGCTGATGATGCGGCAACTGGCCTCGAGCACCGAGCAGCGCGACGGCATGATCGGCTTTGGTGCCGTCGAATACGGCTACCAGACGCTGGACAAGCTCGCGGCGTATGTGGGTGGGATGAAGACATAAGTTCCTCGCATCATTCGGGCCGCCTCAAAAGGGCGGCCCCGGAATGAGCCTGGAAAGGAGTGGAGGGCTGATCGCCTTCGCGAATATGACAGCGCGGAGCGCAATTATGACAGCGCCATAACGTAGATTTTTGTCGCGTCGTGCTGCTGATTTATGACAGAATTACTACCGCTGGATGTCATATCGGTTACGGCGGAGCGATTCATGTTGCAGTGGCAGGCGCGGTCAAATCCCCTGGCGTGGTGGTGGGGGTCCCTGACGCTTGTCAGTGCTGCCAATATTCTCGTCTGGTTCATGCTGTATCGCGAGTTCTACCCGACGGTCGCCGGCAGTGTTGGCGGCGGGTCCGACATCGGGCTGATGTTCCTGCTCTGCGCCGGCTATGTGTTCGGCTGCGCCTTCCGCTCGTTCCTGCCGCGCGCCGACGTGCAGCGCATCTGCCTGTTCGACACCTGGCTCTCCAGCGTCGTGGTCGGCCGTTCGGTCGCGACCGTGGCCGAGCTTTGCTTCGTCGCGCAATGGGCCATCATCCTGCATCAGCTGGGTCAGATGACGGGTGCGGAGACCGCGGTGAACATCGCGCTCGTGATCGTGCCGATCATCATCATCGCGGAGTGCTTCTCCTGGTACGCGGTGGTGACGACCAACTTCCTCTACAACGCGATCGAGAACTCGCTGTGGGCGGTGACCTTTTTCCTCGCCGGCATCGCGCTGTGCCGCCTGATGCCGGAATTCCAGGGCCCGGTGCGCTGGGCGATGATTGCCGGTATCGTCGGCATCGCCTGCTTCCTCGCCTTCCTCGTCACCGTGGACGTGCCGATGTATCTCAGCCGTTGGCGGGCGGGGCATGAAGAAGGCAACAGGTTCCTTGGCTTCCTCGAAGGCCTGCATGACGTCTCGACGCGCTGGGTGGTGACCCACGACATCGCGCATTGGAAGGGCGAGCTGACCTGGATGTTCCTGTATTTCAGCGCCGCGGTGTGGTCGAGCCTGGCGCTGTGCGCGCTCTACGCGATGGAAGGCTATCTGACGCGCTATCTGGCCTGAGCGCTTCAGGCCTCGCCGAGATCGACCTGCGTCAACAACCCCTGGCGCAGCGCCAGCCGGACCAGCTCGATGTCGGAGCCGACGCCGAGCTTGTCCTTGATCAGCGAATGCAGGTTCGCCACCGTCTTCGGACTGACGTGGAGCGTCTCGGCGATCTCCTCCGTCGTGTTCTCGGCCAGCAGCAGCCGCAGCACCTCGAACTCGCGCGGCGTGAGGACGTCGGCAGCCGAGCTCTCGCCGCTGATGCGGCTGAGCGCCAGCTCGTGGTCGATGTCGGGACTGATGGCGATCCTGCCCGCGAGCACGTCCATCACCGCGCGCACCAGCGTCTCCGGCGGGCTCATCTTGGTGACATAGCCCCGCGCACCGGCACGGATCGCCTGCACGGCGAAGCCCGCATTCTGGTGCATGGTGAAGACGAGGATTCTTGCGCCCTTGTCCCATTGCCTGATGCGCCTGACGGCCTCGATGCCGCCGATGCCGGGCATGCTCAGATCCATGATGACGAGGTCGGGCGCCTCGGATTTGAACAGACGATAGGCCTCCGCGCCGTCGGCGGCTTCGGCGATGACGCGCAGGCCCGGCTGCTTCTGGAGCACCGAGCGATAGCCTTCGCGAACGACGGAATGGTCGTCGACCAGCAGGATGGTCGCGTCGGCCGCGCTCATGCCGCCCGCTCCAGCACCGGCCGATCGGCGCTGACAGGGATGGTGACGCGCAGCGCCGTGCCGCCATGCGGTCCGGCCTCGAAGCTCAATCGGCCACGCAGGGCCGCGACGCGCTCGCGCATGCCGAGCAGGCCCATGCCGGATTTCGCGGCGGGATCGCTTGAGCGGCCGTCGTCGTCGATCGCAAGCGCGATCTCGTCGGCACGCCTCGTCAATTCCAGGCTCACCTTGGTTGCGCCGGCATGCTTGGCGGCGTTGGTGAGGGCCTCCTGCACGATGCGGTAGAGGCTGGCGCTGATCGCGGGCGGCAGGGTCTCGAAGGCGCCGTCGAACCGGATCGCATAACGCGTCTCGCCGCGGCTGCGTCCGTTCCAGCCGGCGACCAGGCCTTCGAGGCTGGCGACGAGCCCGAGCTCCTCGACATCGGGCGGACGCAGCCGGAACAGCGTGCCGCGCAGCATCTCCATCATGCCGGTTGCGGTCCGTGCGATGCCGTCGCATTCGGACAGCAGGGACGGGCAGTCCTGCACGGCGGTCTGGCGGGCAGACGAGGCGAGCGCGCGGATGGCGGCCAGCGACTGGCCGAACTCGTCGTGCAGCTCGCGCGCGAGATGGCGGCGCTCCTCGTCCTGGAGCGCGATCAGCTTCCGCGTCAGCTCGGCGCGTTCGGCGAGCGCGGTGTCGAGGCTTTCGGCGAGGTGATTGAAGACGTCGCGAAGGGCCGAGAGCTCGGCGAGCTCGAACGGCGGCAGGCGCGTCGCGAGGTCGCCGGCGGCGATCCGCTCGAGGCCGGTACGGATCATGCGGGTAGGGCGCAGCGCCCGCGCCAGCGCCGCATAGACCAGCGCGCAGAGCAGCGGCAGTGCGATCGCAAGCGCGATCGTCAGGCGGCCGGCCTCGTGCCAGGCCTCCGCGGTCTGCACGGCCGGATCGACCGAGACCACGGTCTCGCCGAGCTTCGTTCCGCGCACGATCACGGGCCGTGCCGCCTCGCGGCCGGGGTCGAACAGGCTGCGATAGAAGGTCGCGAAGGCCTGCGGCGGCGCGTTTGCCGGCGTCGGCGCGCCGCTGCAGAACCGCTGCAGGATGTCGCCGCTCGTGCCTCGGAAGGCCAGGCACAGGCCCGGCGTCATGACGTAGGCCGATACGGGGTCAAGGTTGGGGAAGTCCGAGCGCGGGCTGGCCACCCACTGGACTTTGCCCTGTTGCAGCTCCAGCGACTTCGCCACGATGGCAGCGATACTGTCGATGCGCGCATGCGCCGCGCGGTCAGCCGTGACAAGGAAATAGGCTGATATCACGGCGAAGCAGGCGGCCGATATTGCGGCCACGCGCAACGTCAGACGGACCTTGAGATCGAATCTCGGGCGGTTCCACATCGGCGGGCACCTGGCGCGAACGGGCTTGTCGCCTCCGCATTAAACGGCAGAACGCAAGCGGCGGAAAGCGCTGCGCTTACCGCAGTGCAACGTCGTGAAATTTTCCCGGTGCTTGCCGGGACGGACACGGATGCAAGGCCGTAGGCGACCATCCAGATTTTCGGGCCGCTCCGTCCCACGAGGCCCGCTCATGCACCTGTCCCGGTTGATCTTCTCCACTTTCCTCCTTGTCGTCCTTGCCGCGGCCTGTTCGCCAGCCGGTGCCGACGCCGGCATCGGCGTTGCCATGGACGATTTCAGCTATACCGACACGTCGGCCGAGCCGGCCAACCAGACCGCCGCCCACGAGCGGCGGCTGTCGGCCTTCATGGCCGCGCTCAGACGGGACATCGGCGCGGACGGCCGCTACCGGCCGGTGCCGTCGGTCGAGGACGGCGCGGCGTTCAAGGTGATCGGCGGCATCCAGAAGACCAGCACGCTGGTGCAATGGGCCAAGGTCGCCGTGATCGACGTCGGATCCAGGAGGATCGTGATGGACAAGCTCTACACCTTCCGCGGCGACAACGACGAATCCTGGGAGCGTGCCGAGATGTTCGTCTCGCGCGAGGTCAAGGCGGCGCTGGCTGGGCCCGCACCGATCGCGCTGGCGGTGTTCGAGTTCGAGCTCGAGGACATGACCGCCGCGTCTGCGGGGGCAACGGCGACGTCGGACGCAGCCTATCTCGCCGAGGTCACCGGCAGCGTGCGCGAGGCGCTCGGCCAATCCGGCCGCTATCGCATCGTCGATGTCGGCGGCGAGGCCAAGGCGCGCGCCTTGCGCGATTGCGGGGGCTGCGAGGCGACGATCGCCCAAGGGCTCGGCGCGGACCAATCTCTGATCGGCGTGGTGCGGCGGGTCGGCCGCACCGAATATACGCTGGGCTTCCAGGTTCGCGACGCCAGGAGCGGCGCAGTGCTGGCGCGCGGTGACAGCGGCCTGCGCCTCGGCGCCGACTATTCGTGGAAGCGCGGCGCCGTGCGGCTGGTGAATGAGCGGTTGGTCGAGAGCCGGTAGTGCGGTCCACCTCTCCCTACGGGAGAGGTGGAGCAAGCCTCGCCGCATTTAGAACGTCAGCTGCACCTTCATCGACTGCGCGCGGTCGCTGGCAAGCTCGAAGGCGGCGACCGCGTTCTCGAACGGCATGGTGGCCGTGATCAGCGGCTTGACGTCGATCAGGCCTTCGCCCATCAGCCGCACCGCGAGCTCGAACTCGGGATCGAAGCGGAAGGTGCCGCGGAGCTGCAATTCCTTGGCGACGATGGAATTGATCGGCAGCGTCATCTCGCCGCCGAGGCCGAGCTGCACCAGCGTGGCGCCGGGCCTGAGCACGTCGAGCGCGGTGCGTAGCGCCGCCTGATTGCCGGAGGCTTCGAACAGCGTGTCGAACACGCCCTTGCCGGTGCGCCAGGAATCGAGCGCGGTGGCATTTGTCGCGACGTTGATGGCGTGGGTGGCGCCGAGCTTCCTGGCGACCGCCAGCGGCGCGTCGGCGACATCGGTCACCACGATCTCGGCGGCGCCGCCGAAGCGGGAGACCAGGATCATCAGCGCGCCGATCGGGCCGCAGCCGGTGATCAGCACGCGCTTGCCGAGCAGGGGGCCGGCCTGCTTGCCGGCATGCAGGCACACCGCGAGCGGCTCGGCGACCGCGGCCTCTGCCAGCGACAGCTTGTCGGAGATCGGCACCGCCTGCGTGGCATCGACCGTGATGAACTCGCGAAAGCCGCCCTGGACATGGGGAAAGCGCATCGCGCTGCCGAGGAAGCGCATGTCGAGGCATTGGTTGCGCATGCCTTCCTGGCAATGCAGGCACTGGCCGCACGGCTTGCTCGGATTGACCGCGACGCGCGTGCCCGGCTTGACGCTGGTGACGCCGTCACCGACGGCCGCGACGACACCGGCGATCTCGTGGCCCAGCGCCATCGGCTGCTGGATGCGCACGACGCCGAAACCGCCGTGATGATAGTAATGCAGGTCCGAGCCGCAGATGCCGCCATTGGCGATCTTGACGCGGACCTCGCCCGGGCCGGGTGCCGGATCGGGGTAGCTGTCGATCCGCAGGTCTTTCGGGGCGTGAATGACGACGGCGCGCATGGGCTCGCTCCTCACTATGCTTTGCGGGTCACATCGCGGCGATCATGCCGCCATCGACATAGATGATCTGGCCATTGACATAGGTCGAGGCGTCCGATGCCAGGAAGATCGCGGCGCCCACCAGCTCGTCCGGTCTGCCCCAGCGCTTCGACGGGATGCGGCCCATCAGCCAGGTGTTGAAATCGGTGTTGTTGACCAGCGCCTCGTTCATGTCGGTGAGCATGTAGCCGGGGCCGATCGCATTGGCCTGGATGCCGTGCTGGGCCCATTCCACCGCCATCGAGCGGGTCAGGTTCTTGATGCCGCCCTTGGCTGCTGTGTAGGGCGCGATGGTGGGACGCGCCAGCTCGCTGCCGAGCGAGCCGATATTGATGATCTTGCCGTACTTGCGCGGGATCATGCGCTTGGCGGCCTCGCGGCCGATCACGAAGGCGCTGGTGAGGTTGGTCTCGATCACCTTGCGCCACTCGTCGGTGGTGAACTCGACCAGCGGCTTGCGGTGCTGGATGCCGGCGTTGTTGACGACGATATCGACGGCAATGCCCTTTTTGTCGAAATCGTTGAACGCCGCGACGATCGCCGGCTCGTCGGTGACGTTGAAGGCAGCGCCTTCGGCCTGATGTCCTGCGGCGCGAAACTCGGCGACGGCCTGCTCGACGCGCTTGGGATCGACGCCGTTGATGATCAGCCTGGCGCCGGCCTTGGCCATGCCCTCGGCGATGGCGCGGCCGAGCCCGCGGGAGGAGCCGGTCACGAGTGCGGTGCGGCCGGACAAGTCGAACAGGGCAGTGCTCATCTCAGGAGATCCTCAAGCGTTGGAGCGGCGCACGGTGAGATCAGTGCGGTCGAATACGGCGGGCAGAAGGTCGACGCCAAGGCCGGGTCCTTCCATCGGGAAGACATAGCCGTCCTTGATCACGGGCATCGTGGTGACGAGCTCATTGTACCAGCCCTTGTAGAAGGCGCGCACCGATTCCTGGATCAGCGTGTTGGGCTGGCTGAACGACATGTGGATCGCCGCGATGAAGCCGATCGGGCCGATGCAGTCATGCGGCGCAAAGGGCCGGTGATAGGTCTCGGCCATCGCCGCGATCTTGCGGCCCTCGGTGAGGCCGCCGGTCCAGCACAGATCGGCCATCACCACATGCATGGCGTCGCGGTCGAGCATGTCCTTGTAGGGGAAGCGCGAGCCCAGCGTTTCGCTGGCGCAGACCCAGACGTCGGTCGAGCGGGCGTATTCGGCCAGCGCCTGCGGCGAGTTCATCCGGATCGGGTCTTCGTACCAGGTCGGCTTGTAGGGCTCGAGGGCGCGCGCGATCTGCTTGGCGGTCGGCAGGTTCCAGAGCGAATGGAGCTCGACCATGATCTCCATCTTGTCGCCGACGGCTTTCCGGATCTTCTCGAACGGCTCGATCGCCTTCTTCATCTGCGCAGCGGTGATGTAGAGGCCCTTGTTCTCCTGCGCCGCCGGATCGAACGGCCAGATCTTCATCGCGGAGATACCGCTCTCCAGCAGGCTTTCGGCCAGCGCGTCGGCGTGGTGCATGAAGCCGTCAAGGTCTTCATAGGGACCCTTGGACGCCCCGAGATTCCAGTTGGCAACCGGGCTGATATTGGTGGAGCGGACATATTGCGTGCCGGCGCAGGTGTTGTAGATGCGCTGCTTGTCGCGGCACAGGCCGCCGAGCATCTGGTGCACCGGCTGATTGCAGACCTTGCCGAACAAATCCCACAGCGCGATGTCGATCGCGGAGGCCGCGCGGTATTCGACGCCGGTCGAGGATTGCGCCATCGGCAGGTTCAGCATGTCGCGATGGATGGCTTCGATGTGCAGGGGATTGCGGCCGAGCAGGCGGCCGGCAAACGTGTCGTGGATCTGCGCTTCGACCGCGCCTGCGCCGTAGAAGGTTTCGCCGAGACCGATCATGCCCGTGTCGGTGTGGACGCGCACCCAGATGACGTTGGAAAATTCCTCGGTGCGCAGCGTCTCGATCGACGTGATCTTCACGGCAACAATCCTCCCATCACCGGCGCCTCGCGCCTGACGTCTCATTTTGCACTGCAGCATGCTGCAGGTCGCACGGAAGTCTTACGCCTGCTTGTAATATATCACAACATGTTTTAAGCCAGTCACAAATAAGGCGCCGCCCTGCACGGGACAACGCAGGCCGACGGGGAGGACAACATGGCACGGCGCAAGCGCGCGCTCGAGGTGGTGAGAAACGAGGACGACGGCGAGGGCAGGCCCTCCCGCCGCAACCGTCTCAACTTCTTCGAGCTTGCCTACCAGAAGATCGAGGAGTTGCTCGTTCATTGCGAGCTCAAGCCCGGCCAGTTCATGACGATGCTGGAATTGCAGCAGATCACCGGCTTCGGGCGCACGCCGGTGCATCACGCCGTCAATCGTCTCTCCAACGATACGCTCATCATCATCCGTCCGCGCCATGGCCTGCACATCGCGCCGATCGATCTGGCGCGCGAGCGCATGCTGCTGGCCTTGCGCCGCGACATGGAGCGCTTCGTCGTCCGCCTTGCGGCCGATCGCGCCAGCCTCTCGCATCGCAATCAGGCGCTGCACATCGAGCGTCTGTTGCGCGAACGCCGCGCCACCCTGACCCTCGACGAATTCAACAGCATCGATCGCCGCATCGACGCGCTGGTGCTGGAAGCTGCCGGCGAGCCTTTCCTGGTGCATACGCTGCGGCCCTTGCACACGCTGTACCGCCGCATCGGCTACATCCACCACCGCTTCATGCCGGGACAGGCCGAACTGTCAGGCACGATCGATCGCCACCTCGCCATTCTCAGTGCGGTCGCCGGCCGCCATGTCGAGGACGCCGTGAAGGCGAGCGACGCGCTGATCGACTACATGGACCAGATGTTCACGGGCATGGAGGCAGGGATCGATCCGCGCCTGCTCGATTGCAGCATCGAGCCGCTGCTCGGCGCGTAAGAGAGTTTTGAAGAGAGGACCAAAGATGTCGACGATGGCCATGCCCCAACCGACCGCGAGCGAAGCCGCGGTCCGCTACCTCATCACGAACTACAGTCCCAAGGGGAACAAGGTCGGCTGGCTGATGATGGCCTCGATCCTGGTCGAGGCCTGGGACCTCTATTCGATCGCCTTCGTGCTGATCTTCATCAAGGAGCAGTACAATCCCGATCCGCTGATGCTGGGCCTTGCCGCAGCCGGCACGCAGGGCGGCGCACTCATCGGCGCGCTGCTCGGCGGCTGGCTCTCCGACAAGATCGGCCGCCGCGTGATGTTCCTGGTGACGATGGTGATGTTCATCGTGCTGGCGCTGGCGCAGGCTTTCGTGCCGAACGTTACCTGGCTGATCGTGATCCGATTCCTGCTCGGCATTCCGCTCGGCTCGGATATTTCGACCGGCTACACCTACATCATGGAATCCATGGCCAAGGGTGAGCGCGAGGTCATGGGCAATCGCTGGCAGTTCATGTTCGCCGTCGGCGAAGTGCTGACGATCGGCGTCATCGTGATCTTCCTGCTGCTCGACATCCACCATGAGACGCTGTGGCGCGTGACGCTCGGCCTCGGCGCGCTGCCGGCGCTGATCATCCTGGTGATGCGGCATGACGTGCCGGAGACGGCAGTGTGGCTGGTGCAGAAGGGACGCTACCGCGAGGCCAAGCAGGTCGCGCGCGAGATGTTCAACGACGATCTCGCCATGCTGCCCAACCAGGACGTGGAGGTGCCGAAGGTCTCGACCCGCGCGTTCCTCGCCGATCTCAAGAAGGATCCGATCCGCTGGCGCGCGACGATCTACGGATGGATCGCCTGCTTCGCGCAAGGCAGCGAGTTCTCGACCTTTGCGTTCTATCTCCCGGTGCTGTTCGTCATGGTCGGCGTGTCGAGCGTGCTCGGCATCAATCTGGTGACGATGGCGCTGTTCTCCTTCGCCGCTCTGTCCGGCTGGGTCGGACCGCTGCTGACGCCGAAGATCGGTCACCGCGGCATCGCGATCGCCGGTTTCGGCATCGTGCTGGCCTCGCTGCTGGTCGCCGCTTTTGCGCTCTATACCGACAACAAGATCCTGCTGCCGTTCGCGGCCGCCGCCATGTTGTGGGGCCATTATTGGGATGCGTCGAACTGCATGACGATCCCGACCATGGTCGCCAAGCCGAAGTACCGCGGCACCGCCAGCGGCTTCGCCTACATGTTCGTGAAGCTGCCGTCGTTCCTGGCGATCTTCCTGTTCCCGACAGTGTTCGCCGCCATCGGGCAGGCGAATGCCACGCTGATGGTCGCGATCTTCCCGCTGATCGGATTGCTCGCCGCAATCTTCATCCTGCCGGAAGTCTACGGCTACGAGAACGACTGAAGATGCGAGATAACCCCGGTCGCGGCCGTCATGGCCGCGATCGGGCTTTTCCCGCTACGGGCTCAGGAAGACGGGATCAATCCCGGTGCCATGGCTGAGCAGGCCGATCGCCTGAAGCTGGACGGAATGCAGGTCGATTTCCACGATGGCGAACAGAGCCAGCAGCGCCACGACGGAGACGACGAGCAGGGGATGGGATGTCTCGCCTCGGCTTACGGCCGGCGCCATGAAGCTCTGAATTTCGCGACGCAGGGAAAAGCTCTGCGGCAGCGCTTTTGATTGGATCTGCATGATGAACCTTCCTTGCCGCGGCATGTTTTAATCGCGCGACAAGTGAACTCTAGCGGTGGTTACACCGCCGGCATTGATGCACCGCAAACAACCGAACCTAATTGGCCGCGACTACCTGATCGCCGCAGCCAGCGCGGCGATCAAAGCGGGCGGCGTCACCAATAGGCCGAGCTTGAGGAACGGCCAGGCGCCGACCTCGATCTTCTCCCGCCGCAGCGCGACCAGCCATAGGATGGTGGCGAGGGATCCCGTTACCGACAGGTTGGGGCCGAGGTCGACGCCGATCAGGATGGCGCTGACGACGGGCGCGGGCAAATGATCGGCGGCGGCGACCGAGCCTGCGACGAGGCCGACCGGAAGGTTGTTGGCGATGTTGTCGGCGATGGCGGTTGCGATGCCGACGCTCCAGGCGGCCTTCGGCACCGATTGCGCGACGGCCTGGTGCAGCAGTGCGCTGAGCTGCCCGATCACGCCTGTTTTCACCAGCGCTTCCACCATCACGAAGAGCCCGCCGACCAGCGGCAGCACGCTCCACGACACGCCCCTCAGAACGGGCAGCGGCGATTGCCGGCTCAGCAGCAGCACGATCGCGGCCGTCGCCACGCCGCAGATGAAGGTCGGCAGGCCGAGTTGTCTGTCGAGCGCGGAGGCCGTGACCAGCACGATGCCGATCGCGACGATACCGGCCGCGGTCAGCTTGCCGCCGCGGCCGAGCTTCGGATGCGGCACGCTCCGTGCAATCGTCTCCTCCTTCAGCGCGCGATGCTGGGTCAGGCGCAGCACGACATAAGTCAGCAGAATGGAAGCCGCCGAGGGCAGGGCGAACAGGTGCAGCCATTCGGTCAGCTGCGGCATGCGCGCGCCGAACACGACGAGGTTGGCCGGATTGGAGATCGGCAGCACGAAGCTTGCGGCATTCGCGATGAAGGCGCAGACGAACAGATAAGGCAGCGGCTTGGCGCCGGCGGCGCGCGTCGCGGCATAGACGGCGGGTGTCAGCACGATCGCGGTGGCGTCGTTCGAGAGCAGCACGGTGACAAGGGTGCCGACGAGATAGATCAACAGGAACAGCCGCTGTGGCGAGCCGTCTGCATATTCCACCGCGAGCGCGGCGAGATAGTCGAACAAGCCTTCGAGCCGCGCCAGTTCGGCGATCAGCATCATGCCGATCAGGAAGAGATAGACGTCGACACCCTTCTCGATGCCGACAAGCGCATCCTGCCACGGCAGGAAGCCGAGCAGCACGAGGGCGCCGGCGCCGATCACGGCCCAGATCGCCTCGGGCAGGGCCAGGGGGCGGATGATGACGCCTGCGGTCGCGGCGACGATGATGCTCCAGGCCCAGATGGCGTCAGACGGCGCGGTCGGCACGTTCGGTCCTCGTTGCCTTTGATTGTTCCGCAGCGGTAGCCGAAGCCGACGGCGCTGTCTTCCCCTGAAGGCGAGGCCGCCTCAAGATTTCACAATGAGGATGCGCTCACCTTGCCACCGACAGCTTCTCGGTGATCGCCTTGCGCAGAATCCGCGACAGCGATTCCACCGAATACGGCTTCTGGATCAGCTCGAAGCCGCGATGGGCGTTCTCGGCGAGCACGTTGCTGTAGCCGGAGGTGAGCACGACGGGCAGGCCCGGATAGCGCTCGCGGATGATCCCGGCGAGCTCGACGCCGTTCATGCCGGGCATGATGACGTCGGAGAAGACGAGGTCGACGGCGAATTCGTTCTCGCCGAGGATCGCCAGCGCCGCGTTGGCGTTGGCGACGCGGCGGACGACGTAGCCGAGGTCCTCCAGCAGCTCGGTCGAGAACTGGCCGACGTCGTCATTGTCCTCGACCACGAGCACGCGGTAGCCGCGCCCGGTGGTCGCGGCTTCGCTGGTCAGCGCTGCGGCTTCGTTCTCGGTGGCAGGGCTCTGCGCCTGCGGAAGGTAGATCGTGAAGGTCGCGCCTTTGCCCGGCGTGCTCGTCACCGCGATGTCGCCCTCGGACTGCTTGGCGAAGCCGAACGCCTGGCTGAGGCCGAGGCCGGTGCCCTTGCCGACCTCCTTGGTGGTGAAGAACGGCTCGAAGATGGAGTCGAGATGGTCGGGCACGATGCCGCTGCCGGTGTCCGCGACCGAGATCGCGACATAGTCGCCGCCGCGCGCCGATTGCGCGCGCAGGCTCGGGATGCCCTGCACCTTGCGCACCGCGATGGTGAGACGGCCTTCGCCGTCCATGGCGTCGCGGGCGTTGATGGCGAGGTTGATCAGCGCGGTCTCGAACTGCGCGATGTCGGCGACGGTGAAGCAATCCGCATCCTCAACCTCGACGCCGATCTCGATGCGTCCGCCGACCAGCGGCCGCACCAGTTGCGCCACGCCCTCGACCTGGCTGGCGACATTGAAGATCTGCGGCTTCAGCGGCTGCCGTCGCGCGAAGGCCAGAAGCTGCGCGGTCAGTTTCGAGGCGCGCTCGACGGTGTCCGAGATCGCATCGACATAGCGGCGGCGGCGTTCCTCCGGCAGTTCGCGCCGGCGCAGGAAGTCGGTCGCCGAACGGATGATGGTGAGGAGGTTGTTGAAGTCGTGGGCGACGCCGCCGGTGAGCTGACCGATCGCCTCCATCTTCTGCGACTGCCGCAGCGCTTCCTCGCCGCGGCGGCGCTCGGTGATGTCGACCAGTTCCGGCACCGCGCCCGTGATCTTGCCGTGGCGGTCGAGCACGGGGCGCATGTCGAACTCGAAGTCGCGCTCGCCTATCGGCAGGCGCAGCCGCATCTCCATCCGCACCGCTTCGCCTCTCAGCACGGTTTCGAAGGCCTCGCGCGCGACGGCACTCATCCCCGGGGTTCCCGTGAACCACGGCGAGTCCCAGAACGGCTTGCCGATGACGTCGCGCGCCTCGGCGCGGATGCCAGCGAGCGCGGTCTTGTTGGCGTAGAGCAACTCGCCCGTGAGATTGACCAACCCCTGATACTGGTTGCTGGTCTCCAGGATCGCGCGCAGCCGGGCCTCGTTGGATTCGAGCTCGGCGGTGCGCTCGGCGATGCGCTCCTCCAGCGTCTCGTTGAGCCGCCGGAGCTCGATCTCGGCCTGCTTGGCGGCGGTGACGTCGTGAGCGACGCCGATGAAGCCGATATGCTTGCCGGTCGGATCCCAGCGCGGCTGGGATTCCGAGCGCAGCCAGCGCCATTCGCCACTGGCGTTCTTGTAGCGCGCTTCCAGCACGAAGGGCTTCAGCGACGCTTCACCCTGGACGGATTGCTGGAGCACCTGCGGCAGGTCGTCCGGATGCAGCACCTTGCGCCAGTCGAAATCGATGGCTTCCTCGTAGGGCAGGCCCACGAAGTCGACATAGGCCTGGTTGGCGAAGGATCGCTTGCGGTCGAGTTTCGTGACCCAGATCGGCACCGGCGCGCTGTCGGCGATCAGCCGAAACCGATCTTCGCTCTCGCGCAGCGTCTCACGCGCGAGCATCTGGTCGGTGATATCGATATGGGCGCCGACGAGGCGGATGGCGCGCCCGTCGCGGTCGCGCTCGATCTTGGCGACGACGCGGATCCAGCGGGTCTCTCCGTCACTGGGACGGACGATGCGGTATTCGGCGACGTAGTCTTCGCTGGTCCCGGCCAGCGCGTCGATGAAGTGCTTGACGGTCGCATCCCGATCCTCGGAATGGATGCGGCTGACCCACGCCTCGTGCGATTCGTCGGCGGCCTCGGGAGGCAGGCCGTGGATCATCAGATATTCCGGCGAGCGGCGGTTCTTGAAGCCCTCGCGGAAGTCGACCTCGAGGCCGCCGACCTTGCCGATGCGCTGGATGCGCGCGAGCTCGGCCTCTCGCTCCTGGAGCGCGCGATAGGCATTGTCGCGCTCGCGCGCGACATCTTCGAGGTGCTGGCGCAGCCTTTCGGCGGCGATGGTCTCGGGCAAAGGATCGTTCAAGGCGTCGGCCGTTGTGATGCGGATGCGCACATGCCGGACCGATACTCACACAGACGGAGCGTGATGACCATTGCCTGGAGGGGATAGACTGTCAGGAAAGGCCCGCGGCCAGCCAGAACGCGGTAAGGTCCGGCCAGTCAACGCCGGGTCTGGCAATTTGTTCCTGATATTGGAACGATGGGCGTGCGGATGCGTCTTTGCGAGGCGCCACGACTTTCATTCGTAAAATTCCCTTTTCGGAGAGGCTAAATCTTGAAGCTCTTTGTCTGCCAGTCCTGCGGCAACGTCCTTTATTTCGAGAACCGGGCCTGCGAGCGTTGCGGTCACCTCATCGCCTTCCTCCCGGAGAAGGAGACGATGTCGGCGCTCGAGCCCGACGGGGAGGGCTGGGCCACGCTCTCCGACAAGGGCAAGGGACGCATGCTGTGCCGCAATGCCGAGTACGACGCCTGCAACTGGCTGACGGATCCGGGTGATACCAACGGATATTGTCGCGCCTGCCGCCACAACGGCATGGTGCCTGATCTGTCCGATCCGGCTCAGCTCGCCGGCTGGCGCGAGCTGGAGGTGGCAAAGCACCGGCTGTTCTATTCCCTGATCCGCTGGAAGCTGCCGCTCCAGAACCGGCAGGACAATTCCGGGCATGGCCTGATCTTCAACTTCCTCGCCGACGATCCGAACAGCGGACAGAGGATCATGACCGGCCACGACAACGGCCTGATCACGATCGCGCTCACCGAAACCGACGGCATCGAGCGCGAACGGCGCAGGCTGGAGATGGGCGAGCCTTACCGGACGCTGCTCGGGCATTTCCGCCACGAGGTCGGACATTATTTCTGGGATGTGCTGGTCAGCGAGGGGGGCAAGCTCGACGCATGCCGCGCCGTATTCGGCGACGATTCGGCCGATTACGGTCAGGCCCTGCAGCGCCACTATGCCGAAGGCGCGCCGCCGGACTGGCAGCAGAACTACGTTTCGGCCTACGCCACGACGCACCCCTGGGAAGATTTCGCCGAAACCTGGGCGCACTATCTCCACATCGTCGACACCCTGGAGATGGCTTCCGAATTCGGTATGGAGGTGCGGCCGAGGGTCGATCGCGACGGGGAGCTGTCGACGCGGATCCGGTTCAATCCCTATGAGGCCAAGGACGTCCAGACGCTGGTCGACGCATGGCTGCCCTTCACCTTCGCCATGAACAGCGTCAATCGTGCCATGGGAATGCGCGACCTCTATCCATTCATCCTGTCGCAGCCGGTGGTCGCCAAACTGGACTTCATTCACGCCCTGGTGCGGGACGTCGCCAAGGCCGGGAAGCCGTAGGCCGTCCCCAGGCCCGCCGAGCCCGCTCCCCAAGTCCGTTTCCCCAAGTCCGTTTCCACAAGCCCAGTTCGGTCTTGCGCTGGTACGCCAGAGGGGTCGGATTTAGACCGTTGCCTCCGGCCTATTTTGATGTACCACGGGAGCCGTACGGCCCGTCCCATAGGCCCAACGGCCAGGGAAGGGTCCCGCCCAAGGTCGAGACTCAAGAAAAGCATGTTCAAACGCATTCTGATCGCCAATCGCGGCGAAATCGCCTGCCGGGTCATCAAGACTGCCCGCCGGATGGGAATTGAAACGGTCGCGGTCTATTCCGAGGCCGACCGTGATGCCCTTCATGTCGAGATGGCCGACGAGGCCGTGCTGATCGGCCCGCCCGCCGCCGCCGAGAGCTATCTGGTGATCGAGAAGATCGTGGAGGCCTGCCGCAAGACGGGCGCGCAGGCCGTGCATCCCGGCTACGGCTTCCTGTCCGAGCGCGAGGCGTTCCCACGGGCGCTGGAGGCCGCCGGCATTGTGTTCATCGGTCCCAATCCCGGCGCGATCGCGGCGATGGGCGACAAGATCGAATCCAAGAAGGCGGCCGCCAAGGCCAAGGTCTCGACCGTGCCGGGCTATCTCGGCGTCATCGAGGACGACAAGCACGCGGTGCGGATCTCCGACGAGATCGGCTATCCCGTCATGATCAAGGCCTCCGCCGGCGGTGGCGGCAAGGGCATGCGCATCGCGCACTCGAAGAGCGAGGTCGCAGAAGGCTTCAATCTCGCCAAGGCCGAGGCCAAGGCCTCGTTCGGCGACGACCGAGTCTTCGTCGAAAAGTTCATCGTCGATCCCCGCCACATCGAGATCCAGGTGCTGGGCGACAAGCACGGCAACGTGATCTATCTCGGCGAGCGCGAATGCTCGATCCAGCGCCGCAACCAGAAGGTCATCGAGGAGGCGCCGTCGCCGTTGCTCGACGAGGCCACCCGCCGCAAGATGGGCGAGCAGGCGGTCGCGCTGGCCAAGGCCGTGAACTACGATTCCGCCGGCACCGTCGAATTCGTCGCAGGGCAGGACAAGAGCTTCTACTTCCTGGAGATGAACACGCGCCTCCAGGTCGAGCATCCCGTCACCGAGCTCGTCACCGGCGTCGACCTCGTCGAGCAGATGATCCGGGTTGCCGCCGGCGAGAAGCTCGAGCTTGCGCAGAAGGACGTCACGCTCACCGGGTGGGCCGTGGAATCCCGCCTCTACGCCGAGGATCCGTTCCGCAACTTCCTGCCCTCGATCGGACGCCTGGTGAAGTATCGTCCGCCGGCGGAAGTGAGCCAGGACGGCATCACCGTGCGCAACGACACCGGCGTGCAGGAGGGCGGCGAGATCTCGATCCATTACGATCCGATGATCGCCAAGCTCGTCACCCACGCACCCTCGCGCGCGGCCGCGATCGAGGCGCAGGCCACCGCGCTGGATTCGTTCTATGTCGACGGTATCAGGCACAACATCCCGTTCCTGTCGGCGCTGATGCACCATCCGCGCTGGCGCGAGGGCCGGCTCTCGACCGGCTTCATCGCCGAGGAATTCCCCAAGGGCTTTGCGGTGCGCGTGCCCGAAGGCGAGGTCGCCCGGCGGATCGCCGCGGTCGGTGCCGCCGTCGACCACGTGCTCGGCGAACGCAAGCGCCAGATCTCCGGCCAGTTGGGCGGGCGCATCGTGCAGCGTGAGCGCCGCCGCGCGGTCTGGCTCGATCGCCAGGAGATCCTGCTCGAGGTCGCCCGCGAAGGCGAGGCGATCGCGATCCGTTTCATCGATGCCGAAGGTAAGGCCGGCAACGCGCATCTGCTGAAGTCCGCATGGAAGCCGGGCGATCCGGTCTGGCAGGGCACCATCGACGGCCACGTCGTCGCGGTGCAGGCCCGGCCGGTTCCCAACGGCATCCGCCTGGCGCATCAGGGCGTCGAGGTGCCGGTCTATGTCTGGACCGAAGCGGAAGCGGCCTCTGCGCGGCTGATGCCCGTGACCACAGCCTCCGACACCGGCAAGAAGCTGCTCTGTCCGATGCCCGGCCTGATCGTCTCGATCGCGGTGACCGAGGGGCAGGAGGTCAAGGCCGGCGAGACGCTCGCGGTGGTCGAAGCCATGAAGATGCAGAACGTGCTCCGCGCCGAGCAGGACGGCACCGTGAAGAAGGTCCACGCCAGCGCCGGCGCGACGCTCGCGGTGGACGCGCTGATTCTGGAGTTTGCGTAAAGAGTGTGAGTGGGGCTCTCGCCGGGCCCCGCAAACACCGTCATTGCGAGCGCAGCGAAGCAATCCAGACTGCCCCCGCGGAAAGATTCTGGATTGCTTCGCTACGCTCGCAATGACGGAGTATGTTGCGACGGCGTCGTTCTGATCGAGACAGCACCATGGCCTTCCGTTCCCGCCGCGAGAAACTGCGCTCCATCCTGTCGGGCGCAACTTGTGTCCATCCCGGCTCGGTCTATGACGCGATCTCGATCCGCATTGCCGAGGATCTCGGCTTCCCGCTCGGCATGTTCGGCGGCTCGGTCGCCTCGCTCGCGGTGCTGGGCGATCCCGACATTACGCTGATCACGCTCACCGAGCTTGCCGAGCAGATGCGGCGGATGTCGCGCGCGTCCGCATTGCCGGTGCTGGTGGATGCCGATCACGGCTATGGCAATGCGCTCAACGTGCGCCGCACGGTGCAGGAGCTGGAGACGGCGGGTGCGGCCGGTCTCACCATCGAGGACACGATGCTGCCGGCCGCCTTTGGCGAGGCGAAGGCGCAGCTGATCTCGCTGGAGGAGGGCGTCGGCAAGATGAAGGCCGCACTCGATGGCCGCGGCGATCCCTCGCTGGTCATCATGGGCCGAACCGGGGCTGCCTCGATCACTTCGATCGAGGATGCGATCCGCCGCGCCAAGGCCTATGAAGCCACCGGCGTCGACGCGCTGTTCTTCACCGGCATCAAGTCGCGCGCAGAGCTGGAGGCCATCGTGGCCGCCACGCATCTTCCGATCGTGCTGGGCGGCGCGCCGGACGAATTGAGCGGGCTCGACTATCTCACCAGCCAGCGTGTGCGCATCGCGCTGCAGGGCCATGCGCCGATCGCGGCGGCGACGCAAGCGGTGTACGAAGTGCAGAAAGCGTTGCGCGAGGGTACTGTGCCGAAAAATCTCAAGGGATTGCCCTCGGCGGAGTTGACCAGTCGCGTCATGCGAGAGGCCGATGGAAAGGCGCGTGGCGCCGTTTTTCTCGGACTCAAAAAGTGAGCCAGGCGATCCTCCAGGTGATGATCCGCGGCCGCGTGCAAGGCGTCGGCTACCGCGCCTGGGTCGAGTATCAGGCCACCAATTGCGGGCTGGAAGGCTGGGTCCGCAACCGCCGCGACGGCAGCGTCGAAGCACTATTCGCGGGTGCGCCGAAGCATGTCGCCGACATGGTCGCGCTGTGCCGGCATGGTCCACCGTCGTCGCGGGTGGATAGCGTGACGAGCGAGACGGCCAGTGTGGATGAATTGAACCTGCGTCGGGCAGGGGAGGCATTCTCGGTGCTGCCGACGGTGTAGGCGCGCTTTCAAGAGAGGTCGTCATGCCCAGGCCTGTCCCGGGCATCCACGTTCTTGGTGTCGTGCAGCAGGGCGTGGATCGCCGGGACGGGCCCGGCCATGACGCTGTGGAGGCCTGGTGCCTCAAACAATCACCGCGGCAGCTTCGAGATCGCCTCGCTCAGCTCGTGGATCTCGTAGGGCTTGCGCAGGATCGGGAAGTCGCCGCGCACGTCGGCGGCGGCCTCGCTGTAGCCGGTGGCGAGCAGGATCGGCAGGCCGGGGCGGATCAGGCGCAGGTGATGGGCGAGGGTGAGGCCGTCCATCTTGCCGGGCATCACGATGTCAGAGAATACGAAGTCGACTCCGTTGTGCTCGAGCTCGCGCAACGCGGATTCGGCGTCCGGGACGCGGCGAACGCGGTAGCCGAGCTGCTCCAATAGACCGATGCTGACGACGGCGACATCCGGGTTGTCCTCGACCAGCAGCACCGTGCCGCTGCCGCGCAATGGCATCGCCTCCGCCGCGTCCCGCGGCGGCACGTCCGTTCCGCGCGGCAGCACGATGGTGAAAGTCGTGCCCTTGCCGAGCTCGCTTGCGACCTTCACCGTGCCGCCGGCCTGATGCGCAAAGCCGTGCACCTGGGACAGGCCGAGACCGGTGCCCTTGCCGATCGGTTTGGTGGTGAAGAACGGCTCGAAAATCTTGTCGATGACGTCGGCGGGAATGCCGAGACCGGTGTCGGCGACGTCGATCGCCACGAACTCGCCGGCGAGCAGAGCCTCGTCCAGCACGACATTGCGGGCGCTGATCGTCACCGTGCCGCCGTCGGGCATCGCATCGCGGGCGTTGATGACGAGATTGAGCAGCCCGGTCTCGAGCTCGGAGGCGTCGGCCCTGATCGGCCAGACCTCGCGGTCGATGTCGAAGGCGAGGCGCACGGAGCTGCCGACGCCGGCGTCCAGCACCTCGCGGATCGCCGAGATGCGCTCGGAAAAATCGATCGCCTGCGGGTTGACGCTCTGCCGCCGGGCGAAGGTGAGGAGCTGGTTGGTCAGCGCGGCGCCCCGCTTGGTCGCAGTCTCGATCGCCGAGATCGCGCGCTGCAGCTTGGCATCGTCAGCGCCCCGCTTCAGGGTGTGAAGGCTGCCGCTGATGATCATCAGGAGGTTGTTGAAATCGTGGGCGACGCCGCCGGTGAGCTGGCCGAGCGCATCGAACTTCTGGGATTCGGCGAGCTGCTTCTGCATCGCCTCGAGCTTCAGCTGCGTGTTGCGCCGCTCGGTGATGTCGCGCGTGATCTTGGCGAAGCCGATCAGTTCGTCGTCCTCGTAGATCGGGTCGATCACGACGCTCGCCCAGAAGAAGGTGCCGTCCTTGCGGACGCGCCAGCCTTCCTCCTCGTAGCGGCCTTTGTCCCGGGCGATGCCGAGGGCGCGCGCCGGCTTGCCGTTGGCCCGGTCGGTCTCGGTGTAGAAGCGCGAGAAATGCTGGCCGACGATCTCTTCGGACGAATAGCCCTTGATGCGCTCGCCGCCGATGTTCCAGCTGGTGATGGTTCCCTTGGGGTCGAGCATGTACAGGGCGTAGTCGGCAACCCCTTCGACCAACAGCCGGAAACTGCGTTCGCTCTCGAACAAGTCTCTCTGCTGACTGGACTTTTTTACCATTCCCAACACCCTGCCTCGACCGGTGCAAACGCTCAACAGGTCGTTTGGTTCCCGATCGCTGGGAAGTTTTTAGGCAAAAGCAACGCACGGTATGCACGGGGCAGGCCATCCGGAAGCGCTTGACACTCAATCTCATTCGTCAGATATTTCTGTTATGACAGAAATAACCGGAAAGAAGAAACTCCCCGCCGCCGTCGAGCGCTTCATCCTGCATTGGGGCGACATGGGCGACGAATGGGGCGTCAACCGCTCGGTCAGCCAGATCCACGGGCTGCTCTATCTTGCCGAGGCGCCGATGACGGCCGAGGACATCGCCGACACGCTCGGCATGGCGCGCTCCAACGTCTCCAACTCGATCAAGGAGCTGCTGGCCTGGAATTTGATCCGTCGGGTGCCGATCCTCGGCGACCGCCGCGATCATTTCGAAGCCGAGACCGACATCTGGGAGGTTGCGGCCCGGATCGCGGCGCGGCGCAAGGAGCGGGAGCTCGATCCGGCGATCACGGCGCTCCGGGCCTGCGTGTCCGATGCCGCCGACGATCCGACCATCAATCCGGTCGCCAGCAAACGGCTGAAGGAGATGCTCGCCTTCACCGAGCTCGCCGACCACTGGTTCATGCAAATGCTGAAGGTGCCGCGGCCGCGGCTGGTCGCCCTGATGCGGCTTGGCGAAAAGATCGCCAACCTGCTGCCGCTGGGCAAGGCCAGATAGGGTAGAGGAGGGTGCGATGACGTCGGCTCGATTATCAGGCTCCAGCGCATCTCCCTCCGCTCACACCAAGCTGCTCGACGACCGCCGCTTCCGTGCGCTGCTGTCGGACGAGGATTGGGGCCGCCTGCCGCTCGCGACCTGGCGGCGCTTTTCCAAGCGCGTCGCCGACGGCGACAGCGTCGTCTATGTCGGCGTGGTCGACGAAGTCTCTTTCAGCGATATCGGCTGGTGGTTCGCGCAACTCGCGCGACTGATCGGCGGACCGCTGCCGACCGGCCGTGACACCGGTGTCCCCATGATCGTGACGGTCACCGAGGACGGCGCGAGCGGCGGCCAGACCTGGACCCGCATCTGCGCGCGCAAGCAGGGCTTTCCGCAAGTCATCCATTCGGCAAAACGCTTCGCCGGCCCGACCGGCCTCGAGGAATATGTCGGCTTCGGCGTCTCGATGGCGCTGCGCATCGCGGTCGAGGACCAGGTGCTGACCTTCCGCAGCGCCGGCTACGGCCTCCAGTTCGGACGCCTCTGGATTCCGCTGCCGCAATGGCTCACGCCGGGCGATCTCACGGTCACGCACAGCGATCTCGGCGAGGGCGCCTTCCGCTTCACCCTCGATGTTACTCACCCGCGTTACGGCGCGCTGATCCACCAGTCCGCCGTCTTCAGGGAGGCCGTATCATGACGCCGCTGTTGTGGACCCTTATCGCCATCCAGATCGTGATGGGCGTGTTCGACACCTTCTATCACCACGAATTCACCGAGCGTCTGGCCTGGCGCCCCTCGCAGCGTTTCGAGCTGAAGCTGCACGGCATCCGCAACATGCTCTATGCGCTGTTGTTCCTGATGCTCGGCTGGCTAGAGGTCTACGGCGTGCTGGCGCTGCTGATCGTCGCAGTCCTGGTCGCCGAGATCGTCATCACGCTGATGGATTTCGTCGAGGAGGATCTGAGCCGAAAGCTGCCGCCGAGCGAGCGCATCAATCACACGCTGCTCGCGATCAACTACGGCGCCATCCTGGTGCTGCTGCTGCCGGTGCTGATCGATTGGGCCATGCAGCCCTTCGGCGTGAGCGTCGTGTATCAGGGCCTGCTCAGCATCGCCGCCATCGCCTGCGCGATTGGAGCTGGGCTCTGCGGCGTCAGGGATTTTGCGGCAATGCGCCGGCTCGGCCGCATGAAGAGCGTGCCCGCGCCAGGGCTCGTCGAAAAGCTCCCCGGCCGCAAGACTGTGCTGATATCGGGCGCCACCGGCTTCATCGGCAGCCGCCTTGCGGCGAGCCTCAGCGGGGCAGGGCATCACGTCATCGCGCTGATCCGCAACCCCGCCAAGGCCGAGATGCTGCCGCCGCCGGTGACGCTGATCACCAGCCTCGATCAGCTCGCTTCGGACACGCAGATCGACGCCATCGTCAATCTTGCCGGCGAGCCGATCGGCAACGGCCTGTGGACCGAGGCGAAGCGCGCGAAGATCATCAACTCCCGCATCGACATGACCGGCGAAATCGTCAAACTGATCGCGCGGCTGGACCGCAAGCCCGAGGTGCTAGTCAGCGGCTCCGCGATCGGCTGGTATGGCTTGTGGGCCGATCAGGTGCTGACGGAGTCGGCGAAGTCCCACGCCTGCTTCAGCCACGAACTGTGCGCGGCTTGGGAGATGGCGGCGCGGCCGGCGGAGGAGCTTGGCGTGCGCGTGGTGTACCTGCGCATCGGCCTCGTGCTGGGTACCGAGGGCGGATTCATCACGCGCATGCTGACGCCGTTCGAGTTCGGGCTCGGTGGGCCGCTCGGCACCGGGCGGCAGTGGATGTCCTGGATCGAGCGCGACGACCTCATTCGCCTGATCGCCTATGTGGTGGCGACGCCCGATCTCGCCGGTCCCGTCAACGCCACCGCGCCGATCCCCGTCACCAATGCAAAGTTCACCGAGGAGCTCGGCCGCCGTCTGCATCGGCCCGCCGTGTTCCGCATTCCCGGCGGCCTGTTGCGCCGGATCGGTGGCGGCTTCGCCGACGAGCTTCTGCTGGGCGGTCAGCGTGTGCTGCCGAACAAGGCGCTGAGCCGCGGCTTCGTGTTCCGGCACGAGACGCTGCGCAGTGCGTTCGAGGCGATCTTATGAGGGTGGTGTCATGGCTTGCGATGCTCGTCTTCGCGCGTTCGACGGCTGGTTTCGCGGATGCTTGACTGCGACAGCCGTGCTGGACACGATGATATTTGTCGTCCTCGCTCTGATCGCGCCCGAGCGTAGCCCGAAGCAGGTCGTAGATGACACATTCGCAATGGCGGTTGTCGTCGTGCCGCTGACATTCTTCGTGACCTGTGCCCTCACAAGCGTTCCGGCAGCTGTCTTGATCTGGCTTGGCGAACGTCTGCGCACCCGCGCCATGGTATTCTATGTAGGCTCCGGCGTTGCGGTTGGTGCGTTGTTTTGCGTGTTGCTCTTCAAGGATGTCGGTTTGCTTGGTGTGGCATTTGTTCTCGCCGGTGGTCCGGCTGGGTTCGTTTACTGGCGCGTGGCAGGCCGATACACGGGAGAAGATTAGGGACCGCTGGCTGAGCGCTAAGCCGCCAAGCTCCGGAACGTCGCCGCCACCGCGCGCAACGCCGCGAGCTTGGCGGGATCGCTGACCTTCGAATGCAGCATCACCTTCGAGCTGCCGAGCTTTGGCAGCCTGTGGGCAGGGCCGATGTCGACAAGCCCGTGAGGCGCGATCCGTCGCGCCAGCGGCGCGATCGCGAGTCCCGCGAGCGCGGCGGCGACCACCGCAGTGACACCACCACCCACAAATCGCTCGCGCCAGGTGATGCCGGCCTTGTCGAGCGCGCGCACTGCGATGGCGCGGACACCGCACGGCGGGGCGAGCGTGGCCAGCGGCAGCGGCTCGCCTTTCGGCAGGGTGAAGCGCCGCGATGCGAACCAGCCGAACTCGTCCTCAGTCAGCTTCTCGCCGCCGCGGCGGCTGCCTTCCTGGCGAACGATGACGGCGTCCAGCTCGCCCGCGTCATAGGCATCTTGCATCTCGCGCGAGAAGCCGATGGTGACGGCGAGGGTGAGGTTGGTCGACATCGCGTGCAGGCGTTTGAGCAGCGGCACCAGCTCCGGGCCTGCGGCGTGGTCGGAGATGCCGAGCGAAAGCGACTGCACGGTCGGCGCCTCACCGGACAGCGCGCGGTCATGCGCCGCCATCAGTGCGCGAGCGCGATCGAGGAAGCTCGCGCCATCAGCGGTGAGCCGGACCGCGCGCGGTGAGCGCTCGACGAGGCGCTTTCCGAGCAGCGTCTCCAGCCGCTGAAGCTTGAGGCTGACGGCGGCCTGTGTCGTGCCGAGTGCCTCGGCGGCGCGGGTAAAGCTCTGGAGGTCGGCGACCAGCAGGAAGGCCTTGACGGTGGCGATGTCGAGCGTTGCTGTCATTATGAATAGTTATCACTGGTATCAGGTGAGATAAGATACCCAAATGACGAGGGGAGGTCTAGCTTCTCACCAACGCCGCGCAAATCGCGCGGGCAGCTTGAGGAGAACGACTATGCCCCTGATCACCGTGTCCTATACGTCTTCCCGCCAGTCGCCGTCGCTGAAGGCCGACATCGCCAGCGCTGTCTCCGAACTCACCGCAAAGATCCTGCACAAGGCCCCAAAGGTGACCGCCATCATCGTGAAGGCGGTCGATGCGGGCGACTGGTTCGCCGGCGGCAAGTCGCTCGCCGAGCAGAAGCTGGCCAGCTACTGGATCGACATCCACGTCAGCGAGGGCACCAACACCAAGGACGAGAAGGCGGCCTATCTCGCCGCGATGTTCAAGCGCATGGCCGAAATTCTGGGCCCGCTGCATCCCGAGACCTATCTGCATGTCGACGAGGTCAAGGGCGACGCCTACGGCTTTGGCGGCCTGACGCAGGAGCGGCGCTACATCGCCGGCAAGCTCGAGGTGTCGTTGCAGGCGGCGTGATGACGGGGGCCGCGGGAGAACAATCTCACCCGCGGCCCAAAGCCATCAGCTCGCCGCCCGGAACTGAACTGCGGAATTGTTGATGAAACACGTCTTGTCGAACAGCGTCAGGTCCAGCGGGTTCGGCAGGCGGACATCGCTGAGGTCGGGGCAGGGCTTGACCGAGGAATCATAGGATCGGTCGATCTGCGAGATGAAGACGACGATCAGCCCCTGGTCGCGTGCGAAGGATTTCAGCGCGCGCACCTGAACGGTCAGGTCGGGGTTTTCCCGCCTCTGGTCGAGCAGTTGCAGATAGTCGATCACCACCACCGTGCCGCGGGGTGCAGCGGCCATTTGCTTCACGACGTAATCGGCGCTGATGGCGTCGGAGCAATCGACCTCGAACAGCCCAGTGAATTGCGCCGGCTCCGCGCCGATCGCCCGCAGGCGATCCAGCACGTCTTTCTCGGTGTATTCGAGCGAGAAGAACGCGGCTCGATGGCCTGATTTCATGGCCTCCACGGCGAGTTCGAGGCTCATCAGGGTCTTGCCCTGCCCGGGGCGTGCCCCGACCAGCACCAAATCGCCCGGCTTGAATTGCGGAAACAGCCTGTTCGCCGGTGTTGCTGCCGCGGCTTTCGCCGCGAGCATGCTCCAGGCGGAAAAGCCTTCCGTCGTGGCGACGCGGTCAAGCGCAGCGTGGAGCGGAATGCCTTCCTCGCGGGACAGGCGCTTCGCCTTGCGCTTCAGATGATAGACAGGCGCAGAGAGTCTCATCGTCAAAACCTCCCATTGCGAGCATGATCGCAACCCCTCCTTATGCCTGGCGCTCGAACAGTCGGTCCGATGATCAACTCGCCCGGTATGAAGTCTACTTTCCCGGCGGAGGGGGGAGGCGTGGGCGACACCGGACTCAAATCTAGCCGATTCCGCGCCTGCGGAAAACGGGATCGGCGGGTGTCCAACAGGAATGCGCTCAGGCAATCGCTTCCGACAGCAGCGCGCGGGTCGGCCCGAACAGCTCCTCAAAGGCCTGCCGGAGCGCGACGTCGACGTCGGCCATGGTCACGAGCTGGCCGAGATCGACCAGCGAGGTGACGCCGTAGCGGGGATCGGCGACGCCGCAGGGCACGATGCCGGCGAAATGCGACAGCTCCGGCTCGACATTGATGGCGATGCCGTGGAACGACACCCAGCGCTTCAGCCGGACGCCGATCGCCGCGATCTTGTCTTCATGCTGGGGCCCCTTGTCGGGCCGCTTCACCCAGACGCCGACCCGGTCCTCGCGCCGCTCGCCGCGGACGTTGAAGGCGGCGAGCGTGCGCAGGATCAGCTCCTCTAGGCTCGCGACATAGGCCCGCACGTCCGGCCGGCGGCGCTTGAGGTCGAGCATGATGTAGGCCACCCGCTGGCCGGGCCCGTGATAGGTCAGCTGCCCGCCGCGCCCGGTGGCAAAGGTCGGAAATCGGGGATCGAGCAGGTCGGAGGCCTTGCCGGAGGTGCCGGAGGTGTAGAGCGGGGGGTGTTCGAGCAGCCAGACCAGCTCCGGCGCCTCGCCTGCCGCGATCGCGGCGACCCGCGCCTCCATGGCGGCGACGGCCTCCGGATAGGGCACCGGAGCGTCCGAAATCCGCCATTCCGCGGGCTGGCCGTCGGCGGCGGAAAACGACGTCAAGTCTAGGTCTTGGCGAGGGTTTTGAGGTGAATTAACCATTGGCTAACCATAACGTGGTGATGATCGCAGGTGCAAATGCCAAGTCCATTGGTGTGAGTCTCAAGTTGCGGCGGTCCTGACAGTGCCCACTCTCGATAAAGTCACCGTGGATCTCATGGTCGTCCTCGGGACGACCACCATGCCGATCCATCAGGTATTACGTCTTTCCCGCGGCGCCATCATCGAGCTGGACGCAACCGAGGCCGACGAGGTCAAGGTTTTGGCCAATAACCTGCCGGTCGCTTCCGGCGTCGTGCTGGTCGATCGCAATCGCATCGCGGTCGAGGTCAAGCAGATGCTGCCGCGCACAGCCGGGACCCGATAGCGGCCGGGGCACGCGGTGGCGGCCCGGGGCACGCGGTAGCGGCCCGGGCACCCGATGGGGCCGGACCAGGGCAGGGAGGAACTTTCTTCCCAAGCTTGTGGAATTCGGGGCCTTTGCAGGCTTGTACCCCTCTGATGGATTTGTTAGATCGGCGCCGTTGATCCGGCAGGCCTCAAGCCTTAAGCCGGCATCCCCAAAGCGCTCGTGGCGGAACTGGTAGACGCGCTGCCTTGAGGTGGCAGTGAGTAAAATCGTGGGGGTTCGAGTCCCTCCGAGCGCACCAAAATCCGCATTCATCATTGAAATATATGGATTTTTCCCGGTGTGACCATGGAACGGCATCACGCCGTTCCGGAGCAGCGTTCATTCGCGACTCGGGCATCGGCCGAAGGCCCGCCGCGCATCATCTCCTCGGGCCGAACGCGACGATCCCGTTGATTTCACAGCTACCGAGCTTCCCTCGATTCGCCAGCGCGGTAACCGAGCGGCCTCTGATCGGTGACCCGCACTTCTTCCTCACGCACTCCGCGCCGAGCGCCGCAGCGACTGCGGCGGCTGACCGAATGCGCGGATGAAGGCTCGGCGCATTCGCTCGGGGTCACGAAACCCCGTGGATTGCGCGACGCGCTCGATGGCTTCGCCCGAGGATTGCACCCGCTCGCGCGCAACCTCGACCCGTAATCGCTCGACGGCCTTGGTCGGCGTGGAGCCGGTTTCGGCGATGAAGGAGCGCACGAAATGCCGCGCACTCAATCCCGCGCGTTCGGCAAGCGCGTCGACGGTGAGCTGCGCGTCCAGGTTCTCGCGCACCCAGGACAGCAAGCTGCCGAAGCGGCCGTTCGGCGGCTTGAGTTCGAGCAAGGTCGAGAACTGCGATTGCCCGCCGCCGCGGCGCTGATAGAGCACCAGCTGCCGCGCGGCGGCTTGCGAAACCTCCTCGCCGTGATCCTCGCCAATCATGGCGAGCGCGAGATCGATTCCGGCGGTGATGCCCGCCGACGTCCAGACACGATCGTCCCGGATGAAGATCTGGTCCGGCTCGAGCCTGACTTTTGGATAGCGTCCGGTGAAGTCGCGTGTGCAGGACCAGTGCGTGGTCGCGCAGCGGCCATCCAGCAGGCCCGCCTCGGCGAGCAGGTAGGCGCCGTTGCAAACACTGGCCATGCGCACGCCGCGCTTCGCCAGTCTCTGAATGAAGGCGATCGTCGTCTTGCAGCGCGTGGCTGCTTCTACGCCTTCGCCGCCTGCAACGAGCAGCGTCGTGACGGAGCTCGCCGCGCGCAAGCTGCGCGCCAGCATCTCGGTGCCCGACGAGCTGCGCACGGCGCCGGCCTTGTTTGCGACCGTGATGACGTGTGGGGCGTTTGGCACGTGACGTCTTGCGATCTCGAAGACCGAGATCGGGCCCGCCGCGTCTAGCAACTGGAATTCGGGAAAGATCAGGAAGCCGATCATGGACGCGTCCAATAATGAGGGAAATACGCCGTTTCCGACCTCAACGCCAACATGGCAGGCTGCAACCGTCAAGCGCGATGTCGAGGTTGGTCATGTCGGGTCCGTTGCAGATCGGTCTTCTGGTTTTTCCCCGCGTCACCCAGCTCGATCTCACCGGTCCGGCGCAGGTGTTCTCCAGCCTGCCTGATGTGAACGTGCATCTGATCTGGAAACGCATCGAACCGGTGCCGAGCGATTCCGTGATCATGCTGACGCCGACCGTCACCTTCGCCGATTGCCCGCAGCTCGACGTGATCTGCGTTCCCGGCGGCTATGGCACCGACGAGCTGATGCTCGACGAGGAGGTTCTGGCGTTTCTGCGCAGGCAGGAGAGGGGCGCCAAATACGTCACGTCGGTCTGCACCGGCTCGCTCGTGCTTGGCGCCGCCGGCCTGTTGGACGGCTATCGCGCAGCGACGCACTGGACGGCCATCGATGCGTTGCCGTTCTTCGGCGCCTCGGTGTCGCGGGAGAGGGTCTGCATCGATCGCAATCGCATCACGGGCGGCGGCATCACCGCCGGGATCGATTTCGCGCTCACCCTGGTCTCGATGCTGCGAGGCCGCGCAGCCGCCGAGATGATCCAGCTGCGCATGGAATACAACCCCGCGCCGCCGTTCGGGGCCGGCTCGCCGGATACGGCGCCGGCTGCGATCGTCGCGGCGATGAAGGAACGCGTTGCGCCTGCGCAGGCGCGGCGGCTGGAATTCGTCAGGAAGGCCGTCGGTCAGCAAGGATAGCGCGGCGGTCGGGTCAATCATCGCCGACATGCGTCGCGATGCGGAAGCGGAGGGGGCAATGGCGCCTTGTCGTGTTGAGAAGTTACACCCGTGGCACAGCCGGCTTTGCCGTTTGACTTCCTGCGTGATCCTGATGCTGGGTCCGGTCGCGCTCACTGAGCGGAGCGCGGCCGCCGACTTCTCCGGCGGAGTGGTCAGGATCGGCATTATCAATGATCAGGGCGGACCATTGTCGGACCTTGCCGGACCCGGCTCCGTCGTCGCGGCGAAGATGGCGGTTGAGGATTTCCAGCGGGCGACGCCGGGCCTGAAGGTCGACATCGTCGTCGCCGACCATCAGAACAAGCCGGATATCGGCGCCCAGATCGTCCGCAAATGGTTCGACGTCGATGGCGTCGACATGGTGGCCGATGTCGGCAACTCCGCGGTGGCCCTCGCCATCCAGTCGATCGCGCGCGACAAGAACAAGCTCGTCATCTACTCGGCCGTCGGCACGACCGATATCGGCGGCAAGCAATGTTCGCGCACCGGCCTGATGTGGCTGCACGACAATTATAACCTTGTCGCCGGATCGGTTCGCAGGCTGGTGTCGCAAGGCTACGACAGCTGGTTCTTCATCGCGGCCGATTACGCGTTCGGACGCAACATGGTGGAGGTGTCGCAGCGCGTGCTGTCCGCATCGGGCGCCAAGTCGCTCGGGGCGGTGTTTCATCCGCTCGGAAACGCCGACTACGGCTCGTTCCTGCTGCAGGCCCAGGCCTCGAAGGCGAAGGTGGTGGCCTTCGCCAATGCCGGCGAGCAGCTCGTGACCTCGATGAAGCAATGGAATGAGTTCGGAATGACTACGGGGCCGCAGAAGCCGGTCGCCGAGCTGATGTTCCTGACCGACGTCCATGCCATGGGCGTCGAAACGGCGAAGGGGCTGACCACGGTCACGGCCTGGTACTGGAATCTGAACGAGGAGACGCGTGCATTCGCCGAGAGGTTCTTCAAGCTGCACAAGGCCATGCCGACCGCGCCGCAGGCCGCCGTCTACTCCGCCGTGTTGCAATATTTGAAGGCGGCGGCAGCGGCCGGAACGGACGAGACGGGCGCCGTCCTGGAGAAAATGCGTGCGATGCCGGTGGACGATTTCTATGCGCGGGGAGCAAGGCTGCGCGCCGACAACAAGCTCGTGCACGATTTCTACCTGGTCGAGGTCAAGCAACCCTCGGACGTCAAGACGCCGTGGGACTACTACAAGGTCGTCGAGAAGATCCCCGCCGAAGACGCCTTTCTCCCCCTGAGCCAAAGTGAGTGTCCGTTGCTCAAGGTCTCCGGAAACTAGCGTCGGCCGGGGGCGAGGCCAAAGCAGGGCTCCTCAGCCATATTCTTCGCCGATGCCGTATTCCCGGTAGATCTCAAGCGGATCCGTATCCGGAAACAGGCGGCATTTGGCCTGGGCGAGGTGCAGGCTCACCGCCGCCGGCGCCTTGCCGTTCGCCAGCATCTTGCGGATGTCGTCCATATGCGCGCTCGGCTGGTGCTTCGGCGCGAGCTGCTCCAGCGCGACCAGCGCGGTCGCGAGCGCCTCGGTCAAGACCCAGTCGTCGTGGCCCGTGATTCCCTTCTTCGGCATCGGCAGACCCCACGTGTGGCGGCAGCCCCCAGTGTATCGCGACTTCCGCCAAACCGCCATTGAGCCGGCGCGGACACCCCGGCGCGCGGAACTGGCCGGTTGCATTATGGCCGCGCGTGGCTAAAAGGCGGCGAGTTGCGGGCGGATGGTATCTTTGTCGAAACAAAGTTGGCGTAGACGGGCCTGCGCGGCATTCGGGCCGGCTGTTCCCGCCAGTATCGCCTTTCCCCGGATTCGCAACGCGATCCGCTTGCGCGTCTTCTCAGGGCTGGAGCCAGTATGGTCTTTCTAAGCTTCGTCTACCGCTTCGTGACCAACTTCGCGTTCATGGCGATGGTCTATTTCAGCCTGAACTTCCTGGAGAAATATCAAAACCGGGCGATCGTCGCGATCCTGGTGCTGATCTATGCCGGCATGCGCGCGGCCTCGACGCTGCGGGCGTTCTATTTCTTCCAGAAGATCGAGAAGCTGGAGGCCGAGACCAAGCGCCTTCAGGCCCCGATCAACGACGGCACGGGCGGAACCAGCGCGCGCAGGCAGGTGGTGGCCGACGTGGCGCGGCTGCGCCGCGACGGCGAGCTCAAGTCCTATATGGACTTGTTCTTCCTCGCGCTGATCGTGCTGCTCTGCGTCGCCAACATCATGCGGCAGTAGGGCTCTTACTGCGCGCGCTTCTTCAGGCTGGCCACGCGGGTCGGACGCGGCGCGGCGCTCTGGGCCGTGCTCTTCGGCGTGGCGTTCTTGGGGGCCGCGCTCTTGGCCTGCGCGGCATGTTTCGGCGTGCCGTGCGCGGCATGGGCGGTGCGGTTCGCCTGCGGCCTGGCAGCCGATTTGCCGGCCTTGCCCTTGGCCGCACGGGGCGTCTCGGCCGCCATCGCCAGCCGTGTCGCGGCGCGCCGCGACAATGTCGTGGACAGCAGGACCTCGATCGAGCCTTCGGGAATCGCAAACAGAGCGGGGCCGGGCACGGGCAGGGTGGCAGCCACACTGGCCTGCGCCATGGTCCGGCGCGGCAGCAGCGGCTGATGCTCGGTCTGTGCATTGAGATCGGCAAGCGAGGGCGCCGGCAGCGTCTGGGTCTGCGTGAACACGAAGTTCGGCACGACCGGCCAGCGCGCGATCGGCACGGTCTCGGTCGGCGGATGCAGCAGCCACTCCACCGGCGTGGTCGGCGTCGCCGGCCGGTCGGCGGTCGCGGGCACCACATGCACGATGCGATAGCCGCGCGCCTTGAGGTCGCGGATGATCTTGGGCAGCGCCGCAACCGTTCGCGCCTGGATGTCGTGCAGCAGCAAAATGCCCTTGCCCTTGGCCTCCAGCCGCTGGATCGCCAGCTGATAGACGCGGTCGGACGACACGTGCCGCCAGTCGTCGGCGGGGAAGTCGGCACTCCAGACCTGGATGCCGCGCGAGATCAAATAGTTCTCGACGCCTTCGGCGCGCATTAGGCCGGGAATGCGGAAGAACGGCGCGAGCTTGGACGGATCGGTCATTGCGGCCGAGGTCCATTCGATGCCGCCGTTGATCTCGGTCTCGAACTTTTCGAGCGGCATCCGGTCGAATGTCAGCGGATGGTTCATGCTGTGGGTGCCGACGGTGTGCCCCGCCGCGACCAGCTTGCGCACGCCTTCCGGGTTCGCCTTGGCCTGCTGGCCGATGATGAAGAAGGTCGCCTTGATGCACTCGTCGGCGAGGATCTGCAGCACCTGATTTGAATATTTCGGCAGCGGACCGTCGTCGAAGGTCAGGACCACTTCGTGGTCCTTCAGTGGCAGCGTCTCGCGGTACTGCATGGTGCCGATGCGCGGATGCTCGCGCGGATCGACGACGAGGGTGCGGGAGGTCCCGAGCGCGTCCGGGTGGCCGGGACAGTCGGCCGCGTAAGCCGCCGGCGCGCCAACGGCCAGCAATCCCAAACAGAGGACGATCCACGATCGCGTCCGAACGACAACGCTACTTCCGAACATGAATCCCGTCTGCCCTCATACGCGATTGCCGCCATAGTAGGTCGGAGACATCAGGAAACGGTTCAGGCGCCAGAACCTTTCCCAGGGACCGTTCCATGACGAACCCACCTCAATACTTGCATGGCGTATCATGAACAGATTGTTAATAGGGCCCAGATCACCCCATTTTGCGCCGGCGTGACATTCCGACATCAGCGCGTGTCGGCGCTCTTCTGCACTGCGCCCGCCGGGACCACGTGAACCACGCGAAAACCGTTCTCCCTCAGATACCGCAGGAAGGCCGGCATGATCGCGGCGGTGCGCGCCTTGGGATCGTGGAAGAGGATGATACCCTTGCCGGCTGCGGCGAGCCGCTCGGTGACCAGCTTCAATTCCTGTTCCGGGGTCATCTCGTTCCAGTCGCTGGCCCAGAGATCGGCCCCGAACACGACGATGCCGCGCGACTGGAGCAGGTCGAGCTCGGCTTGCGTCGCCTCGAAATAGGGGAAGCGGAAGAACGGCGTCGAGGGCGTCGTGGTCGAGACCCCGTGCAGCGCCGTCTCGTCGGCCGCAATCCCGCGATCGATCTCGGCCTTCGCCTTGTCGAACGGGATCCGCGCCATGAACGGATGCGACCAGGTGTGGTGGCCGATGGTGTGGCCCTCGCGCGCGATGCGCTTGACCATGTCGGGATGCTGGGAGGCGTGCAGGCCGATCAGGAAGAAGGTCGCGCGCACGCACTCCTGCGCCAGCGCCGCCAGCACCTTCGACGTCGTCGGCGGATGCGGGCCGTCGTCGAAGGTCAGCACGACCTCGTGATCGGCGAGCGGCAGCGTCTGCGGAAAGCTCTTCAGGCCCACGCGCGGCGTGGTCTTCGCGTCCACGCTCAGGAGGCGCGAGGTGCCGAGCGCATCCTTGCGCGGGCACTCGGCGGCTTCCGACGGGGCGATGCCGGTGAGGGCCGCGAGGACCGCGCCCGCCGCGATCGAGGTCCATTTCAGCCGAAGCATCTTTGCCATTGCGCTCGGAGTCGCCTTGTGGGTATTGCCTGAACCATCAGCTCAGACCACCTGATCCATCCTGTCAAACGGCGAGGCGCACCATGGATGAACATATGGACGGTGCTCCATCCGCCGAGGCTTCGGTACTCGACCACGTGCCGATGCGCAATGAAGACGGGGAAATCCGTCACGAATTCGTCGAGGAAATTGCCCGTGCGATCGAGGCCGGGGACAGTGCCGCGCTGCGCGCCTGCGTTGCCGAGCTGCACGAGGCCGATCTCGGCGATCTGATCGGAGCCCTCGAGCCCGACGACCGAGTCCGCCTGGTCGAACTCACGGGCCGCGACTTCGACTTCTCGGCGCTGAACGAAGTCGACGAGAGCGTCCGCGAGGAGATCCTCGATGAGCTGCCGCCGGAAACGGTGGCCGAAGGCGTCCGCGAGCTCGAATCCGACGACGCGGTCGAGCTGCTGGAAACGCTCGACGAGGACGAGCAGGAGGAGATCCTCGAGAAGCTGCCGCTGCGGGAGCGCGTCGCGCTCGAGCGCAGCCTGCTGTATCCGGAAAATTCCGCCGGCCGCCGGATGCAGACCGAGTTCATCGCCGTGCCCCAGGATTTCACCGTGGGGCAGGCGATCGACTACATGCGCGAGACGCCGGATCTGCCCGACCGCTTCTACGAGATCTACGTCGTCGACAAGGAGCAGCACTGGCAGGGCGCGGTCTCGCTCGACGTCCTGCTCCGCGCCCGCCGTCCGGTGGCGCTTGCGGAGCTGACCGATGAGGATCGCCGCCGCGTCTCCGTCCTGGAGGACCAGGAGGAGGTGGCGCGCATGTTCGGCAAGTACAATCTCGTCGCAGCGCCCGTGCTCGACACCCAGGATCGCCTGGTCGGCGTCATCACCGTCGACGATGTCGTCGACGTCATCGAGGAAGAGGCGGACGAAGACCTCAAGGCGCTCGGCGGCGTCACCAGCGACGAAGAACTCTCCGACACCGTGTTCACCATCGCCCGGGCGCGGTTCAACTGGCTGCTGGTCAATCTCGCCACCGCGTTCCTGGCGTCTTCTGTGCTCGGCCTGTTCGAGGGCCAGCTCGAGAAGATGGTGGCGCTGGCCGTGCTGGCGCCGATCGTGGCGAGCCAGGGCGGCAATGCCGCGACCCAGACCATGACGGTCGCGGTGCGGGCGCTCGCCACCCGCGAGCTCGGCTCGTCCAACGCCTGGCGCGTGGTGATGCGCGAAGGCCTGGTCGGCCTCGTCAACGGTCTCGCCTTCGCCGTGATCACCGGCATCGCGGCGGTGGTCTGGTTCAGGATCCCGGGCCTCGGCATCGTCATCGGGCTTGCGATCATCTGCAACCTCGTCGCCGGCGCGCTCGGCGGCATCCTGATCCCGATGGCGCTCGAACGCGTCAGGGCCGATCCAGCGGTGGCGTCCGGCACGTTCGTCACCACGGTGACCGACGTCGTCGGCTTCTTCTCCTTCCTCGGGATTGCGACCTTGTGGTTCGGGCTGAGGTAGGGGCGGTTTGGGAGGCCGTGCTCTCTCCACGTCATTGCGAGCGCAGCGAAGCAATCCAGACTCCCGCCGCAGCGGCAGCCTGGATTGCTTCGTCGCAAGAGCTCCTCGCAATGACGGGGGTGGTAGCGGGGCACGAGACCATGATCTTTAATCCGAACTTAAGCGACCTGCCGCATCATCGCCCGCGCTTGGGGGAATGAACATGCGGTTGCGGCTGAAGGCGGATGGACGGGTCGTCGAGTTGCGGGACGGGCAGGAGTTTCCGGTCCAGCCGTTTCCGGCCCAGCCCGCGATCCAGGATCCGTCAGGCGAGACCCCTTCGCTCGCGGTGCGCGATTTGCGCCGTCGCGCCTGCCTGACCCAGATGGAGTTCGCCGCCAAGCTCGGCGTTCCCGTCGAGACCATCCGCAACTGGGAGCAGGGCAAGCGCGCCCCGCGGGGACCCGCGCGCGCTCTGCTGGCCGTGATCGCGCATGCGCCCGACACCGTGTTCCAGGCGCTCGCCAAAGCCTGACGACAAGGCCCGAGCTGCGAACCTCCCGTTAGCACTGCGCTGAATATTCGGCCGAACTGCTCGCGGCTTCCGTTGGCAGTGCCACGGGCCGGGTCCATAATGGCGTCTGGGGCTGCCGCAACAGAGAGGATTCCTCATGCTGTTCGTCGAGGCCAATGGTGCAAGGATCCCGGCGATCGGGCTCGGGACCTGGGAGCTGAGCGGGCGGCCTTGCGCGCGTGTGGTCGAGCAGGCGCTGCGGCTCGGCTACCGCCACATCGATACCGCACAGGTTTACGACAATGAGCGCGAGGTCGGCGACGGTATGCGCGCCTCCGGCGTGCGACGCGACGACGTCTTCCTCACCACCAAGGTCTGGACCAACCATTTCGCGCCCAACGATCTCGAACGGTCGGTGAAGGAGAGCCTCGCGCGCCTGCGGCTGCCCTCCGTCGATCTGCTGCTGCTGCACTGGCCCAATTCGCATGTGCCGCTGGCGGAGACGCTTGGCGCGCTGTCGCGTGCCAGGCAAATGGGCCTGACCCGCCACATCGGCGTCTCCAATTTCACGGTGGCGCTGATCGAGCAGGCGGTCGCGCTGTCGCCGGAGCCGCTCGTCTGCAACCAGGTCGAATTTCACCCTTATCTCGACCAGGCCAAGGTGAGGGCGGCCTGCGACCAGCATGGGCTCGCGCTGGTCGCCTACAGCCCGATCGCCAGGGGCCGCATCAAGACCGACCAGACGCTCGCCGAGATCGGGCGGGCGCATCGCAAGACGCCGGCGCAGATCTGTCTGCGCTGGCTGGTGCAGCAGAACGTCGCGGCGATCCCGCGCACCTCGCGCATCGAGCGCCTGTCGGAGAACATCGAGATCTTCGATTTCGAGCTCTCGGACGAGGAGATGGCCCGGATCGCCGCTCTGGCCAATCCCAAGGGCCGCCTGACCGATTTCGGCTTCGCGCCAAAATGGGATTGAGGGCGGGCTGCCGTATGCTAGGAGCAGGGCGGCAACCCAAGACCGGGCGATGGAACTGCGGACAATCATACGGACGGACATTGCAGCGTCGGCGATCGCGCATCTGACGCTGGTGGCGCTGATCATCGTGATCAGCGAGGTCCATCCGTTTCGCAGCCAGCCGCCGGAAACCGTTACGGTCGACATCGTCACGCCGGAGCAGGTGAAGCAGGAAGAGGCCAAAGCCGAGGAGAAGGCCAAGGACGAGGCAAAGGAGAAGCCGCCGGAGCCGAAACCCGACCTGAAGCTGCCGAAGCTGGATTTCACCGACAAGTCGGACGCCGCGGCAAAGACCAAGCAACAGGCCGCGGCGCAGTCATCGCAGCAGAAGGCATCGCCCGAACCGCAGCAGAAACAGCCGCAGCCCTCACAAGCGCCAAAGCAACAAGAGGCAAACGCGCAGCCGCAGCCTCAACAGCCACCGCCGTCGCAACCTCAGCCGCAGCCGTCGCAATCGCCGCCGCCGCAGCAGCCGCTGTCGCAGACTCAACCGGCGCCGCAGCCGCCACCTGCGATGCCGCAGCCGCAGGCCGCGCCGCCGATCTATCAGGCACCCGAGCCCGACGTCACCGTCAAGTACGGCGTGATGCTGGGCCTGCCGCCGGAATTGCCGCTGGAGCCGAAAGACGCGCCGAAGGACGACGGCGGCGATGCCAAGGATTCGATCGGCGCGAAGCTTCCACCGGAGGTGATCGCGGAGCTTCGTCGGCACCTGAGGAACTGCGCGAAACTGCCGGCCGGGGTCGCGCCGACCGACCCGGTGCGCATCAAGCTGCGCGCGGTGTTCGCCACCGACGGCACGCTGGCGCGTCCGCCGATCCTGATCGAAGCCCCACCGTCGGCGAAGGGCGTGGCCGTCGTGAAGTCGGCGACGAGTGCGCTCCAGGCCTGCCAGCCCTTCAAGATGCTGCCGGCCGACAAATACGAGGAATGGAAGGTGTTGGACCTGCCGTTCACGCCGCAGGATTTTGGCGGTTAGCTCTCCGGTAGCCCGGATGGAGTGCACGCTCCATCCGGGCTACCGGCTACGAAGCGTGGTTCGCAAGCCAGGTGAAGGCGGCCAGAATTCCCGGCAGTTGCAAATCATGACGAAGCTTGCCGGACGCCGGCAGCAGGCGATGGTCCACGGTGACACCGACCCGGCGCAGCGCCTCGACATAGGCTGTCTGAACCGACGCCGAGACGCGCTGGTCGTGCGGGTCGGTCAATACGATGATCTTTTGCGGGGGATGGCGTGCGACCTCGGCGACATGGTCGATCGGATCGAGGAAATCGCTGTGGCCGGTGATGTCGGCGGTCCAGCCGTTCTCGTGGTTGCGCTGCGCCACCGCCGTGTTTCCCGACGTGATCACCGCGCAGCCGATGTCGTTGCGGCGCGCGATCAATGCGGCGACCAGATGGCCGCCGCCGGATTGGCCGACGAGATTGAGACGGCGCCAGCCGAAATGCGCCTTCAGCCGGGTGAGTGCCGCATCGACCAGCGCGACCTCACGCGGCCGTCGCCGGTCGAGATGGCGACCCGAGGAACCCAGGATGCCGGGGCGCGCCAAATGGACATAGGGGCGATGGAAGCTGGCGCTCAGCTGCTCGGTCAGCGCCTGCACGTCGTAGGCCGTCGCTGCCACGTACCACTCGTTGGCGACGACCCCGTCGTCGCGCTTCTCCACGGCATCCCCGCGCAGAAAGATGACGGGGTCCGCCGGCGCACCTTCCGGGGCCGCACCATAGAAGGCGAGAACGTCGGGCTGGCCGTCGACCTCGACCAGAACGCGGCCCGGACCGTCGCCGTCGGATGCGGAGCATTCGACGCCACGCACCACGTCGGTCCCGGAGAAGGGCGTGGTCGGCAGTTCCGCGAGGACTGGAAATGCGATCATGCTTCAGTTGCGCCCAATCGCGTCGTCGCTGTCAAGTCACGCGCCCGCGATAGCTGCGGGACACCGCGCGGCGAAAGGTTGTCGCGGCCCGACGGGCAAAACACCCGCGAAGCTGTCAACCCGCTGCCGCGAAAATATTCCACTTTATCGAAATTCGGAAATGGCGTATGTGTCGCCCATCCCGGCTCATCCTTGAGGGGCGATCATGCGGTCGTCTTGTTCGCGAGCCGGGCTTGCGGTGGACGCGGCAGCGTCGGCACGAGAGGTGCGGGCAGGGCGGGTAGTCCCCGTGAGCTCGCGGCCGCGTGCGGACGAACGGCGCTGCCAGGCTTCGTCTCGTCTGTAAGTTTCCGGCTTCGTCGACAGGGCCGGGAAAACTGCGGCGACATGGCGGGCCGTGCGTACGGCAAAACCGTGTGGTCCTGGCCGTCGTTGCTACGGTCAAGCTTTCGCGGAGGTGTGTGCGAGCCCAACCGGGCGGACAGCATCGTCAATTCGCGGGGCGAGGGAGGCCAGAAGGAAAGTTCGGCTCCCGGGAGAGCACGGCATAAGCCGTCCGACCATCGCGCAGGGAAGGCCGAGTGATTGGCACCACCTGTATGCTGCTGTGCGGTTTTCCTGCGTGTGCTTTTCGCGCAGCGGACCGCGGGTGCGAGGTCGGCACCCGGCCTTCCCTGCGCCCTCTTGGTTATGAGGGTGGAGAGATGAAGCAAAGCTCGGGCGAATCGCGCCGCGAGGCTGCGAACGCATGTCTGTGATCGAGAATGGATGCGAAGATGTCTCGTGCCCGGACGCAACGCTTCACGCGTTGCAGCTTGTCCGGGACACGAGGGAAGTGGCCGACGAGCGGAGAGTTGCGCTCAGCCTGCGGGTCCTGGTCTCATCCCTGGCTCGCCACGCGCGCGCGGTCGAGATGCTCCTCGATCTTCGGGCGATCGCGGGTGCGCTCGAAACTGGTGCAGAGCAGCTCGGTCTCCTCGAGCGAGATGGGAGCGCGATACAGCCGGCACATGAATTCGGCGGTCGCGCGTCCCTTTGCGGCGGCCGGGCCGATGCCTGGGCTGCGTTCGGCGAGAAACATGCAGTCCCGGCAGATGCTGGCATCGAGTCGCTGATGAGCCGCGTCGAGGTGATTGAGAATCTCCCGCAGCGAGTCGCGCAGCTTGATGCACTCCTCGGTACCGAGCGAGGTGACCGCATTCACCACGTGGTTGATCGGGTCGTGCTGGCTCAGGCACTTCTCGCCCTGCGCGGTGACATGGAGCACCACGGAACGCTTGTCCTCGTGCGAGGGCTTTCGCACCAGGAAGGACTTGCTCTCCAGCGTCTTCACGATCTGCGATGCCGTCGCCCTGGTGGCGCCGATGAAGCCGGCGAGCGCGGACGGTGTGCGCGAAAATCTGTTGGCGCGGCCGAGGAAGCGCAGCGCCATCCATTCGCGATCGCGCAATCCATGCTGATTGCCTTCGAAATACCAAGCCCTCGCCGCCTGGACCAGCAGCTCGACGGCCTCTCGTGCCAATGGCATGGACTTTACCTCGTCCCTGGAGCTTCGTCTGCGGCGTCCCGAAGCCGCCTTGCGCCCTGGTTCGCGAATCCTTCGACAGACATCAGACCAATGGAGATGTCCTGCGAGCGCGTGCCCGGCGTCTGCTTGAAGGCGCGGACTGCAGCGCGCCTGACCTCGACGAATGGGCGCGGTGTAGTCCGAAGCGAGAGGTTGCGTCGCTGTTGGCATACCAATCGCGTCGTCGCACGGGAGCCCGAGTTGCTGTCACCAGCGGACGATGGACCGGAATTGTTCAACCGAAGCCCCTGAGTTCAAGTCGCAAGCACACGTTTCTTATCTTCCACCGAAACGATGAATGAGCTTCTCAACAAAATCAAGTAGAGACGCTCTCGGAGACTGGCTGTCGGCGCAGGCGAATGTAACGTTCAAGACAATCTCGCAGTTAGGGACACATGATAGTGAACGCAATACGCTGTTCCACGAGCAACATGCACGCATTTATGCGACGGTTTGATTGCACGGCTTGTTGTTGTCTGTCGTTGATGCAAATTGATCGAAGCTTGTGCACGATCGGGGTGATGTGCGTTGATGAATCATCCACAACTTGTGCGATGCGTCCCGGGAATCAGCGGGGGAACCCACAGGAATTACACGCGGCGGTTGTTGTGACTCCGACCACCCGAAGCTCCTCCGAACGGTCGATGCGCATACGACGGACGCGGTGGCGACGATATGTGCGCACGCGCCGGCAGCGCGGGGCAAGCGCGATCGACCGTCGAAGCAATGAGCAAAGCGAGATCGCCGGTGCGGCGCGCACCGTCTCGTCCTGCTACTCGCCCCTGAGCATGTCCCTCAATTCGCGGAACGGGTCTGCGCTCGGCGGAGCCGAAGCGTCCTGGCGCATTGCGCTGTAGATCCGCGGAACCATGTCGATCGCCTGGTCGAGGCCCGAATCGCGCCCCGACTGGTATCCGCCCATCAGCCGAAGGTCGCGCGTGTCCTCGTATTTGGCGATCATGGTGCGCAGCTTGCTCACCAATTCTCGCTCTTCGGGGTCCCAGACGTTGTGGGCGAGGCGGGAGACCGAGGCCAGCACGTCGACGGCCGGATAGCGCGCCTGGTCGGCGATGTGCCTGGAGAGCACGATATGCCCGTCGAGTGTGCTGCGGATGGTGTCGGCGATCGGCTCGTTGTGGTCGTCGCCGTCGACCAGCACGGAGAAGATCCCGGTGATGGTTCCGGATCCCTCCTCACCGGGGCCGGCGCGCTCCAGAAGGCGCGGCAGGTCGGTGAAGACGGTCGGTGCGTAGCCGCGCGCAACCGCAGGTTCCCCGGCGGCGAGCGCGACCTCGCGGGCGGCGTGGGCGAAACGGGTGATCGAATCGACCACCAGCAGGACCGATTCGCCGCGATCGCGGAAATATTCGGCGACCGCCATGGCCGTCTTCGGTGCCAGCCGTCGCATCATCGGGCTCTCGTCGCCCGTCGAGACGATGGTGACGGCGCGGTTGCGGTTGGCGCCGAGCACGTCCTCGATGAATTCGCGCACCTCGCGGCCGCGTTCTCCGACCAGTGCCAGTACAACGGTGTCAAAGCCCTGGCTGCGAGCGAGCATGGCCAGCAGCGTCGACTTGCCGACGCCGGAGCCGGCAAAGATGCCGACGCGCTGGCCGGCGCAGATCGGGGCGAACAGGTCGATGACGCGCACGCCGGTGTGCAGCGGCTTGTGGACGCGCGCGCGCTTCATGGCCGACGGCGCCTCGGCCTCCGCCGAGACGGCGCGCGATCCCGGCGTGAGGGGGCCTTGTCCGTCCAGGGGCGCGCCGAGCGCGTTGATGACGCGGCCCTTCCAGCTCGGGTCGGGCGCGAAGGACAGTGGCGGCATCCGGTAGGCGACGGAGCCGAGGCCGCCGGCGAATTGCCGGTCGAACGGCTTGGCGATGATGCCTTCGCTGTCGATCCGCACCACCTCGCCGATCTGGGGCTTGCCGCCGGAGTTGACGCCGATGAGCTCACCGAGCCTGACGAAGCGCGACAGGCCGGAGACACGGAAATGCGTCGGCGCGATCTCGGAGATCGCGCCGCTGACGCTAGCCAGGGGAGTGCTCTGCTGAAGCTCCAGCAGCGCCCACTCGAGTTGCCGAAGAGCGTTCAAGGAAACCGTCCAACCTCATTGCGCACGCGGTGCACTCTACTTGCGAATCTATTTGCCCGGCTCGCCCAGCGTCCGGATTGCGTTCTGGAGCGAGCTCTCGGTGCCCTCGATCATCGAATTGGTGCCGTCGAAGGCGCGCGAGGCTGCCATCAGCTTGGTCAATTCCATCATTGGATTGGCGCCGGAGCCCTCGACATAGCCCTGCTTGAAGCCGTCGCGGGAGAAATCGGCAATGGCGGTCGCAGGCCGGTCGGGCGTGACGCCCGAATTGCCGTAGCGCTCGAGATTGGCGTCGGCGGGAATGTTGAACAGGCCGATGGTGCCGATCTCGTTGTTGTCCTGGGTGATCGCGCCGCTGCGTGCGATCGAGACCGGTCCGCCGTTCGCGTCGAGCGTGATCTGCGCGCCGCCGGCATCGATGACGGGGAAGCCGGACACCGTCTGAAGATCGCCGTTGGCGGCGATCTGGAGGCGGCCGTCACGGGTATAGACCGTGCCGTTCGGGCCGGCGAAGGCGAGCCAGCCCTGTCCGACCACGGCGACGTCGAGCGGATTGCCGCTCTCGGTGATGCTGCCGGTCTCGCGCGAGATGATGTTGTCGCCGGGCGAGGAGAAGGCGACCGGGTTCGCGCCGGCCTTGGACAGCACGGTCTCGAATTTCACTACGTCGGTGCGGAACGCCGCCGTGTTGACGTTGGCGACGTTGTTGGCGATCGTCTGGAGGCGCTTCTCGAGCGCGACCTGTGCGGACAATCCCACATAGAGAGCCGATTGCATGACTTACCTGTTGAACTTGATGTTCTGAAGTGTCGTGAGCAGGTCGGTGTCCATGCTGGCGGACGTCGCCGCGCCGCCGATCAGGACCAGCGCGGGGTTGGTCGAGGTGTCGCTCTGGGCCTGGGTTGCATCCCACATCGCCGCGAAGCGCTGCACGAATTTGGTGATCTTGGTCGGGTCCTGGAAATCGGTGAGGTCGATCTTGTCCGTGATCATCTTGGCCTGGGCGTCGATGTCGGAGGAGCTGATCGTCGACGACCAGCCCATCGCGGTCTGGACCACCTGGGTCAACGCCTTGTCAGCGAGGATCTCGTAGGCATTCGTGATGGTGGAAGCCTTGCGGGTGAAATAGAGCGCCAGCCGCAGGCCCTCGTTCTGGTCGCCGGCGTTCTGCTCCATCGTCTGGGTGACGTATTGGGTGGCTGTGCCGGTCGTGGCTGCGGTGGTCTGGGTCGCCTGGTCGCCGAGGGCGGCGAAATTGAAGGCGGTGGCGAATTCCCGATAGCGGGTGTCGGTGAGCTTGTTGGCGAAGGCGTCCTTGTCCGAGACGCCCTCGGTCAGAACCTTGCGCATGAACGCCTTGGCGTAGGCCATGTCGCTGAGACCGTAGGCCTTCATCGCATAGGTGTAGAGGCGGTAGTCCTTCAGGAAGTCGTCGATCGTCTTCACGTTGCCGATATGGCTGAGGAAATAGTCGGTCTCGCGGCTGACATCGGGCTCCGTCGCGACCTGGGTCATCGACTTGCTCATGTCCTTGGTCAGTCTGGTGTAGTCCGCGATGGTGGATAGCATGTACGCGCCCCTTTGGCCGCCGTTGCGACATGGTCCCAAGCTGCCGCCAAATGCTTGCGCGGGGCTGGCGACCCGGGAAGCCAGCCTCGCGCAAGCGTCGCGGACTAGATATTCCCGGTGGGATCGGCGATGGAGTGGCGCGTTGCTCAGTTTCGTGGGGATTTTCATCACGGTGGCGGCGCTACTCGGCGGCTTTGCCGCCATGGGCGGGCATCTGGCCGTGCTCATGCAGCCGTGGGAATTCGTGATCATCATGGGCACCGCGGTCGGCACCTTCATCGTGGCCAATCCGTGGAAGACGGTCGTCGACACCGGGGTTGCCTGCATGCAGGCCGTCACCGGCGCAGTGCCGGGGCAGCGCTATTATCTCGACCTGCTCGGGGCACTGCATGCCCTGATGCGCGAGCTGCGTGGCAAGGGCCGCAACGAGGTGGAGGCGCATATCGACGATCCCTCGTCCTCCGAGATCTTCAAGGCGTTCCCGAGCGTGCTCGGTGACCCGGCGTTGCTCCAGTTCATCTGCGATTATGTCCGCCTCATCATCATGGGCAATGCGCGCACGCACGAGATCGAAGCGCTGATGGACGAGGAGATCCACACCATCGTGAAGAGCAAGCTGGCGCCGTACCATGCTCTGGTGATGGTGTCCGAGGCGCTGCCGGCGCTCGGCATCGTCGCCGCCGTGCTCGGCGTCATCAAGGCGATGGGCGCGCTCGACCAGTCGCCGAAGCTGCTCGGCGGCTTCATCGGCGCGGCCCTGGTCGGTACCTTTGCCGGCATCTTCCTGTCCTACGGCGTCCTTTCGCCCTTCGCGATCAAGATCAAGATGACGCGTGAGAAGAAGTGCCGGCCCTACATCATCGTCAAGCAGACGCTGCTGGCCTTCATGAACGGCGCCATGCCGCAGATCGCGGTCGAGCACGGCCGCAAGATGATCTCGAGCAACGAGCGCCCCTCGATCGACGTCGTCGAGAACGAGACGATCGCGGGCCCGAAGGCCGTCGTAACCGACGCTGAACCGAAGGCTGCCCGCGCATGACGATGGAAGACGTCGAAGTCGATCAGCGGAAGCAGCTGCCGAACTACCTGCTCGACGCGGCGGGTATCTCCATCGAACGCATGCCGATGCTCAATGTGATCTTCGATCGCATGGCGGCATCGTGCACCGACAGCCTGCAGCCGATGGCCGGAACGCCCTGCTATTTCTCGGTCAACGGCATCACCAACGACCGCGTCGGCGACATCATCAAGGATTACGAAAGCAACGCGGTCGCCGCCGTGCTGTACGCCGAGCAGTGGGACTCCCGCGTCATCATCATGCTCGACCGCGATTTCGTGTTCACGATCATCGAGGCGATGTTCGGCTCCGACGGCGCCGAGCCGCCGCTCGACGTCGAGCGCGCATTCTCGAACATCGAGATCCGCCTGGTCCAGGCGCTGTTCGAGCGATTCGCCAAGGCGCTGCAATCCGCCTTTGCCGGCACCTCCAACGTCACCTTCCGCGTCGAGCGGGTCGAGACTGCGATGGCGTCGCTGGCGATCGGGCGGAGCGGCAACATGTCGATCTGCGCGAACATCATGCTGCAGGCGCTGTTCCGCGGTGGCCAGATGTTCCTCATCATTCCGCACTCCGCGCTCAACCCGCTGCGCCAGAAGCTCGCCCATGTCGTGGTCAGCGACGGCCGTGCGTCCGACCCGCGCTGGCGCGAGCAGATGGAGAGCGAAGTTCACCGCACCGAAGTGACGTTGAGCGCTGTGCTCGACGAGAAGATGGTGACTCTCGGCGATGTCGTGAAGTTCCAGGTCGGGCAGGTGCTCGAGCTCGAAGCCACGCCGCGCACGCTGGCCCGTCTCGAAAGCAACAATCAGGTGCTGTTCTGGTGTCAGATCGGCCAGCTTGATGGCTATTACGCCATGCAGGTGGCCGATCCCGTGGATCAGAAACGGGAGTTCGTCGATGATATCCTATCTCGTTGATGCCGTGCTGCTGATTGCGCTCGCCTTCACCAGCATGCGGGTGACCCGTATGCACCGCGAGCTGGCGCGGCTGCGCAGCTACCAGGGTGAATTCTCGACCATCGTCCACGAGACGGCGGGCGCCTTCGACACGGTCATCACCGCGGCGCATGATTCCACTGCCAATCTCGGACGGCTCGCCAACGTGCTGAGCACGAAGATCGATCAGGCCCACGAGGCGATCGCGGCGCTCGACGCCAGGAGCGGGCTCGCATCCGCCGCGACCGCCGGCGGCGCCGACGTGAACAAGCATTGAAGCCAAGACCGGCGAACCAAATACGATCGGAACGCGGCGGCGCTCCGGGAGCGGAAATACCAAGAGGCGATACCAAATGGCGCAATCCTTCGACTATGAGTCTGCATCTGCAACGGGAGAGGCCGAGACGTCTCCGCTGGAGCGGCTGGCCGAGATCGCCGCGCGCACGGCGGAGGAGAGCGGCAAGTTCGCCAATGTCGATGCCATCCTGCGCATTCCCGTCACCATGCAGGTGGTGCTGGGCTCGGCGACCATCCCGGTGGCAAACCTGATGAAGCTCGGGCGTGGCGCGGTGGTTCCGCTCGATCATCGGGTCGGCGAACCCGTCGACGTGGTCGTCAACGGCCGCATCGTCGCCCGCGGCGAAGTGGTCGTCGTCGAAGAGGACAATTCCCGCTTCGGCGTCTCGCTCACGGAGATCGTCGGTCCGCTGGGGCAGGGTGATACCTGACCATGGCGGCACAGGTCGGCATCGCTCCCATCAAGCAGCGAGGCGTTGCCACGCTGGGCGGCACGGAGAAGGTCGCCGCGCTCCTGCTGGCCATGGGCCGGCAGGCGGCGGCGAGCGTGCTCTCGCAGTTCGAGCCCCAGGATATTCGCATCGTCACCAAGGCCGCCGCCGAGCTGCGGCCGATCACCGCGCAGGAACTTGAAGCGATCGTCGAGGAGTTCGCCCAGCAGTTCTCGATGGGTGCGAACATTCTCGGCACCATCGGCGGCCTGGAAGCCGTGCTCGGCGACGTACTCCCGGCCGACCAGGTCTCGGCGATCATGTCGGACCTGCTCGGCAATTCGAGCCGGTCGGTGTGGGACCGCGTCTCGTCGGTGTCGGAAAATTCGCTGGCGAGCTACCTATCCAAGGAGCATCCGCAGACCGCGGCGCTCATCCTGTCCAAGGTCAAGCCGTCCTGCGCCGCCAAGGTCATGAGCCAGCTGCCCTCGAGCCTGCGCAACGAGCTGATGCGCCGCGTGCTCAGCCTCAAGCCGATCGCCGACGACGCCATGAGGGTGCTCGAGAAGACGCTGCACGAAGACCTGACGCTGAATTTCGCCCGCAACCTCGGTGCGGACACCTACGCCCGCGTCGCCGACATCATCAACAAGATGGAGCGCGGTCACATCGAGGACATGCTGAAGAGCCTGTCGGAGAAGCGGCCGAAGTCGGCCGAGGTGCTGAAGGAGCTGCTGTTCACCTTCGACGACGTGATCCACCTCACGCCGAAGGCGCGCACCATGATCTTCGACCAGGTGCCGACCGACCGCATCGTCGTCGCTCTGAAGGGAACCGACAAGAACTTCCGCGAGCTGATCCTGTCCTCGGTCGCATCGCGCGTCCGCCGCGTCGTCGAGCACGAGCTCGCCATCGGCGAGCCGTCGAACCAGCGCGACGTGCTGGAGGCGCGACGCGTGATCACAGATCTAGCGCTCGACCTCGCGGAAAAGGGCGAAATCGAGCTCAACCCCGAGCAGGAGGATGAGCTGGTCTTTCGCTGACCGCTGAACGGGCATGGCAGAAACATCCGATCAGGAAAGCAAGACAGAAGAGCCGACCGAGAAGAAAGTCCGCGATGCGCTCGAACAGGGCAAAATTCCGGTCTCTCGGGAGGCTTCCATCTTCGCGTCGATGGCGGCGCTGATGGTGATCCAGATGTTCCTGATCGGCCAGGGCGTGCAGCAATTGACGCCGACCCTGAAGAACCTCCTCGACGATCCCGAGGGCTTCCCCCTCAGCACCGGGGCGGACGCGCAGAATCTCCTCACCGTCGTGGGCCTCGAGGCGTTGCGATTCCTCATGCCACTGGTCGTCGTTCTGCTCGCGTTCGGGCTGGCAGCGTCGCTGCTGCAAAACGCGCCCAGCCTGGTGCTCCAGCGCATCATGCCGGACCTTTCGCGAATTTCCCCGATCAGCGGCTGGAGCCGGATGTTCGGAACGCAGGGCCTCGTCGAGTTCGCCAAGTCGCTGTTCAAGCTCGCCTCGGTGACCACCGTCGTCGCCTTCGTGCTGCGCTCGTCGGAAGCGAGGGCGTTCGAGGCGATGTACACCGATCCGGTTGCGCTTCCGGAGATGATTCTCAACATCGCGATGCGGATCGTCTCGGCGATCTGCATCGCGACCATCGTGCTGGTCGCGATCGATCTCGCCTGGGCGCGCTTCCACTGGCGGCGCGAGCTGCGCATGACCAAGCAGGAGATCAAGGACGAGCACAAGCAGGCCGAAGGCGACCCGCTGATCAAGGCGCGCCTGCGTTCGCTGGCGCGCGATCGCTCGCGGCAGCGGATGATCGCCTCCGCGTCGCGCGCGACGCTGGTGATCGCGAACCCGACGCACTTCGCGATCGCGCTGCGCTACAAGCGCGAGGAGAACCCGGCGCCGCTCGTCGTGGCCAAAGGCATGGACGTGATCGCGCTGAAGATCCGCGAAGTCGCCGAGCAGAACAGAATCCCCGTGATCGAGAACAAGGCGCTGGCGCGCGCGCTTTACGAGGCCGTCCAGGTCGACCAGGTGATTCCGGCCGAATTCTTCCGGCCCGTCGCGGAGATCATCTACTTCCTTCAGTCGAAGCAAACGACGCGGCCCGAGAAGGTCCAGTAGATTTCCGAGGACGGCGTCGGCTCCATCAGCCTGGCGAAAGCTTGCAGCCCTAAGCTTTTCCTCGAATGGACCAGAATGGGACTGCCGTGGGACCGCTTTATCTCTTCGAACTCGCATCATCGCAGGCGCGCTGGCTCGAGCTTCGCCAGTCGACCATCGCCACCAACGTCGCCAACGCAAATACGCCGGGCTTCAAGGCGCGCGACGTCGAGCCGTTCAACAAGGTGCTCGATGGAATGCCGGTCAGGCTCGCGACGACGTCGCCCTCGCACATGCAGCTTTCTCCGACCGAGACCGACACGCGGGCGACTGCGAAGAAGGACAGCTGGGACGTGGTTCACTCCGGCAATTCCGTCAGTCTCGAGCAGGAGATGATCAAGGGCAACGACGTCGGTCGCGACTATTCGATGAACTCGGCGGTCATGCGGTCGTTCCACCGCATGCTGCTGTCGAGCACGAAGACCTGAGGTGAACTGACATGCTGGATTCACTGAGCGCATCTCTGACGGTTGCGAGCTCCGGGCTCGAAGCGCAGTCGACGCGCATGCGCATCGTCTCGGAAAACCTTGCCAACGCGACCTCGACGGGCCGCAGCGCCGGCGCCGATCCGTATCAGCGCAAGACGATCACCTTCGATGCCGCGATGGACCGCGCCTCGGGCACGCAGCTCGCGAAGGTCAAGGAGATCGGGGTCGATACCACGCCGTACCGCGTTGAGTACGATCCGGGACATCCCGCGGCCGACAAGGCCGGCTACGTCAAGATGCCGAACGTCAACATGATGATCGAGATGGCCGACATGCGGGAAGTCAACCGGTCCTATGAAGCCAATCTTCAGGTCGTGAAACAGGTGAGATCGATGTTGGGCATGACCATCGACCTTCTGAGGAGCTGACAATGCTTGAGGCGATTTCATCCACGGCGATCTCCGCAGGCCAGGCGGCCTCCCGCGCGACCGAGACGCAGGCGATCTCGCCGGCGGCGCCGACCGCGGTTCAGTCCGTCGACGATGTCGGCTTCGATTCGGTGATGAAGCAGGTGACGACGGACGCGATCGGCACGCTGAAGGCGGGCGAGGCGGCGTCGATCTCGGCCATGCAGGGCAAGGAATCGACGCGTCGCGTCGTGGAAGCTCTGATGTCGGCCGAGCAGGCCTTGCAGACGGCGGTCGCGGTTCGCGACAAGGTCGTGCAGGCCTACCAAGAAGTCGTTCGTATGTCGATTTGATCTGAAGGAGTCACCTAGTGAAATCGCTTGCCATTGCGGCCACGGGCATGAATGCCCAGCAGACCAATATCGAAGTCATCGCAAACAACATCGCCAACATCAACTCGACGTCGTACAAACGGGCGCGTGCGGAGTTCACCGATCTGTTCTACCAGATGGACCGCATGCAGGGCGTCGCGAACGTCAACGGCTCGTCGCCGATCCCGGAAGGCGCCAATCTCGGTCTTGGCGTGAAATCCGCGGCGATCCGCAAGCTGCACATCCAGGGCGCGCTCACGCAGACCGGCAACCCCTACGATCTCGCGATCAACGGCCGCGGCTGGTTCCAGGTGCTGGGCCCGAACAACGAGGTGCAATACACCCGCGCGGGTTCGTTCAACACCAATGCCAACGGCCAGCTCGTCACGATCGACGGCTATCTGCTCGATCCCGCGATCACGGTGCCGCAAGGCACGGTCGAAGTCACGGTCAACGCCACCGGCCAGGTGTTCGCCAAGCTCGACACCGAAGTGAACCCGCGCCAGATCGGCCAGCTCAATCTCGCCAACTTCGCCAATGAGGCCGGCCTCGAACCGCTCGGCAGCAATCTCTACAAAGAGACCACGGCGTCCGGCACGCCGGTCGTCGGCCTGCCGGGCGATTCCGGATACGGCAAGATCAACCAGAAATATCTCGAAGCCTCGAACGTCGATCCGGTCAAGGAAATCACCGAGTTGATCTCGGCGCAGCGCGCCTACGAAATGAATGCCAAGGTCATCCAGGCTTCGGATGAAATGGCCTCGACCGTATCGAAGGGCCTTCGCTAGTTCCGGTGTGTCCATGTTGAACAGGGTGGGCCTGATCGTGCGCGGGTTGGCCGCCGTGCTGCTGGTTCTCGTCTCGGCGCGCGTCGCTGCGGCCGAGGAGAAGCGGCTTCCCGTGCCGGCCGTATCGATCCGGGCCGGCGAGCTGATCCGCGACGACATGATTACGGAGCGAATCTTTGCGCCGAACGTGCTCGGCGTCGCCATGTTCATCGAGGGCCGCCAGGTCCTGGTCGGCCGCATGGCCCGGCGTGCGCTGCTGCCGGGCCAGCCCATCCCGACCAACTCGGTGGAAGATCCCTTCACCATTGCCCGCGGTGCCATGGTCAAGGTCGTGGTCGAGGACAGCGGCCTGTCGATCGTGACCTACGGCTCGGCGATGCAATCGGGCGCGCCCGGCGCGCTCATTCCAGTGCGAAACACCGACACTGGCGTGATCATCAGGGCCATCGTCCAGCCGGACGGCACCGTCAAGGTCGTGGACGGATCATGACCAGGCTCCTGCTTGCGCTCGTCCTCCTCGTTTCCGCCGCCAGCGCCCAGGCCGCCGTCCGCATCAAGGACATCGCGGACATCAAGGGATTGCGCGAGAACCAGATCGTGGGCTACGGCCTCGTCATCGGCCTGAACGGCACCGGCGACACGCTTCGCAATGCTCCATTCACGGAGCAGTCCCTGCAATCGATGCTCGAGAACATGGGCATCAATGTCAGGAACGAGACCACGAGCACCACCAATCCCGCGCGTCCGACCACCCTGCGTACACGCAACGTCGCAGCCGTGATGGTAACTGCGGACCTGCAGCCTTCGATCGGGGCGGGCGAGCGGATGGACGTGACGGTGTCATCGCTCGGCGATGCGACGTCGCTGCTCGGCGGCACCCTGGTGATGACCTCGCTGCGCGCCGCGGACGGTGCGGTCTACGCGGTGGCGCAAGGCGCGGTCACGGTCGCTGGCTACAGCGTGGGAGGCCAGGCGCAGAATGTCAGCCAGGGCACCCCGACCGCGGGCCGCATTCCGAACGGCGCGCTGGTCGAGCGCGAGGTGCAGGGAAGCCTCCACGAGATGGAATTCCTGGTGCTCGAGCTCAAGAATCCCGATTTTGTCACGGCAACGCGCATCCTCGATGCCATCAACCGCTATGCCGGCGGCCGCTATCGCGCGCAGATCGCCTTCGAGCGCGACTATCGCACCATCGTGTTGTCGAAGCCGCGCCATATCGGCCCGGTCCGCTTCCTCGCCGAAATCGGCGAGTTGACGGTCGAGCCCGACACGCCGGCACGGGTGGTGATCAACGAGCGCACCGGCACGGTGGTGATCGGTCGGGACGTGCGGATATCGACGGTTGCGGTGACGCATGGCAATCTGACGGTCCGCGTCACGGAGCTCCCTGTGGTGTCGCAGCCGGCGCCGTTCTCGAAAGGCCAGACGGTGGTCGTTCCCCAGACCATGGTCGAGGCCAACGAGGCCGGATCGCAGGTGGCCATTCTGAGCGGCGTCGATCTCCAGCGTCTGGTGCGCGGATTGAACCAGATCGGTCTCAAGCCATCAGGCATCATTGCGATCCTCCAGGCGATCAAGACGGCCGGCGCGCTCCAGGCCGATGTCATCGTCCAATGATGCATAAGCGTCGTGCAAGCTTGGTCGCTCAATGCTCTGGTCTCGACCGAGAATCGCACGCGGCCCGATGCTGAAGCTGGATCACAAAGCCAAACTCCTCCTCCTGGTCGCGGCCGCGGCGCTCGCGGGCGCATCGCCCGTGCTGGCGCTGGATGAAGCCAAGCCGACCAAGCCGCTCAACCTGCTGTCTTTCGCGCGCGCCCGCGCGCCCGGACCGCAAAAGCCCCCGCTGGCCACGCCGCTCCCGGGCGACAATGCATCGCCGCGGGCGACGGCATGGGTCGCCGAGGATTCTGGGCCCGCAACCACCGGCGCGGTACCCGCGCCCGAGGCGCCTGCACCGGCACGCGCGTCGGCACCAGCGCCCGCAACCGCGCCCGTCCGGTCTGCCAAGCCTGGCAGTGTCACGGCGCCGCCAAAGCCCGCACCGCCGCAGGCCGCTGCGACCGCGGACAACGAGGTCGCGCTGTTCTGTAGCAACGTGGCCGATCCCGCCGTCGATGCGAGATTGGCCTGGCAGCTCAGGGAGCTGGAAAAGGCCGAGAACCAGCTCCGCGAACGCATCGCCGAGGTCGAGGCCAAGCGCGCCGAATACGAGAAATGGATGGCGCTGCGCGACGACTTCCTGAAGAAGGCCGAGGCGCAGGTCGTCGAGATCTATTCGCGCATGAAACCGGACGCAGCGGCCACCCAGATCGCCGGCATGGCGGACGAGACCGCCGCTGCCGTGCTTGCCAAGCTCAGCCCGAGGAGCTCGAGCGCGATCTTCAACGAGATGGATACGGCGCGCGCGGCGCACCTGGCCGATTTGCTCGGCGGAATGCGCCGCGTGGACGACGGAAAGACCAAATAGATGAAGAATCTGATCCTCATCCTGCCGCTGATGTTGCTCGCCGGATGCGTCGGTGATCCGGCTGAGGTCCTGACCGGCCCGCGACTGTCGCCGGTCGGCAGCGGCCTGAGGACGCAGGCCGACCCGATCCCGGTGACGCCGCGCATGCGTTCGCCTGTCAGCTATCGCTCGACCTGGGACGACGGCACAGATCTCTACCGCGATCCCCGCGCCCGGCGCACCGGCGACGTCGTCACGGTGATCATCTCGATGCAGGACAAGGCCAAGCTCGACAACAAGACCGACCGCTCGCGCGATTCGCAGATCAAGTTCGGGCTCGACTGGCTGATGGACGTCGCAGGATGGGCCGACAAGGGTCAGACCACCGCCAATCTCAGCACCAACACCCAGATCAAGGGCAACGGTCAGATCGATCGCACCGAGGACATCAAGCTGTCCATCGCCGCGATCGTCACCGACGTGTTGCCGAACGGCAATATGATGATCAGCGGCTCGCAGGAGTTCCGCGTCAACACCGAGATGCGCGTGCTCAATGTCGGCGGCATCGTGCGCCCGCGCGATATCTCGCGAACCAACACGATCTCCTACGAGAAGATCGCGGAAGCACGCGTATCCTACGGCGGTCGCGGAAATCTGTCGGACGTGCAGCAGCCTGGATGGGGACATCGGATCTATGACGCCGTGGCACCGTTCTGAGGTTCGCAGCCGTCGGGCCGCGTCGCGAGGGCAGGGGACGCCATGCGCCTGATTGCCGCCATCGTGGTGCTGACCCTGGTCGCGATCGGTGCAGGTGCGCTTGCCGGTCTGCATCTGTTTGCGGCTGCCGAGCGCGTCGCAGACGCAAAGAAGAGCGCTACGCCGCCGCCGCTGGCGTCGAGCTACGCCGGCAGCGCGCGGCTTCGAAAGCTGTCCCCGATCGTGACCAATCTCGCCGCGCCGGCCAACAACTGGGCCCGTGTCGAGGCCTCCATGGTGACCGACAGCATGAGCGACGAGGATGCCGGCATCCTTGCCGCCCATATCAGCGAGGACATCGTGACCTATCTGCGGTCGGCCTCGGTCGCGCAGTTCGAGGGATCGCGCGGGCTCCAGCATCTGCGCGACGACCTGACCGAGCGCGCCAATGTCCGCTCGTCGGGCAAGGTGCGCGAATTGATCATTGAGACCTTGGTGATCCAGTGAGAGTGAGAGTCCTGCTGCTCGCGTTGCTTCTGGTCGTGCTGCCCGAAATGGCGTTCGCCCAGATTCCGGACCTCAACTCGCTGCTGCCGCCCGGCAACGGCTCGACCAGCGGCCGCATCATCCAGCTGATGGCGCTGATCACGGTGCTGTCGGTGGCGCCGGGACTGCTGATCATGGTGACGAGCTTCACGCGGTTCGCGGTGGCGCTGTCGTTCCTGCGCTCCGGTCTCGGCCTCCAGACGACGCCGGCCAATCTGGTGCTGATCAGCCTGGCGCTGTTCATGACGTTCTACGTGATGGCGCCGACCTTCGACCGCGCCTGGGAGACCGGCGTCCAGCCTCTCATGAAGAACGAGATCTCGGAGGAAGAGGCTTATCTGAAGATCACCGATCCGTTCCGGGAGTTCATGCTGGCTCACGTTCGCGACAAGGATCTGCAGACCTTCGAGTCGCTCGCCGCGGAGAGCTTTCGCAAGAAGTTCGACGACAAGCGCATCGATCTGCGCGTCATCATTCCGGCCTTCATGATCTCCGAGCTCAGGCGTTCGTTCGAGATCGGATTCCTCATCATGCTGCCGTTCCTCGTCATCGACATGATCGTGGCGACGCTGACCATGTCGATGGGCATGATGATGATGCCACCGACGATCCTCGCCCTGCCGTTCAAGATGCTGTTCTTCGTGCTGATCGACGGCTGGAATCTGCTGGCCTCCGGACTGGTGCGGTCGTTCTCGTAGGAGCCGCGATCGCCAGCCGGCGGTTATGGTTAGCGAGACGTGCCGGTCTATGGTTAGCAGAGGGTAATGTTAACCATCTGATATTGCTACATAATTCAAGCCGATCTTAATCCCGGCGCAAGATTCGGCGTGCTAGCAATGCGGCACGGCGGGTTGGACTCCACCCACATCAGTCCAAAGGCATGATGCCGCCCTTCCGTACCGGTGAAAGCCCGGTATGTCCCCTCGTGAAAATGTAACGCGTACATAAAGGGACATTCGCAATGTCAAGCCTGCTTACGAACTCGACCGCCATGACCGCGCTCCAGACCCTCCGGTCTGTCAGCTCGCAACTCTCCACCACGCAGAGCCGCATCTCCACCGGCCAGCGCGTCTCGACCGCTTCGGACAACGCTGCCTACTGGTCGATCGCAACGTCGATGCGCTCCGACAACGCCGCGCTCTCTGCGGTCTCCGACTCGCTCGGTCTGTCGGCCGCGACCGTCGACACCGAATATACCGCTCTGACCACGGCTATCGGCGACAGCACCTCCGGTCTGACCAAGCTCCAGGCGCTGCTGGTCGAAGCCAAGACCGCCGGTGTCGATCGTACCAAGATCCAGGCCGACGTCACCCAGATCCAGCAGCAGCTGAAGTCCACAGCAGGTGCAGCGACCTTCAACGGCATCAACTGGCTGAGCATCGACACCTCCACCTCGTCCACGGCCACGCCGACGAGCTTCAACCTCGTGTCGTCCTACTCGCGCGTCGGCGGTACGCCCACCATCGGCTCCATCACCGTGACGACCGCCAACTACGCGCTCTACACCACCGGCGGTGCTACCAAGACCGGCATCCTGGATACGGTGACCGGCACCGGCTCGACCGCTGCGTCGGTCGACACGATCAGCATCGGCTCGCTGACCGACTCGGCTGCCGACCAGACCACGCTCGACGGCTACATCAGCCAGGTCACCGCTGCGATCAACTCGGTAGCCTCGGCCGCCGCCAATCTCGGTGCCGTCAAGAACCGCATCTCGACCAACACGGAATTCGTCAAGTCCCTGATGGACTCCGTGGACCGTGGTATCGGCCAGCTCGTCGACGCCGACATGAACCAGGAGTCCACCCGCCTGGCGGCCCTCCAGGTCCAGCAGCAGCTCGGCGTGCAGGCGCTCTCGATCGCCAACAACAGCAGCCAGAGCATCCTGTCGCTGTTCCGCTAAACCTCAGGTCATCTGGAGGAGGGCCGCGCTTCTCGCGAAGCGCGGCCCTTTTTTGTCTGGCGCGACGCCGCGTCCGCGCCATGATCTCGCCCGCTGTTGCAGTCGGGTCACAGAGCCGCAAGCCTCGCACAAGCTTCAGCAGGTAACCTCACCGCTACGACAGGTTGGGTCCTGCACTTGCATTTCCGCGGCCCAAAGGCATGACGCCGCCCTGTCGTACCGGTGCAAGTCCGGTATGTCCCCCAAGCACAATTCAATCTTCAAAGGGACATCAAAATGGGTTCTAGTCTGCTTACCAACTCGTCTGCAATGACCGCGCTGCAGACCCTCCGCAACGTCAGCACGCAGCTCGCGACCACGCAGAACCGGATCTCGACCGGTCAGCGCGTCTCGACCGCTTCGGACAACGCTGCCTACTGGTCGATCGCAACGTCGATGCGCTCCGACAACGCCGCGCTCTCGGCGGTCTCCGACTCGCTCGGTCTGTCGGCCGCGACCGTCGACACCGAATATACCGCTCTGACCTCGGTCATCGGCGACAGCACCTCCGGTCTGACCAAGCTCCAGGCGCTGCTGGTCGAAGCCAAGACCGCCGGCATCGACCGCACCAAGATCCAGGCTGACATCACCCAGATCCAGCAGGACATGAAGCTCAAGGCCGGCTCGGCGACGTTCAACGGCATCAACTGGCTGAGCATCGACACCTCCACCTCGTCCACGGCCACGCCGACGAGCTTCAATCTCGTGTCGTCGTACTCGCGCGTCGGCGGTACGCCCACCATCGGCTCCATCACCGTGACGACCGCCAACTACGCGCTCTACACCACCGGCGGCGCCACCAAGACCGGCATCCTGGATACGGTGACCGGCACCGGCTCGACCGCTGCGTCGGTCGACACGATCAGCATCAGCGCGCTGACCGACTCGGCGGCTGACCAGACCACGCTCAATAGCTACATCAGCCAGGTCACCACCGCGATCAACTCGGTGGCCTCGGCTGCCGCCAATCTCGGCGCCGTCAAGAACCGCATTGCGACCAACACGGAATTCGTCAAGACCTTGATGGACTCCGTGGACCGCGGTGTCGGTCAGCTCGTCGATGCCGACATGAATGCGGAATCGACGCGCCTGCAGGCGCTGCAGACCCAGCAGCAGCTCGGTGTTCAGGCGCTCTCGATCGCCAACCAGAACAGCCAGAGCATCCTGACGCTGTTCCGCTAAACCTCAGGTCATCTGGGGGAGGGCCGCGCTTCTCGCGAAGCGCGGCCCTTTTCATTTTGGTGTGCGTTGATCGCGCGTCATGACCTTGGCGGCTCGCCCTTGTTGATCTGACGCACCTTGTTGCGGTCCGGCCACGGAGCCACAAGCCTCGCACAAACTTCGGATGCTATCGTCACCGTCACGTCAGGTTGAGCGCGCATTTCCGCGGCCCAAAGGCATGATGCCGCCCTGTCGTACCGGTGCCAGCCCGGTATGTCCCTAAAACACAATTCAATCTTCAAAGGGGCGTCAAAATGAGTTCCAGTCTGCTCACCAACTCGTCTGCAATGACCGCGCTGCAGACCCTCCGCAACGTCAGCACGCAGCTCGCGACCACGCAGAACCGGATCTCGACCGGCCAGCGCGTCTCGACCGCTTCGGACAACGCTGCCTACTGGTCGATCGCAACGTCGATGCGTTCCGACAACGCCGCGCTCTCGGCGGTCTCCGACTCGCTCGGTCTGTCGGCAGCGACCGTCGATACCGAATATACCGCCCTGACCTCGGTCATCGGCGACAGCAGCTCCGGCCTGACCAAGCTCCAGGCGCTGCTGGTCGAAGCCAAGACCGCCGGTATCGACCGCACCAAGATCCAGGCTGACATTACCCAGATCCAGCAGGACATGAAGCTCAAGGCCGGCTCGGCGACGTTCAACGGCATCAACTGGCTGAGCATCGACACCTCGACCTCGTCCACGGCCACGCCGACGAGCTTCAATCTCGTGTCGTCCTACTCGCGCGTCGGCGGTACGCCCACCATCGGCTCCATCACCGTGACGACCGCCAACTATGCGCTCTACACCACCGGCGGTGCTACCAAGACCGGCATCCTGGATACGGTGACCGGCACCGGCTCGACCGCTGCGTCGGTCGACACGATCAGCATCGGCTCGCTGACCGACTCGGCGGCTGACCAGACCACGCTCAATAGCTACATCACGCAGGTCACCACCGCGATCAACACGGTGGCCTCGGCCGCCGCCAATCTCGGCGCCGTCAAGAACCGCATTGCGACCAACACGGAATTCGTCAAGACCTTGATGGACTCCGTGGACCGCGGTGTCGGTCAGCTCGTCGATGCCGACATGAATGCGGAATCGACGCGCCTGCAGGCGCTGCAGACCCAGCAGCAGCTCGGTGTTCAGGCGCTCTCGATCGCCAACCAGAACAGCCAGAGCATCCTGACGCTGTTCCGCTAAGTCGCGGCTTCGACAACGACCGTGCTCCCTCGGGAGCACGGTCTCCGCCATGACCGGCGGATATGGTGGCACACGACGTGCCCGCAATCGATCTCCTGACGCCAGATATCAAGCCACACGCCGTAGCCGATCGCGCCGCGAGGCGTCCGGCCGTGCGGCGGTTGCCGATACGCGCGTCAGCGGCGCTCAATTTCTTGTAAAATTGCAACGCCTCGCCTGCGAACTGACACATTCGTGGTCCCGCGCAACCTTCAGACAAGGTTGGCAGCGGAGTGTCCTCTACGTTCGCATTGGTATGAGGTCATATGCTGTTCAGTCGTGCGCAAATACAGCAACTGCTCAACAATCTGCTGGAGCTCGGGCCGCGACGCCTGATGGCCTTGGGACTGATCGGCTTTGCCGTTCTCGTCACCGTCGTCGGCGGCGCCTATTATCTGAGCCGGCCTGAATTCGAAGTCCTCTATACCGGCCTCTCCCGCGAAGACGTGACGCGCATGGGTGCCGCACTGCGCGAGCAGAACATTGCCTTCGACGTCAACACGGCCGGCGACGCGGTCTCGGTGCGCCCGAGCCAGACCATGCAGGCGCGGATGCTGCTCGCCGAGAAGGGGCTGCCGACCAGCGCCAATTCCGGCTACGAGCTGTTCGACAAGATCGGCTCGCTCGGTTTGACCTCGTTCATGCAGGAGGTCACCAAGCTGCGCGCGCTCGAGGGCGAGATCGCGCGCACAGTCCAGCTGATGAAGGGCGTCAAGGCGGCGCGGGTGCACATCGTGTTGCCGGTGCGCGGCTCGTTCCGCGCGACGCAACAGCCGCCCTCGGCGTCGGTCGTGCTGCGCACTGACGGCGCAATCGAGGCGCGCACGGCACAGTCGATCCGCCACCTCGTCGCTGCCGCCATCCCCGGCATGAGCCGCGACAAGGTGACGGTGCTGGATGCCGACGGTTCGATGCTGCTGGCCGAAGAGGACGAGGCCACCGCTGCGCCGACCAAGATGGCGAGCCTCCAGAAGACGGTCGGCGGCATGGTGCAGGAGAACATCCGCAAGGCGCTCACGCCGTATCTGGGCCTCGACAATTTCGAGGTCAGCGTTGCGCCGCAGCTCTCCACCGACAAGCGGCAGGTTAACGAAACCGTCTACGACCCCGAGAACCGCGCCGAGCGTTCCGTCCGCAACATCCGCGAAAACGAGAAGTCGCAGAACGCGGATCGCTCGACGCCGACCACGGTGCAGCAAAATCTTCCCGACCAGCAGGTCAACGCCGGCGGGACCAAGAACTCCAGCGAGGACAAGACACGCCGCGAGGACGTCACCAATTTCGAGGTCTCGTCGAAGACTACGACGACGGTGAGTGACGGCTACCTGGTGAAGAAGCTCTTCATTGCCGTGCTGGTCAACCGCGCGCGTCTCGTCGCCGATCTCGGCGACAAGACCAACCAGGCCATCGTCGACAGCAAGCTCGCCGAGATCAGCCAGCTCGCGGCGACGGCCGGCGGGCTCGACAAGCAGCGCGGCGACCAGATCCAGGTGACGGCGGTCGATTTCATCGAAGGCTCGCGCGAATTGGCGCCGGTGCCGCCGATCAGCTTCGTCGAGATGATCAACAGGCAGCTCGGCAGCGTCATCAATGCGGTGACGATCCTGGCGGTCGCTTCGATGCTGGTCTGGTTCGGACTTCGGCCGGCGGTCAACGGCATTCTGACCCATCGCGCGCAGCAGGAACAGACCGAGGCTGCGGAGGCCGCCGAGCTCGAAGCCGCAGCCGCGCTTGCATTGCCGGACAGCGAGGAAGCCGAGCTCAACCTCGTCGAAGACCTCGAAGGCAAGATGCAGCGAACGCCGCAGAAGCGGCTGGAGCAAATCGTCAGGCTCGATCAAGCGCAGGCGGCAGCGATCCTTAAAGACTGGATGCGACGCGAGGAGGCGGCATGAACGCGGCAATCGGAAAATTTCTGACGCAGTTCGACGCGAACGGCCGGATCAAGTCGCCGCCGCCTCCGCCGCCCAAGATCCAGGACGCGCTGACGAGGCCGAGGGAGGCCCGGCGTGAGCCGCAGCCGACACCGGCCCAGCCGCAGCGTCAGCCTCAATCGCAGCCGCAGCTTCAGTCGCCGGCTCCGGCGCCCGAGGCGGAAGCTCCGTCGGCCAATCTTCTCGACGACGCCTATCGTCGCGGCCATGCGGCCGGCGTTGCGGAAGGCGATGCCAAGGTCGCCGAGGAGCGCGTGCGCAGCGCAATCCGGCTCGGCGAGGAGCGGGCCAAGTGGTCGGACCAGCAGGCGGTCGCGATCGTGAGCGGTTTCGAGGCGGCATGTCGCGAGATCGAGACCAATATCGCGAGCTCCGTTGCGCGGATCTTGCTGCCGTTCCTTGCCGATGCCGTCCGCGACAAGGCGATCGGGTCGCTGGTCGAGCAGATCGCGGCGCTGACCGGCAATTCGCCGGTGCCGGTGTTCAAGATCACCGGCCCGAGCGAACTGCTCGACCTGGTGAAGACGCAGCTCGAGACAGCCCGGCGAACGGGCATCGAGTACGAGGCCGCCGAGACTTTCGAGGTCCGCGTCGTGGCCGACCAGACCGTGATCGAGACGCAGATCACGGCCTGGGGCGACCGCTTGAACGAGGCACGCCGGTAGTCCGCCATGGAAGAAGTCAAGCACGAGCTGGTGATCATTCGCAGGCGTAGCGCCTTCGCCGAGGAGGCGCATCACGGTGGCGTCTGGAAGATCGCCTATGCGGACTTCATGACCGCGATGATGGCGTTCTTCCTGGTCATGTGGCTGCTCAATGCGCTCAACCAGGACCAGAAGCAGGTGGTCGCGAGCTATTTCAACCCGATCAAGCTGGCCGAGAATGCGCCTGCCCCGAAGGGCCTCAAGGATCTTTCCAAGAAAGAGCCGACCGCATTCGAAGGCCAGGACGGCCGGCGTCAGCCGGCGGGGCCGAACGAGGAGCGTCGCGGCGACTCGCCGACGGCCGAGAAGCCGGCTTCCTTCGAAGAGAAGGTCCTGTTCCGCGATCCCTATGCGACGCTTGCCGAGATCGCCAACAGCGCCAACCAGGCTGCAGGCCAGCGCCGTGCCGGCGCGCTGACGTCCGCCGAGGAGGATGGCCTCAAGGGCGGTGACGCCTACCGGGATCCCTTTGATCCCGGCTATTGGAAGCTGGCGCCGCAGGCATCCAAGGATTCCGATCGCATTATCGAGAGCGAGCCCAAGCCGAACGCGTCCGCGCGCGACAACGTGTCCGGCACAGCTCAGGGCGACGTGCAGGCGCGCCGCGCCAAGACGGATGACGCCGGCGGAAGCGTCGCGCCGAACGCGGATGCCTCGTCCGCAAGCCTGTCGCCCCTGCTGCCGCCGGGACCGCCGCCGTCGCAGTCTTCCCGCGAAGGCAGCACGCAACCGGCCGCGCAGGCGCATGCCAACGATACGACGAAGGATGCCGAGCCGCGCGGCGCCGCGCAAATGCAACAGCCGACCGTCAAGCAGCTTCAATCCGCAATCGCAGATGCGCTGTCGGATATCAAGGCCGGCGCGGGACCGGTGGCCGAGGTGCGTCAGGTCGAGGAGGGACTGCTGGTCAGCCTGACCGACGATGCGAGCTTCGGCATGTTTGCGGTCGGCTCGGCCGAGCCGCGGCCCGAACTCGTCCGTGTGATCGACAAGATCGGACCATTGGTGGCGAAGCGCCCCGGCATGATCATCGTTCGCGGCCACACCGACAACCGTCAGTACAAGTCGGACACCTACGACAATTGGCGGCTGTCGACGGCGCGCGCGCAGATGGCTTATTACATGCTGGTGCGCTCCGGCGTCGATGCGCAGCGGATCGAGCATGTCGAAGGTTATGCCGACCGGCGACCGAAACTTCCGAACGATCCGGCGGCCGCGCAGAATCGCCGGATCGAGATCCTGATCCGGGAGAAGCGCCCTTGATCAGGCCGCGCCTCCGTACCGCCCTGCTGCTGCTGCCATTCATGGCGGCGCGCGCATGGGCCGAGCCGGCATCAGTGCCGGCACCGACAACGGGCGAACCCTACGAGCTCGTGCGCACATTGCAGGCCGTGCAGGACGGCATCGCCAACGGCGACACCGCGGCGCATGGCAGCCACATCGCGCTGATCCGGCAGATCGGCGAGAAGTTTCTCGCCGCCGATGCGAGCGTATGGAGCAACCCGCAGAACGGCCAGGCCGTCGTCATCTACCTGCTCAGCGGCGGCGCGCCGCAGGTCGTCCGCAAGCTGCCGCGCGACAAGCTGAACGTGGATGGACGGCTGTTCGATGGCGCGCTCGCCTATGTCGAGGGCCGCCAGGACGAAGCGCGCGAACTGCTCAAGGACGTCAAGCCGCGGACGATACCGTCGGGCCTGGGCGGACAGGTCGCGCTGGTCCAGGGCGCGCTGTTCGCGCGCACCGAGGCATCGCTCGCGATCGAGCGGCTGGACGACGCGCGCCTGCTCCTGCCCGGCACGCTGGTGGAAGAGGCGGCGCTGCGGCGCGAGATCCTGTTGATCGGGCAGGCGGAGGATTTCGACAAGTTCGAGTTCCTGACGCTGGCCTATATTCGCCATTACCGCAACTCGATCTATGCCGGCGATTTCTGGCAGCGCTTCTCCTCGGGCCTGACGCAATCGAGCCTGGCTCTCGACGAGCGCCGCTTTGCGCGGATCTCCACTCTGCTGGAACAGATCGACCGCGCGAGCCGCCTCAAGCTCTATCTGGTGATCGCGCGCACCGCGATGGTGCGCGGACGGATGGCCGTGACCCGGCTTGCCGGCGAGCGGGCGCTGACGCTCAGCACCGACGCCTCGGCGGAGCGCGAGCGTGCACATTTCTTCCGCGGCGCCTCGCGAGCGCTCGACGACGAATATGACGGCGGTCTTGCCGAGCTGAAGGCGCTCGACCGGTCGAAGCTGCCCGAGCGCGACATTCCTCTCCTGAATGCAACGATTCAGCTCGCGCTCGACGTCCGCAAATCGTTCGCGGGCGGACCCGCCGCCACCGCCGACAAGCCTCCGGTAACGCCGGCCCGTCTCGATCTCGCATCATCGACCGCGGCCCTCGTGCGTGCGCAGAAGCAGCTCGGCGAACTCGAACTTCTCACCAGGGATCGCCGTCCATGACCAAGCTCAGCGGAACCTCCGGTCAGGCTTTCTCGGGCCTCGCCGAGACCCTCAATATGCGCGGCGCGTCACGTTCGGCGAAGGGCACGGGCGCGAAATCGCAGGCGGATTCATCGTTCAACGATCTGCTCCATACCGTCTCGAACCTTGCAAAACGTGCGCTCAACGATGAGGACAGTGGTACGGCCGTGAAGGCTGGAACGCTAAGCACGCGCCTGGTGCATCCGGCCGCGAAGGACAAGTCGAAGGACGAGACGGTGCTTGAACGTACCGCGGTGGCCGAGAAGCCCAAATCCACTGAGAAGTCTTCCGACAAGGAGACGGACAAATCGTCGGAGAAGCAAAGTCCGGCCGACCATGCCGAGAAGGTCGACGTCCAGAACCGATCGAACATTCCCGCGATCGTCGCAGAGATCGTCGCCATCCCTGACGTGAAGCCGCAGATGCAATTGCCGGCAGCCGACAGGAAGGATGCGCCTGCGCGCGACGAGCGGTCGTCCACGACGAAGCGCGAGGTTCAGGCTACCGGCGCGACGAAGGTGGCGACGGCCGATCCCACCCCATCCACGGTCGCTCCGACCGCCGCGCGCTCGCAGGCTGCGGCTCCGCAAGCGTCCACCGCGGCCCTGGCGACGTCGACGCAAGACAGCGAGATATCGACGAAGGCAATGCCCGCCACACCCGGCTTCGAGGCCGTCACGGCCAATGTCGAACGCGCTGCCAAGGCCTCGGCGCGGGACGCACTGCCGGAGGCGACCAAGGTCACCGTGGTCCAGCAGGAGACCCATCTGCCCCCGGCGCAGTTCAACGCTCCGCAACAGGTCGCCAATGCGGTCGTCGCCGAGCTGAAGGAATCGCCGGCGCCGACGGCGTCCGCTGCTCCCGATCTCGCGGCGTCCCAGACCAATGCGCCCGATCAGCCGCTCAAGATCCTGACCATCAGTCTCGAGCCGCCGGCGCTCGGCAACGTCACCGTGCGCCTTCGTCTCGTCGGCACCGAAGTGTCCGTCCAGCTGGCCGCCGAGCGCAAGGACACGAGCCAGATGCTGGACCAGCAACGCGACTCGATCCGCGATCTGATGCAGTCGGCAGGCTACGTCGCCGACGTCGCGCCCGTCCAGCACGGCTCGCTGGATGGATTCCAGAGCGGCTCCGGTCAATCGCAACCGCAGCTCTCTGGTCAGCAACAGCCATCGTCCCAGTCGCAAGGCACGTTCGACGGCGCCAGCAATTCGTCGGGGCAGTCGGACGGTGGTGCGAAGCAGGCCCGCCAGGAGCGCCAGTCCAACCAGGAGACGCGTCATGACCAGGACGTGGCGCCGCAGAATCGCCGCGGCCCTGTTTATCTGTAACGCCGGCGCCGCCGAGGCGGCCGCCGATAGTGCAGGCCCCTGCGAGCGCGAGATGGCGCGCGCGGCCCAGCAGCACGGGATTCCGCTCGGCATTCTCTATGCCGTCGGCCTCACCGAGACCGGGCGGCGCGGCGCGCTCTATCCTTACGCGCTCGGTGCCGACGGCCAGACCGTGTTCGCCAAGGACATCAACGACGCGATCGCGAATTTCGAGGCGATGCGCGGCAAGGGCATCAAGCTGATCGACCTCGGCTGCATGCAGATCAACCACTACTTCCATGGTGACAAGTTCACGTCAGTGCGCGCGATGTTCGATCCTGCCAGGAACGTCGACTACGCCGCGCGCTTCCTGAAGGAACTGAAGCAGCGCGAGGGAAGCTGGACCATGGCGGTCGCCCGCTACAACGCGGGACCCAACAATCAGCCGGCACAGAAGCGCTACGTCTGTCACATCGTCGCGCATCTCGTCTCCAGCGGCTTCGGCGCGTGGACCGACAAGGCGCGCTCGTTCTGTCAGCCCAAAACGACATGACCAAAATGACATGACCATGACGATCTGAAAGTTGTGCACGGTCCCCAATCATCAGCCCCGCGCAAGCAAGAACCCGCATTGTAGCCGCAACCTACCAAAGGAGCCAATTTCATGAGCCTGTATGGTGTTATGCGCACCGGCGTTTCCGGAATGAACGCGCAGTCCAACAAGCTGTCGACGGTTTCGGACAACATCGCCAACGTCAACACCACTGGCTACAAGCGCGCTTCGACGGAATTCTCGTCGCTGATCCTGAAGAGCGGCTCCGGCAATTACGATTCCGGCGCCGTCGAGACCACGGTGCGCTACGCCATCTCCGATGCGGGCAATTACCAGTTCACGACCTCGACGACCGACCTCGCGGTCCAGGGCAACGGCTTCTTCGTGGTGCAGGACTCGAACGGCAACAACTTCCTGACGCGCGCCGGAGCCTTCGTGCCCGACAGCACCGGCAATCTCGTCAACTCGGCCGGTTTCCAGTTGATGGGCTACAACATCGCGAACGGCGCCGTGCCGAACACCTCCGCCAATGGCTTCGGCAACCTGCAGGTCATCAACGTTAACCAAATGGCGCTTCAGGCATCGCCGTCGACCAAGGCGACCGTGGCCGCCAATCTCGATCCGAGCGCAACAGCGATCGTCGGGCCGGCCGGGCCGGCCAACTACACGTCAAAGACGTCGATGGTGACTTACGACAACATCGGCAATGCCGTGACGCTCGACGTCTACGCCGCCAAGACCGGCGCGAATACCTGGGATATCGAGGTCTACAACGGAGCAACCGCGCTGACGACGACCGGTCCGACGACCACGTTCACGTTCGACGTTAGCGCGACCGGCAAGGGTGCGCTGGCCGCCGCGAGCCCGACGTCGCTCTCGGTCGCGATCCCCGGTGGTTCTGCCGCCTTCAATATCGACCTCTCGGCGATGACACAGGTCGCCTCCACCTTCGACTTCAAGGCGACGGTCGACGGCAACGCGCCGTCCGCGGTCGAGAAGGTGAATATCGACGACAAGGGCGTGGTCACCGCCGTCCTGAAGAACGGCACCGAGCTTCCGAGCTTCCAGATCGCGCTCGCCACCGTTCCGAGCCCGGACCATCTGACGCCCGAAGTCGGCAACGTCTATTCGCCGAACCTGGAGTCCGGAAACGTGCAGGTTGGGCTCGCAGGCCAGGGCGGCCTCGGCACCATCCAGTCGGGCGCGCTGGAGGATTCCAACGTCGATCTCGCGGACGAGTTGACCTCGATGATCGAGGCCCAGCGCGGCTTCACCGCGAACTCGAAATCGTTCCAGACCGGCGCCGACCTGCTGGATGTGGTCGTCAACCTGAAGCGCTGAGTCCCTCAGCGCTCGTCTCCGGCAAGAGCAGATCATGAATCTTACCGCCGCCCTCGAATCCGCCCGCTCCTCGCTGATGGCGTCGGGCATCCAGTCGTCGGTCATCTCGCGCAACATCGCCGGCGCCAGCTCCACCGGCTATTCGCGCAAGATCGCCGTGCTGGACAACCTCCCAGGGGCCGGCGTCTATGTGGCGGCAATCCAGCGCGCCGCCAGCTCGGGTCTCTACAACAACGTCCTGATCGCGACCTCGTCGTCGGCCAAGCAGGGCGCGATCTATGACGGTCTTCAGAAGATAGCGTCTGCCACGGTGGATGATCCGGAGCTCGACCAGTCGCCGACGGCGCAGCTCAATGCGCTGAAGCAGGCGCTTCAGCAATATGCCAACGCCCCTGACAACACCACGCTGGCGCAGGCCGCGGTCACGTCCGCCAAGGACATGGCAACCGCGCTCAACCAGGCGACCCAGACCGTGCAGTCGGTCCGTGAGGGCGCCGATGCCGACATGAAGACGTCGGTTCAGAACATCAATCAGTTGCTCTCCCGGTTCCAAACGGTGAACACCGCGATCGTGAAGGGTACGATCTCCGGCGACGACATCACCGACTACCTCGACCAGCGCGACAGCATCGTCTCGCAGCTGTCGCAGGAGCTCGGCGTCACGATGTCGCTCCGTCCCAACGGAGACGCGGCGCTCTACACCGACAGCGGCGTCGTCCTGTTCGACAAGACGGCGCGCACGGTGAGTTTCGCGCCGACCAACGCGTATACGGCCGGCACCACGGGCAATGCGGTCTATATCGACGGCGTGCCGGTGACCGGCGCCAATTCAGTGATGCCGCTGAAGTCGGGCAAGCTCGCGGGCCTCGCTCAGCTGCGTGACCAGGACACGGTCACCTATCAGAGTCAGCTCGACGAAATCGCGCGCGGCCTGATCAATACCTTCAGGGAGAGTGATCAGACCGCTGCGGCGCTGCCCGACGTTCCCGGCCTCTTCACCTATCCCGGCGCGCCGGCGATGCCGGCGAGCGCCACCGTCTCGGTCGGCCTGGCCGGCCTGATCAGCGTCGCGGCGTCGGTCGATCCGGCCCAGGGCGGCAACCCGAATCTGCTGCGCGACGGCGCGATCAGCGGCAATGCCGCATACCAATACAACACCGCCGGCAACGGCGGCTACTCGACCCGGCTGCAGCAGCTGATCGGCGACATGGATGCATCGCAGCCGTTCGATGCAACCACGCAAGGCAAGCCGAGCGGCAGCTTGATCGACTTCGCCTCGTCGTCGACGAGCTGGATCGAAAACCAGCGCAAGGCCGCGGACGACAACGTCACCTACCAGAAAACGCTGCTCGACCGCAGCACCGCGGCGCTGTCCAACGTCAGCGGCGTCAACATGGACGACGAGATGTCCCTGATGCTTCAGGTCGAGCGCACCTATTCGGCGTCGTCGAAGATCATCTCGACCGTCGACGAAATGTTGCAGAGCCTGCTGGCTGCCGTGGGGAACTAAGCCATGATGACCGCGAACTACATCTCGACCTTGATGCTGTCTTCGTCGTTGAGGTCCTCGATCACGAACAATCAGGCCGCGCTGACCAAAGCCTCGAAGGAAGCCACCACCGGCCGCTTCGCCGATGTCGGCCTTCAGCTTGGTGCCACGACGGGGAATGACGTCACCTTGCGGGCGGACCTGAGCTTCGCCGATCAGCTCGTCGATACCAACGGGCTCGTCTCGGGGCGCCTGGACACGACCCAGAACCGGATCACCCAGCTCACCACGACCGCAACGGACTTCCTCAAGGATCTGATCGCGGCCCGCAGCACCGACGGTGGCGGGCGGATCGTCCTGCCGCCTGCGTCCTCCAACCTCCAGGATCTGATCGGCGCGCTGAACGTCTCCTATAACGGCTCGTATCTCTTCTCGGGCATCAACACGCAGAACGCACCGGTCACGGCTTACACCGCGGGTACGGCCAGCAAGAACCAGGTCGACGCCGATTTCCTTGCGACCTTCGGCTTCTCGCAATCCTCCGCCAGCGTGAGCAGCATTACCCCGGCTCAAATGCAGACCTTCCTCGACACCACTTTCGACGCCGAGTTCGCGAGCCCGGCCTGGAATACCAACTGGTCATCGGCCACCGACCAGGTCATGCAAAGCCGAATCTCCACGACCGAGGTCGCCGATACGTCCGTGAGCGCCAACCAGGCCGGCTTCCGCAAGCTTGCCGAGGCCTACACCATGATGGCGGATCTCGGGAACGCGAACCTGAGCCAGGAGACGTTCCAGGTCGTCGTCGACAAGGCCATCGGCCTCGTCGGTAACGCCATCACTGACCTCGCGACGCTCGGCGGCAGCGTCGGCACGGTTCAGCAGCGGGTCACCGGCGCCACCGAAAAGCTTAAGACGCAGCAGGACATTCTGAACAATCAGATCGTCGGGATGGAGGCGGTTGACCCGACCGAGGCCTCGGTCCGGGTCAACGCCCTGCAGACCCAGATCCAGACGGCGCTGGCGCTGACCTCGCAGCTCCAGAAGATCAGTCTGATCAACTATCTCTGAGCCAAGGCTCATTTGCGATGGTTCGTACCCCTTGTTTTGTTATTCGGTTTCCTGCGCAGAGTGGTCCTGATGACGTTTGAAGCCTATGAAGCGGTCGTTGAAGAGAGCGGCTATCAGGAGAGAGGCCGCGAGCGACAGGCGCTCAGCCTCGGCATCGACCGGCTCGAGCGGATCGAGAAGGGGCGCTTCAATTTCGAGGATCTGGTCGAGAGCCTGCTCTATGTGCGGCGGTTGTGGACGATCTTCATCGAGGATCTCGCGCACCCGGAAAACGGCCTCCCGGACAAGCTGCGCGCCGACATCATCTCGATCGGCTTGTGGGTCATCAAGGAGGCGGATCGGCTTCGCGAAGAGAAGTCGGGCGACGTGATGCAGCTCATCGAAATCAACCGTCTGATCCGAGACGCGCTCTAATGAAGATATCCTTGCGGGCGGGCGAACGGATCTACATCAACGGCGCGGTGCTTCGCGTGGATCGCAAGGTCTCCGTCGAACTCGTCAACGACGTGATGTTTCTGCTCGAAGGGCAGATCATGCAGGCGTCCGACGCCACCACGGCGCTGCGACAGCTCTATTTCATGGTCCAGCTCATGCTGATGAACCCGACCGACGTCCGAGATGCCGCGGCGCTCTACGCGCAGCACCACGCGGCCCTGCTCGCGGTGTGCGAGAACCGCGAGATGCTGGAGGGACTTGGCGCCGTCGACGAAATGGTCGGGGCGACCCGTTACTTCGAGGCGCTCAAGCGGATCCGAGCGCTGTTCCCCGTGGAGCAGGCCATCCTGGCCGGCGCCGCGATCGTTTCCCCATTCGAGGCTGCCTGACAGCGGAGAGAGACATGAACGTCACCAGCGCGACCGACAGCACCAGCAGCTCGTCCAGTTCGACCAGCTCCACCACGTCTACGTCGAGCAACAGTGTCGACTACAACACGTTTCTCCAGCTTCTCATCGCCGAGATGAAGAACCAGGACCCGACCAACCCGATGGACACCTCGCAATACATGAGCCAGTTTGCGCAGCTCTCGTCGGTCGAGCAGGCGATGCAGACCAATACCAAGCTGGATGCGCTGCTGTCTTCTCAGTCGTTGTCGCAGGCCGACGGGCTGATCGGAAAAACCGTCAGCTTCACCGACTCGACCGGCGCGACTTTCAGCGGCAAGGTCGCGTCGATCTCCATCAACAGCGACGGCTCCGTCGCAACCCTCGAGGACGGTACCAAGGTCGCCGTCGGGCCGGGGCTCACGATCAGCCAGTCATGAACGAGCGGGACGCCCTCGACATCGTCCAGGCGGCGATCTGGACGATCATCGTAGCCTCGGGGCCCGCGGTCGGCGCGGCGATGCTGGTCGGCACCATCATCGCGCTGATCCAGGCCCTGACCCAGATTCAGGAGGTGACGCTGACCTTCGTTCCGAAGATCATCGTCATTCTCGTGGTCGTCGCCATCTCCGGCTCCTTCATCGGTGCGCATCTCTCCACCTTCACCGAGATGGTCTATTCGCATATCGAGCGCGGCTTCTGATCCGCGAGGCGACCGGCCACCACCCTCGCGTAAGCTTTGCGCGGCAGATTACGGGGCGGACCCTCTGCCGGTGACCCATGGCCGATACCTTAGCTGCTAGCCTGCCAACCCCGCGACGAGTCGGGGCCGATGCCTTCTTCGCGGGCGGCATCGTGGCCATGCTCACGATTCTGTTTCTGCCGATACCGCCGATCCTGATCGATCTCGGCCTGGCGTTCTCGATCGCGCTGTCGGCGCTGATCCTGATGGTCGCGCTGTGGATCCAGCGGCCGCTCGACTTCTCCGCGTTCCCGACCGTGCTGCTGATCGCAACGATCCTGCGCCTTGCGCTCAACGTTGCGACGACGCGCCTGATCCTGTCGCGGGGCGGCGAGGGCGAGCAGGCTGCGGGCCACGTCGTGGCCGGCTTCTCGAAATTCGTCATGGGCGGCGATTTCGTCATCGGCCTGATCATCTTCGCAATCCTGGTCACGGTGAATTTCGTCGTGATCACCAAGGGCGCGACGCGTATCGCGGAAGTCGGTGCCCGGTTCACCCTGGACGCCATTCCCGGCAAGCAGATGGCGATCGACGCCGATCTGTCCGCGGGCCTGATCGACGACAAGGAAGCGCAGCGCCGGCGCAGGGAGCTCGAAGAGGAGAGCGCGTTCTTCGGCGCCATGGACGGTGCCTCGAAGTTCGTCCGTGGCGATGCCATCGCCGGCCTGATCATCACCGCGATCAACATCTTCGGCGGCATCATCATCGGCGTCACCCATCACGGCCTGACCCTGTCGCGCGCCGCCGACGTCTATACGAAGCTCTCCGTCGGCGACGGCCTGGTGTCGCAGATGCCGGCGCTGATCGTGTCGCTGTCGGCGGGCCTGCTGGTCTCCAAGGGCGGCACCAGGGGCTCGGCGGAGCAGGCGGTGCTGCGGCAGCTCAGCGGCTATCCCCGCGCCGTGTCGGCCGCCGCGCTGATGATGTTCGTGCTGGCCCTGATGCCCGGCCTGCCGCTGGCGCCGTTCCTGCTGCTGGGCGGCGTCATGGCCTTCGTCGGCTACTCGCTGCCGAGGCGGCAGGCGGCGCGCGAGCGGAAGGAGGATGCCCGCAAGGCCGATGAGCGCGCCCAGGTCGAGGCCAAGGAATCCGTCAAGGAATCGCTCAAGACCGCCGAGATCGAGCTGTCGCTCGGCGGCCACCTGTCGGTCCATCTCTTGGGCTCGCGCACCGAGCTCGGCCACCGCGTGGCTAAGATACGCAAGAAGTTCGCCAAGCAATACGGCTTCGTGATTCCCGAGATCAAGCTCACCGACAATCTGTCGATTGATCCGAAGGGATATCAGATCCGGATCCACGACACGCGCGTCGCCCATGGCGAGCTCAGGCTCGGCGAGGTGCTGGTGCTCGTCGACAAGGATGGTAAGCCCGACGTGCCTGGTGAAGAGGTGATCGAGCCCGCCTTCGGCATGAAGGCGCTGTGGGTGACGGAAGCCTTCACCGACGAAGTCAAGCGGCAGGGCTGCAAGCCGGTCGACAATTTGTCGGTGCTGCTCACGCATTTGAGCGAAGTGCTCCGGGCCAATCTCGCCCAGTTGCTGTCCTACAAGGACATGCGGGGGCTGCTCGACCGGCTCGATCCGGAATACAAGCGCCTGGTCGAGGATCTCTGCCCGTCGCAGATTTCCTATTCGGGTCTGCTGGCAATCCTGAAGATCCTGCTGGCCGAGCGCGTGTCGATCCGCAACCTCCATCTGGTCCTCGAGGCGATCGCCGAGATCGCGCCCCATGTCCGGCGCTCCGAGCAGGTCGCAGAGCATGTGCGCACGCGCCTTGCCCAGCAGATCTGCGGCGACCTCTCCGACAACGGCGTGGTCAACGTGGTCCGCCTCGGCAATCGCTGGGATCTCGCCTTCCACCAGAGCCTGAAGCGCGACGCCAAGGGCGACGTCGTCGAATTCGACGCCGATCCGCGCCTGATCGAGCAGTTCGCGACGGAAGCCAGTGCCGCGATCCGCAAGTTCACCGAGAACGGCACCAGCGTGGTGCTGGCGGTGACCCCCGAAGCCCGTCCCTATGTCCGGATGATCCTCGAACGGGTGTTCCCGACACTGCCGATCCTGTCGCATGTCGAAGTTGCGCGCAGCGCCGAGATCAGAGCGCTCGGAGCCATATCGTGATCAGCAGCCTCGCCGACAGCGTGCTGGTGACGTTCATCGTGTTCTGCCGCATCGGCGCCTGCCTGATGTTTGTGCCCGGCTATTCCAGCGTCAACGTCCCGGCCCAGGTTCGCCTGTTCATCGCGCTCGTCACGACGTTCGCGTTGACGCCGATCCTGATCGCGATCCTGAAACCTCTGACGGACAACGCGGCGCCGCTGACGCTGGCACTCCTGATCGGCTCCGAGATCCTGATCGGCAGCGTCATCGGCCTTGGTGGACGCGTGTTCTTCCTGGCGCTCCAGACCATGGCAACCATGATGGCGAGCGCGATCGGGCTGAGCAATATCCCGGGCACGCCGATCGGCGACACCGATCCGGCGCCGGCCCTGGTGCCGCTGATCATGGCGTCCGTTACCACGCTGTTCTTCATGACCGACCAGCACTGGCAGGTGCTGCGCGGGCTGATGAACTCCTACGACGTCTGGCATCCCGGCGACAGGCTCGGCGGCAGCATGGCGCTCGACCAGCTCGTCGGCCGCCTGTCGGAGGCGTTCGTGCTGACGCTGCGGATCACCAGCCCGTTCATCGTCTATTCCGTCATCGTCAACCTGGCGGTTGGCCTGATCAACAAGTTGACGCCGGCGATTCCGGTCTACTTCATCTCGGTGCCCTTCGTGCTGTTCGGAGGCTTCCTGCTGCTCTACCTCACCAGCGACGAGCTCCTGACGCAGTTCATGCTCGGAATCTCGTCCTGGCTGGCGGAATGACCGTCATGAAGTCGCGCGCGGACAAGCTTGGTCGGATGGTCTCGCTCGTGAAGCTGCAGCTCCGGCTGTCCGAATGGCAGCTCGCGCAATTGCGGCAGCAGGAGCGAAGCTTGCAGGACGAGCAGGAATGGCTGGTCGGGGCCCTGAACGAGGGGAAACCGCCGGCGGGGTCGTCGAGCGAGTCGATCGCGCGGCGCCTCAACAGGACGAGCGTCGGCGCGCGCGCCGTGAAGGAGCAGGCTTCGCGGCAGCTCGACCAGGTCCGCTCGGAGAGCCGCCGGGTGAAGCAGCTCGAGGAAGTCGCCAGGGCGGCGCTCGCGGACAAGCTTCGCGAGGCCGAAAAGCGCTCGCTCGAGGAGATGACGGGAACAAGCCTCACCGTGCGCGAGTGGACGCCGCGGCCAGCCAGCCGGAACAAGACATGATCGTGACAGCCACACCAGACCTCGTTCTCGACGTTCTCGAGGCTGCCGACCCCGTGACGCAGCGCGCGGCGACCGCGAAGCTCGATGCGCTGAAATCATCGGGCGCCGATTTCGCCGCCACGATGGATGCGGAGGTCGGCAAGGCTGCGGCGGCCGATCAATCCGCGACGAAGGTTGCCGAAGCGCAATCGGGTGCAGTGAACGGGGCACCGGTGCAGGTGATCAAGGCGCCTGCGTCCGGCGACGTCTACCGGAAGTTTGAGGCATTCATCCTCCAGACCTTCGTCGAGACGATGCTGCCGAAGGAGTCCGAGGAAATCTTCGGCAAGGGGACTGCCGGCAGCGTCTGGAAGTCGATGCTGGCCGAGCAGCTCGGCAACCAGCTCGCCAAGGGCAAGGGGATCGGGATTGCCCGTCAGCTTGCCGCTGCGCGTCCGGCCGGGCCAGACGTTACGGGGAAGGCCGGATGATGATCCGGGAATGGGCGACAGAAGTTGAAGGGTGAATTTCCTATGCAGGCACAAGAAGGCGCGGCGGCCCTGGTGATGGAGCAGCCGGTCATGGACACCGAGGCACTGACGATTGAAGCCGCGCCTGGCGATGCGCTGTTGCCGGTGCTGCTGCCGAATGTCGGCGGCGAGGCCGTGATCGGCGGCGCCGAGCCGGCGCGATCGGACGAGATGCGCGGCCTGCTGGCGGCGATCCGCCGGCTCGGAAACATCGTCGAGGAGGAGACGGCTGCGCTTGCAACGGCCAGGAAGATCGATTTCGACGACTTCAGTGCCCGGAAGAGCCGGAGCATGCTCGAATTCGTCCGCCTGATGCGGGCGCGGATGCATCTCGGCGACGAGGCCGAGATCACCGAAGAGATCCAGCGGTTGCGCGACAAGCTCGAGCGCAATCGTTCCCTCCTCGAAATGCATTACGACGCGGTGCGCGAGGTCGCGTCCATCATCGTCAGGGCGATCAAGGATGCCGAGTCGGACGGCACCTACACCGGTCGCGCAACGCAGGACGGAAAATGATCAGGCTCGTTCTGGCCGGGCTCTGGGTCTGCATCCTCACCGCGGGGACGAGCTACGCCGTGGCCTATTGGAAGGAAAACGGCAGCCTGCTGCCGGCCAAGGACGCATATCTGGAAGGGCTCCAGTACCAGAAGACGCGGGCTCTCAGCGTACCCATGGTCGAGAACGGCGGCGTGCAGGGCTATATCGTCGCGCGCTTCGTCTACACCGTGGAGGCGCGGACCATGCATCAGCTCAACGTTCCGCCGGAGCCGTTCGTCGTCGACGAGGCCTTCCGCAGGATCTATGCCGACGACCGCCTCGACTTCAGGAAGCTCGCGCGCTACGACCTCTCGATCCTCACGACGGCCGTCAAGCAGCGCGTCAACGAGCGGATGCAGGCCGACGTCGTGCAGGACGTCCTGGTCGAGGACTTCAACTACGTCTCGAAGGAAGAATTCCAGCAGAAGCCCTAGAGCATGGCCCGGACAAGCGCGAAGCAGCTTTCCGGGGCGATCATGCTCGGCCGGGCATCCGATGTGCGGATCCGATCTCGTCGCGCTTTGGGGCGGCGACGTTCTGCTGCGGTGCCTGCATTCGGCCGTCTCGGTCACTGAAAGTGCAACGGCCTCTGCGAAGGTGCTCCGCAGAGGCCGTTGTCATTTTTAGCGCCAGCGCCCTGGCGCGTCAGTTTCCTGCTGAATAGGCCGCCGGGACGGCGTGCGCCCTGTTGAGGAGGATGCCGACCTCGTCGAGCTCCTGCATCGGCACGTCGACCGTCTCGCCGGCGGGGATGTTGAGGCGGTATCCGACATAGCGCCGGGCCACGATCGCGTCGAAGCCGAGCCGGTCGCGGAGCTTCTTGCGCAGCTTGCTGACGTGGCTCTCGATCACGCTCTCGTCGAAGGTGGACTCGAAAATGCCGTAGACCGCGTTGAAGATCTGCGTCTTGGTGATCCACTTGCCGTGGTTGCTGACCATATATTCGAGAATGCGCAGTTCGCGGCGGGGCAGGGTGAGGGCGTGGCCAGCGATCTCGGGGTCACGTCCGTTGAAGAAGACCTGGATCCGGGTCTCGCAGGGCCTCGGCAACTCGCCCACCCGGCGGCGCGCGATCGCGGCCGTTCGGGCGAGGATCTCGCGCAGGTGAATCGGCACGTGTACGACATCGTCGACCCCCGATTCGAACAGCTCCAGCGTGTTCTTGAGCATCTTCTGGCCGCTCATGGCGATGATAGGAGCCGAGGAGCGCTTGCGCATCGCCCGCGGCAGGCTTCCGCGGGCATCGCAATCCCCGAGGAGGAAGGCGTCGACCGCTGCCAGGTCCGATTCACTCGCAGATTGCAGCCAGTCCCAGAATTCTCCGGAGGAGAAGCCGATCGACGATACACCTTCGCGAACGAGCCCTCCAACGTAGCTGTTCGTGACGCTCTCGCGATCATCAACGATTATATACATCAGTCTTTCGCCCCTGTTTCGCACTTGTCGCGGCCGGATGGTTATTGTGATGCCCGGCTCGGCAACCATGCTGTTTGACGATATTTCCATCCCGCGAACCGTTGTTATGGTTTCGATATTCGCGGGCAGCCCTACGCATTCAGTGCCTGCGTTCTCCGCGGGCCTGTTACTTCGACTCGATACTGAACGCTTACTGCGTGAGGCCCGGCGGGTGTCTTACGGATCACCTCGCGGGGCGGATTGAGACAGCGACCTAGAACAGTTGCGCCAAGTTGCTTATCGCGTCCGAACGCTACTGAACTTTGCCGATCTCCTCGCCAACTGGCGAGAATCACTTGAGTAGGACCGTAACAATTGCCGATTTCCGATCAAGCGCGCGCAACAAAGCGATTGCTACGTGTGTTTGATGCTGTTGGTTTGTTTCGGGTTGTTTCTTGATACACTCAATCGCATCAGTTGATTTTGAATCCGAACTAGTTTTGCACCGTAGCGGTTCTATAGTTCCGCATCCCAGTATAATCACAGCTATTTTGGGTAGTGCTGCCGATCATGCGCATGGAGGGGTTTTCAACCCCGGATTGACTCTCTCCGAGGTGTTTCCACATGCGACAATTCGACTCATGTGTGGCGAGGCGACTCCAGCTTGGCGAAATCTTGGCGAGTGTGTGTCTTTCGAGTCGCACTCTCGCCACGTGCGTGACGCTTTCGACTCATGCGATGTCGCATCGTGTGCGATGAAAAGTTTTCGATGCGCACGTTTCAGGCAAGCTTCGACACATAACGTCGTCGTTCGATAGATCGAAGCGAACGGAGCATCCTCACATGTTGTCCGATGGAAAAACTCGTCCCAACGAGACCGCTGGAGTTTCCGCGGCGGCCAAGCCGGCTCCGGAACCGCGCAATGCAAAGGACAACGCGACGCAAGCGGCCAAGCCCGCTGCGAACGCCAAGCGCGTGTCGGCTGCGACGAGTGATGAGACTCTGGCGAAGGAGGCGCTCGAGGGGCTGAAGCGCATTCGTGCCAAGGCGCGCCTCGACAAGATGGCGATACCCAAGCCGGCGCCGGTCGTGATCAAGCCGGCCGTGATCGTGGCCAAGCCGCCGCCGCCCCGTCCGACCTGGGTCGCGCCGCTCGCGACATTGGCGGTCGCTGCCATTCTGGTGGTCTGCGCCTGCACCGGCGTGATCGCCTATCTCACCACCCAGCCCGCCCAGAACAACGTCGCAGCCAACACGGAGATCAGGAATCTGCGCGAGACGGTCGCCCAGCTGCGCAAGCAGGTGTCGGGCGTGTCCGAAAATCTCGACGGCCTGCGCACCGCGGTCGATCAATCGAGCAAGGCGACCAATGATCGTTTCGGCAGGTTCGCCGAGAATCTGGACCGGATCGAGCGGGTGAGCTCGTCCTCGACGGCGAAGCTCGACAAGCTCGCCCTGGCGCAAGTCCAGGCCCCGGTGCCGGCGATGGCGCAATCGCAGCCGTCGTCACAGGCCGCGCCGATGATGGCCTCGCTCGCTGCTCCCGAGGTCACGGGCTCGGTGCCTTCCTCCGAGCGCGCATCGGTGCCGCGGAAGGTGGTCAAGGGTTGGTCGGTCCGCCAGGCCTATGAGGGGATTGCGATCCTGCAAAGTCCGAACGGCGTCATCGAGGCCGTGCTGGGACAGCAGGTCCCCGGGCTTGGCCGCATCGAAGAGATCCGGAACGAGAACGGGCGCCTAGTGGTCGAATCCAGCGGGGGCGTGATCTATTCGTCGCGCAAGGCAACGCCGTGATCGGGAGCCGCCTTCTATTGGCGGTGATGTTCGAAGCTGGTGCATAGCAGATCGACCTCCGGCTCCGCGATCGGCGCGCGAAACAGGCGGCAGCTGAACTCCACAGTGGTCTTGCCGTCCGCGGTGGTGCGATCTTCCCGGAGGAAGATGCAGCGCTTGCAGACGTCGGTGTGGTGCCGCTGCTCGGCCGCGTCCGACTGATCCAGCACGTGGCGGAGCGCGTCGCGGAAGCGGATCTTGGCCTCGTCGTCGAGAACGGCAATCGCCTCGACGAGAACGTTGACGGGGTCGCGCGCGAGGAATTTCTTGCCCTGCTGCGTGACGCTCAGCATCACCGACCGCTTGTCCTTGGCCGAGCGCTTTCGCTCGAGATAACCGAGCCGTTCGAGCTCGCCGATGATGAACGAGGCGGTGCCGCGGGTGGTGCCGACGTAGCTCGCGAGCGCGGAGGGCGTGCGGGAAAACCGGTTGGCGCGCGAGAGAAAGCGCAGCGCCATCCACTCGCGGTCGCGCAGGCCGTGCTTGGTGCCTTCGAACCAGAGGATCCGTGCGACCTGCTCCAACAGTTCAATCGATTCGCGAGCCAAATTCATTTCAGTTCCAGGTCGGATAAAGCTTTATTCAATTGAGCCCTTGGGTAGCGCAATCTGGGTGGACGAGAATGAAGCTCTCGGGCGATCCTTCGTCCGTAGCCGGACTGTGGAGCGCGCTTTGGAAGGTCTCTCGCTTTCCGGAGATGGAACTTCCGGCCGTGGAACTAGAGCGTCACAACGAAAGTTCGAGTAAACCGCACGGCTCAACTCTTCCGAAAATTTCAGTCAAATGACTGCGGTTCGCGTGCAGGATTCCGACAGCGCGCAACATCCGGGCAACATGATGTGTCGTTGCGGCCACCATGGAGCCCATTTGTTGCGGGAGCGCGTTTCGAATTGCGCGAAGGAGCGGAGCGTCTGCAACCTCTGACCGTGTGAGGTGCGGCGGAAGAACCCCCATTTTCGGTTAATGGATGTTGCGCCGCAGCGCCGCCGCGCGGTTAAATCAGGCACACGATCGAATCCGGTCGGCTGGCGCGTCGCCTTGCGTTGGCGATGCCGACCTGCGGCTTCACCTCGATCCAGCCCGTGCGGGACATGACAACCTGTGGAGCAGCGTCGGGGACAACCCTGGAGACCGCATTCTCGCAGGCTGGTGATTTGCGTTTCCCCGGCAACTATTGGCGAATGCGTCGCCCCCGGGGGGTACCATGACAGGCAGCAGGAAGGGATAGACCGATGAGCTTCGAAACCAACATGACATCCGACGTCGTCGGGCTGACAAAGGTCGCCCCGGTCTCGCGCCGCGGATTCATGAGCGCCACTGCGGCCGTCGCCGCCGGCTACACGCTTGCGGCAGGTCCGGTCCGCGCCGAGGTGATCGCGACCGACACCAGCGGCCTCCAGGCTGGTGACGCCAGGATCAAGGTCGGCTCCGAGGAAATGCCTGCCTATTTCGCCCGCCCCGCCGGCAACACCAAGGCGCCGGTGATCATCGTGGCGATGGAGATCTTCGGCCTGCACGAATACATCAAGGACGTGACGCGGCGCCTCGCCAAGCTCGGCGCATTCGCGATCGCTCCTGACTATTATTTCCGCAAGGGCGCCGACCTCACCAAGATCACCGAGATCAAGGACCTGCTGCCGATCGTCAATGCCAAGCCCGACGCCGAGCTGCTGTCCGACCTCGACGCGGTGGTGGCATGGGCGGGATCGCAGGGCGGCGACACCGCCAAGCTTGGCATCATCGGCTTCTGCCGAGGCGGGCGTACCGTCTGGGAATATGCCGCTCACAGCAGCACCCTCAAGGCCGGTGTCGCCTTCTATGGGACTGTGGTCGACCCCGCCAATCCGCTGTGGCCGAAGAGCCCGATGCAGCTGGCCCCCGAGATGAAGGCGCCGGTGCTCGGTCTCTATGGCGGCGCCGACACCGGTATTCCCGTCGCCCAGGTGGAGCAGATGAAGGCGGCGCTCGAGCAGAACAAGAAGACGGCCGAATTCAAGATCTACCCCGAAGCGCCGCACGGCTTCCATGCCGACTATCGCGGCAGCTACCGCAAGGAGGCGGCGGAAGATGCCTGGAAGCAGGCCGAGGCCTGGTTCAAGAAATATGGCGTTCTGAGCTGAGCTGAATTTCAAAGGGGCGGCCGATCGGCCGCCCCTTCTCCATAAAGATGCGTTGACGCTACTTCACCATCGCGCCGTAGACGATGTCCTGGACCTGCTCGCGATAGTATTTGCGCAGCTCGCCCGGCGCCGCCGTTCCCACCACCACGACGAGGCGCTCCTTGGGATCGCAGAAGAACTGCGTCCCGTAAGCGCCGTTCCAGGTGAACTCGCCGGGATTGCCGGGGACTGACGACAGCCCTTCGCTGGTGCGGACCGCGACCGACAGGCCAAAGCCGAAGCCGGCGCGATGCGGCTCGATGTTCGCCACGTTGTTCTTGATCTCGGGGCCGAGATGGTTGGTCGTCATGTGATGCACGGTCTTCGGGCCGAGGATGCGCTGGCCGTCGAGTTCGCCGCCGTTGAGCAGCATCTGTCCGAAGCGGATGTAGTCGCCGACCGTCGCGAACGAGCAGGCGCCGCCACAGTCGAATTTGGTCGGCGTGTCCAGCAGCTTGATGGCTTGTGGCTTCCCCGTCAGCGGATCGTTGGCGAACGGACGGGCGAGGCGGGGGCGCTGCGCGTCTGTCGGATGGAAGGTCGCGTCCTTCATGCCGAGCGGCTGCCAGACATGGGTGGCGAGATAGTCGCCGAGCTTCTGCTCGCTCACCTTCTCGACGACGGCACCGAGCACGTCGATCGAGAAGCCGTACTCGAACTCGGTCGAAGGCTGATGCGCCAGCGGCAGCTTTGTGATGCGGTCGATGAAGGCCTGGGTGTCGCCTTCGATCGCCGGCGCGACGCCATCAGGATATTGCCGCGCCACCGGGCTCGATGAGTCCGGGCGGCCGCCATACATCAATCCGGACGTATGCCGGTAGAGATCGTGGATGAAGATCGGCGAGGCCTGCGGGTCGAGTTTCAATGAACCGTCGGCCTGCTGAACGCCGACCTTCATGTCGGCAAAGCCGGGATAGTAGTCGGACAGCTTGGCCTGGAGCGGCAGTTGGCCCTTTTCCATCAGCGTCAAGCCGGCGACGGCCGCCATCGGCTTGGTCATCGAGGCCAGCGCGAAGATCGCATCGACCGGCATCGGCGTGCCCTTGTCCGGATCGAGCATGCCGTAGGCCTTGTGGTGAACGAGCTTGCCGTCTCGCGCCACCGCGACGACTGCGCCGGGCACGCGCTTGGCGGCGATCTCGCGGGCGAAGAAGCTGTCGAGCCGCGCAAGTCCCTGCTTCGAGAAACCGACGTCGTCGGGATTGGCTTCGGGCAGCGGTGCGGCGCGCGCTGCGCCGAACGTGATGACGGCAGCCGCCGCCGCGATCATGGCGATCGTCTTCTTCATTGGATCCTCCCAAGGGGCGAGCTCGTTATGCGAGCGGCTCGCTCGGTGCCTAGAACACGACCGCTCTGGTGCGAAGTCAAGCGCGGGCAGGGCATGTCTGGGAGGCGTCGGAGATGCCGGAACCCTATCGTCCTTCGTTCGCGCGCCACAGCGCGTCGAGGCCGTGCCGATACGTCGGATAGTCGAGCGTGACGCCGAGTTCGCGCTTCAATTTTGCATTGGAGACGCGGGCGCTGCTGGAATAGAAGCTGCGCGCCATCACCGACATCTCGGCGGTCTCGAACGCCTCTTCGGGCGGCGGGGCAACGCCCATGAGCTGCGCGGCATAGGCGATCACGTCCTGCGGCGGCGCAGGCTCGTCGTCGCAGACGTTGAAGATGCCGCCGCCCTGGTGACGAACCGCGGCCATGATCGCGCTTGCGATGTCGTCGGCGTGGATGCGGTTGAAGACCTGTCCGGGCTTGATGATGCGGCGGGCGGTGCCGGCGCGCAGCGTCATCAGCGCGTTGCGGCTGGGACCGTAGATGCCGGCAAGCCGCAGGATCGCGACATCGCCACGCGCCGTGTCGGTCCATGCCTGCTCCGCTGCGAGCCGGATGCGGGTGCGCTCGAAGACGGCCTGCGGCGGCGTGTTCTCGTCCACCCAGCTGCCTGCGTGATCGCCATACACCCCGATCGTGGACAGGTAGACGATCTTGCGCTGACGGCCCGTCGCCAGCACGTCCGCGAAGGCCGCGATTGCGGGATCGCCGCCGCTGCCGGGCGGGATCGAGATCAGAAGGACATCGGCGGCGCGGACCCGCTCGGCTGTCTCGCGGGCGGGATTGTTGCCGGAAAAGGCGTGCACCTCGATGTCCGCAAGGTCGTCCCGCTGCGCGGGATCCCGCACCGTGCCGGCGATATGCGAGAAGCTGCCGCCGAACTTGCCGACGAAGTGTCGGGCGCTATAGCCAAGGCCAAGGATAAAGAGCCGCATGCGTCTCTCGTGCAGAGTTCCCGTTCGCGCCAGCTGCGCGCCCCTGCTCATAAGAGATTTTTGGGTCCGGCAAAAGATATTGCGATTTTACTCGCCCGCCAGTGCGGGCAATGGTCGACTGTCATGAGGACGTCGATCATGCAGGCAGAAGCGCCCACCATAACGCCTTACGATGCCGCAGAGCTGATCCGCGGCGCCGCCGCGCTGATCTTCGATGTCGATGGCACTCTGGCTGAGACCGAGGAACTGCATCGACAGGCCTTCAACCATGCCTTCGCCCGCCACGGTCTCGACTGGCACTGGGACCGCGCCGTCTACAAGGACCTGCTGCGGGTGACGGGCGGCAAGGAGCGCATGCGCGCTTACCACGCAAGGTTGGGGATCGCGCCGCCCTTGCTGGATGCGGACATCGCTGAGCTTCACCGCGTCAAGACCGCACATTACGCCGGGCTGATCGAAACCGGCTGTTGCCCCTTACGGCCGGGCGTGGCGGAGCTGCTCGCTGCGGCGAAGGCGCGCGGCCAGCGGCTTGCCATCGCGACCACGACCTCGCACGGCAATGTCGACGCGCTGCTGTCGCAGGCGCTGGGAGCGCACTGGGCCGCTGATTTCGATGCGGTCGTTGCCGGCGACGATGTCGGGCGCAAGAAGCCGGCGCCGGATGTCTATCTCGATGTGCTGGCGCGGCTGAAGCTGAAGCCGTTGGCGTGTGTCGCGATCGAGGACTCTGCCAATGGGCTGATCGCCGCGTCGCGGGCGAACATTCCCGTCATCATCACCCGAAGCATGTTCTTCCGGGATGATGACTTCACGGACGCCCGGTTCGTGCTGGACGATTTGTCGGAACTCGGGGCCTCGGAATAAAATTGAAAAAACAACCCCATGCACAGTAGATCACGCCGGCGTGAGGGCCGTCGTCAGTGCACGCGGTGACTCGTTCTATCGTCTTCAGCCTGCTCGACAATCTGCGCGATCGGGCTCGACTGATGGTGCACCAGGCGCCAGTCGTCGCCGACGCGGCGAAAATGGTTGGCGGCAGCCAGAGCGGTGCCGTCCACGATCTCGATGCAGAGCACGCGCGCACTGTCGCCGTCGACGATGGCCTGCGGCTCGGCGCAGACGATCTGCGGCCTTTCAGGATTTTGCAGGATATCGCGCCAGCTTCCGATCACCGTGGCGCGGCCGACGATGGCCGGCCAGCCGGGATGGATGCAGGAAATGGCGTCGTCATCCGCCCACATCCGCTCCATTTCGGCGAAGTCGCCGGTCGAAAAGGCGGTGTAAAAGGCCGCATTCGCGGCGATGACCTTGTTGTCCTTTGCCATGCCTCTCGGGTGGGGCAATGGCGGGCAAAAATCAAGCGCGACTTCCGTTAGATTTGACCGCAGTGCAGCATTGCCCGCTTTATGATCACGCGGAGAAAAGCGTCTCCACCGCCCGCCGCGCGCCGGCCCTGTAGAGGTTGCCGAGCGCTGCGGTCACGGCCTCGCGCAGACGCGGCTCGGCACCCAAGGGCCCGAACACCTTCTGAACGCCCAGCAGTGCGGGCGCCAGCCGTTCGGCCACGGGGCCTGCCTCGCGCGCCAGCGCGGCGAACTCGGCGGCGAGGGGATCGCGCACGTCGATGGCGCGCCCCTGCTCGTCAAGCGCGGTGACGTAGCGCATCCAGCCGGCCACCGCGAGCGCATGCGTTGCGATCGGCAGATTTTTGCGCAAGCGGTCCTGCATCGCGCCGAGCAGGCGCTGCGGCAGCTTTTGCGAGCCGTCCATCGCGATCTGCCAGGTGCGGTGATGCAGCGCCGGGTTGGCGAAGCGCTTGAGCAGCGAGGCGCGATAGGCGGCAAGGTCAGTGCCAGCAGGCATCGTCAGCGTCACCGCGGCCTCTTCCATCACCTGTGCGGCGAGGCGCGCGAAATGCGGATCCTGCATGGTGTCGGCGATGGTCTCGTAGCCGGCGAGATAGCCGAGATAGGCGAGCGCGGAATGGCTGGCGTTGAGCAGCCGCAGCTTCATCAGCTCGAACGGCTTGACGTCGGTGACGAGCTCGACGCCTGCGGCGGCAAGGTCGGGCCGGCCCGCGGTGAAGCGGTCCTCGACCACCCATTGTGTGAACGGCTCGGTCATCACGGGCCAGGCGTCGCGAAAGCCGAGCGCGGATGACACCGCATCGCGGTCGGCATCCGTCGTCTCCGGCACGATGCGGTCGACCATGGTCGAGGGAAAGGCGGCGGTATCGGCGATCCACTTGCCGAGGTCCTTCGAGCGCAGCGCGGCGAACTGCGTCACGATCCGCTGCACGGTGTGGCCGTTGGCGGCAAGGTTGTCGCAGCACAGCACGGTGAAGGGCGCGGCGCCCAGAGCGCGCCGGCGCGCCAGCGCGGCCACGATGAAGCCGGGAGCCGAGCGCGGCGCGTCAAAATTGTTGAGATCGTGCACCACGTCCGGATGCCGCTCGTCGAGATCGCCGGTCTGCGGCGTGTGGCAATAGCCCTTCTCGGTGACGGTGAGCGAGACGATGCGAATGGCGGGGTCGGCCATCCGCTCGACCAGGGCCGCCGGCTTCTCGCGCGCGACGACGCTGTCGAGCAGCGCGCCGATCACGCGGTGCTCGGTGCCTTCGGCGGCGCGCACGGCGACGGTGTAGAGATGATCCTGCGGGGCGAGGGCGTCGCGCGTATCCGGGCTGCGCAGGCTCGCGCCGACGATGCCCCAGGACGAGCTGCCTGCGGCAAGGCAATCGTCGATGACGACGGCCTGGTGCGCGCGATGAAAGGCCCCGAGGCCGAGATGCACGATGCCGGCCGTGACGCGCGAACGGTCATAGGCCGGGCGGCGGATGGCGGGCGGCAGCCGGTCGAGATTGGCGCGGCCAAGGCGCACCGAATTAAGGCGCATGGACGTCTCCCCTTTGCTTTGCCGCTGCTTGACATGGCGCCGGTATCAGGTCAATGCTTCGGTCAATTGGTAAGGCCAATTATCCAAAATTGGCGGGCCGCGGGTCTGGTCGACCCGGCGCGACCCTTTCGGGGAGGACCAGCGTGCCGCTGGAAGCTGTGGAGGCGAGACGGCTCTATCGCCAGGTCGCCGATCAATTGCGAAGCCTGATCGACAGCGGCGAGTACGCGGTCGGCAGCCGCTTGCCGACCGAGCGTGAGCTCGCCGAGCAGCTGAAGATCTCGCGGCCGACCGTGCGCGAAGCCCTGATTGCGCTCGAGGTCGAAGGCCGTGTCCGCATCCGCGTCGGGTCCGGCATCTATGTGATCGACCCCGCGGACGCTGCACCCGCGCCGCCAGCCGCCGGCATCGAAGGTCCGTTCGAGCTCCTGCGCGCCCGCGAATTCCTGGAAAGTGCGATCGCCGAGCAGGCCGCGCGTGTCGCGACGAAGGACGATGTCGCCCGCATCGATGCGTCCCTTCTCGCGATGGAGAATGTCGAGCATCCCGGCGAAGCCTCGATGGTCCACGACCGCGCGTTCCACGTCGCGATCGCCGGAAGCCTCGGCAATGCCGTTCTGGTGCGTGTCGTCGGCGAGCTGTTCGACCAGCGCCTCAATCCCTATTTCGCGCAGCTTGCGCATTATTTCGAAAACCCGGGCACGTGGCGCACCGCGCTGGACGAGCATCGCGCCGTGCGCGACGCGATCGTCGCGCGCGATCCGGACTCCGCGCGCGAGGCGATGGGTAATCACCTGGCCCGCTCGCAGGAGCGCTTTGCGCAGAATTTTGGCGCCGAGACCGCGGCCGGATCGTCCTCGACGCGGTCTGCGGCAACGCCGGCAAAACCGGAACGGGCGCCTAGGACGAAGGCGAAAAGCGGTAGCGCGCGGCGGCGATGAGATTGGGCGGCCCGTATCCGCTCAGGGTTCGGGCGAACAAGAAGCAGACTTGAACGATGGAGGAAAAGTCAGTGTTGAAGAAGATGACGATGATGCTCGCGGTCTCGGCCGCGGCGATGTTCGCGACGACCCAGGCTGGTTTGGCGCAGACCAAGCTCAAATGGGCTCATGTCTACGAGACCTCGGAGCCGTTCCACACCGCTTCGGTCTGGGCTGCGCAGGAGATCGGCAAGCGCACCAACGGGCGCTATACGGTCGACGTCTATCCGGCGTCCCAGCTCGGCAAGGAAGCCGACATCAACCAGGGCCTCTCGCTCGGCTCGGTCGACATCATCATCTCCGGCTCGAGCTTTGCGGCCAAGAGCTTCCCGCCGATCGGCGTGACCTATTATCCCTACACTTTCCGCGATGCCGACCATCTCCTGGCCTACACCAAGAGCGACATCTTCAAGGAGCTCGCCAAGGGCTATGAGGACAAGAGTGGCCACCACATCGTCGCGGTGACCTATTACGGCGTGCGCCAGACCTCGTCGAACAAGCCGATCAAGAGCTGCGCAGACCTCAAGGGCCTGAAGATGCGCGTGCCCGACGTGCCGGCCTATCTGGCGATGCCGCGCGCCTGCGGCGCCAACACTGCGCCGATCGCGTTCGCCGAAGTCTATCTCGCGCTTCAGAACGGCACCGTCGAGGCGCAGGAGAATCCGCTGACCACGATCGAGGCCAAGAAGTTCTACGAAGTGCAGAAGCACATCGTGCTGACCGGCCATATCGTCGATCACCTCAACACCGTGATCGCCGGCGCGCTGTGGAAGAAGCTCTCTGACGAGGACAAGAAGATCTTCACCGACGTGGCCCAGGAAGCCGCCGCCAAGGCCACCGGCGAGATCAAGCAGAACGAGGCCAAGCTGGTCGCCTTCTTCAAGGAGAAGGGCCTGACCGTCACCGAGGTCGACAAGAACGAGTTCCGCGACACCGTGCTGAAGAACGTCGCGTTCGAGACGTTTGGCTATCGCAAGGCCGACTGGGAACGCATCCAGGCGGTGAAGTGACGAGGTCATCGTCATCCCGGGGCGGTCCGCAGGACTGACCCCAAGGTGCGTAATTGCGCACCTGAGATATCGAGTTTCAGGGTCTGGTGCTCGCGCGTGATGGGATCAAGTTTGATTGCTTCAACGGAGGTGCGCTCCCTCTCCCGCTTGCGGGAGAGGGTTGGGGAGAGGGTATCTCCGCAACGGGACAATCCCCTAGAGGACAAAGCCCTCACCCGGCGCTACGCGCCGACCTCTCCCGCAAGCGGGAGAGGTGAGCGAGCCGCGACAATCGGTTCAATCCCGCTCGAGTGCACCATCCCGGAACGACGATTTGGAGAGAGGTAACCCCCATGTCGACCGCCGAAATACACCGGCAGATCACCGCGGACGAGATCGCGCACACCTTCGAGGAAGAGGCGACGCCGAAGGTCGATCTCGGCATCTACGCTTTCGAGGACTGGCTGGCGCTGGCGATCTTCTGGGTGATGGCGCTCGCCGTTTTCCTCCAGTTCTTCACCCGCTACGTCCTCAACGACAGCTATGCCTGGACCGAGGAGATCGCGACCTACTGCCTGATCGGCGTGGTCTTCATCGGCGCGTCCATGTGCGTGCGGCTGTCGCGGCACATCCAGGTCGACCTGATCTACCGCTATCTGCCGCATCTCGTGGCGCGCGCACTGTCGACTGTTATCGACCTGATCCGGATCGTCTTCTTCGGCTACGCGATCAAGCTGGTCTGGATCTACATCCAGATCATCGGCGACGAGCAGATGACCACGATCAATCTTCCCAAGGACTACGTCTATTACGCCGTGCTGCTCGGCTTCGTGCTGATGTTCGCGCGCTCCGTGCAGGTGGCGGCACAGAACTGGCGGCAGGGCTACTCGATCCTCGAACGACCCGGTGCCTACGACGGATCGGAAGGATAAGATCATGTTGCTGCTGCTTGGTGGTTTTCTCATCCTGATGCTGCTCGGTGTTCCCGTGGCGATCGCCATGGCCGCGTCGTCGCTGCTTTACATCCTGGTCAGTGGCGTGACGCCCGACGTCACGCTGGCACAGCGCATGATCGCCGGCGTCGAGAGCTTTCCGCTGCTTGCGGTGCCGTTCTTCATCCTGGCCGGCAACCTCATGAACATCGCCGGCGTCACCGGCCGCATCTACAAGTTCGCAGTCGCTCTGGTCGGCTGGATGCGCGGTGGCCTCGGCCACGTCAACATCATCGGCTCGGTGATCTTTTCCGGCATGTCCGGCACCGCGATCGCGGACGCCGCCGGTCTCGGCACCATCGAGATCAAGGCGATGAAGGACCACGGCTACTCCACCGAGTTCTCGGTCGGCGTCACCGCGGCGTCCGCAACGCTCGGGCCGATCATCCCGCCTTCGCTGCCCTTCGTGATCTACGGCATGATGGCGAATGTCTCGATCGGCGCGCTGTTCCTGGGTGGTGTCATTCCCGGCGTCGTGCTGACGTTGTTCATGATGATCACCGTCACCTATTTCGCGCACAAGAACAAATGGGGCAGCGACACGCCGTTCTCCTGGCCGCAGCTCGGCTCGGCCGGACTCGAGATCGCCATCGTGCTCTCGTTCCCGCTCGCGATCTGGCTGATGGTCGTTGCCGGCATGTCGACCAACATGGCTGTCGTGATCGGCCTCGGTGTTCTGCTCGCGATCGACTGGTATTTCGACTTCTCGGCGGTGATGGCGCTGATGGCGCCGGTGATCCTGATCGGCGGCATGACGCTCGGCTGGTTCACGCCGACGGAAGCCGCAGTCGCCGCCGTGATCTGGTCGCTGTTCCTCGGCCTCGTGCGCTACCGCACCATGACCTTGAAGACCGTGGCAAAGGCGACCTTCGACACCATCGAGACCACGGCCTCGGTGCTGTTCATCGTCACCGCCGCCTCGATCTTCGCCTGGCTGCTGACGGTGTCGCAGGCGGCGCAAATGCTGTCGGACTGGATGCTCAGCATCACCCACAACAAATGGGTGTTCCTGGCGCTCGCCAACGTCCTGATCCTGTTCGTCGGCTGCTTCATCGACACCACGGCGGCGATCACCATCCTGGTGCCGATCCTCCTGCCGATCGTGCTCAAGCTCGGCATCGATCCCATTCATTTCGGCCTGATCATGACGCTGAACCTGATGATCGGCCTGTTGCATCCGCCGCTCGGCATGGTGCTGTTCGTGCTGGCCCGCGTGGCAAAACTCTCGGTCGAGCGCACGACGGTGGCGATCCTGCCCTGGCTGGTGCCGCTGATGCTCGCGCTGATCGCGATCACCTACATTCCCGAACTGACCCTCTGGCTGCCAAAATACATGGGACTTTCCAAATGACCTCGACTGCTCTCGCCGCAACCCTGTTCGGCCCCGAAGATCTGCGCATGGTCGAGCATCCGCTCGACAAGCTCGCATCAGGCATGGTGCGCGTCCGCTTCGGCGCCGGCGGCATTTGCGGCTCGGACATGCACTACTTCCGCCATGCCCGCACCGGCGATTTCGTGGTGAAGTCGCCGCTGGTGCTCGGTCACGAGATTTCGGGCGAGGTCGTGGAAATCTCCGGCTCCGCGGCGAACCTGAAGGTCGGCGACCGTGTCGCCGTCAACCCGTCGCGCTGGTGCGGCCATTGCGTCGCCTGCCGCGAGGGGCGACCGAACCTCTGCGAGAACATCTACTTCATGGGGTCGGCCTCGAAGACGCCGCACATGCAGGGCGGCTTTGCCAACTACTTTGACGCGATCCCCGCGCAATGCGTGAAGATTCCCGACCACGTCTCCTATCAGGCGGCAGCGCTCGCCGAGCCGCTCGCGGTCTGTCTCCACGCGGTCGCGCGCGCCGGCAACATCGAAGGCAAGCGCGGCATCATCTTCGGCGCCGGCCCGATCGGGCTCCTGACCATGCTCGCCGCGCACCGCGCCGGCATGGCCGACGTCACGGTGGCCGACATTGCGCCGGCGCCGCTGGCTTTCGCGAGCAAGCTTGGCGCATCGCATGTCGAGAACGTCTCCGCTGGCGAGGAGGGACTGAAGGCACAGGCGGCGTCGCGTCCCTATGATGTCGCATTTGAGGTCTCCGGCACGGCCGCCGGCCTTGCCAGCGCCATCGGCACCGTCAGGCGCGGCGGCGTTGTGGTGCAGATCGGCAATCTGCCGGGCGGCCAGATTCCGACGCCGTCGAATGCGGTGATGGCCAAGGAGATAGACCTGCGCGGCTCGTTCCGCTTCGGCTTCGAGTTCATGACGGCGGTGGAACTGATCGGTGCCGGCAGCGTCGATGTGTTGTCGCTGGTCACCGCCGAGCGGCCGCTCTCGACCGCGCCGGACGCGCTGCGGCTGGCGCTCGACCGCTCGCAGAGCGTCAAGGTCGTGCTGACCGCGAACTGATTGGAGAGTTTCATGATGCTCGAGGGATGGCGCTGGTACGGGCCGGATGATCCCGTGTCGCTCGACGATGTCAGGCAGGCCGGGGCGAGCGATATCGTCTCGGCGCTGCATCAGGTCCCGATCGGGGAGGCCTGGACACGCAAGGCGGTCGAGGAGCGCAAGAATTTCATCGAGAACGGCCAGCCGGGTCGCTCGCAACTGACCTGGTCGGTGGTGGAATCGATTCCGATCCCCGACGACGTCAAGCGCCTTGGAGGCAAGGCGACGAAATCGATCGAGGCGTGGATTGCCAGCCTCGAGGCGGTCGCCGCGTCCGGCATCAAGATCATCTGCTACAATTTCATGCCGGTGGTGGATTGGTGCCGCACCGATCTCGAATGGGAATTGCCGAATGGCGCCCGCGCCATGCGCTTCGACCAGGATCGCTTCGCCGCCTTCGAGCTGCATATCCTGAAGCGGCCCGCCGCTGCGCAGGAGTATTCGCCGGAGCAGCAGGCGCGCGCCAGGAAGCTGTTCGACCAGATGAGCCAGGCCGACATCGATTATCTCGTCATGGTCATCGCCAGTGCGCTGCCGGGCTCGACCACCGAGCCGATGACGATCCCGCAGTTCCGTGACCGGTTGGAGACCTACCGCGACATCTCGCCAAAGATCCTGCGGCAGCATCTCGCCGAATTCTTGGGACGTGTCGCGCCAGTGGCCGAACAACTCGGGGTCTCGCTGACGCTGCATCCGGATGATCCGCCGCGTCCGCTGTTTGGTCTGCCGCGAATTGCTTCCAGCGCCGACGACTACCAGGCGCTGTTCGACGCCGTGCCGTCGAAGGCCAACGGCATCTGCCTGTGCACGGGCTCGCTCGGCGTTCGCGCTGAGAATAATCTTCCTGCGATGGCCGAGCGCTTCGGGCCGCGCATCGCTTTTGCGCATCTGCGGGCGACCAAGCGCGAGGCCGACGGCCTGTCGTTCTACGAATCCGACCATCTCGACGGCGATGTCGACATGGTCGCGGTGCTGAAGGCGTTGTTGAGGGAGAATGCGCGGCGTTCGCCCGACAAGAGGATTGTGTTCCGTCCCGATCACGGCCACCGCATGCTGGACGATCTCGCCGCCACCAAACGCACCAATCCCGGCTACACTGCGATCGGCCGCCTGCGCGGCCTTGCCGAGCTCCGCGGCGCGATCCGGGCAATCGAGCATCGTTAAGGCGCGACGAGATGCCGATAGATCGTCATCGCGCTTTGAAGCATGACGAAATCGGGTTCGATTGGCAGTGCGCGGTTCACCTCTCCCTACGGGAGAGGTGATTCGAGTTCTGGGCTCGCCTCGCTTCAGCCAAAACCGCTTTAGAGCACCGCGTCGATCAGCTCGACCTCGGCAAGCAGCGCGCGAAGCGGCGCGGAGAGTGTGCGGCCGGCGCGGACCAGGACCTGTGCGCGGCTGTTCTCCAGCACCTTGCTCGCCGTCCGCCGGGCGACGAGCGTGCCATGGGCGAGCTCGCGCGCGATCATGCGCTCGGACAGGAAGGTCACGCCGAGGCCGGCGAGCGCGTAGCGGCGCAGCGTCGCGGCGCGGTCTGCCGTGAAGCTCGCGGAAATCGTCACGCCTTCTCTCACGGCGGCGGCCTGGACCAGCGCATGCAGACCGGCGCCGGGCATGGCAAGCGCGACGGCGTGGCTCGCAAGCGCCGAGAGCCGGACGGGCTCGCGCAGCGCGGCGATCGGGTGGCCGGCCTTGGCGACCAGTCGCAGCGGCCGCGGCCGCTCGCGAAAGATGCGCACCGAAGCGTGCGGCGGGGCCGAAAGCGTGAAGCCGATATGGCAATCGTCGTCGGCAATCGCCCGCACGATGTCCCTGGCGCTGCCGGCCCGCAGCGTCACGACGATACCCGGATAGCGTCGGCAAAACGCCGCGAGCAAACGGTCCATCACCGCCTCGGCGAAGCCGTCGCCGGCCATGACGTGCAGGGTGCCGCGCTTCAGGCCGCGCAATTCGTCAAGCCGGCTGCGTAGCGTGTCGTCGCCGGCTATCCTCTCCCGGCAATAGCCGAGCACGATCTGGGCTGCCTCGGTGGGAACGACGCCGCGTCCACGTCGCTCGAACAGCGCCACGCCGAGATCGGCCGCAAGCCTCGCAATGTGACGACTGACGACGGACGGCTCGACGTTGAGAGCGTCGGCCGCGGCCCGGATCGAGCCGGTCGCCATCACCTCTCGAAAGCAGTCCAGTTGCCGGCTGTCGGGGGCGGGACGCCCGGCGGCGCGTCGATTGTTGCTCATCTAGCAACGGATATCAGCATGTTTCATCATGGCAGGCAACAGAGCGGAGCCCGATAATCCGGGCCGCTATCTGGGAGAAGTGACCTTCGATGCGCGTTTTTTCCGCTGCCCTTGCCACCGAGACCAATACCTTTGCGCCGATGCCGACAGGTGTGTCGGCATTCCACGAGCGTGCCTATTATCCGGCCGGGCAACATCCCGACAGGATGCAGATGCACGGCGGCCCGCTTTGGGCCGCGCGCGAGGTTGGGCCTTCGCGTGGCTGGACGCTGATCGAGGGGCTGGTGGCGGCGGCCGTGCCGAACGGCATCGTGACGCGCGCGGCCTTTGAGCGCCTGCGCGACCAGCTCCTTGCGGACCTCGAGGCCGCTCTTCCCGTCGACATGGTCCTGCTGGGCATGCACGGCGCCATGGTCGCCGACGGCTATGATGATTGCGAAGGCGATCTGCTGGCGCGCGTCCGGCGGATCGTCGGACCAGATACCGTCATCGGCGGCACGCTCGACCCGCATACCCATCTCAGCGACGCGATGGTCGGGAATGCCGATCTTCTGATCTGCTGGAAGGAGTACCCGCACACGGACATTCTGGAGCGGGCGAGGGAACTCGTCGGGTTCTGCACGGCGCTGGCCGAGAAACGGCTCAAGCTCAACGTCGCGGTCGTCGACACCGGAATGATCGCGACGCTGCACACCACGCGCGAGCCGGGAAAGAGTTTTGTGAACCGCGTGCGCGCGCTCGAGGGCAAGGACGGCATCGTCTCCGTCTCGATCGTGCACGGCTTCTCCTGGGGCGACGTGCCTGACATGGGCACCAAGACGCTCGTCTACAGCGACGCCGCGGTGGATCCCGACGGCGCGCGGGGCAAAGAGGTGGCGCAACGCCTCGCGCGCGAGCTGTGCGACCTGCGCGATGCGCTCGTCGAGCCCCTCATCGGCGTCGATGCCGCGTTCGATGCGGCGGTGGCCACGAACGGCACGGTGGTGCTCGGTGACGGCAACGACAATCCCGGCGGCGGCGCGCCGGGCGATTCGACCTATATCCTGCGGCGCCTCATCGACCGCAACGTCGCGGGCGCCTGTCTCGGGCCGCTATGGGATCCGGGTGCGGTGCGGATCGCCTTCGATGCCGGTGTCGGCGCGCGCCTGGGCCTGCGCATCGGTGGCAAGATCGGGCCGCTGTCCGGTGATCCCGTCGATGCCGTCTGGGAGATCCGCGCGCTCAAGCCGGACATGGTCATGACGGGCCTTGCGGGAACGCCGGCGAGGCTTGGCGACTGCGCGCTCGTAGCGTGCAACGGCGTCGAGGTCGCGCTCTCGACCTTCCGCTGCCAGGCCTTCGGGGCCGATCTCTTCACTCAGCTCGGGGTCGATCCCGCGCAGCGCAAGATCGTCGTGGTCAAGTCATCCCAGCATTTCCGCGCCTCCTTCGAGCCGATCGCCGCGAAGGTCATGATGGTCGACGTGCCCGGCGTCGTGGCGCGCGACATCACCTCGTTGCCGTATCGCAAGATCAATCGTCCGAAATGGCCGTTGGATGCGAGCTGACGGCGCGGCTGGGCTTCAATAGCAGGCGGTCATCAACTTCAGCCCCGGATGGAGCTTGTCGATCGCCGCGATCTCGCTCTTCATCTGCGCGATGATCCAGTCGCGGATCTCGGTGGCGATCGGGCGCATCGGCCGGTTGCGCGGGGGGAGGAATTCGCAGATGCGGCGCGTGGTGGTGAGCCTGTCGGAGGCCGGCACCAGCGCGCCGGTCAACAACCAGTGCGAGGCCACCGTCAGCCAGCCGAGCGCGATGCCCTGGCCGAGCAGGGCGGCCTGCATCACGACGGCATAGTCGGTGAAGCTCAGCGCCTTGGCGGCGCCGCGTCGTCCGGTCAGCAGCGATTCATAATCCGCAGCCCAGTCGCCCGGCGTCTCGGCGAGGCGGATGATGGTGTTGCCTTCGGTGGGATCGGTCTCGCCGAGATAGGTGGGGCTGCACATCGGCAGCATCACTTCCTTCATCACCAGCGTGCCGCCCGATGACGGCTCGTCGCGGTCGCGAAAGCGCATGCCGAGATCGACATTGTCCACCGGCCCGCGCAGCGCGCCGGAGATCAGCTGGAAGCGCAGATCGACTTGCGGAAACTGCTTCTGGAGCTTGTCGATGCGCGGCATCAGCCAGTGTGTGGTGAAGGCGGAGGAGACCGACAGCGTCACCGTCTCGGTGCCCTTGCGCCGCCGTTCGATTTCCACGAGTCCGCTCTCGATGCTGCGAAAGCCTTCGAGCACGCGGCGATACAACAGCTCGCCTTCCTCGGTGAGCACCGCGCGCCCCGCCGTGCGATCGAACAGGCGGACGCCGAGATGCTCTTCGAACTGGCCGAGCATGCGGCTCACCGCGGGCTGCGTGACGTTCAATTCGGCGGCGGCAGCCGTGAAGCTGCCGTTGCGCGCCGCTGCGTCGAAGACGAACAGGGCGTTGCTGGACGGCAGCATGCGGCGAAGCTCAGGCATAACGCCATGTTATGAGCGAGGTGAGAATTTGGCAATTGCCGAGTTTTGCCAAGTCTGGTGTCATTGGCATGACAGCCTAAAGACAGGGGCTTCGAGAGAAGAATTTGGTGCGCTGCACGCTTCAGCCGTGAGCGCCCCAAATCCCTGTCTATAAAGCAGGCTTATGGCGCGCAGTGAGGCACGCCGGCTAGGGACATCGCGAGGTCGATCGTTGGACAAGCGAGCGGAAAGCGTCGAGATCAGGTCCGCCAGCAAGGCTTACGGCGCGGTTCGCGCCCTCGACGACGTGTCCCTCAATGTCGGCGCCGGTGAATTCGTCTCGCTGCTCGGCCCCTCCGGTTCCGGCAAGACCACGCTGCTCGGAATCCTCGGCGGCTTCATCCTGCCAACGAGCGGAACGATCCTGTTCGGAGGCCGCGACGTCACCTACATGCCGCCGCACAAGCGCGACATCGGCGTGGTGTTCCAGAACTACGCGCTGTTTCCGCATATGAGCGTCGGCGAGAACGTCGCCTTTCCGCTGCGCGCGCGCCGCCTGCCGAAAGCGGGCTGGCCCGACAAGGTGCGCGCGGCGCTCGCCATGGTCGGCCTTGGCGGCTACGAGGAGCGCGGCATCGCGCAGCTCTCCGGCGGCCAGCGCCAGCGCGTGGCGCTGGCACGCGCCATGATCTTCGAGCCGCGCCTGATCCTGATGGACGAGCCGCTCTCCGCGCTCGACAAGCAGCTGCGCGAATCCATGCAGATCGAGCTGCGCGCGCTGCACAAGCGCATCCAGGCCACCATCATCTACGTCACCCATGACCAGCGCGAGGCGCTGACCATGAGCGACCGCGTCGCCGTGATGAAGGACGGAAGGCTGATCCAGATCGACGAGCCGGCGCGCCTGCACGACCACCCCGCCGATTCCTTCGTTGCAAGCTTCATCGGCGAGGCGACGATGTTGCCGGTGCGCCGCGTCGATGCCTCCAGCGTCGCGCTCGGCAATGCCCTGCTGCGCAGCGCCCGCGCCATCCCCGACGGCGATGCCCTGATGCTCGCGGTGCACAGCGAGAAGCTGCTGATCGACGACGGCGCGCAGGATGCCGCCTGCAACCGGCTCAGCGGCACCGTCACCGACATCGTCTACCAGGGCGAGAGCCTGCGCATTTTCCTGGCACTCGAAGGCGGCATCGCGCTCAGCCTGCGGCAGGCGAGCTACCACCAGGCCTACAGCCGCATCCCGCCGCTCGGCGGCAACCTCACCGTCACCCTCCACCCCGAGGACACCATCGTCGTGCCCAGGGTGGATTGAACTCAAGCCCTATCCAACCGAGAGAAGAAACTGACATGTCGACCCAAGCCGCCTTCAGCAATTTCAAGGTCCTCACCTTCGACGTCGTCGGCACCTTGATCGATTTCGAGACCGGCGTGCTCTCCGCGGTGCGCAGGATCTCGGGCAAGACACCGGCCGAGCTCAGCGACGACAAGATCTTCGAATCCTACAAGCGCGGCCGCGACAAGCACTATGAGCGCTCCAGCGAGGTGATGTTCGACGTTTATCGCTATCTCGCCACCGAGCTCGGGCTGCCGGCTGACGATGCCTCCTGCGACGTGTTTCAGCTCGCCGTGCTGCGCTGGGGGCCGTTCTCCGATTCCGTCGAAGCGCTCAAGCGCCTGCGCACGAAGTTCCGCCTGGTGGCGATGACCAATGCCGACCGCGTCGCGCTGTCCTGCTATGCGCACGCGCTCGGCAATCCCTTCGACGATACGGTGTGTGCCGACGACACCGGCGTTGCCAAGCCGAACCCGGAATTCTTCGCCTACAACAAGGGCCGCCAGTCCGCTTTTGGCTACAAGCAGTCCGACATTCTGCACGTCGCGCAGAGCCAGTATCACGACATCGGAATCGCGCGGAAGCTCGGCTACAAGGTGTGCTGGATCGAGCGCCGCCAGGGCATCGCCGGCTTCGGCGGCACGCCGGCGGTGGAGACGCTGACCAAGCCCGACTTCCATTTCCCGACGCTGAAGGCGCTCGCCGACGCGGCGATCGGCCCTGCGGCGTAATCCGTGAGCGCGGGCATGACACGGGACTGGCGCGCGCTGCCATCGGCCAACTCGCTGTGGGAAGCCACGGCGGAGCCGGCGCGCGACTTTCCCGTGCTGTCCGGCGAGCAACAGGCGGATGTGGTGATCATCGGTGCGGGCTATACCGGCCTGTCCGCTGCGCACCACATCGCCAGGAGCGGCCTCTCGCCGATCGTGCTCGAGGCCAACCGTCCCGGCTGGGGCGCGAGCGGGCGCAATGGCGGCGTGATCACCGCAAAGTTCCGTCTTTCGTTCCGCGAGATCGACGCTGTGCACGGCCGCGCCATGGCGCGGCGCATGTACGGGATCGCGCATGAATCGACCGACATCGTCGAGGAGCTGGTGTCCGAGTTCGGCATCACCAGCGCAAACCTGACCCGTACCGGCCAGGTCAAGGCTGCGCACAACGAGACGACGCTGAAGGCTGCGATCGACGAAGCCAATTGGATGACGCGCGAAATGGGCTCCGCCGAGGTCCGCATTCTCGACAAGCGCGGGGTGCGCGAGGAGACCGGCTCGGACATCTTCGTCGGCGGCGTGCTCAATCCCGGCTCCGGCGGCATTCATCCACTGAACTATCTGCGCGGACTTGCCGATGGCGTGGCACGCCGCGGCGTTCCCGTTTTCCAGGAATCGCCGGTCGTAAAACTCCGGCGCGAGGACGGCGGCATCGTCGCCGAAACGTCGCAAGGCGCGGTGCGGGCCAGGCAGGCCATCATCGCGACCAACAGCTATTCGGACCTGACCGGCGCGACCGCGCATCTGCAGCGCACGCTGATCCCGTTCCGCAGCGCCATCATCGCGACCGACAGGCTGCCGCGCAATCTCGCCGGCAAGCTGATGCCGACCGGGCGCACCTACACCGAGACCAAGCGCATGATGCGCTGGTTCCGCATGGTCGACAATCGCGTGATCTTTGGAGGCCGCGGCGCTTTCGGCAAGCAGGACTCCCAAGCCGCGTTCGATGCCTTGCGCAAGGCGATGGTCGGCATCTTCCCCGATCTGGCTGAGGTGCCGCTTGCCTACAAATGGTCGGGCCTCGTCGCCATGACGATGGACTCGGTGCCGCATATCGGCCGGCTCGACGACCGTACGCTGTTCGCGATGGGCTACAACGGCGCGGGCGTGGCGATGTCGAGCCTGATGGGCCGCTATCTTGCCGCCTTCGTGCGCGGCGAGACGCCGGAGGTCGGGCTGCTCGACGCAAAGCGCATGAAGACCATTCCATTCTATCCGCTGCGCGAGCCTGCCGTGCGCATGGTCGCCGGCTGGTACCAGTTTCTCGATGCGATCGGTCAGTGAGATCACTTTGGCGATGGAGGAGGCGAGGATGAATACGAAACGGACTATTGGACTTGGCTACGCGTTGGTTGGCGCGTTCGCGCTGGGGAGCACCGCGGCTGATGCCGCCGAGCAGATCACCTTCGTCTCACAGGGCGGCGCTTATCAGCAGGCGCAGACGGTGGCGATCCTCGATCCCTCCGCCAAGAAGCTCGGCATCACCATCAACCAGGACTCCATCCCCGACGCATGGCCCGCGATCAAGACGCAGGTCGGCAGCGGCAAGCCGATCTGGGATGTGGTGGACACCCCGACCGGCAACTGCCTGCGCGGCGGCGAGCAGGGGCTGATGGAGAAGCTCGATTTTTCGAAGATTCCAAACGGCGCGGCGATGCCAGAGGCCTATCGCAGTCCGTATTCGGTGTCCTACGAGTTCTATTCCAGCGTGCTGTCCTACAGCCAGAAGACCTTCCCGAAGGACGCGCCGAACAGCTGGGCCGATTTCTGGGACGTCAAGAAATTTCCCGGCCGCCGGGCGCTGCGCAACCACCCGTTCGCGACGCTCGAGGCCGCGCTGATGGCCGACGGCGTCGCGCCCGACAAGCTCTATCCGCTCGACGTCGACCGCGCCTTCAAGAAGCTGGAAGAGATCAAGCCGCACATCACGGTGTGGTGGACCTCAGGCGCGCAGTCGGCGCAGCTGCTCAATGACGGCGAGGTCGACATGGAGATGGCCTGGAACGGCCGCGTCAGCGCGGTTGCGAAGGAGGGCGCCAAGGTCGCCTTCACCTACAACCAGGGTATCCTCCAGAGCACCTCGCTGTGCATCCTCAAGGGCGCGCCGAATCTTGGCACCGCGGTGAAATTCCTCAACGAGGCCGTCGATCCCGTGCATCAGGCCAATCTGCCGCTGCATATCGACTATGGTCCCGGCAATCCCAAGGCGTTCGAGACCAACGTGATCAAGCCGGAGCGCGCCGCGCAATTGCCGAGCGAGCCGGCGAACGCAGCCAAGCAGGCTCTGATGTCCTATGCGTGGTGGTCCTCGCCCGCGGGCGAGGCCGCCGAGAAGCGCTGGGCGTCGTTCATGCAGAAGTAAGCCATGATGAGCGCAAGTCGTGCCAGAGCCGACGCTGCGCTTCCTCCCCCGCTTGCGGGGGAGGGTTGGGGAGAGGGCATCTCCGCGAGAAAGATTCCCCAAGAGGATGAAGCCCTCACCCGGATCGCTTTCGCGATCCGACCTCTTCCGCAAGCGGGAGAGGTGCAGCACCCGAGATGAGCGAGGCAGCGTTGACGACATCAGTGCCAGATCCCTCCCACAAGCATCAGCGCCGTGAGAACGGCCTGATGCTGGCATTGGTGTCGCCGGCGCTGCTGGTGATCCTGGCTCTGATCGTGCTGCCGGTCGGCTGGCTGGCCTGGCAGTCGATCTATCACGACGGCTTCACGCTGGAGAACTATCGCCGGGTCTTCACCGAGGACATCTACTGGCGCAGCTTCGCGCTGACCTTCGAGATCAGCCTCGCGGTCACGGTGATCGCGCTGCTGCTCGGCTATCCCGTGGCCTACCTTGCCAACTCTGTCCCGAAAGGATGGAGCATCCTGATCCTCTCGCTGGTCGTGCTGCCGTTCTGGACCAGCGTGCTGGTCCGCGCCTATGCATGGCTCGCGCTGCTCCAGCGCACCGGCGTGATCAACCAGTTCCTGCGTTATATCGATGTGATCTCCGAGCCGCTGGCGCTGGTCCACAACACGTTCGGCACGGTGGTCGCGACCGTGCACATCCTTCTCCCCTTCATGGTGCTGCCGCTCTATGCGACCATGCAGAAGATTCCCGGTGATCTGATGCAGGCCGGCGCCAGCCTGGGTGCGAGTCCGTCGTTGACGTTCATGCGCGTCTTCCTGCCGCTGTCACTGCCGGGCGTGCTCGCCGGCTGCACCATGGTGTTCGTGCTGTGTCTCGGCTTCTACATCACGCCGGAACTGCTCGGCGGCGGCCGGACCGTGATGGTGTCGATGCTGGTGAGCCGCAATGTCGAGCTCTACAACCAGTTCGGCGCGGCGAGCGCGGTCGCGGTGGTGCTGCTCCTCAGCGTGCTGCTGATCTTCTTCGCCGTCAGCCGCTTCATCTCGCTCGATCGCATCTTGGGGCAGAAATGACGCGATTGTCCCCCGCCAGGATCGTCCTCTATGTGATCAGCGCGCTGGTGCTGGTCTATCTGATCCTGCCGGTGCTGATCATCGCGCCGATCTCCTTCTCCAGCGCGCGCTTCCTGACCTTCCCGCCGCCGTCGTTCTCGGTGCGCTGGTATCAGCAATATTTCGGCAATCCCGCGTGGATGCAGGCGACGCGGGTGACGCTGACGGTCGCGCTTTTCACCGTGGTGATCGCGACGCCGCTCGGGGTCGCCGCCGCCTATGCCATCAGCCAGTCGAAGCTGCGCATCATGCGGCTGATCCACATGATGCTGCTGTTGCCGCTGGTGGTGCCGATCATCATCACCGCGGTCGGCATCTTCTTCGTCTATGCCAAGGTCGGTTTGGTTGCGACCCTTCCGGGCCTCGTGCTCGCCAACGTGATGCTGGGATTGCCCTATGTCGTCATCTCGGTGCTGGCGGGCCTGCAAAGCTTCGACCCCGCGCAGGAGATGGTGGCGCGCAGCCTCGGCATGAACCGCCTGCGCAGCTTCTTTGCGGTGACGCTGCCGCAGATCAAGTCGAGCGTGGTCGCGGGCGGCATCTTCGCCTTCATCTCGGCGATGGACGAGACCATCGTCGCGCTGTTCATCTCCGGCGGCCAGTACCAGCCACTGACCAAGCGCATGTTCACCGCGCTCCGCGACGAGATCGACCCGACGATTGCCGCGATCTCGACGCTGATGACGGCGGCCTCCTTCATGCTGGTGCTCGCAGCGAGCGCGCGGCAGAAGAAGGGCGGGTGAAAGATCTCTCATGGAGACGTGGCGTAGCAAGCGCCAATCCATCCCCGTCACCCTGAGGTGCGCGCTCGGCGGCGCGGTAGCGCTGGCGAGCAAGCCTCGAAGGGCGACGGCCCCGCTGTACCAGCGCGGCCGTGCATCCTTCGAGGCTCCGCATGCGCTGCTTCGCACCGCACGCCCCGCGCCTCAGGCTGACGGAACTGCTACGACGTCATTGCGAGGAGCCCTTGCGACGAAGCAATCCAGAATCTTTCCACGGTGGCATTCTGGATTGCTTCGCTGCGCTCGCAATGACGACGCGGGCGCGATCCTCGCAACCTCACCCCTTCGCCCCCAGCCACGCCAAGATCATCTCCACGATTTGCGTCCGGCTCTTCGTCAGCACCCCGGGTTCGCTGAGGTCGCGGTCGAACAGCGCGCCGAACGTATGGCGGTTGGCGACGCGGAAGAAGCAGTAGGAGCTGATGGCGAGGTGCAGGTCGATGGCGTCGACGTCCTCGCGGAAGACGCCTTCGCTGCGGCCGCGCGCGAGGATGCCGTCGAGCGTTGCGATCACGCTGGCGTTGAGCTGGCGCAACTGCAGGTTCTGCTTCAGGTGCTTGCCGTGATGGATGTTCTCGATTGAGACGAGACGGATGAAGTTCGGGTTGCGCTCGTCATGGTCGAAGGTCGCTTCGATCAGCCGCCGCAAGCCCTCGCGCGCATCGCAGCTTTCGATGTCGAGCTGGTCCTCCAGCGCGCGGATGCTGCGATAGGCCTCCTCCAGCACCGCGAGATAGAGCTGCTCCTTGCCGCCGAAATAGTAGTAGATCATCCGCTTCGACGTGCGCGTCCGCGCCGCGATCGCATCGACGCGGGCGCCGGAATAGCCCTCCGAGGCGAATTCGGCCATCGCCACTTCGAGGATGTCGCGCTTGGTGCGCTCGGGGTCGTTGGTGCGCTTCGATGGGGGCGGCATGCGCTCGAGCATCACTGTTTCTCCCGCCAGTTTCCACGGATCACCTTGAAGGTGAAGGCAAATTTCGTCCCTTCGGGCATCGATCCAACGCGTATTGCATAAACGTACTAGTTCGTACATTATGGCTTCAAACCAAGGTTGCGGCAACAAGAACCAGAAAACGCGCGCGTGGCCACCGCCCGACGCGAGTCGCACCAGACACATGGGGAGGAGAATTCAATGACGTTGACGTCAACTGCACCGCTGCACGCATCAACCAGTGCCGAGGCGACACCGAACAAATTGCCCAAGCGTGCCGCGCTCGTCAGTTTCGTCGGCAGCATGCTCGAATACTACGACTTCTTCATCTACGGCACGGCGGCCGCGCTGATCTTTCCAAAAGTGTTCTTCGCCAATGTCGATCCCGCGACCGGAACGCTGCTCGCGCTCCTGAGCTTCGGCATCGGCTACATCGCGCGTCCCGTCGGCGCCGTCATTCTTGGTCATTTCGGTGACCGCATCGGGCGCAAGACGGTGCTGCTCTTCACGCTGGTCCTGATGGGGGGCTCGACGCTCGCGATCGGCCTGTTGCCCGATGCCAAGGCGATCGGCAATGCCGCGCCCGTCATCCTGACGCTGCTTCGCCTGTTGCAGGGACTGTCGGCCGCCGGCGAGCAGAGCGGGGCGAACTCGCTGACCTTGGAGCATTCCGCCAACTCCAACCGCGCCTTCTTCACGAGCTGGACGCTGAGCGGCACCCAGGCGGGCGCGATCCTGGCGACGCTGGTGTTCATTCCGGTGTCGAGCCTGCCGGAAGACCAGCTTCTGAGCTGGGGCTGGCGCATTCCGTTCCTGCTGTCGTTCTTCGTGCTGATCGTCGCCTATCTGGTGCGGCGGACCATGCCGGAAACGCCCGTGTTCGAAGACATCAAGGACAAGGCGAAAGTGGCGCGCTTCCCCGTGGTGGCGTTGCTGCGCGACTATTGGCCGGACGTGCTGCGCGTGATCGTCTGCGCGCTGATCGCCACCGTGAGCACGATGACCGCCGTGTTCGCGCTCGGCTATGCGACGTCCAAGTTCGGCGTAGCGCGTCCCACCATGCTGTGGGCGGGCGTGCTCGGCAACGTCACGGCGCTGATTACCCAGCCGCTGTGGGCGTTGCTCGCCGACAAGATCGGCCGCAAGCCGGTGTTCATCGGCGGCGTGCTCGGTTGCGCCGTGCTGCTGTTCCCGTACTTCATGCTGGTGACCTCAGGCAACACGATCGCGATCTTCGCTGCCGCGATGATCCTGTCCGGCGTTGTCTATGCCGCGCCGAACGCGATCTGGCCGTCGTTTTATGCCGAAATGTTCGAGGCGCGGGTGCGCTATTCCGGCACCGCGATCGGCACCCAGCTCGGCTTCCTCGCCGCCGGCTTCACGCCGCTGGTGAGTGCAAGCCTGGTCGGCGACGGTCCGAACGGCTGGATTCCCGTTGCGATCTTCGTCGCCAGCTGCTGCGTGATCTCGGCAGCGGCAGCGGCGACCGCACGCGAAACCCACACCGTCGACATCGCCAATCTCGGCAAGCGGCGCGCTTGAGGAAGACAGGATGACGCCCGTATGCTGACAAACGCAGTTCCAACCAAGCGCGGGCCGGTCGTCGGCACCGAGCAGGGCGCGGTACGTGCCTTCAAGGGCGTGCCGTTCGCGATCGCGCAGCGCTTCGCCAGGGCAATGCCGCCTCTGGCATGGACGGAGCCGCGCCGCTGTACGGACTACGGCGCCTATGCGCCGCAGCCCGGCCACCTCGATCATGCGGACGAGACTGCCTGTCTCAGCCTCAACATCTGGACACCGGCAGAGGCCGATCGCCCGCTGCCGGTGCTGCTCTTCATCCATGGCGGCGCCTTCGTCACCGGCGGTGGCGCCGACTATGATGGCGCATTCCTCGCTGCGCACGGGCCTGCCGTCATCGTCACCGTCAACTACCGGCTCGGCCCACTCGGCTTCCTGCAACTGCATCGCCATGGGCTCGGCGAGGCGAACAACCTCGCGATGTCGGATGCACTCGCCGCGCTCGACTGGGTGCGCGCAAACATCGCGAATTTCGGCGGAGATCCAGCCGCGATCACGCTGTCCGGCCAGTCGGCCGGCGCTGCCATGGTGATCGCGCTGGCAACCCTGCCGCAGGCCAGAGGCAAGTTCATTCGCGCGCTCGCGCTGAGCGCGCCCGGGCGGAACATCATGAGCGCCGATCATGCCGACGACGTCGCACGGCGTGTGCTCGACGAGCTCGAGCTGGCGCGCGACCCCGGCGCGATCACCTCCGTGCCGCTGCCAAAACTCTTCGCGGCCGTAGAGCGCGTTGGCCGCAGGCTCGCCGATGAAGCCGAACAGGGCACCGTGTTCGGCCCGGTGCTCGACGGCACCGTGATCCCGCGCGAACCGCGCGACGTCTTCGCCGACGGGACTTTGCGTGACATTCCGCTGTGGCTCGGCTCCTGCCGCGACGAGATGGCGATGTTCCTGAAGAGCACGCCGCCGGCCGCGATGATCCGCACCAGCGAACGGCAAGTGCGCGCCGCCTTCGGCGATGCCGGCTGGGAGCGCCTTCTGGCCTACTACCGCGGGACAGCGCGCCTCGACGAGGATCCCTACGAGGCGCTGCTGTCGGATGCATTCTGGCACCGCCCCATGGCCGATCTCGCGCGGCTTCATGCTGCGGCGGGCGGCGCGGTGTGGCTGAGCCGGTTCGACCATCGCCCGGCACTCGAGCCGTTCCTGTCGCAAGGGCCCACCCATGGCGCCGACAATGCCTGCCTCTGGGCGCATCTGCCAGATTTCATCGATCGCCCGATCCTGCGGCGCAAGGGCGGGCCGATGACGCCCGATGACATCGATGTCGCCGCGCGGCTTCAGGCAGAGGTGTTGCGGTTTGTCACGACGGGCGCGCCCGATATTGCCCAGGCCTGGCCGAGGTTTGGTGCGAGCAAGGAGGCCCTTGCGATTTTCGCTCAGCCGTTCCACGTCTGTCCGCTCAACGAGGGCGCGCGCTTCCGTGTCTGGGCAGAGCTTCTGGCACAAGCAGACGCGACGCAAGGTACGGTCGCAATGCGGAGCGAGAGTGTCCGCGCGTGAGAGCTGACTGCTCTCGACCTCGTCGTTGCGGCGTGCGCCATCAGTTTGGACAGGGTTGCCCGGCGGCGCCCCACATGGCCATGTCCTTGATGTGATCCTCAAACGTGCCGGGCGGCGTCGTACGACCCGCCCCGGGCGCCCATCCGCGCGGGATGAAGCCGTTCAGCGATGCATCGTGCCTGAGATGCTCGAGGAGACCCGCGGCGTCGCGACCGCCGTTGCGCTTGGGATCTTTCAGCTGCGCACAGATCTCGGCGCCGCTCTTGCCGAACCAGATGAACTCGACCGGGGCGAGCTGCCAGTCGATGCCTGCGCGTGGCGGCGATGGTGCCGGCTCGTTGGCCTGGGTCGAGGTCATGTGACAGGTCGAGCAGGCGATCTTCTCGGCGCCGATGCGGCTGTCGCCGCCGTGGATGTTCATGCCATGGATGCGCGGCTTGGTTTCGCCTGCCGGCGTCCAGATCGGAATGGCTCTGGCATCGACGTGGCAGTTGGCGCAGCGCGGATGCGTCACCACCGCTTCGATCCGCTTCCAGGCTTCCAACCCCTCGGCGCGGCTGACGCTGCCCGGCGGCAAAACATCCTTTTTGGCTTCGTCCTTTGCTGCGACAATTCCGGTGAGGGCCGCAATGGCCGAAGCGGCGAGGGCGAGCGCAATCAGGGATCTGTTCATGACCCGCCTCACACGAAATCGATGAACTTGTTGAAGGGCATTTCGCGGATGCGCAGCCCGGTCGCCGCGAAGATCGCATTGGCAAGCGCAGGCGCGGCAGGCGGGACGGGCGGCTCTCCAACGCCTCTTACCTTCGGGTCGTTCTCGAGCCCGCGCACCTCGATGACGGGACATTGGTAGATCCGCATCGCCTCGTGATGATTGTAATTGGTCTGCTGCACCGCGCCTTTGGCGTAAGTGAGCTCGCAATTGATCGCGTGGCCGAGACCCCAGATGACGCCGCCCTGCACCTGGTTCTCGAAATTGACGGGATCGACGACCTTGCCGACATCGACGGCGACCCAGACCTTGTCGATCCTGATACCTCGCTCCGTCTTGGTGATCTCGACGACTTCTGCTGCAGGCGTGCCGAATGATTCCACGAACGCGACGCCGCGGCCTCTGCCGTTGCCGAGCGGTCCCTTCCAGTCCGACATTTCCGCGACTGTTTCGAGCACCTTGCGATAGTGCGGCACGGTGCACATCGCGATGCGGGCCTTCATGGGATCGAGCCCTGCGGCATGGATCAGCTCGTCGATGAAGCTCTCGGTGAAGAAGCCAGATGTCGAGGCGCCGACCGACCGCCACGTGGTGCTCGGCGACAGCCCTTGCGCCTCAAAGCTCGTGGCTCGGAAATTGGGGATGTCGTAATAGACGTTCCACAGACCGGCGGCCAATTGCCCGTCGGGATCCTTCGAGGGGGTGCCCGAGCGCTCGAGCAGCCCCTTGAGCGGGGTCGTCGAGGCCAGTTGCAGGTCGGCTGCGACGATCTTGCTCTTGTCGACGCTGCCGCGGTGCCGGGCGATCGCAATCTGCCGCGGAATGTCCTGGAGGAAATCCTCCTCGCGCGAGAACACCAGCTTGATCGGCGTTCCCTTCATCTGGTTGGCGATCTCGGCGAGAACGCGCACGTTCTCGTATTCGAGACGGTGGCCGAAACTTCCACCAGCCCACTGATTGTGGAAGGTGACCTGTTCCGGCTTGAGGCCGATCGCCGTTGCCGCGACAGATTGCACAAAGCGGGGGCTCTGATGGCTGACCCAGATCTCCATCCCCTTGTCGGTGACGAGGCCGATCCCGTTGAGCGGTTCGAGCGGCTGATGCGCCACATAGGGCGCGCGATACTCGGCCTCGACGAGCTTGCCCGTCTTCAGGCCGGCTTCGATATCGCCGATCTTCCGCCACTCCTTGCCGAGGAATTCAGGTTTGAACGAGGATTCCAGCACCTTCCAGTGGTCGGCCTGCTCGGCGGGATAGGCCGAGGGTGCCCACTCGCACATGATGGCGTCGACCGCCTTCATGGCGTACCAGCTGTTGGTGGCGATCACGGCGACGCCATTCTTGATTTCGAGGATATTCTTGACCCCCGGCATCGCGCGCGCCTTGCTGGCGTCGTATGACTTCAGCGGCTGGCCCTTGCCGGGGTTCAGCTTGACGGCGGCATACAGCATGCCGTCCATTTTCAGGTCGATGCCGAACTTCAGCTCGCCCATCACCTTCTCGCGAATGTCGAGGCGCGTCATCGGCTTGCCCAGCATGCGCCATTTCGACGGATCACGCGGCTTGGCATCGAGCACCGGCGGAATTTTTGCGGCATCCGCGGAAAGATCGACATAGGCGATCTTGGTCCCGTTGGGCAGGATCACATGGCCTGATTGGGTGCGCAGGTCAGCCACGGCGACGCCTGACCGCTTGGCAGCAGCGGCCTTCAGCGTCTCGCGCGCGACCGCACCGGCAACGCGCAGCTTTTCATAAGTGTCCGGCAGCGTGCTCGACCCGCCGGTCATCTGCAGGCCGGACTGTCTGAGCCATTCGAGCGTCTTGGCGCGCGCTTCCTCGGCAGCCGGACTCTGGTCCGCGGCCACGAACGGCGCGAACTCGTCCGCAAAGCCGGTATTGAAATAGGCGGGGCTCGGGCCGGCGAAGCGGATTTCGAATTGGCCGGGATCGAGGTCCATCTCTTCGGCGATCATGATCGGCTGTATCGAGCCGACTCCCTGGCCGATGTCGGCATGCTGCGCGATCAGCGTGATTTTCTCCGGGCTGATCTCGACCCAGGGATTGAAGCTTGCGGAATTCGGTCCGAGTCCGGCGGACAAGGGATTGTCACTGGCAGTCGTGGCTTGCGCAGCGTCGCCGTAGGAGCCGAATGCGATGCCGCCGGCCACCGCGGCGGAGCCGAAAACGAAGGCGCGGCGGGACAGCCTCTGCAACTCGCCCATCTCACTTCTCCGCCATCTTCTTCGCGGCCGCGGCGTGGATCGCCGCCCGAATGCGTGGATAGGTTCCGCAACGGCAGAGATTGCCGGACATCACCTCGTTGATGTCCTCGTCGGTCGGCTGGGAGATCAGATCGAGAAGCGAGATGGCCTGCATGATCTGGCCGGTCTGGCAGTAGCCGCATTGTGGAACCTGATGTTCGATCCAGGCCTGCACAACCGGGTGCTGGTCCCGCTTTTCCAGCCCTTCGAGCGTAACGACCGACTTGCCTGCGATCTCGCCGATATGCGCCTGACATGACCGGACCGCCATTCCGTCGATCCGAACGGTACAGGCGCCGCATTGCGCGACCCCGCAGCCGTATTTGGGACTGGTGATGCCGAGCTCGTCGCGGAGCACCCAGAGCAGGGGCATCTCCGGAACAACATCGACCTGGCGCTTGATCCCGTTGACCGTGAGCTCGATCATGTCGGTGTCCTTTCGCGCGCCCTCGCGGGACGTGGGTCGAACGAGTACGCTCCAACGAGCGTCGTCGAATTGTTGGACTGGCATATGCAGCGTGTCGCTGATGCGGCCATGTTGTCAAACCGTGCCGCCGCGGTACTTGCAAATTCGCACGACGACGACGGTGTGCGATTTTGCCGCGCCCTTCAGGGCGATCGAAATCGATTCAATTGTTCTTGATCGTCCGGAAGGTGATCAGCGCAGGAACGGCACCGGATTGGCCGCGCGGTAGAACAGATTGATCAACGTGTTGATGTCGAACACCGGAAGGCCCGAGATCTCGGCCACGTCCTTCGCGAACGGGCACATGTTGGTGCACTCGAACAGGATCGCGCCGGGATTCTTGCACGACGCCATGAAGGCTTGCGTCATCTCGATCATCTCGGCGCGCAGCACGTCGGTGTCGAGCTCCTCGCGGCCGAGAATGTAGGTTGCGGGAAACTGCGCATCGGGCTTCATGCCCTGGATCTGAACGAGAATGTCGTCCGGCGACCAGCCGACGCCGCGGAAATGCCCCTCGTTCATGTGGTGGCCGCGCTCGGTGAAGATGCCGATCACCTTGCCCGGCGGCAGCATGGCGTGGATCAGCGGCGCCTGGATCAGGCTCGAGGTGAAGACCGGGATGTTCACGGCGGCCGCGAGCTGCTTCTGGAACGGTGCGAGGAAGCCGCAGCTCGTCGTGATCGCCTTGACGCCGTCGGCTTCCAGTTCACGGGCCGCGGCGATGAACGGCTCGAGCAGGGCCGGATCGGGCTGATCGCCCATGATCCTCGTGGCGTGCGCGCCGCGCACGATCTTGTAACGCACCGGAAAGTCGTAGGAGAGCGCGTTGCCGATGTCGCCGCGTGGACGCGGGAAGCGGGTATCGAGCATCAGGATGCCGATCGTCTCGCCGTAATTCGTGAAGCCGCCGCGGAGTTTCATGCGTCCCCCTACCGATTTGGGAAGGTCGTGAGATCCGTCGTCTGGCGCGCCCGCAGCGGCACCGAGGCCCGGCACGGTGCCGTCTTGCGCAAAAGACCGACGATCGGCCCGATCGCGAGGCCCCCGGCGGCCACGGCGATCTAGAACTGCACTTCGCCCGGAATGTCGTCGGCGCTGAGGCCAACGGTTTCATACGCCTTCAGCAGCCATTCGCGGGTCTGGCCCAGCGAACGATTGTAGTCGGCCCAGGCGGTGAGGAAATCCTTGTACCGCCGATCGGGTTCGGCGCGGATGCCGAGATTGGTCGGCAGGGTCAGGATCGGCCGCGGGATCGCGAGTTCGCCGAGCGTCGGATTCTTCTTCAGCGTGAAGATCGACAGCACTGCCAGCGAGACGTTGCAATCGGCGCGCCCGGTCGACACTGCGAGGATCGCCTCGTCGCGCGTCTTGAAGCCGAGGATGGTCGCCTTCGGGCAGTAACGGCGCGCGATGGTCTCGTGGGTCGAGCCGATGTCGACGGCGATCTTGACCTCGGGCTTGTTGAGCTCGGACCAGGTCTGCGGCTTGGCAAAGCCCTTCTTGGTGATGACGGTGAAGGAGTGCACCAGGATCGGGGCCGAGAAGTCGATGACGAGCGAACGTTCCGGCGTCGGATTCACGGCGAAGGCAAGGTCGATCTTGTCGGCCTGCAGATCCAGGATCTGGTTGCCCCAGGTCGATTCCAGCGTCTCGACCTTGGCGCCGAGCTTGCCCGCGATATCGTTCGCCATGTCGATACAGGCGCCCGACCATTGATTGGTGGTGAGGTCCTTGTGGAAGTAGGGATCCTGGCCGGCGATCACGGCGATCCGCAGCACGCCGCTCTTCTTGATCCGTTCGAGCGTCGAGCCCGGCGCGGTGTCGGCCCTGGCCGAACCGGTTGCGGCGATCGCGGCTCCGGCGAGGGCGACAGTGGTGAGTGCGTCCCTGCGATTCATGGCTATTCTCCTGGGCAGTCGCTTCTGGACATTCGAACCCGGCGGCTGGACTATTTCTGTATTCAGTTTAAAATGCAATACGGTATTTTGAACTGAACAGGAAAGACAGGCCCGTGCGCGCTCTCTTCGTCGATGCCAATGACACCCTTGCCGCGGTGACCGAGAAACTGCTGCGCGGGGACAGCCTTCCGATCGGCATCAACCGCAACGCCGCGATCTCGCCCGACGACCTGCCGCGCCTTCTTGACGGCGTGGAGATCATGATCGTCGACCACACCGCGGTGCCGACGGCGATTGCCGCAAAATGTCCTGCCTTGAAGCACGTCGTCTTCCTCGGCACCGGCGCGCGCAGCTACATGAATCCGGAGGAGCTGGCTGAGCGCGGCATCTCCGTTCACACCATCAAGGGCTATGGCGACACGGCGGTGGCCGAATGCGCGATCGCGCTGATGTGGGCGTCCGCCAGGAGCTTTGGCGAGATGGACCGCGGCATGCGCGAGGGCAACTGGCTGCGCCGCGACGCGGTGCAGCTCACCGGCAAGACGCTCGGCCTGATCGGCTTCGGCGGCATCGCGGCGGAAGCCGCGCGCATGGCGGCGGGCTGCGGCATGAAGGTGATCGCCTGGAACAGATCGCCGAAGACGCATGCCGGCGTCGAATTCGTGTCGCTGGAGAAGCTGCTGGCGGACAGCCACGTCGTCTCGCTGCATCTGCTGCTCAACGACGAGACCAAGGGGTTTCTGTCGCGCGAGCGCATCGCGATGATGCGCAAGGGCAGCATCCTGATCAACACCGCGCGCGGTGCCGTGGTCGACGAGGACGCGATGTGTGACGCGCTGCGTTCGGGCCATATCGCCCATGCCGGCCTCGACGTCTTCACCGTCGAGCCGCTGCCTCCGGGCCATCAGCTGACGAAACTGCCGAACGTGACGCTGTCGGCGCATTCGGCGTTCCGCACGCCGGAGGCCAGCGACAACCTGATCGGCGCGGCGCTCGATCATTGCCGCCGCATCATGGCGAATGGGCGGTAGTGCAAACAGCAGGGGCGGGCATGACGCCTGCGCAGGGAGCGAGAAGCCTTTCGATCTTGCACCTCCTGTTGGCCTGTCCTACGCCACTTTCGAACGACATTTTCGCGAGGCGCTCGCGCGCATCGCCAAAGCCTGCAGGGAGCCGTCATGACCATTCGCAACACCCGCACCGGGGGCCAGATCCTGATCGATCAGCTCGTCGCCCAAGGCGTCGATCGCGTCACCTGCGTGCCGGGCGAGAGCTATCTCGCGGCGCTGGACGCGCTGCATGACAGCCCGATCGACGTCATGATCTGCCGTGCCGAGGGCGGCGCCGCGATGATGGCGGAGGCCTATGGCAAGCTCACCGGGCGCCCCGGAATCTGCTTCGTCACCCGCGGCCCCGGCGCGACCAATGCCAGCCATGGTATCCACATCGCGATGCAGGATTCGACGCCGATGATCCTGTTCGTCGGCCAGGTCGATACCGGCATGCTCGAGCGCGAGGCGTTCCAGGAGCTCGACTACAAGGCGGTGTTCGGCACCATGGCGAAATGGGTGGTCGAGATCGATCGTCCCGACCGCATTCCGGAGCTGGTCGCACGCGCCTTCCGCGTCGCGATGCAGGGCCGTCCGGGCCCCGTGGTGATCTCGCTGCCGGAGAACATGCTGACCGAGACCGCCGCTGTCGCCGACGCCATGCGGATCGAGCCGGCCGTGAGCTGGCCGGCGCCATCGGATCTCGAGCGCGTCAGCGCCATGCTGGCCGGCGCCAAGGCGCCGCTCGTCATCCTCGGCGGCTCGCGCTGGACCGATGACGCCACCAAGAGCATCGCGCGCTTTGCCGAACGCTTCGACCTGCCGGTTGCAACCTCGTTCCGCCGGGCCTCGCTGATCGACGCCGACCATTCGCACTATGCCGGCGACCTCGGCATCGGGCCGAGCCCGGGCCTGAAGGCGCGCATCGACAACGCCGATGTCGTTCTTCTCATCGGCGGCCGCATGTCGGAGATGCCGTCCTCGTCCTATACGTTGCTCGACATTCCCACCCCGCGGCAGAAGCTGATCCATGTGCATCCGGGCTCCGAAGAGCTCGGCCGCGTCTATCAGCCTGAGCTCGCGATCCAAGCGACGCCGGCTGCGTTCGCCGCCGCCGTCGAGACGCTGAAGCCTTCAGGCGCGGTCGCCTGGAAGGGCGAGGCGGCCAAGGCACATGCCGATTATCTCGCCTGGACCGAGAAGGCGCGCGAGCTGCCGGGCACGTTCCAGTATGGCCAGGTCATGACCTGGCTGCGCGACCGCCTGCCGAAGGACGCGATCGTCTGCAACGGCGCCGGCAATTATGCCGGCTGGATCCATCGCCATCATCGCTTTCACAGCTTTGCGTCCCAGCTCGCGCCGACCTCGGGCTCGATGGGCTATGGCGTTCCGGCAGCGGTGCTGGCGAAACGGCAGTATCCGGATCGGACCGTCGTTGCGTTTGCCGGCGACGGCTGCTTCCTGATGAACGGCCAGGAATTCGCGACCGCCGTGCAGTATGACGCGCCGCTGGTCGTCATCGTCGTCGACAATTCGCAATACGGCACCATCCGCATGCATCAGGAGCGCGACTATCCCGGCCGCGTCGTCGGCACCCAGCTCAAGAATCCCGATTTCGCGATGTATGCGAAAGCGTTCGGCGGCCACGGCGAGCGCGTCGAGCGGACCGAAGACTTTGCGCCGGCGTTCGAGCGTGCGCTCGCCTCCGGCAAGCCTGCGATCCTCCACTGCATCATCGATCCCCGCGCGATCTCGGTCGGCAAGGATTTTACGCCCGCGGTGAAGGCGTAAGCGATGCCCGAAGGCCGCCACGTCGCCATCATCGGAGCCGGCGCGGTCGGCGTGATCAGCGCCATCGAGGCGCTGCGCGAGGGTCATCGCGTCACGCTGATCGATCCCGGCGAGCCCGGTGGCGAACAGGCGGCGAGCTATGGCAATGCCGGCTGGCTGTCGTCACATTCGGTGATCCCGCCGGCCGAGCCGGGTGTCTGGAAGAAGGTGCCGGGCTATCTGATGGACCCGCTGGGTCCGCTCGCGATCCGCTGGTCTTACTTGCCGAAGGCGCTGCCCTGGCTGATCAAGTATCTGCTCTCGGGCTGGACCGAGGCGCGCGTGGAGAAGACGGCGTTTGCGCTGCGCGATCTCCTGAAGGATGCGCCGTTGCTGCACCGGACGCTGGCGGAAGAAGCGGGCGTCCCTGACCTGGTCGAGCGCAACGGCGTGATGCATGTGTTCCCGTCGCGCGGCAATTTCGACAACGATCTCGGCTGGCGCCTGCGCAGGAAGGTCGGCGTCGAATGGATGGAGCTCAACGCCGACGAGATGCGTCAGCGCGAGCCGGACCTGCATCCGCGCTACACTTTTGGCGTGGTGGTGGAAGAGGCCGGCCGCTGCCGCGATCCCGGCGCTTATGTCGCCGCGCTCGCCAATCATGCACTGGCGAGCGGGGCCGTGCACGTGCGCGCCAAGGCGACGGGGCTGAAGCTTTCCGGTGACAAGCTCGTGGCTGTTCTCACCGAGACCGGCGAGATTGCCTGCGATGCCGTCGTCGTCGCCGCCGGTGCCCGATCGAAACAGCTCACCGCGTCCGTCGGCGATTCCCTGCCGCTCGAGACCGAGCGCGGCTATCACGTCATGATCGAAAATCCCGGGTCGGGGCCGCGCAGCTCGATGATGGCGTCCGACGCCAAGATGGTGGTGAACTGGACCAACAAGGGCCTGCGCGCCGCCGGCACGGTCGAGATCGCGGGCCTCGAGGCTGCGCCGAACTGGAAGCGCGCCGAGATCCTGCGCGACCATCTCTTCAGCATGTTCCCGAAACTGCCGAAGGACATTCCGGCCTCGCGCATCAAGACCTGGTTCGGTCATCGGCCGAGCATGCCGGATGGGCTGCCCTGCATCGGCCATGCGCGCGCCTCGCGCGACATCATCTACGCCTTCGGCCATGGCCATGTCGGCCTGGTCGGCTCGGCCCGCACCGGCCGTCTCGTCGCGCAGCTTTTGAGCGACAAGCCGCCTGAAATTCCGCTCGCGCCGTTTTCGCCCACTCGCTTCCTCTGAGATCGCACCATGACTGCTTCAGCCAACTCGTCCTCTCGCATCGCCCGCGGTGGCAAGGCCATCTATGGCGCGCCGCTCGGCATCCTGATGCTGGAAGCGCGCTTTCCCCGCATCCCCGGCGACATGGGCAACGGCACGACCTGGCCGTTCCCCGTGCTCTATCGCGTGGTGAGCGGCGCCTCGCCGGAGAAGGTGGTGCTGAAGGGCGCGGCGGGCCTGCTGCCTGACTTCATCGATGCGGCGAAGGATCTGGTGCGGCTTGGCGCGGAAGCCATCACCACCAATTGCGGCTTCCTCTCGCTGTTCCAGAAGGAGATCGCTGCGGCCGTCGGCGTGCCGGTCGCGACCTCGTCGCTGATGCAGGTGCCGTGGGTGCAGGCGACCTTGCCGCCGGGCAAGCGCGTCGGCCTCGTCACGGTGTCGGGCTCGACCCTGACGCCGGCGCATCTCGAAGGCGCCGGTGTGCCGCTCGATACACCGCTGGTAGGCACCGAGAACGGCAAGGAATTCTTCCGCGTCCTGATCAAGGCCGAGAAGGACGATATGGATGTAGCGCAGGCCGAGCGCGACGTGGTCGAGGCGGGCAAGCAGCTTGTCGCAAAGAATCCCGACGTCGGGGCGATCGTGCTCGAATGCACCAACATGCCACCTTATGCGGCAGCCTTGCAGGCCGAGGTCGGGCTGCCGGTCTATGATATCTATTCCATGATCACCTGGTTTCATGCTGGACTGCGCCCGCGCGTCTTTGTCTGATTCCAGGTCCCGCAAAGCTCTGAACAAAGGCTGCCAAGCTGTCCTTTGCATTGCAATCATCTGCATAGCCCCAGTATATTGGGCTGTGTTCGGGCATGAATGCACTGATGATGAGCAACGTGGAACTGGCTTCCGATAGTATCGTCGATCGCGTCTATGAACAGCTCAAGGCGATGGCCGTGAGCTACGAGTTCAAGCCGGGCGAACGACTCAACGAAGGCGAGCTGGCAAAACGTCTCGGCGTCAGCCGCACGCCGCTGCGCGAGGCGCTCAACCGTCTCAACACCGAAGGCTTCCTGCGCTTCACGCCGGGCAAGGGTTTCTTCTGCCGCGAGCTCGACGCGCACGAGATCTTCGATCTCTACGAGCTGCGCAAGTCGATCGAGGTCGCCTCGGTACGCCTTGCCATCAAGCGCGCCAAGGATGAAGACATCGACGCGCTGCTGAAATTCCTCGAAGCGACCGGTCCCGATCCCGGCGAGCGCTCCTCGGTGGAGCTGGTCGAGCTCGACGAGACCTTTCACGAGCGGTTGATGGGGATGTCGAACAATGCGGAGATGCTGCGCGTGCTGCGCAACGTCAACGCCCGCATCCGCTTCGTGCGCTGGATCGACATGGACCGCGCCAACCGCTCCAACACCCAGGCCGAGCATCGCGCCGTCGTCGAAGGATTGAAGGCGCGCAATGAGGAGGCCTGCGTCTCCGTGCTGGAGAAGCACATCGACCGCCGCCTCGATCGCATCACGTCTGCGATCAAGGAAGGTTACGCGCAGATCTACATGCCGGCGACGGCGAGGTCGGCGGCGAATTGAGACTCATCTTCCTGCTCCCCTTGTGGGAGAAGGTGGCGCGAAGCGCCGGATGAGGGGGATCTCTCCGCGACAGCAAACTCGTAGGGTGGGCAAAGCGAAGCGTGCCCACCACTTAATCGTGGGTACGGCGCAAGTGCGCGTTTGCCCACCCTGCGATTTCGGACTCGGGGAGAAATACCCCTCACTCAAGCGAGTGCGTATCGACCTTTGGCGATGCCCTCTCCCACAAGGGGAGAGCGCGCAGCAATGCGCATCGCGTTCGCGCTGAATGTATTGGCAGCTATACAATCCCTCGATATCTGGTCGTGCCAGACGGTCTGAGCTTTTGCACGGAATAGTCGCTAGCGTGCCGCTCGAATCTCACGGAGACCGCGCGGTGCACAGCCCTCAACCCAATCCCGAGACGCGCTCAAGCGACGACTGGCCGTCGGAGCTCTATCGCGTCCTCAAGGCCGCCGACGTCCGGCAGATGTCCTACGTCCCGGATGCCGGCCACAGCCAGCTCATCCGCCTGTTTTCGGGCGACCCTGACGTCACCACCAACGTGCTGACGACGGAAGAGGAGGGCATCGCGATTGCCGCGGGCGCCTGGCTCGGCGGCCAGCGCAGCGTGCTACTGATGCAGTCGAGCGGGGTCGGCAATTGCATCAACATGCTCTCGCTCTCGGCGATCGGCCGCTTTCCGCTGTTGATGCTGGTGACGATGCGCGGCGAATGGGCCGAGTTCAATCCCTGGCAGGTGCCGATGAGCCGGGCGACGCAGCCCTCGCTGGAAGCGATCGGCCTGAAGGTGATGCGTGCGGAGACGCCGGCGGATCTGGTTGAAACCGTCGAAGCCGCCGCAGCGCTCGCCTATGACTCCGATCAGCAGATTGCGGTGCTGATCGGGCAGCGCCTGATCGGCAAGAAGAAGTGGTGATGTGGATGTCCAAGATCTCTCAACTCGATCGCCGTGCCGCCGTCGCTGCGCTTCTAAAGAACCGCAAGGACACGCTGGTCGTCTCCGGCCTCGGCTCCCCCACCTATGACCTTCATTCCGTCGGCGACCACGACGGCAATTTCTATCTCTGGGGCGCCATGGGTGGCGCGGCGCTGATCGGGCTGGGATTGGCGCAGGCGCAGCCCGGAAAGCGCATCCTCGCCTTGACCGGTGACGGCGAGCAATTGATGGGGCTTGGCGGCATAGCCACCATCGGCGTCGCCCGTCCGTGCAACCTCGACATCGTCGTGATCGACAACCAGCATTTCGGCGAGACCGGGATGCAGGCGAGCCATACCGGGCGCGGCGTCGATCTTACCGCGATTGCGATGGCCTGCGGCTTTGCCGCCACCGCGACCGTGTGGACGCTCGAGGAAGTGGAGCGCCTTGCCGCGCAAATCGCCGAGCCGGCCGAGGGCCCGCGACTCTTCGTCATCAAGGTTGTGGCGGAAAATCCGCCGCGCTCGCTGCCCTCGCGCGATGCCGTCTTTATCAAGAACCGGTTCCGTGCTCATCTCGGCTTTGCGGCGGCTTGAACGGGAATCCTCTCCGGGATAGCTCGCTGCTCAAGCAGCTATCCTGGAGTGAGACTATGAAACTATCCGGCAAGGTCGCCGCCATCACCGGCGCGGCGCGCGGCATCGGCAAGGCCTGCGCGAAGAGATTCCTGGACGACGGCGTCAAGGTCGTCATCTCGGACGTCGATGCCGAGGGCCTCGCCGCGACGGCCGCCGAGCTTGGGCGGCCGGACGCGCTGCGCACCGTGGTCGGCAATGTCGCCAAGCGCACTGACGTGGATCAGCTTGTCGCAACCGCCGTGAAGGAATTCGGCCGGCTCGACATCATGGTCAACAATGCCGGCGTCGCCCGCAATCGGGACATCCTCGAGATTTCCGAAGCGGAGTTCGACGAAGTCATCGGCATCAATCTGAAAGGCGCGTTCTTCGGCGTGCAGGCGGCAGCCAAGCAGATGATCGCGCAAGGTGGCGGCGGGGTCATCATCAACATGTCGTCGGTGAACGCGCTGCTGGCAATCCCGGCGCTTGCGACCTACGCGATGTCCAAGGGCGGCATGAAGCAGCTGACGTCGGTCGCCGCCGTCGCGCTCGCTCCGCACAGCATCCGCGTCGTCGCGGTTGGGCCTGGCACGATCCTGACCGACATGGTGGCGTCCTCGATCTACACCTCGGAGGATGCCCGCAAGACCGTGATGTCGCGCACGCCAGCGGGCCGCGGCGGCGAACCGAGCGAGGTCGCCTCCGTCGTGGCGTTCCTTGCCAGCGACGATGCGTCCTACATCACGGGACAGACCATCTATCCGGACGGCGGCCGGCTGATCCTGAACTACACGGTGCCGGTGAAGGAGAGGTAGCTGCAGAAAAGGCAAGCTCGCGCCCAACCCTCAGTCGTCATGGCCGGGACAAGCCCGGCCATGACGGCAGAACCGTCCTCACTCCGCCGCGATCGTCATGCCGTAGCCGAGCCGCTTCGAAATGCCGCCGGCGCAGTCGCGCAAGGCGTGCGCGATCGGGCTGTCCCAGCGCGCATCGAACGTGCCTTCCGGTCCCATCGCGGTGATGACCAGCGCGACATGGCCGGAATGATCGAACACCGGTGCCGAGAAAGCATTGACGCCGGGCAGGGGATCGCCGAGCGCGCGGGCGAGGCCGTGCTTGCGGACTTCAGCGAGCATGTCGGCGACCTTCGCGCCTTTCACCGCCCGCTTCGGATTGTAACCGACGCCGTGACGGTCGAGACCGCTTTCGAGCGCGGCATTGATCGTCTTCTCCGGCAGGAAGGCGGCAAACGCGCGGCCGGTGGCGGTCTCCAGCAGCGCCATCACCGAGCCGGCGCGCATCACGATGTGCACCGGCTGGCCGGGCTCCTCCAACTGCACCACGGTCGGACCATGCGTGCCCCAGACGGCCAGCGAGACCGCATGGCCGATCTGGCTTGCAAGCGCCGCGATCTTCGGTCCGGCGATGCGCACGCCGGAGAGCCGGCGCAGGCTGATGAGGCCGAGCTCCAGTGCCAGCGCGCCGATCTCGTAGCGGCCGGTGGTTTCGTCCTGCTCGATCAGCCCGATACGCGAGAAACTGGCGAGATAGGGATGCGCCTTGGCCGGCGTCATGCCGGCCTCGCGCGCGAGATCGCGCAGCATCATCGGCTCGCCGCTGCGGGCAAGCGCCCGGAGCAATTCTCCGCCGACCTCGATCGACTGGATGCCGCGGCTTTCTCTCTTCATGCGCCTCCTGGCGGATGCTTACGCCGCGTCGCGCTTGGCGGCGCTGTCGGCGAGATGACGGCCGGCAATGTAGCCGAAGGTCAGCGCCGGCCCAAGCGTGATGCCGGCGCCAGGATAGTTGCCGCCCATGATGCTCGCCATGTCGTTGCCGGCGGCATAGAGGCCGGGGATGACCCGGCCTTCGGCGTCCAGCGCCCGTGCGTTCTCGTCGGTGACGATGCCGGCATAGGTGCCGAGATCGCCGATCACCATCTTGATGGCGTAGAACGGGCCGTTCTCGATCGGGGCCACGCAAGGATTGGGGCCGTGCATGGCGTCGCCCTGATATCGGTTATAAGCCTTCGAGCCCTTGCCGAAGGCAGCGTCATGGCCCAGCGGCGCGGTCGCATTGAATTGCTTGACCGTCTCGGCGAACGCCTTCGCGTCGATGCCGGCCTTCGCCGCCAGCGCCTCCAGCGTGTCGCCACGCATGAGATAGCCGGTATTGAGGTGATGACCCAGCGGCATCGGGAACGGCGGCACGCAGCCGAGGCCATATTTGCGCAGCGTTGGATGATCGCAGACCAGGTACGCCGCGATCTCCTCGCCGGGTTTTGCGGCCTTGATCATGGCCTGGACGAAGTCGTGATAGGAATTGCCTTCATTGGCAAAGCGCTTGCCGTCGCGCATCACTGCGATCACGCCTGGCTTGGCGCGGTCGATGAAGTGCGGCATCACGCCCTTCGAGCCGTCCTTGCGCGTGGTCAGCGACACCGGCACCCAGGCCGCCGCATTCGGCAGGCGGCCCTCGACATGTCCGCCGGCACTTTCGGCAAGGCGCAGGCCGTCGCCGGTGTTGCCGGTGGGACCTGGTGAAAAATGCTCATGGCCGGTCGGCGCATGCGGAAACATCTTCTTGCGGCGCTCGACGTCATGCGGGAAGCCACCGCAGGCGAGCACGACGCCCTGCCGTGCGCGGATGCGCACCTCCTGTCCCTCGCGCGATACGATCGCGCCGGTCACCGCACCGTTCTCGACCGTCAGCTCACGCACCGGCGAGGACAGCCACATCGGAATCTTCAGGTCCTGCGCGGATTTCGCGAGGCGGCCGGCCAGCGCATTGCCGTTGGTCAACGTCATGCCGCGGCCGTAACGCAGGACATCCATCAAATGGCGAGACAGGCGCTTTGCGACATAGATCGCCGAGGTCAGCGACTTCGTCACGCGCATGAAATGGATGATCTCCTTGCCGGAACCCAGCATCATGCCGAACACGGTCAGCTCCGGCAGCGGCATGCCGAGCGTCTTGATCTGCTCGCCGAGCTCGCGGCCGTCGAACGGGCGCGTGACCATCGAGCGGCCGCCCTGCGCGCCGCCGGGCGCTTCGGCGTGATAGTCCGGAAACACCAGCGGCATATCGAAGCGCAGCGCGGTCTTGCTTGTGAAGAAGTCGACAGCTTCAGGGCCGGCGCTCAGGAACGCATCGACGCGCGCGGCATCGAAATTGTTGCCGGCTTCGTGGCGCAGGTAGGTGCGGGCCTGCTCCGGGGTCTCCTCGATGCCATAGGCCTTCGCCAGCGAGGTGCCGGGGATCCAGAGCCAGCCGCCGGAGCGGGCGGTGGTGCCACCGAAACGCGGCTCCTTCTCGACGATCAGCACGTCGAGGCCGCGATGGCGCGCGGTGATCGCGGCCGACATGCCGGAGCAGCCCGATCCGGCCACGAGCACGTCGCACTCGTAAGTCTCAATTGCGCCATGCTCGTCGCTGGTCATCGCTAGCCTCATTTCTTCAGCAGCGGACATTTGGATTCGGAGACCGGACGAAAGGCGTCCTCGCCCTTCACCGTCTTGATGATCTCCAGATAATCCCAGGGTTCCTTGGACTGCTCGGGCGACTTCACCTTGGCGAGATACATGTCGCGGATGACGCGGCCGTCCTCGCGCAACTTGCCGCCATGGACGAAGATATCCTCGATCGGCAGCTCGCGCATCTTGGCCATCACCTTGGCGGGATCGTCGGTGCCGGCGGCCTTGATGCCTTTCAGGTAATGCAGCACCGAGCCGTAGACGCCGGTGTGGATCATGGTCGGCATCACCTTGGTGCGCTCGTAGAATTTTTTGGACCAGGCGCGGGTGGCCTCGTCCATGTTCCAGTACGCAGCCGTGGTCATGTAGGTGCCCTGCGCGGCCTTCAGCCCGATTGCATGCACGTCGGTGTCGAACATCAGGAGGCCGACCAGCTTCTGGCCGCCCTGGACCAGGCCGAACTCGCCGGACTGCTTGATGGCGTTGTCGGTGTCCTGCCCGGCATTGGCGAAGGCGACGACGTCGGATTTCGAGCTCTGTGCCTGGAGTGCGAAGGAGGAGAAGTCGGCTGTGTTGGTCGGGTGCTTCACGCCGCCAAGCACCTTGCCGCCCATCTCGTTGATGAAGCGCGTGGCGTCCTTCTCGAGCTGCTGGCCGAAGGCGTAGTCGGCGGTGATGAAGTACCAGGACTTTCCGCCTTCCTTGATCACGGCGGACGCGGTCACCTTCGACAGCGCGTAGGTGTCATAGGTGAAATGCACCGTGTTCGGGCTGCACAGCTCGTCCGTCAGCGAGCTCGCGCCGGGACCGGAGAGCAGGGCGATCTTGTTGCGTTCGCGCACCATGTTGTGCACGGCGATCGCGATGCCGGAATTGGGGATGTCGACGACGGCATCGACCTTGCCGTTGTCGAACCAGCCGCGCACGATCTGCACGCCGACGTCGGTCTTCATCTGATGGTCGGCGCTGATGATCTCGATCGGCTTGCCGAGCACGGTCGGCCCGAATTCCTCGACCGCCATTTTCGCGGCCTCGACCGAGCCCGGCCCGCTGTTGTCGCGGCCCCAGCTCGACAGGTCCGTCAGTACGCCGATCCGCACGGCGTCGTCGGAGACTTGCGCGGTTGCGACCGTGGTCATGGCAGCCGAAGTCATGGCCGCGAGCATGGCGCAGGCCAAATAGCCTCTCATTGTCGTTCCCTCTCGTTATGGGGCCGCTTGGCGCGGCCGGTTGTTCTGGCGGTAAATTAGATATTAGCAAACTAGTTTGTCAATGGCGAATAAGGATCGGATCGGTTCCATAGCCGTCGGGAATACGTTGCCGAAACTTGCGCGCAACTGCTTCAACACCCCGTCATTGCGAGGAGCCCTTGCGACGAAGCAATCCAGACTGCTTCCGCGGAGAAAATCTGGATTGCTTCGCTGCGCTCGCAATGACGGGTGTTGAAGCAGCGGCGGGCAAATCTCGCGTCGATATCCTGTGAGAGACAACACCTCCACAGATTGCAACCGTCGTCGCGATTGGCCATGATGTCCTTTGGAATCTTTGGGGCATGGCATGGCGGCAGCAACGGGGGTCTCCGCAGCGACGGAGAGATCGACGACGGCGCATGTGGTGTGGGCGAGCGCGCTCGGCACCGCGATCGAGTGGTACGACTTCCTGATCTACGGCACCGCGGCCGCACTGGTGCTGAACAAGCTGTTCTTTCCGAGCTTCGATCCCTTCGTCGGCACGCTCGCGGCATTCTCGACCTATGCGGTCGGTTTCGTGGCGCGGCCGATCGGCGGCGCGATCATCGGGCATTACGGTGACCGGCTCGGCCGCAAGACCATGCTGGTCGCGACCATGATCGCGATGGGACTCGGCACCTTCCTGATCGGCTGCCTGCCGACCTACAGCCAGATCGGTGTGTGGGCCCCGATCCTGCTCATCATCCTGCGCTTCGTCCAGGGTATCGGTCTCGGCGGCGAATGGAGCGGGGCGGTGGTGATGGTGATCGAGCACTCCGGCAACCGCCGCGGTTTCTACGGCAGCCTGGTGCAGATCGGCTTTCCCGTCGGCGTTGCCGCCTCCACCGGCATCTTCGGCCTGATGACGCAGTTGCCCGAGGCGGACTTCCTGAGCTGGGGCTGGCGCGTGCCATTCCTGATCAGCATCCTGCTCGTTGGCATCGGTTTCATCGTGCGGCTCAAGCTTGCGGAGACGCCGCACTTCAAGGAGGTGGTCGAACGCAAGGAGGTGCTGGCGCAGCCGGTGTGGGAGGTGCTGCGGCGCGACTGGCGCAGCTTTCTGCTCGCGATCGGCATCACGGTCTCGGAGGTCGGGCTCGCCTACCTCCTCACCGTCTTCACCGTGGTCTATGCCACGACGAAGCTCGGCCTGCCGCGCCAGGTCATCCTGAATGCCGTGGTCTATGCCGCGATTGTCGAGTTCGCGACGCTGCCGCTTGCGGGCTGGCTCTCCGATATCTTCGGACGCAAGGCGCTGTATCTCGCCGGCGGCGTGTTCTCAGTGGCGCTGGCGTTTCCGCTGTTCTGGTTCCTCGACACCAGGGAGCCGGCCATGATCACGTTCGCGCTCGTCGTCACGATGACACTGACGCATGCGCTGCTGTTCGGGCCCAAGGCCGCGTTCATGCCGGAACTGTTTCGCACTCAGGTGCGCTACAGCGGTGCGTCGCTGGGCGCCAATGTCGCGGCCGCGCTCAGCGGCGGCTTCTCGCCGCTGATTGCGACCGCGTTGCTCGCATGGGCCGGCTCTTACTGGGCGGTCTCGGTCTATATCGTCGCGCTGTCGATCGTCACGATCGTCGCAACGCTGATGGCGCCGGAGACGGCACGGGATTCGCTCAGATCCTGAGCGCGGTCATCGGCACGCCGGGTTCGCAGCGCCGGGGACGACGAGGAAGGTGATGGTCCCAGGCGCGAGGCGAACCGCACCGGCTGCCGTCGCTCGCCCGGCGAGGTGCGGCAGCTCATCACTGCCGGTCAGCGCGAGCGGCGTGCCGTTCAGTCGCACCGTCGCATCTTGCTGCCGTCTTGCCTGCAAGGTGTAGCGCTCGGCGGGACGCCGCAACGCGATCGTGTGCGATGCGCCGTGCGAGATGTTGATCGCGAGCATGGTCACGGCGCCGGGCTTCGCGGGGTGACAGTGCGCGTAGACGTGAAGGTCGGACGCCGCCGCCGTGCTTGCGTCGAGTACCGTCGTCCCCATCAGCCGATGCCAGAGCAGCGCGCCCCAATAGTTCGGTCGGGGACGGAACGTCTTCGTGTCGAGCAGCCCGTAGTCGCTCGCCGCCAGCGTGTTGTGCATCACCACCTGGACCCCGGCGCGTGCCAGGCGTCCGAGCTGGTCGAGATAGCGGAAGCTGTCGAGAAACGTCTTGTCCCAGCGGTTGCCGCCGCAAGCGGCATCGGCGGTTTCCGTCAGCCAGATCGGCTTGCCCGGCGCGAATTCATCGCGCAGACCGCGGTAGATCGACAGCGTCGCATCGGTGCGGGCGAGCCATTCTTCGGACAGCGCGCGTGCCGGCGCGTCGCGGCCGCTGCAGCGTGGCGAGATCGTGTTGTAGTGATGGTACGAGAAGCGATCGACGTCGGTTCCGGAATTGGCGAGCAAATCGCGGGTGCGAATATCTGACGCAGAAGGGGACGTGGAATCGCCGACCGAGCCCGGGCCGACGATCAGTGTTTCCGGCGCCGCGCGCCGTATCCAGTCGCGAAAGATGTCGACATCGCGGACATAGGCTTTCGCGTCATATCCCCGCGGCGCTCCGCTCGTCGTCGCGAGCGTCGGCTCGTTCATGAATTCGGCGGCAGCGATGTGGCCGCTCAGCGAGCGCGTGTACTCGATCAGCCGTTGCGCCTGATCCGGCCTCCAAAGGCCATCCGCATTGCGGCTGCCCGGGCTGATGGCAAAGGAGGTGACGATCTCCGCATCGACTGTGCGCGCGAAGTCGACGACGCCGCGCCACTGCGCGCGGCTTAGCACCGCGTCGAATCCAGGTGGCGACGCAGCCGGCGCACCCTCGGTGTCCGCGAAGAACGTCGCATTGGCCCAGGTGCCGCTCACGCGCAGATACGCCGGCGACAACGCCCCCGCGAGCTTGCGCAGACGCGTGTTGCCAAGATCGATCGGAGGCCTGTAGCTGTAGCGGTCCTTGCCGGCCGGCGCGCGCATCGTCGGCGGATAAGGCTTCCAGAAACGCCCGCCGGTCACTTCCACCATCTCGATGTTGTAGGACTGAAAGCGGGGATCGATGGTACCGATCGCTTGCAGCTCCGCAGGTGCGATCGACACGGCGCCGGCGTTCGCCGTGCACGATGTTCCGGCAGCGAGCAGCGCAAGCCTTGTCACACGTGCTGCGTGAAAAAGACCGCCGCGTCGAATTCGCCGTCTTGTATGCACGTCCTGACGCCTTCTTATGCGTGCTGCCAAAAGCAAATGCAGCCGCTCCAACCATTAGCCCCCCTTATATCGCAAATTTTTACTTCCAATTTTACTTCGCAAAATCCCGCCCCTAGCCTCACGCGCAACTGATCACATCGCAGCCGGTCAATGGCGATCGGTGCGGGCGTTTATCGTAACCAACGAGGGTTGCCATGCTTGACAGGGATAAGCGGACATCCACTTCCGTTTCAACGGGAACGGAAACCGAAGCGGACGTCGGATCGACGAAAAAGCTGAGCCGGCGCACGCTGTTGAAGGGGGCGGCCGCTGTTGCGGGTGCTGCCGCCGGGTCGGATGCGATCCGCGGCTTCCCGACCATCTGGGCGCAGGAGATCAAGGACATCGAGCTGCGCCATGTCGGCGTCTCCTATTCGGTGGTGAAGGCGATCGGCGACCAGGCCGCCAAGGATCTCGGCTTCAAGGTGACGATGCAGAACCTCGACACCTCCGCCGCCATCAACCGCTTCATAAGCCAGCCTAATACGGTCGATATCGCCGATCTGGAGGGTTGGCAGGCCAAGCTCGCCGCCAAGCGCGCCGTGATCCAGGGCATCGAAGTCAAGAAGATCAAGGAGTTCGACAACATCCTGCCGATCTTCACCAAGGGCGAGATCGACGGCCACAAGATCCCGCGCCAGGGCATCTCGCCCTACGAGGCCATGTACATCTCCAAGCCCGACTCGACCGACCTGCACGACGGCGTCACCGAATGGGCGACCTTCCTGCCGCAGGTCTACAACGCGGACTCCATCGGCTACCGCCCCGATCTCGTCGGGCATGAAGTGACCGAGTGGAAGGACCTGATCGATCCGAAATTCAAGGGCAAGGCTGCGATCCTCGACGTGCCCGCGATCGGCATCATGGACGCCGCACTCTGCTTCGAAAGCGCGGGCCTGATCAAGTACGGCAACAAGGGCAACATGACCAAGGAGGAGATCGACTTCACCTGCAACAAGCTGATCGAGCTGAAGAAGCAGGGCCAGTTCCGCGCGACCTGGACCACCTTCGACCAGTCGGTGCAGCTGATGGCGGCGGGCGAGGTGGTGATCCAGTCGATGTGGTCGCCGGCGGTCGCCGCAGTCCGCGTCAAGGAAATTCCCTGCGTCTACGCGCCTGTCAACGTCAAGAACGGCAAGGAAGGCTATCGCGGCTGGTGCAACGGCATGGGCCTGATGAAGCATCTCTCCGGCAAGAAGCTCGACGCGGCCTACGAATATCTCAACTGGTATCTGTCGGGCTGGCAGGGCGGCTTCGTCGGACGCTACGGCTATTACAGCCCGGTGCCGTCGACCGCGAAGAAATTCCTGACCGCGGCCGAATGGGACTTCTGGTACGACGGCAAGCCGGCGCCTGCAGTGATCAACGATCCCTACGGCGTGCCGATGGAGAAGGCCGGCACCAAGCGCGACGGCGGCTCGTTCCTCGATCGCGTCAAGAACATCTCGTGCTGGAACACGCTGATGGACGAGGCCGCCTACATGAACAAGCGCTGGAACGACTTCAAGGTGGCCTGAAACCTGCTTTCCCTGACGTAACGAAGCGCCGGCGCGGTGACGCGCCGGCTACCGAGATCGACTTCAAGGCGTTTGCCGACATGCAACCCAGTCAAACTCCACCACGCGCAAATCTGGCCGGCTGGCTCTATGTCTCGCCGCTGGTTCTGGTGCTGGTGCCGTTCTTCGTGGCGCCGATCCTGGTCGTGCTGGCGGCGAGCTTCTTCGCGACCGACGGTTTTGGCGGACTGACGCCGGGCTTCACGCTCGCAAGCTATGTCGAGGTGCTGCATTCGGCACTGACGTTGAAACTGTATCTGGCGACCATCAAGTTCACGGTGCTGACCTGGATCTTCACGCTCATCATCGGTTTCTTCGTCGCGTATTTCCTGGTGTTCCACGTCCGTAACCAGTTGCTGGCGATCGGCCTGTTCCTGCTCTGCACGGTGCCGTTCTGGACCTCGAACATCATCCGGATGATCTCGTGGATTCCGCTGCTCGGCAAGGAAGGCCTGATCAACCAGGCGCTGCTGGCGCTCGGCGTGATCCGCCAGCCGCTGGAAGTGCTGCTGTTCTCCGACCTTGCGGTGGTCATCGCCTATGTCCACCAGCTCACGATCTTCATGATCGTGCCGATCTTCAATTCGATGGCGCGGATCGACAAGAAGCTGATCGAGGCCGCAATCGACGCCGGCGCCAGCCGCTTCGACATCATGCGCCTGATCGTGGTGCCGATGTCCAAGAGCGGCATCGCGCTCGGCACCATCTTCGTGGTCTCGATCGTGATGGGCGATTTCTTCGTGGTCAAGGTGATGTCCGGCGGCGGCTCGGCCTCGGTCGTGAGCGCGTTCTACGAGGACGTCGGCGTGCTGCAATATCCGACCGCGGCTGCGAGCGCCGTGCTGCTGACGCTGGTGCTGGTCGCGATCGTTTCGCTGATCCTGCGCACCGTCGACATCCGGCAGGAGATCACGCGATGAGCGCCGTGGCTGCCCGGATGCCCAAGACTGAATCGTCCAAAACGGCGCCGGCGGCGACCAAGGCGATCGCGCCGAGCAGCGGGCAACGTCCCTGGACGTTCTACGTGCTGGCGGCGCTGTTCACTTCCTACGTGATCGCGCTCTACGGCCCGATGTTCTGCATCTACATCCTGTCGTTCCAGGATATCCGCGGCGGCCTCGTCTTCCCGATGAAGGGCCAGTCGCTGCACTGGTTCGTCGACCTCTTCACGCAGGTGCGGACCGGCGACGTCCAAGGCTCGTTCGACCGCTCGATCAAGCTCGCGATCATCGTCACCGTCGTCACGGTGGTAGTCTCCTTCCTCGCCGGCCTCGGCTTTCGCAAGCGATTTCGCGGCGACACGGTCGTCTTCTACATGATGATCGGCAGCCTGGTCGCGCCGGGCCTCGTGCTCGGCCTCGGCACGGGGCTCCTGTTTCAGGCGCTCGGGCTGAATGCGAGCTGGTACACCTCGGCGCTCGGTGCGCAGCTGTCCTGGACGTTGCCGTTCGGCGTGCTCGTGATGTTCGCGGTGATGTCGCGCTTCAACCACGTCTGGGAGGAGGCGGCCTACGACTTAGGGGCCAGCCGCTGGCAGTCGATCCGGCTGGTGATGATCCCGGTGCTGGCGCCTGGCCTCGTCGCGGTCGCGCTGTTCGGCTTCACGCTGTCCTACGACGAGTTCGCGCGCAGCCTCCAGACCGCCGGTTCACTGAATACGCTGCCGCTGGAAATCTGGAGCATGACGCTGAACGTTACCTCGCCCTCGCTTTACGCGCTCGGCACGGTGACGACCATCGTCTCGTTCATCGTCATCGGCGCAAGCCTCGGCAGCATCGTGCTGATCCAGAAGAAGCGCGGCAGCCGGGTAAAGGGTTGAGCTTGGAATGAAGAAAGATCGCGGCGATATCGAACTGGCGGGTGTCTGCAAGAGCTTTGACGGCGCGACCTACGTGGTCGACGGCGTCAACCTCAAGATTGCCGACGGCGCCTATTGCTGCTTCATCGGTCCCTCCGGTTGCGGCAAGACCACGATCTTGCGGATGATCGCCGGGCATGAAGACCCGACCGCGGGCGAGATCGTGATAGGTGGACAGAATGTCGTCGGTCTCGCGCCGGTGCAGCGGCGTACCGCGATGATGTTCCAATCCTACGCGCTTTTCCCGCACCTCACGGTACGCGAGAACATCGCCTTTGCGCTGCGTGTGCGCGGCATGTCCAAGGGCGATCGCCTGCGGGCAGCCGATGCCATGATCGAGAAGGTGCGCCTGACGAGTTTCGCCGACCGCCTGCCGGCCCAGCTTTCCGGTGGCCAGCAGCAGCGCGTGGCGCTGGCGCGGGCGGCGATCACCGAGCCGCGCGTGCTGCTGCTCGACGAGCCGCTGTCCGCGCTGGACGAGCAGCTTCGCGTGCAGATGCGTCAGGAGCTCAGGCGGATGCAGCGGGAGCTCGGCATCACCTTCATTCACGTCACCCACACCCAGCTCGAGGCGATCGCGCTTGCCGACCTCGTGGTGGTGATGGAGCAGGGCAAGATCAAGCAGGCGGGCGCAGCGCGCGACGTCTACGCCCATCCGCACGACCGCTACGTCGCCGAGTTCATGGGCGGGCAGAACGTGCTGTCGGGGCGGGTCGAAAAGGTTAACGGCGCGAGCTTCACGCTGGCGCAGACCGCGCCTGATGGCATCGAGGTGCCGCTCCAGGCCCGTCCGACCGTCAGCGTCGGGGACAAGGTCGATATCGCCGTGCGCCGCGACGATGTCGCGCTGGTCCGGCCGGGCAGGGAGTTGCCGCCCGGCTGCACCACGTCGCTGCCGAGCCGGGTGCTCGCGATCGAATACCAGGGCTATTTCGTCAAGGTCATGCTCGACACCGTGCCGGACGACGAGTTCGTGGCTTACGTGCCGGAAAAGACCTTCTTCGCAGATCCCTTCACCGTCGGCGATGTCGTGATGGCCACATGGGTCACCGGCAGCGCACTGCCACTCGCCTAAAGACCCGTCGCGCACAGGAGTATGACCGTGCAGATATCCTTTACACTCAACAGCCGGCCCACCACTGTCGAAGTCGAGCCGGCGACGCTCGTCGCCGAGCTGCTGCGCGAGCAGCTCCATCTCACGGGCACCCATATCGGCTGCGACACCAGCCAATGCGGCGCCTGCGTGGTGCATCTCAACGGCTTGCCCGTGAAAAGCTGCACGCTGCTGGCACCCGCGCTCGACGGCGCGACCTTGCTCACCATCGAAGGCCTGCAGGGCGCGCCCGGCTCGAACCAGATGCATCCGATGCAGGAGGCGTTCCGCGAGCATCACGGCCTGCAATGCGGCTTCTGTACGCCGGGCATGCTGATGACCGCGGTCGCACTGGCCACCGAGAAGCCGGACCTGACGGAAGCCGACGTTCGCCACGGTCTCGAAGGCAATATCTGCCGCTGCACCGGCTACCAGAACATCGTCGTCTCGGTGATGGCTGGTGCTGCCGCCATGAACGCCGCCAAGGGAGAGTGACCATGGGCAACGTGATCGGGATCGGCGCCTCACCGAAGCGCAAAGAGGACCAGCGCTTTCTCACCGGACGCGGCAATTACGTCTCCGACATCAAGCGCCCCGGCATGACGGCGGGCGTATTCGTGCGCTCGCCGCACGGCCATGCCGCGTTGCGCGGCATCGACAAGGGGGCGGCGCTGGCCTCGCCCGGCGTCATCGCGGTGCTGACCGGCGAGGATGTTGCGGCCGACAAGCTCGGCTCGCTGCCTTGCGGTTGGGGCATCACCGACGCCAAGGGCGTGCCGATGAAGGAGCCGCCATTCCCGATGCTGGCGCAGGGCAAGGTGCGCTTCGTCGGCGACATGGTGGCCTTCGTCATTGCCGAGACGCCGGAGCAAGCCAATGCTGCGGCCGAGCTCTTGACCATCGATTACGAGGTGCTGCCCTCGGTGGTCGGCGTGCTCGAGGCTGTCAGGCCCGGCGCACCGCAATTGTTCGACGACGTGCCGAACAACATCTGCTGCGACTGGGAGCTCGGCGACAAGGCTGCGGTCGAGACCGCATTCCGCAGAGCCGCGCATGTCGCAAAGCTGAGCCTCGTCAACAACCGCCTGATCGGCAACCCCATGGAGCCGCGCGCGGCGATCGCGGAATACGAGCCCGGCACGGACCGTTTCACGCTGTGGACCACCAGCCAGTTCCCGCATGTCGTGCGCTTTCTGATGGGCGCGCTGGTGCTCAACATTCCCCAGCACAAGCTGCGCGTGGTGGCACCCGACGTCGGCGGCGGCTTTGGCGTCAAGCAGTTCCACTACGGCGAGGAGGCCGTGATCACCTGGGCCGCCAAGCGCGTCAAGCGGCCGATCAAATGGGTGGCGAGCCGCTCGGAGGGCTACGTCTCCGACCGTCACGGCCGCGATCACGTCACCGAGGCCGAACTGGCGCTCGACGAGACCGGAAAATTCCTCGCCTTCCGCGTCAACACGCTCGCCAATATGGGCGGCTATCTCTCGACCTTCGGGCCGAACATCCCGACCAATCTTTATGGGCCGCTGCTCGGCGGCGTCTACACCACGCCCGCGATCTACTGCAACGTGAAGGTCGTCTTCACCAACACCGTGCCGGTCGACGCCTATCGTGGCGCGGGCCGCCCCGAAGCGACCTTCGTGCTGGAACGCATCGTCGACGTCGCCGCCAGCGAGATGGGCATCGACCGTGTCGAAATCCGCCGCCGCAACATGATTCCCAAGGAAGCCTATCCGTATCAGACGCCCGTCCTCGTGCAGTACGATTCCGGCGATCCGATGGGCTGCCTGGACGGTGCGCTGCTCGCCGCCGACGTCAAGAACTTTGGTATCCGCAAGTCGGAATCGGCGCGCAAGGGCAAGTTCCGCGGGCTCGGCTACTCCACCTATGTCGAGGCCTGCGGCCTCGCACCGTCGCGCTTCGCGGGGCGGCTGGGCGCGCGCGGCGGTCTTTACGAGAGCGCCACGGTGCGCGTGCATCCGACCGGCCAGGTGACGGTCATGATCGGCACGCACAATCACGGCCAGGGTCATGAGACGACCTTCGCGCAGATCGTCTCGGACAAGCTCGGCGTCGCCTTCGAGAATGTCGACATCGTGTTCGGCGATACCGACCGCGTGCAGTTCGGCATGGGCACCTACGGCTCGCGTTCCCTCGTCGTCGGCGGCGCGGCGCTGTCGAAAGCGACGGACAAGGTGGTCGCAAAGGGCAAGAAGATCGCCGCGCATCTGCTCGAGGCTGCCGAAGTGGATATCCAGTTCGAAGCCGGAAAATTCTCGGTCGCGGGCACGGATCGCACCAAGACGTTCGAGGAGATCGCGGGCGCGGCTTACGTGCCGCATAATTATCCGCTCGAAGTGCTGGAGCCGGGGCTGGAGGAGCAGGCCTATTACGATCCCGTCAATTTCACCTATCCCGGCGGCTGCCACATCGCCGAGGTCGAGGTCGATCCGGAAACCGGCACGGTGACTCTCGTGAACTACACCGCGGTCGACGATGTCGGCACAGTCATCAATCCGATGATCGTCGAAGGCCAGCTGCACGGCGGCATCGTGCAGGGCGTCGGCCAGGCGCTGTTCGAGAACGCGGTCTACGACGAAGGCTCGGGTCAGCTTCTGTCGGGTTCGTTGATGGACTACTGCATGCCGCGGGCCGATCATCTGCCGATGATGAAGGTCGCGACCCACTCCACGCTCTGCACGCACACGCCGATGGGCGTGAAGGGCTGCGGCGAAGTCGGTACCATCGGCTCGCCGGCTGCGGTCATCAATGCGGTGGTCGATGCGCTGTCGCATCTCGGCGTCACCCATGTCGACATGCCGGCGACACCGAACCGGATCTGGCGCCTGCTCCAGAACGCGTCGCTGCCGGTCGCTGCGGAATAGGGAGGACAACCATGAAATCGTTTGCCTATCATCAGCCCGACCAGATTCCCGAGGCGGCAAAACTGTTGACCGCGATCGAGGATAGCAAGCTCGTTGCCGGCGGTATGACGCTGATCCCGACGCTGAAGCAGCGGCTGGCCAGTCCTGCTGCGCTGGTCGATCTTTCGAAGCTTGGAGACCTCAAGGGCATCACCGATGATGGCGCCACCATCACCATCGGCGCGATGATGCCGCATGCGGTGGTGGCTGCATCGAAACTGGTGCAGACGAAAATCCCCGGTCTTGCTGCATTGGCTTCCATGATCGGTGATCCCGCCGTGCGCAGCCGCGGCACGATCGGCGGTTCGGTCGCGAACAACGATCCGGCGGCCGATTATCCGGCCGGCGTGCTCGGTCTCGGTGCCACCATTCTCACCAGCACGCGCGAGATCGCCGCGGACAAGTTCTTCCTCGGTCTGTTCGAGACCGCGCTCGAACCCGCCGAGATCATCACGGCGATCCGCTTCCCGGTGCCGATCAAGGCCGGCTACGCAAAGTTCAAGGCGCCGGCGTCGCGTTATGCGCTGGTCGGCGTGTTCGTCGCGAAATTCGCCGATGGTGTCCGCGTCGCCGTCACCGGCGCGGGTCCCGGCGTTTTCCGCGTGCCGCCGATGGAAGCGGCATTGTCGGAGAATTTCGATCCGTCCGCGGTCGCGGCGATCAGGATCGATACCGACGGTCTCACCTCCGACATCCATGCCGAAGCCGATTACCGGGCGCATCTCGTCACGGTCATGGCCAAGCGCGCCGTCGACGCGGCGCTCAGCTAGCTTTCAGGGTTCATGATGACTGATGGTTCCGGCCGAACGGCCTTCCCGCCGGCGCCGACTGGCCTCGGCGCGCTTTCTGCAACCGAGATCATGGCCGGTTACCGCCGCAAGGCGTTCACCCCGCGCGATGTCATCGACGACGCCATCGCTGCGCTCGAGGCGACGCATGAGGCCTGCAACGCGGTGGTAACGCCGATGTACGAGCAGGCGAGGGCGGACGCCGACCGTGTCACCAAGGAGATGCGTACGGGCGAGGCCAAGGGGCCGCTCGCCGGCGTGCCCGTCACGATCAAGGATCTCGTCTTCGTCGCAGGCGTGCCGGCCTATGCCGGCTCGCCGATGAACGAGAGCTTTGTGCCCGAGGCGGATGCCGCCGTGGTGTCGGCGCTGAAGGCATCAGGGGCGATCATCACCTGCAAGACCACGACCTGCGAGTCCGGCTACAAGCTCACGGCCGACAGTCCGGTCACCGGCATCACGCGCAATCCCTGGAATCCCGGCCGCACCAGCGGCGGATCGAGCGGCGGCGCGGCCGCCGGTGTGGCCGCCGGCTGCGGCCCGATCGCGATCGGCACCGACGGCGTCGGCTCGATCCGCGTGCCCTCGTCGTTCTGCGGCGTGTTTGGGCTGAAGCCAACCTTTGGCCTCGTGCCGCGCTCGCCCGGCTTCTCGCCGCCGTCCTGGGCCTCGCTTGCGCACACCGGACCGATCACGCGGACGGTCGCGGATGCCGCGCTGACACTGGAGATCATCGCGGGCTACGATCTGCGCGATGCCGCAAGCCTTCCCGTGTCCGCGCGTCGCTTCAATACGGACGCAGGGCGCCTGGACGGTATTCGTATCGGCGCCAGCGCCGATCTCGGCTATGCCGCCGTCAGCCCTGACGTGTGCGCGGCCTTTGGCAAGGCACTCGCCATTCTCGATTCCTGCGGCGCGCAGGTCACCATGGACGGCCCGGGCCTCGATCCCGGCATTCTGGAGCACACGCTGAAGCCGATCGCGTTCACCGAGCAGGCGGCGGCGGTCGCGACCAAGACCACGGCCGATCTGGCCAGCTCCGAAGCCGACTATCGCGATGTCGTCAGTGCCGGCCGTCGCTACAGCGGCACGGACTATATCGAGGCGAGCTATCGCCGCGGTCAGGCGCGCAGTGCCTTCGTCAAACTGTTCGAGCGCGTGGATGTGCTGGTGACGCCAACCGTCGCGGTGACTGCATTCGCGGCCGGCAGGATTGGCGTCGACACGATCGACGGCAGCGAGGTCGATCCGCATCTCGGCTGGTCCCCCTTCACCTGGCCGATCAATCTCGCCGGCCTTCCGGCCGCGACGCTGCCCTGTGGCTTCGATCGCGACGGAATGCCGATCGGCCTCCAGATCGTCGCGCCCTGGCTCGATGAACCCACGATCTTCCGCATCGCCGCGGCGTTCGAAGCGGCGCAGCCCTGGGCAAAATTCTGGCCGCAATTGGCGCTGCGCCAGAAAGCGTAAGCTACGACAGCTCGATCGGCGCGCCGCGGCCGCTGAGCTCTTCGTCGAGGCGCAGATAGTGCGCGAGGTAGTCGTGCAGCGCCGTGGCCGCCTTCGAGGTGGCGCCGCTCGATTTGTAGAGCAGCAGCTCGATCTTCGGCAGCGGTGGCAAGCCCTCGTTCGGGCCGATCTCGCGCATCGCCGGCACCAGCGCGCTGCGGCCGAGCACGGTCACGGCCATGCCGGCGAAGGCCGCGGCCTGCAGGCCGCCGACGCTTTCGCTGACGCAGGCGATGCGCCAGCGCAAATTCGCGCGCTCCAGCGTGTCGATGGCGTAGTCGCGATAGATGTTGCCGGGCGGCAATAGCGCCAGCGGGATCGGGCGTTCCTGGTGCGCAGCGGACTGCTCGCCGGTCATCCAGACCAGTTGCTCACGCCGCACCACCTGGCCGCCGGTGAAATCGTTCATGCGGGTGACGAGCGCGATATCGACGTCGCCGCGCTTGACCAGGCCGACGAGCGGCGTCGAGAGCGCGCAGTTGAGCTCGACCTGCACGCGCGGAAAGGATTTTCGGAACACGCTGAGGATCGAGGGCAGCATGAACGCGGCATAGAGATCGGGCGTGCCGAGCACGACCTGGCCCTCGATTTCCTGGGAGTCCAGTTGCGAAATCAGCTCGTCATGCAACCGCAGGATGGATTTGGCGTAGGTGAGAACCGTGGTCCCGTCGTCGGTCAGCGTCAACCGTCGGCCGGCATGCTCGAACAATTGCTTGCCGGTGAGCTCCTCCAGCCGCTGCAATTGCAGGGTGATCGCCGGCTGGGTGCGGCCCAGCCGGCGTGCGGTCTCGGTGATGCTGCCGGTCTCGACCACCGAGATCAGCGACCGGAGCATGCGGATGTCGAGACTGATGAGGTTCATGCGGCGTCCATGTCGCCCAGAATTTATGCAAGTTCCATGCTAGGGGTCGCAGTCCCCGGTCGCTTCCTACCTCGATCGAGGCGCTGGCGCGGCCGATTTCCCGGCCGGCCGGCCCTTGCGCACCGAATTCCAGAAATTCTCAGCCGCCCGCGTCATGCGGGCCCGCGCGCGAAACAGCGAGACGCTGATCGGGATGTCCCATTCGGCGCCGCCGGCACGCAGCAGGCGGCCGCTGTCGAGGTCGGCGCGAACGAGGCTCATCGGCGCCCAAGTCACGCCGCGGCCTTCGCGCGCCATGTCGATCAGCAGCATGACCGGTGCAGCGAAGCCGGGGACGAGCCAGGCTGCCGGATCCTTCGTCGCCAGGAACGATGTGACCAATCGGCCCACGCCCGAACCCGGGTGGTAGGCGAGATAGGGCAGCGGCGCTCCGGATGCGCCGGGCAGGGCGTAGCGGGGCTGTGCCTTCTTGCCGCTACGTCCAGCCCGGCCTGGCTTTGCAGCCGGCGCACTGATCGGGATTAAAACGTCGGTGGCGAGATCGATGCGCTGGAAGCGGTCCATGTCGAGGCGGCTCACCAGCGACGGATGATAGTGCGCGAGCATGAAATGAGCCTGTGCGTCCAGCAGCAGCTTCTCGCAGCCGGCGAAATTCGAGGCGACAAGCTGGACGGCTGTGCCGGCCCGCGCGCCGTCAGAGTTGCGGATCCATTCCGGAAAGAAGGTCTGCGACAGTGAATGCGTAGCGGCGAAGGTGATGGTCTCGGCTTTCAGCCGCGCCACTTCGAGCGCTTCCTCCCGTCCGACCAGGACCCGGCGCAGCACGTCCTCGGCGACGGGACGAAAGCTTTCGCCGGCTGCGGTGAGGGTGATCGTATGGGTCGAACGTTCGAACAGCGGCGTTCCCAGCCACTCCTCGAGCGATTTGATGCGGCGGCTCAGCGCTGGCTGGGTCACGTGCCGTCGCTCGGCGGCGCGGGAGAACCCGCCCTCGTCGGCGATGGCAAGGAAGTCCTCCAGCCAGACCAGGTCCATAATAACGTTTTGTCCTCAAATCATACCGATACGGCATTAGCGCCTGACACACCGCTGGTCCAATGTAAACGGCATCGTAAGACAAGAACAAAGCGCCACCTTCGCATGGCGCACCGATGCCGTTGGAGGAACGTAAATTGCAGATCGCCGCAACGCCGCTGTCTGAGCCCATCTCGAGGCCGGTTTCCGAAGGTCGCCGCAAGCCGCTCTGGCGTGAGCAATATGTCCTGGTGGTTGCCGGTGCTGCGCTCGGCGCGTTGTTCGGTTTCCTGCTCCCGACCGTCGCGGTTGAATTCAAGCCGCTCGGCGATGCCTTCATCTCGCTGATCAAGATGACGATCGCGCCGCTGATCTTCCTGGTCGTGGTCACCGGCATCGCGCAGGTCGGCGACATGAAGGCGGTGGGCCGCATCGGCCTCAAGGCCTTCGTCTATTTCGAGGCGGTGACGACCTTGTGCCTGCTGTTCAGCTTCGTCGTGGTGCGCTGGGTTCAGCCCGGTGCGGGCGTGGCGCATGCAACCGCTCAGCAGGCCGAGACGGTCGCGCGTTATCAGCAAGCTCATGTCGGCTCGCTGTCGGCCTACATCCAGCACATGATCCCCGAAAGCTTCGTCGGTGCGTTCGCAGCTGGCGACGTGCTCCAGGTGCTCGTGCTCGCGCTGCTGTGCGGCATCGGCCTGTTGCTGCTCGGCGAGAAAGCCGGACCGCTGCGGACGGGCCTGGAGCGGGTGACCGAGCTTGTCTTCAGCGTCGTGCATGTCGTCGTGGCGCTTGCCCCGATCGGCGCCTTCGGCGCCATGGCCTTCACGGTCGCGAAGTTCGGCGCCGCCACGCTCTATGCGCTGGCGCTGCTGGTCGGCACGGCTTGGGCGATGATGGCGTTCTTCATCTTCGTTGTCCTCGGCACGATCTGCCGCCTGGCCGGCATTCGCCTGATGGATCTGTTGCGCCTCCTGCGCACCGAACTGCTGGTCGTGCTCGGCACCTCCTCGTCGGAGACGGCGATCCCCGGCATGATGGAGAAGCTGCCGAAGGCGGGCGTCGGGCGCGCCGTCGCAGGCCTCGTCATTCCCTCCGGCTATTCCTTCAATCTCGACGGCGTCGCGCTGACGCTGCCGCTCTCGACGATGTTCGTCGCCCAGGTCTACGGCATCGAGCTTAGCGCGGCGCAGCAGCTCAGCCTGTTCGTGGTGATGCTGTTCACCAGCAAGGGGGCGGCCGGCGTCACCGGCGGTGCGTTCGCCGCGCTCGCCGCGACCGTGATTGCTGCAGGGTTGCCGGCGGAAGGCCTGGCGCTGCTGCTCGGCATTGACCGCTTCATGTCGCTGGCGCGTGCCATCACCAACACCATCGGCAATGCGGTTGCCGCCATCGTGGTCGCGAAATGGGATGGGGAATTCAACCGCGAGGACTGGGTTCAGTCCGCCGCTCAAATCCAAGCAGCGAAGTAAGGATCCAAGGTTTCCAGTATGGCTACCAACACCAATGAACTGCCCGTCATCGTGCTGACTCCTGGCGATTGCACCGGGATCGGCCCCGAACAGGTCGCGCGCATCCTATCGGACGACCGCCTCGCCGATGTCGCCCGCCTCGTCGTGGTCGGCGATGCCCGCGTGCTCGAGATGGGCATGGCGCATGCCGGCGTGAAGCTGAAGGTCGAGCGGATCGCCTCCCCCAAGGCGGCCAATTGGGGCCGAGGCGCGGTGCAGCTGGTCGATCTCGGCAACACCGATCCCGCCAAATTCCCGCTCGGCAAGGCCAGCGCCGAATCCGGCCGGCTGACCGGCGAGACGCTGTCGCGCGCGATCGATTTCTCCAAGGACGGCGAGGTTGACGCCATCACGTTTGCGCCGCTCAACAAGCGCGCGATGTTCGACGGCGGCTGGAAGTTCCCCGACGAGCACAAGATGTTCGCAAGCCTGCTCGGCCACAAGACCTATTTCTCCGAGATGAACGTGCTCGACGGGCAGTGGATGTCGCGCGTCACCGGGCATCAGTCGCTGCGCGACGCGCTCGACGGCATCAACCCCGAGAGCATCACCGACTCGATCGAGCTGGTTGACCGCATGATGCGGAAAGCAGGCGTTGCCAAACCGCGCATCGCGGTGGCGGCCCTCAATCCGCATGCCGGCGAGGGCGGCTTGTTCGGCCGTGACGAGATCGAGATGATCCGCCCGACCGTGGAAGCCGCCGCGAAGACCGGGATCGCCTGCACCGGGCCTTATCCCGCCGACACCGTCTATGTGCGGGCCTTTGCGGGTGAGTTCGACAGCGTGGTCGCAATGTATCACGACCAGGGCCAGATCGCGACCAAGCTGCGCGGCTTCAATCGTGGCGTCACCGTCACCGCCGGGCTTGAGACCGTCTTCACCACGCCGTCGCATGGCACCGCGTTCGACATCGTGGGCACGGGCGTCGCCAAGACCGGCGCACTCGAAAGCGCGGTCCGCCTTGCGGCGCAACTGGTATCGATCAAGGTCAAGGAGGCCGTCTATGCACACTGATCGCAGGACCCTGCTCCAGGCGGCGGCCGCGCTTCCGCTCGCCACCGTCGGCACCAGCACAGCGTTTGCGCAAGCTCCGGCCGCAGCCCCCGCGGCCGCGCCGCCCAAGGAGGTTACGCGCGCGCTGGCGCACTATCTCGTCACCGCGAGCTATGACGATTTGCCGGCCAATGTCCGGAAAGAGGGCGTCCGCACGCTGCTGAACTGGGTCGGCGTCGCCATCGGCGGATCGCATACCGAGACGGTCGATATCGCAGTCTCAGCGCTCGGCCCGTTCTCGGGTCCGCAGCAGGCCTCGTTGTTCGGGCGGCGCGAGCGGTTCGATATCATGAACGCCGCCTTCATCAACGGCGTGTCGAGCCACATCTTCGACTATGACGACACCCATCTGAAGACCATCATCCATCCCGCGGGCCCGGTGGCCTCGGCCATCCTCGCGCTGTCGGAAATGCAGCCGGTCTCCGGCAAGGACTTCCTGAACGCGCTGGTGCTCGGCGTCGAGACCGAGTGCCGGATCGGTAACTCCGTCTATCCGAACCACTACGATGTCGGTTGGCACATCACCGGCACCGCCGGCGTGTTCGGCTCGGTTGCCGCCGTCGGCAAGCTGTTGAAGCTGAACGAGCAGCAGATGACATGGGCGCTTGGGCTGGCCGCATCGCAGCCGGTGGGCCTGCGCGAATCCTTCGGCTCGATGAACAAGAGCTTTAATCCGGGCCGCGCCGCCTCCAGCGGCATCTTCGCGGCGATCCTGGCCTCGAAGAACTTTACCTCGTCCGACGCGATGATCGAGGCCAAGCGCGGCTGGGCCAATACGATCAGCACCAAGCAGGACTACAACGAGATCCTGGGTGACCTCGGCAAGCGGTATGAGGCGGCGCTGAACACCTACAAGCCGTTTGCCTGCGGCATCGTCATACATCCGGCGATCGATGCGGCGATCCAGCTCCGCAACGAGAACAAGCTGACCGCGGACCAGATCGAGCGGGTCGATCTCAAGATCCATCCGCTGGTGCTGGAGCTGACCGGCAAGAAGACCCCTAAGCTAGGGCTCGAAGGCAAGTTCAGCATTTACCATTCGGTTGCGGTCGCGATCGTCGAAGGCGCCGGCGGCGAAAAGCAGTTCAGTGATCGTGCAGTTAACGATCCGACCATCGTTGCGCTGCGCGGCAAGGTCAATCCGGTCATCACGCCGGGCATCAAGCCGGAGCAGGTCGATCTCACCATCGTGCTCAAGGACGGCCGCAAGCTCAACCGCTACATCGAGCATGCGATCGGTAGCGTTGAGGTGCCGATGACCGACAAGCAGCTCGAGACCAAGTTCTCCGACCTCGCGGACGGCATCATTCCCACAGCGATGATCCGCCGTGTCATGGACGCATGCTGGAACGTCGAAGGTCTGGTCAGCGCGGCGGAAATCGCCAAGATGTCGGTCTCGTCCTGATTCTGGAGTCAATTGGAATGCCCTCACGCCGTCGTTTCCTCCAATCCGCGGGCTCGATCGCCGCTCTGGCTGCCACCGGGGGCCGCACGGCCCACGCTGCCGGCCCTGGCGTCACCGAACGGCTTGCCCGCTACATGGTCGCCGCCCGCGACCAGGAGCTGCCGGAAAAGGTGCTGCTCGAATGCAAGCACCGCATCCTCGACACGCTTGGTGCGATGGTATCGGGCGCGCGCATGAGGCCGGGCGAGATGGCGCTGAAATATGTCCGTACGCTCGGCGGCGACGCGCAGGCGTCCGTCGTCGGCTCCAACTTCCGCACCACGGCGGTGAACGCGGCGCTGGCCAATGCGATGTGCGCGCATGCCGACGAGACCGACGATTTCGAGCCGGTCACCAAGGCGCATCCCGGATGCTCCGTGGTCCCCGCAGCGTTGGCGTTCGGCGAGCGGGAGCACCGCAGCGGACAGGACGTCATTCGGGCCGTCGCGCTCGGCTATGACCTGACCTGCCGCCTGTTGATGGCGCTGGGCCCGGATCTCGTCCGCGGCACGCATCGCAGTGCCGAGGGAACGTCCTCGACCTTCGGCGCGCTTGGCGCCGCGGCGTCATTGGCACGGCTCGACGAGAAGGGGATGCGTTATGCGATCTCCTATTCGTCGCAGCAGGTTTCCGGCCTCTGGAGCTGGGTGAAGGACCACGACCATATCGAGAAGGCGTTCGACTTCGCGGGCATGGGCGCCCGCAACGGCGTGATGGCGGTCGACATGGTCAAGAACGGCCTGACCGGCGTCGACGACGTGCTCGACGGCACGCATAATCTCTTCATCGCGCTCTCGACCGACCCGAAGCCGGAAGAGATGGTGAAGGATCTCGGCAGCCGCTTCTACGTCACCGAGACCGCGATCAAGACCTTTTCGGTCGGCTATCCCATCCAGTCGCCGCTGGATGCGACGCTGACGCTGCGCAAGCAGCACAGCCTCACGCCAGATAACGTCCGTAGCATCCTGGTCAAGCTGCCGACCGATGCGATGGGGATTGTGGGCGAGAGCGCGATGCCTGACGTCAATTGCCAGCACCTCGTGGCGGTCGCGCTGGTCAAGGGCGCCGTCTCCTTCAACGACAGCCACGATGTCGCGCTGATGCACGATCCAAAAATCCTGGAACAGCGCGCCAAGGTGACGCTGGCCGGCGACAAGGCGCTGATGGACCCGGCTGCGCCGCGCGGCGCCGTCGTCGAGGTGACATTGATCGATGGCAAGAAGGTGGAGCACTTCACCAAATATCCGCCGGGCACCAAGGAGAATCCGCTGAATTCGGACGCAGTGGCGGCGAAGACCCGCGACCTGATCGCGCCGGTGCTGGGCGCCGAGAAGTCGGAAAAGCTGATCGAGCAGATCCGCAATCTCGAGAGGATCGACGATATCGGCAAGCTGACGCCGTTGATGACCACCTGAATTTCAGGCGATCAACAATAAATAAAAAGGGAGGAAACGCCTGATGTACCGCTACTGCCGCCGCTGGGTCCTTGCCGCCTGCGGCGCGATCCTGCTGTCCGGTCCAGCGTTCGCGCAGGACTACCCGTCCCGCCCCGTCAAGATCATCGTGCCGTTCCCGGCCGGCGGCTCCAACGACATCATCGCGCGCATCGTCGCCCAGAAGCTGACCGAACGGAACGGCCAGACTTTCCTCGTGGAAAACCGCGGCGGTGCCGGCGGCAATATCGGCGCCGAGACAGTCGCCAGCGCAGAGGCCGACGGCTATACGCTGCTTTTGACTGCACCGCCTCCGCTCACGATCAATGGCTCCCTCTACAAGAAGCTGCCGTTCGATCCCGCCAAGGCCTTTGCCCCGGTGGCGCTGATCGCCTCGGTCCCGATCGTGCTGGTCGTCAATCCGTCGGTGCAGGCGAAGAACGTCGGCGAGCTGATCGCGCTGGCCAAGGCCAAGCCCGGCACGCTGAATTTCGGCTCGTCCGGCATGGGTTCGACCAATCATCTCGCCGGCGAACTGCTCAAGAGCATGGCCGGCATCGACATCGTCCACGTGCCCTATCGTGGCGCGGCGCCGGCGATGAACGATCTGCTCGCCGGGCAAATCCCGTTCATGTTCGACAACATGCCCGCAGTGCTGCCACAGGTGCAGGGCAAGGCCATCAATGCGATCGCAGTTGCCGGCGCCAAGCGCGCCGATGCGCTGCCCGACGTGCCGACGGTGGCCGAGACCATTCCGGGCTTCGAAGCCTCATCCTGGTTCGGACTGGTGGCGCCGGCGAAGACGCCTGCTCCCGCGCTTGCCAAGCTGAGCGGCGAACTCGAGACCATTTTGAAGATGCCGGACGTGAAGAAGCGCCTCGCCGAGCTTGGGGCTGAGCCGGGTACGGTTTTCGGCGACGCATTCGGGCAGTTCATGACGGGCGAAACCGCAAAGTGGGGCAAGCTCGTCAAGGCCTCGGGCGCCACCGTGGATTAAGGGAGCGTCATGGATCTCAATCTGGGCGGCAAGGTTGCCGTCGTCACCGGCGGCAGTATCGGCATCGGCCGCGCCATCGCCGCCGAGCTTGCGCGCGAGCAGGCGCATGTCGTCATCGTCGCGAGGGACGCAGAACGTCTTGCCGCGGCTGCCACGGAGATGTCACGGGATACCGGCCGGCGCGTGATCGCCTGCGCCGGCGACATGACCAGACCCGACGACATCGCCCGTGCGATGGCGACCGCGCGCGACGCCTTCGGCCGCATCGACATCCTCGTCAACAATGCCGGTGCTTCGCCGATGGGCCGGATCGCGGAGACGCCGGACGCGATTTGGGCCAAGTCGATCGAGCTGAAGCTGCTCGGCTACATGCGCTGCGCCCGCGACGTCCTGCCGGAGATGCGCGACCGGCGCTGGGGCCGCGTCATCAACATCATCGGCCGCAGCGGCCACCAGCCGCGCGCGGCCTATATGGCGGGCGGCGCCGTCAATGCGGCGCTGTTGAACTTCACGCTGGCGCTGGCAGAGGAATGCGCGCCCGACAATGTGCTGGTGACAGGCGTCAATCCCGGACCGGTGCAGACCGATCGCTGGGACAGCCTGATCTCGCAGGGCGCGGCGATTGCGGGGCAGGATCAGGGCGCGACCAATGCCGCGGCGATTGCCTCGGTGCCGCTCGGCCGCGTCGGGCAGCCGCACGAGGTGTCTGGCCTCGTCGCGTTCCTCTGTTCAGACCGCGCATCCTTCATTACTGGTACCTGCATCAATGTCGATGGCGGTGGAACGAGGTGTATCTGATGGCTAGCGAACTGCGGAAGATCGGTGTCAGCGACGATTGCGGGCTTGCGGTTCGCATCGACGATTATCTGCTGCCATGGGACACCAAGCCGCCGGTCGTGATGCTGCATGGTCTCGCCGAAAGCGGCGAGGCGTTCCGGCGCTGGGTGCCGTATTTCGCCACGCATCATCTGGTGGTGCGGCCCGATCTGCGCGGCTACGGTGATTCGACGCCGATGCAGGGCGACTATGTCTATCGTTTCGCGGGCCTCGGCGACGACATCATTCGGATGCTCGATGCGCTGAAGCTCGACCGTATCTTCCTGGTCGGCGGCAAGATTGGCGGCACGCTGGCGATGCACCTCACAGCCAAGCACCCGGATCGCGTGATCGCAGTTGCCGCGGTCGGTGCGCCGGCCTCTCTCACCTCGTTCAACGAGCGGGCGCCGACCTGGCGCAAGCAGATCCGCGAGCACGGCGTTGAGCCCTGGGTGCGCGAGACAACCGCCGGCCGTCTCGGCTCCTCGCTGCCGCCGGCGGCGCTGGATTGGTGGATCGCTCTGATGTCGAAGACCAAGGCTTCGACGCTGGAGGCGTTCCTTCAGATGGTGCCGACGGTCGACGTCACCGGCGAGCTTCCGTCCATCAAGCGCCCGGCGCTGGTGATCACCACCACCGGCTCGGGGCTCGGCGACGTCGCCTCCGTGAAGGCATGGCAGGAGACGATTCCAGGCTCGAAGCTGGAAGTGCTGCCGGGCGATTCCTATCACGTTGCCGCCACGGACCCGGACGTCTGCGCGCGAAAAGTTCGGGAGTTTTTCGATCGACTGAAGACGTGAGAAACGAGTCCGATTAGGCCCATCAAGAGGCTCGGACGAAACATAAACGAACGGGGAGGAACGATGAGCTTAGGGCGAATGCTGGCTGGCTGTCTCGGCGCGATCGCGCTGTGGCACGCCGGCGCCGCGATGGCGGCGACTGTCGAGATATCCGCCAACGATATCGGCGGACAAGTGATCAGCGACAAGGGCGCGGAGGCCGGGGTCTGGGTGATTGCCGAGACGAAGGACCTGCCGACCAAATACGCCAAGGTGGTGGTGACCGACGATCAGGGTCGGTTCGTCATCCCCGATCTTCCCGCAGCCAGTTACAAGGTCTGGGTGCGCGGCTATGGCTTGCAGGACACCCCGCAGCAGGACATTCGTCCCGGCAAGGTGGTGGATTTCAGGGCCGCTACCGCCTCACCGAAAGAGGACGCACAGAACTACCCGGGCATGTACTGGTATTCGATGCTCGACATCCCCAGGCCGGAGGAATTTCCAGGCACCGGCGACAAGGGCAACAAGATGCCCGAGACCATGAAGTCGCAGGCGCAATGGGTCGATACGGTCAAGAACATGTGCCAGTCCTGCCATGCGCTCGGGACACGGGGCATTCGCGAAGTTCCGAAGGTGTTCACCGACGGCTACGACTCCCACACCGCCTGGGCAGTCCGCACCCAGGCCGGGCAAGCCCAGGAATACATGGCGACGGTGCTCGCCAGCATGGGGCCGGAGAAGGTCTATGACCTCTTCTCGAAATGGACCGACCGGATCGCGACCGGCGAATTGCCGTTCTCCAAGCCGGAACGGCCCAAGGGCATCGAACGCAACGTCGTTTTCACGATGTGGGACTGGGCGGCGCCGACGCGCTATCAGCACGACGCGATCTCGACCGACAAGCGCAACCCGCGTGTCAACGCCAACGGCTTGATCTATGGGTCGTCGGAAGAGAGCTCGGACCTCGTGCCGACGCTCGATCCCGTGAAGAACGTCGCCGGTACCATCAAGCATCCCTATCTCGATCCGAACACGCCATCGTCGACCGATGCGCCGCGTGGACCGTCGGCCTATTGGGGCGATGAGCCGATCTGGGATGGCCACACCAGTATTCACAACGTCATGATGGACGAGCAGGGCAAGGTCTGGTTCACGGCCCGCCTGCGCCCGCCCGCCAATCCTGATTACTGCAAGCAGGGCTCGGATCTTGCCTCGGCGAAGGTGGCGCCGCAGGCGACGTCCTTGCGTCAATTGTCGCGCTTCGATCCCGCGACCGGAAAATGGGATCTGATCAACACCTGCTTCACGACCCATCACCTCTATTTCGACGATGACGCCAACCAGACGCTATGGACCAGCTCCGGCGGTCCCGGGCTCGGCGGCGGTCTGGTCGGCTGGCTCAACACCAAGCAGTATCGCGAAACCCTGGACGACGTGAAATCGCAGGGCTGGACGCCGCTGATCATCGACACCAATGGCAATGGCAAGCGCGATGCCTATGTCGAGCACAAGGACCCGGTCGATCCGGCCAAGGACAAGCGCATCGCCGCATCGTTCTACGGCATCATGCCGAGCCCGGTTGATGATGCGATCTGGGGCCAGGCGATGGATCGCGGCTTCTCCCGCATCGATCAGCCCGGCTACATCGTCCGCGTGATGCCCGGGCCTGATCCCGCCAACACTGCGCTGTCCGAAGTGTATCAACCGCCGGAAGGCACGTTCGGTCCGCGCGGGCTCGACATCGGGCTGGACGGCGTGGTGTGGACGGTGCTGTCCAGCGGACACCTCGCGAGCTTCGATCGCAAGCTCTGCAAGGGGCCGCTGAACGGACCGGCGACAGCCGATGGCAAGCAATGTCCGGAAGGCTGGAAAACCTGGCGCATGCCGGGACCACAGTTCAGGGGACTGAACGCCAACGGCAGTGCCAACCACGCCTATTACGTCTGGGTCGACCGCTACAACACGTTCGGTCTCGGCGCTAATGTGCCGATCGCAAGTGCCAATGGCAGCGAGTCGCTGCTCGCGCTGGTCAATGGCGAACTGGTGAACCTGCGCAATCCGTATCCGCTCGGCTTCTTCACCAAGAATGTCGACGGCCGGATCGACGACCCCAATACCGGCTGGAAAGGCCGCGGCCTGTGGAGCACGACGGGAACGCGCGCGAGCTTCCACGGCGAGGGCGGCAAGGAGGCTTCGCCTAAAGTCTACAAGGTGCAGATGCGGCCAGATCCATTGGCGCATTGAGTGTTTCGCCCTAAGAATAGCCACACAGGAAACGAGTGCCCAAGCCAGGGAACAAGATCATGAGAAAGACCTCTCGACGTGACGTGCTTACGGCCGCAGCCGCGATGACCGCGGCGGGCCTCACCGAGGTGGCGCCGGCCTCGGCGCAGGCCGCACCAAAGCCGATCTTCCCGGTGCCGATGATCGTGATCCCGATCGTCGGCGAGAGCCAGGTGTTCCAGGTCCGCCGAATCTACTGCATCGGGCGCAACTATGCGGCGCATGCGATCGAGCGCGGCTCGGATCCGAATCGCGAGCCGCCGTTCTTCTTCCAGAAGCCGACCGACGCGATCCAGAACGTCGCGGTCGGCGAGGTCGCCGACCATCCCTATCCGTCGTTGACCAAGAACTATCATCACGAGGTCGAGCTGGTCGCCGCGTTGAAATCCGGCGGCACCAACATCCCGGCGGACAAGGCGCTCGAGCACGTCTATGGCTACGCGCTCGGCCTCGACATGACCCGGCGCGACCTCCAGAACGGCATGGCCGCGGAGAAGAAGCCCTGGGAGATCGGCAAGAGCTTTGACCACGCCGCGGTGATCGGCCCGATCCACCCGGCCAGCAAGACCGGCCATTTCGAGAAGGGCGCGATCTCGCTCGCGATCAACGGCACGGTCAAGCAAAGCTCGGATCTCAGCAAGATGATCTGGAGCGTCGCCGAGCAGATCGCGAAGCTCTCGGAAGCCTTCGAGTTGAAGGCCGGCGACATCATCTATTCCGGCACGCCCGAGAATGTCGGCCCGGTGGTCAAGGGCGATGTGCTGCTGTGCAAGCTCGATGGCTTGCCGGATATGTCGATCAAGATCGTCTGATCGATCCCAGAGTAGTTCTGTGCTCGGAGGTGCAACATGTTGCGGCATGCCGTGATCGCCACGTTGAGCCTTGCGTTTGCCATCGCCGGCGCAATGGCCGAAGGCCCGAGCGATATCGCGCCTTCGGGCACCTTGCGCGTGGCGGTCGCCGTCGGCCCCGCCGCTTCGGCGTTCTGGACGACGCGCGATCCCTCGACTGGAAAACCGCGCGGCGTCACCGTCGAACTCGCCAGGGCTGCCGCGGACAAGCTGCATGTTCCGCTTCAACTCGTCGAGTACCAGAGCTCCGACGAGATCGCGGCCGCCAGCGGCAAGGACGTCTGGGATCTCTCTTTCATGCCGGCGGACGTCAAGCGCGAGGCGTTCGTGGACCAGGGCCCGGCTTACGTCGCCTATATGAGCGGCTATCTCATCCGCGCCGGATCGGACATCCGTTCCGTCGCGGATGTCGATCGCACCGGCATGCGGGTCGGTTGCATCGAGGGGACATCGACGTCGCGCACGGTCGAGAAATCGCTGAAGCAGGCCAGGCTGACGAAATTCGTGAAGCCGGAAGAGGCGGCCGAGCTGATCGGCAGGGGCGAGCTGGATGCGCTCGCGATGGGCATGGGCGCGCTTGAGGATCTGTCGCGCAAACTGCCGGGGACGAAGATGCTGGACGAGGTGATCCAGTCGACCGGTGTGGTCGTGGTCGTCCCCAAGGGCAAGGCTGCAGCAAAGGTCTGGGCCGCGCATTTCCTCGATGAGGCCAAGGCAGACGGCACGGTTCGCCGCGCGCTGGATGGCAATGGATTTACCAGCGACAAAGTCGCGCCGTAGTTTCGCGTCAGGCGGCGGCCTTCGGGCGCAATCGATCGACCGTCCGGGCGATCAGCGTGGCCACCTCGGCCACCTTCGGCCCAATGCGGAACTCCGGCCCCGCCACAACGACGGACAGCCTGCGGTCGCCGATCGGCAGCGGGATCGCAGCGCCCGCGAGATCGCGGCTGTAGTCGCCAAAGCTCTGGCAGTAGCCGCGCGCGATCGAGTTGCGCAGCTCGGTCTCGACCGCCTCGATGCTGATCGGCGTCGAGGGGCCGTATTGCTTGAACTCGATCTTGCGATAGACGGAGTCGCGCTCCTCCTGCGAATATTGCAGCAGCAGCGCGCGGCCGCTGGCGGTGGCGTGGATCGGCACGCGATGGCCGATGGTCGCGAAATAGCGGATCGGCGCCTGGGACTCGACGACGTCGATGAACACCGCCATCACGCCGGCCGGCGCCACGATCGATGCGGTCTCGCCGGTCTCGGCGGAGAGATCGGCGATCAGCGTGTGCGTCCATGGCGGCAGCGGCTCGACCTCAGAGATCATCCGCGCCATCGCCAGCCAGCGCGGCGTCGGATAAAAGCCGGCGCGCGGCCGCGGCTCATAGAGGTAGCCCTTCTCCGAGAGCGTCGCGAGCAGGTTGAAGGTCGACGAGCGCGGCCAGCCGAAATGATCGGCGATCTCCGCAAGCGTCGCCGGCTTCCTCGCCTGGGCGAAGAATTCCATGATCTCCAGGACGTTTGCGGCTTGGCGAACGATCATGATCCGATCCCGTCTGTCGCGACGCGTTGCCCTCGATCTACGGCTGGCCGAGGATCTTCTTCGCGGCGCGAAGATGCGGCTTGTCGATCATCTGGCCGTCGAGCCGCAGCGTGCCGGAATTTGGATTGCTCGCGAACGCCGCGATCACCTTCTCCGCCCATGTGCGCTCGGCTTCCGTCGGCTCGAACGCCGCGTTGACGACATCGACATGTTTTGGATGGATCAGCGCCTTCGCCGAAAACCCGTCGCGACGCGCGGCGCGCGTTTCCTGCTCGAGGCCCGCGAGATTATCGATGTCGGTATAGACGGTGTCGATCGGCGCCACTTCCGCTGCGGCCGCCGCCATCAGGCAGAGATCGCGCGCGAGACGATACGGGCTGTGGAACACGCCGCCCGATGCCTTCTCGGTCGCGCCGAGCGACGCCGAGAGATCCTCCGCGCCCCACATCAATCCGGCGAGGCGGGGGGTGCAGCCCTTGTAGCTGCCGAGCCCGAAGATCGAGCTGGCGGTCTCCGTCGCGACGCAGACGATGCGCGTTGCGCCGACCGTGATGCCGGCCGCCGCCTCAAGTGCTTCGAGCCAGGTCGCGACCTGCCGCACATCGTCGCCGCCTTGCGATTTCGGCAGCACGATGCCGTCCGGCCTGCCCGGCATCACCGCGGCAAGATCAGTCAGTGTCATGCCGGTGTCGAGCGCGTTGACGCGGACATAGAGCTGGTGCGGGCCGCGAGAGCCCTTCAGCATCGCCAGAGTCAACCCGCGCGCCTCCGGCTTCTTCTCGGTGACGACGGAATCCTCGAGATCGATGATCAACGCGTCGGCGTTGCCCTCGCTCGCCTTCTCGAATTTGCGCGGGGAATCGCCCGGCACGAACAGCATCGAACGCATCAGACCGGCCTCTTGTGCATCATCGCCATGCGGCGGCATTTACCGACGATCTCGTCGTTCTGGTTCAGGGCGTGGTGTTCGAACTCGACGATGCCCGCTCTGGGGCGCGATTTGGATTCCCGTAACGACAGCACCTTGGTCGTCGCCCGCAAGGTGTCGCCATGGAAGACCGGTTTTGGAAAGGTGACGTCGGTCATGCCGAGATTGGCGACGGTGGTGCCCATGGTCGTATCATAGACCGTCATGCCGATCATGATGCCGAGGGTGTAAAGGCTGTTGAAAATGCGCTGGCCGAACTCGGTCTTTTCGGCGAAATGCGCGTCGATGTGCAGCGGCTGCGGATTGAGAGTCAGCAGGCTGAACATGGTGTTGTCCATCTCCGTCACGGTCCGGGTCAGCGGATGCCTGAACTCCTGGCCGACGGAAAAGTCCTCGAAATAAAGTCCGGCCATCGCGGTTTCCTCCCTGTCGTTGCGATTCTGGCCCGCATCCGCGCCTAAGGCGGTGCTGCCAGGTGAACTGCTTCCTGCTGCACGAGCGCTTCGATCTCGGCGGTCGAGAAGCCGGCCTCGTTCAAAATGTCGCGGCCGTGCTGGCCGAGCGTCGGTGCGGGCCCGGCGGGTTCCGGCTGGGTTACGCTCCAGGTCGAGGGGACGCGCATTTGACGGATGCGGCCCTCCACGGGATGGTCGACCGTCCTGAAGAAGTCGATCGCCTGGAGATGCGGATCGTCCAGAATCGTCTCCAGGGTGTGCATCGGCATCACCGGAATGTCCGCACGCTCCAGCAGCTCGCGCCAGTCTGCAGTGGTGCGTGTGAGGAAGATGTGGCCGATCTCCTCATAGATCTCGTCGATATGTTTCGTGCGTGACGCGTGGTTGGCGAAGCGCGGCTGCTGCAGGAATTCCGGCCGGCCGATCGCCTCGAAGAAGCTGCGCCAGTGCTTGTCGTTGTAGATGAGGACGCAGAGATAGCCGTCGCTGGTCTTGTAGGGTTTTCGGTAGCGTGAGAGCAGGCGGACATAGCCGCCATGGTCGAGCGGCGGATCGTAGGTAAGTCCGCCCAAATGATCGACCAGCACGAACTCGGTCATCGATTCGAACATCGGCACATCGATGCGCTGACCTTGGCCGGTGCGCTGCTGGTGCATCAGCCCGCCCATGATGGCGTTGACCATCATCAGCCCGACGATGCGGTCGGCGATGGTCACTGGGACATAGCGCGGCGTGCCGTCGCCGGCGGCCGCGAGCAGCGTCGGAATGGTGGCCGCGCCCTGGATCAGGTCGTCATAGGCGGGCTTTGCGGCGTAGGGGCCGGACTGGCCGTAGCCGAACGCGCCGACATAGACGAGGGCGGGATTGATCGCGGCCAGCGTCTCGTAGTCGAGGCCGAGCCGCGCCATCGCCTGCGGGCGCACATTATAGACGAGCGCATTGGCGCACTTGGCGAGCCGCAGCAGCGTGTCGCGGCCTTCCGTCTTCTTGAGGTCGAGGACGATGCTGCGCTTGCCGCGATTGGCGTTGAGAAACATCCCGCCCATGCCGGGCGTGCGGCCGGGACCGATCTGGCGAACGATGTCGCCCTCGGGGCTTTCGACCTTGATGATGTCAGCGCCCATGTCCGCCAGCACCTGGGTGCCATAGGGCCCCATCAGCACGGAGGTCAGGTCGAGAATGGTGAAGCCGGCAAGCGGTCCCATGGGGCCTCAGGGGATGAATTCATATAGGTGGAGTTAGAGTTCAGAAATCGCGCCTGTCAATTCGAGGCAGCGGTCATCGGTTGCATGGCGCCATGCATAGTTCATATACTTGACAGATAAATTCACATATATGTACATTTTCCTCAAGCAAGAATTGGAGTGAGGCCGGACGGTGTCGCAGCAATGGGCTGCCGCCTTCGGCGTGGGACGCGTCAAGGAGAAGCAGATGAAGAAGAACACGGTCTGGGCTGCCGCGGCGCTCGCGCTCTCGCTGCCGGTTTCGACGCTGTCGGCGCGGGCGCTGGAGCTGAAGGTCGCCGATAGCTTCCCTGCCGATCACTATCTCGTTCGTCTGATGCTCAAGCCCTGGATGGACGATGTCACCAAGCGGACCAACGGCGCGGTGACCTTCACCCATTATCCGAACCAGCAGATCGGCAAGGCCGCCGACATGCTGCGGCTGACCCAGTCGGGCGTGGTCGACATCGGCTACATCGGGCCGTCCTACGTCTCCGACAAGATGCCGCTCTCCGAGGTCGCGCAACTGCCGGGAGCGTTCCAGACGAGTTGCCAGGGCACGCTCGCCTATTGGAAGACCGCCCGGGAAGGCATCCTGGCCAAGCAGGAATATGCGCCCAACAAGATCAGGCTGCTGATGGCCGTGGCGCTGCCGCCCTATCAGGTGTGGACCGCCAAGCAAAAGGTCGAGACGATCAAGGACATGCAGGGATTGAAACTGCGCACCACCGGCGGCGCGCAGGATCTGACGGTGCGCACGCTCGGCGCGGTACCGGTGCGCATGGCCGCGCCGGATGCCTATGAGTCGCTGTCGCGCGGCACCATGGACGGGCTGCTGTTCCCGATGGACAGCGTCGTGGCCTATGGTCTGGACAAGCTGGTCAAGCACGCGACCGAAGGCGTCAGCTTCGGCAGCTTCATCGTCGCCTACTCGATCAATCAATCGGTCTGGGACAAGCTGCCCGAGGACGTGAAGAAGGTGATGGACGGGGCGTCGGAAGCGATCACTCCGAAGGCGTGTGCCGACGTTGACAGGGAGCAGGACCTCACGCGGCAGAAGATGAAGGACGAGGGCATCGGCTTCACGGCTCTTCCGGATGCCACGCGCGCGGAAATGAAGGAAAAGCTCAAGAGTGTCGCGCAGGAATGGGCGGCCGGGCTGGATGGCCGCGGCAAGCAGGCCTCCGCGACGCTCAAGGAGTTCGAGGGCTTGCTTGCCGGCGGCGCGAAGTAGCGCTGCACGATCGCAGCGGAAAGGGAGACGCCGAGATGATCAAGCGGGTAACGGATGTGCTCGGCGCGTTGGAGCGTGCGCTGACGGTGGTCGCGGCGGTCTCTCTCTTTGCGATCATGATGCTGGTGGTGGCCGACGTGTTCATGCGTTACGTCCTGAACAGCCCGTTCTCCTTTACCTACGACCTGATCGGGCTCTATCTCCTGGCCGGCGTGTTCTTCCTGACACTGTCGGATACCTTGCGCGTGCATGCGCATGTTGGCGTGGACATCCTGGTGTCGCGCCTCCCGCCGGCGGGCCGGCGGCTTTCAGAGGTGGTCACCGCGCTCACCGGACTCTTCGTCTTCGTCCTGATCTGCAAGGTCGGGTTCGAACGCGCGCTGGAGAATTACGAGCAGCACGACGTGCTCGCCGGTGCCATCCCGTGGCCGACCTGGATTTCGGCCGCGCTGGTGCCGTTCGGTTGCGGCGTGCTCGTGCTGCGGCTGGCGCTGCAACTCCTCGGTAATGTGCTCAGCCTCATCTCCGGGCGCGATCTCTTTCCCTTGCCGCCTGTGAACGAGACCGGCGAATCCCACTCCTTCGAATAACGGCGGCGTCGATGACGGTCATCCTTGTACTTGGACTGCTTTTTCTCCTGCTGGCCATCGGCACGCCGGTCGGCTTCGCCATGGGATTCGCCGGCTCGATCGGCCTCCTGATGGTGGGCGGCACCGGCACGCTGTTCGGCATTCTCCAGACGGCGCCGCTTTCGACGGTTTCGTCCTACGAATTGATCACCATCCCCATGTTCCTGCTGATGGCGGATCTCGTGCTTCTGTCAGGCGTCGCCGACGATATGTTCAAGGCAACGTCGGCATGGGTTGGCCGGATTCCCGGTGGGCTCGGCATGGCGACGGCGCTCGCCGGCGCGGGCTTTGGTGCGATCTGCGGCACCTCGACGGCGTCCGCCGCGACGCTATCCTCGACGAGCCTGCCGGCGATGATCCGACAGGGCTATGAGCCCAAGATGGCGGCGGGTGTCGTCGCAATCTCGGGAACGCTGGCCATGCTGATCCCGCCCAGCGTGGCGCTGGTGATCTTCGGCCTGCTCGCCGAAGTGAACATCGGGAAATTGCTGATCGGCGGCATCATCCCGGCCGTGCTCGTGACGGCAACGATCATGGCGACGATCTATTTCCTGGTCTGGCAGGATCCGTCGCGGGCGCCCCGGGTCGAGCCTGTGCCGTGGCGGGAGCGGTTCGCGCTGCTGCGGCAGGTCGGGCCGATGGTTTTGCTGTTCGCGCTCGTCACGGGCACCATCTATCTCGGCATCGCGACGCCGACGGAAGCTTCGGCTCTCGGCGCCGCGGGTGCGCTGGTGCTGGCCCTTGCCAAAGGCAAGGTCACGCCCTCATCGCTCTACAAGGCGCTGCTGAGCGCCTGCCATGGCACCTGCATGATCGTGACGATCCTCGTCGGCGCCTCGATCTTCGGCTACTTCTTCACGCTGACCCACGTCACGCAAGACCTCGTCGCCTGGATCGGCAGTCTGCCGACCTCGCGCTGGGTGATCATCACGCTGATCCTGTGCGGCTACATCGTGCTCGGCTCCTTCATGGACCAGATCGCGATCCTGGTGCTGACCGTGCCGATCGTGCTGCCGCTGATCAAGACGCTCGGATTCGATCCGATCTGGTTCGGCGTCATCAAGATCGTCACCGCCGAGGTCGGCATGATCACGCCGCCGGTCGGGCTCAACTGCTTCATCGTCGCCCGCTATGCCAAGCGGCCGGTGACGGAAGTCTTCCACGGCACCTTCCCGCACTTCATCGCGCACCTGATCGCGATCGCGATTTTGGTGGCGTTTCCGTCTATCATCCTCTGGCTGCCCTCGCAGATGGGGCGCTAGGATCGGAGCTTGCGGCTCCCAAGAAGGAGATCGAAGAACATGGATTTCGCGCTCACCGATCAGCAGGAAGCCATTCGCGCCGCCGTCGCAAAAGTCTGCGAGGACTTTCCCGACGCCTACTGGCTGAAGAAGGACCACGACGGCGGCTTCCCGCACGACTTTCACAAGGCAATGGCCGACGCCGGCTGGCTCGGTATCTGCGTGCCGGAGGAATATGGCGGCTCCGGCCTCGGCATCACCGAAGCCGCGATCATGATGCGCGCCATCGCCGAATCCGGCGCCGGCATGTCCGGCGCCTCAGCGGTCCACATCAACGTGTTCGGCCTCAACCCCGTCGTCGTGTTCGGCACCGAGGAGCAGCGCAAGCGCATGCTGCCGCCGATGGTCGAGGGCCGCGAGAAGGCATGCTTTGCCGTCACCGAGCCCAACACCGGTCTCAACACAACCCAGCTCAAGACCCGCGCGGTCGCCAAGAACGACCGCTACATCGTCAACGGCCAGAAGGTGTGGATCTCCACCGCCCAGGTCGCGCACAAGATCCTGCTGCTGGCGCGCACGACGCCGCTGGAAGAGGTGCGCTCGCCGACCCATGGCCTCAGCCTGTTCTACACCGATTTCGACCGCAACAAGATCAAGGTCCACGAGATCGAGAAGATGGGCCGCAAGATCGTCGATTCCAACGAGCTGTTCTTCGAGGACTTTGAGATTCCGATGGAGGACCGCATCGGCGAAGAGGGCAAGGGCTTTCAGTACATCCTCGAGGGCATGAACCCCGAGCGCATTCTCATCGCGGCGGAAGCCGTCGGCCTCGGCAAGCTCGCGCTGGCGCGCGCGACCGAATACGCCAAGACGCGTGTCGTCTTCAATCGCCCGATCGGCAAAAACCAGGGCATCCAGCACCCGCTCGCGGTGAACTGGGTCGAGCTCGAGGCAGCCTGGCTGATGGTGATGCAGGCGGCCTGGCAGTACGACAAGGGCTTGCCGTGCGGCGCTGGCGCGAACGCCGCGAAATATTTCGCGGGCGAAGCCGGATACCATGCGTGCGAACAGGCGGTCATGACCCACGGCGGCTTCGGCTATGCCAAGGAGTTCCACGTCGAGCGTTATCTGCGCGAAGTGCTGATCCCGCGCATCGCGCCCGTCAGCCCGCAGCTTGCGCTCAGCTTCATCGCGGAAAAGGTGCTGGGCCTCGCCAAGTCGTACTAAGCTGACGCGCGGATAGTTCGGCGGGATCTGCGATGTCCGGGAACGCCCCGACGATCGATTATTTCGGCCTGATCCGGGAGGGCGATCTCGTGGTGTGCGGGCAGGCGACGGCGGAGCCGTTGACCTTGACCGAAGCGTTGATGGCGCAGGCCGAGCATCTGCCTGCGTTTCGTATGACAGTCGGGCCGGTCTTCTCGGAGACGTTCTCCGCGGCCTGCGCGCCCAACGTCTCTTTTCAGAGCTATGGCGTGATCGGCAATTCGCGGCGGCTTGCGAAAGCGGGACGGCTCGACGTGATCCCGAGCAATTACAGCGCCTTCTGTGCCGACTTCGCCGCGCGCCGCCACAGGGCCGATGTCGTTCTGGTTCAGCTCGCGGAGCTGGAAGGACGCCTCGGCGCCAGCCTCTCCAACGACTACGTCATCGATGCCGCGCGCGGCGCACGCCTCGTCATCGCCGAGATCAATCCGGATGCGCCCTTTACGTTCGGCGCCGAATGGCCGCAGGACGTGCCGATCCATGTTCGCGTGGCGGCCCGCAGGCCGCCGGTTGAATTGGCCGGGACGCCGCTCGATGATGTCTCGCGGCGCATCGCCGCTCATGCGGCGGGCCTGATCGCCGACGGCAGCACGCTCCAGTTCGGCGTCGGACGCATTCCGGATGCGATCCTGCCCTCGCTCTCCCATGCGCGCCATCTCGGCATCCATTCCGGCCTGATCAACGACGCCGTCGTCGACCTGATCGAGCGCGGCGTGGTGACGAATGCGGAGAAGGGCATCGATGCCGGGATCACCGTCACCAACCAGGTGATCGGGACCCAGCGGCTCTATCGCTTCGTGCACGAGAACAAGGCGGTCGCGGTGCGGCCGACGTCCTATACGCACGGCCAGAACGTGCTGGCGCGGATCAACCGGCTGGTCGCGATCAATTCGGCGCTTCAGGTCGGGCTCGACGGCAGCGTCAATTCCGAGACGCTGAATGGTGTCGCGATCGGTGCAATCGGTGGGCAGCTCGATTTCGTGCGTGGCGCCAACGCATCTCCGGGCGGAAGGGCAATCATCGCCCTGCCGGCGACGGCGTCCGACGGGGCCAGCCGGATCGTCGCTGACGTCGAGACGGTGACGACACCCCGGTCCGATGTCGATGCCATCGTGACCGAATGGGGCGTTGCGGAGCTGCGCGGCTGCGGCCTTGGCGAGCGGGCGCGCCGCATGATCGCGATCGCGGCGCCCGAACACCGTGATGCGCTTGCGGCGCAGCTCCGCAGGCCCGCGCGCTAGCTCAGTTCATCATTGCGAGCGTCGGGCGCTGGCTCTCGCTGGATCCGATGATCCCGGGGAGATCCGTCGCCTCGCCGGCGATCATGCCCGACATCTGCCAGAACAGGTGCGCAAGGCGGGAGAACACCAGCCGCTCGCGCTCGGCAGGAACGGTGCCGTCCGGGATGGTCACGGTTTCGAGGCCGACCACCTTCTTGAAGTCGGGCCAGATCGTCATCGACTGTGCGATCACGGAGTAGCAGCGCGGATCGTCATCGCTCTCGTCGGGCGCCGGCGGCAGGCCCGGATATTGCGTCGGCGAGGCATAGAACCTGTAGGCGCCATAGCCGAGCCGGAGCAGGAATTTTTCGGGCACGGCGACGTCGGCGGCAAAGGACACCAGCCGTGCTTCGCTCAGCACGTCCGGCTCGATCGCGCCGAGATCCGATGCGCGCAGCGCCGAGCAGAAGGCGAGGTCGCGGTTGTGCTCGCGGAGCAGATTGGCCAGCGGCTGCTGCTGTTGCACGGTGTCGGTGAGCAGGATGATGGTTTTGAGCATGATGTATCGTCCGTCAGGGGAAGAGGTGGCGCGCGGTCATGACCGCATCATCGGAGGCATGGGCGGCGAAGAAATCGTTGGCGATGCGCTGTCCCGGTGCAATTTCCAGGATGCGGTAGCGGGCCTGTGCTGCGGCCTCCCGCGCGGCGCCGACGTCGTCCTGCCAGGCGCAGAGCGATAGCTCGAGCCGGCCGTAGCCGCCGCTATCGGCGGCATAGGCGCCGGTCACGGCCTCGACGGTGGCGGCAACCGCGCCCGCGTCACTGGCCGAAATGTCGCGCAGGATCACGGCGATGCCATTGCCGGCCTCGGCTTTCGAGGTCATCACCATGAAGGCGTCGCGAGCGCCGGTGCGGCCGGCGCGGCGGGCCGCGCGCACGATGCCTGCAAAGCCGGGATCGGGGCCGAGCTCCAGCGTGGTGGTCTGCTGGTCATGCAGGATCGTGGCGCGCATCGCGCCGAGATCGCCCTTCAGCGCATGATAGGACCGCGGCAGCCATACGGTGTCGAGTGGCACCTGCGACGAGGTCAGGCTCCAGGCCTGGTCGAGCAGATAGCCCTCCCAGATCGCAGGATAGGACGCGGCGAGTTGCTGCCAGATTTCCAGCAGCATCTCTGCCCCCTTGGTACGGCCGAGATAGAGCGTGCGTGCCGACATCTCCCAGCGATTCCATTTGTGCAGGGCGACGTCGCAGCCGAGGAACGACGGCAGCAACGGTGCCTCGCGCAGCACGGCGTCGGCCTCGACGAACAGCAGCGGCTCGCGATATTTGTTCCACATCCGCATCATGAACTCCGCCTTCTCGAAGCAGAGGATGCGATCGCTGAGCTGGGTCTCGATCGGTTCGATATGGCAATCGAGCCGCAGGCGTTCGAGCGATTGACGCAGGCGGAGGGGCGCGGCCTCGTCGCCACCGCGCGGATGGCAGGAGACGATCCGCGGGCGGAGGGGGGAGGCATCGGCGGCAGTGAGGAATTTCGACCAGCCGATGCCGCCCCACCACATCTCGTGCGGACCGTCCGCGCCGCAGGGGCCGACGGTGCCGAATTCGGTCAGCTTGGATTTCAGGAAATCGAAGCCGGGATTTTCGCTTGTTGGAATGACGACAGCGCAGCCGGGAGTGAGCGAGCGGTAGAACAGCTCGGCCACTGCCCCGCTCGGCGGCTCCTTGAGGATGATGACGCCGTTCCGCCGGCCCGCGCTGATGATGTCGTCGAGCATCGGGGCACCGTACTGGTTGACCAGCCAGCCCAGGCGGTCGCGCTGGGCCCGGCCGAGCCTCACGCCGCCGGTTTGCAACAGCCGATCAAGGTTCGCGTGCGTCTCGTCCGTCAATTTCGTGCCCCACACGTCGCCAGCCCCTGGACTTCAACGTCCCGAGGGGCGCGATCAGGCGCACTATTTGAGGCCGGAGCCGAGCGGTGTGATCGCGACGGAGTAGACCGCGACATCGTCCGTCATCGGACCGACCGGGATCAGCAGGCAGCCGTCCTCGCTCTCGGCGCGATAGTGATCGCCGCTCTGCCGTATCCCGGCATAGACCAGGCTCTTGGCCGCGATGCCGATGACGTCCTGGCTTTCGGCGGCATCGCGTACGTCATCGCCCTGCTGCACGGTGACGCCGTGCAAAAGGCCCTCGGGCGCGAATTTCGCCAGCGGCAGCGCGATCGTGGCGATGCCCATGCTACGCGACAGGGGGATGCGCAGGCGCAGTTCGCCCAGACCAGTGCGATGGACGGTCACGCTCTCCAGCGCCGCATCGCCCCCCGCGCGGAACAGACCGACCTGAATCGGGCCGCAGGGCCGTTCCTCAAAGACGTCAGCCGGCAGCCGGTTGGCGCCGAACAGCACATAGAGATAGCCGTAGGAGGGAGACAGGCCGGCAAAGCTGCCGGCGAGCCACATCGGCGGTGCCGCCGAAGCGCAGGCGGCCGAGAGGCCGCGGGCGGTGATCTGGTCGCGCACGAACCGTTCGTCGAGCAGCGGCGCGAGCGCGTGGCTGCCGAGATTGACGTCGTGCTTCAACGTCCCGAGCAGCGCCAGCTCGTCATCGTCGGGCAGCAGCAGAAGCCGCGCCAGCGTTGCAGCGCACCAGCGCGCGGCGACGTCAGGCTCGGCATAGGGATCAAGGCCATGGTCGAGCGCGACATCACCCGCGCTCAGCGCGAAGGCATGCGCGCCGGCCTGGATATCGGCGGCAAGCGCCATTTGTTCGGCGGGACGCGGATTGACCTCGCGCAGCACCACGTGGCCGTCGTAATCGCGAACCGAGCCATCGACGGAGCAGCAGGCCTGCTCCAGCAATGCCACGTTGCGGATCAGCATGCGCTTGACATGCGGTGTGACTACGAGGTCGGAGACAAAGCCTACCGCGCTGTCCTCGTCGGCGAGGTCGTCGAAGGCATCGTCGAGGGACATCAGATAGGCGCCGTGGAGGCGGATATCGATGCCTTCCAGGTCGAAGATCCGGCGCAGCGCCTTCTGCACGCTGCCGGAATAGCCGAGGTCGGCGAGCACGAGGTCGGTGCAGTCGTCGAAGCCGGGGACGGCGTGACGGAGATAGACGAGCAGCCGGGCCCGCAAGCCTGCGGCGAGCGCGACGATTTCAGCCGCATCCATCAGTCCGGGAAGCGCTTCGGCGAGCTCTTCGCCGGAGGCGATGCCGCCGGGACAGCCGGCAAAGAAGGCCGCGACCTTCGGCGGCATGAGCTTCACCATGTCGCGGAAGGTCGGTGCGTCGATCTTGAAGACCTTGCTGAGGAGATCGACGAGTGGCTGGGTGGTATCGGCCGAGGCGATCAGGCTGACGCGGCGGTTGACCTCGACATAGGCCGACGACAATCCGTGCAGGTCTTGCCAGATCCGGTGCGACAGGAAGCCGTCGCGGCCGAGGAAGGCGAGAGCAACCCGCCGGCCCGGACCTGCGACCTGTTCGCAGCGCCTTGCGATGAAGGCGTCGAATGCCGTCAGCACCGGGCCGAGCACCGTGACACCCAGATGGAAGGCCGGCGACCTCTCGGCGCTGCGCGCGGCGACCACGCGCCGCAGAGTGCGCGCGCCGCGGTCGAGCCGCGACGGCGCGCCGTGACACAGCAGCTCGAACAGCGCGGTCTCGCGCTGAAACTTCGATGCAAGTTGGGCCGTGGCCTGCGGATAGTAATGTGGGCGAATGCCGTGACGCTTGGCACCCTTGATGTCGGCCCTGTCGTTGTCGCCGACATGAAAGGAGGCGCCGGCGTCGATGCCCTCGTTCGCGAGGTATCTGGCGAACAGCGCCTCGCTCTTGCTGCTGCCGTGGTCGCAGGAGGCGTAGAGAAAGTCCCAAGTCAATCCGGGGCGGCAGGCCCGCAGCAGTCGCGCCAGCCGGTCGGAATCCCAATAGGTGTCGGAGATGAATCCGACGCGGTGGCCGGCGTGCTTCATGTCCATATATTGCTGAAGCATGTCCGGATTGGGGCGGCAGAGCTCGAGCTCCGCGGCGAACTCCGATTCGACCAGGAAGCTCAGATCGCGGCGCGCGAGACCGAACAGGTTGAACGGAAAACAGGAATAGACTTCGTCGATGTGAACTTCGCTTGTGCCGCGCTGGTCCTTTGCACTCCTGCGCGCCCGCGCTTCGGCCTGAATGCGATGCTGAACGAAACTCACGGAAACATTCGGACATGTTCTTGAAATGCCGGATAGCTCGTAAGTCCTTTCAAATACGCCATCTGGCGTCGTGCAGGCACGAAGCAGAAATGTATCGAAAACATCGAATGACCAAGCAGAAACAATTTGCGCGCGGCGCTCTGCGCCGGCCGTTGCGATCGTCATGCCAAGATTCCCCGTCAATCAGAGCGATTAACGTGCGCATGCGCGAGGTCAGGCGCCACACGTGCGAAAAAAGTTCATGCGCGATTCAAAATCGCACTCGGCGCGACTGACAGATTCAAAAAAATCGCTAGGTTCGAAAAAGGTGATTCGGAAAAAATTGCCGGGTGCGGAAGTCGTCCCGCGTTCATTCACACTCGGAAACAATCGCTTCTCGATGCGCTGCGCGCGTGTCGCGCTTGATCACCTAGTGCCGCGTAATGTCAGCGTTTTCTCTCAACGACATCTGTTCGGGATGGATGATCCGTCATGGCGCGAGACGATGTGATGATTGCAGGCCTGGCGCGCGCGAGTTGCGCGCAGTCGGCAATTATTGCCCGACACTCGGCAAAAGATACCGGCTAACATCTTGAAAAATAACAAAAATTATCCGCCTGGATTGTTTTCGCCCCGCGTTCAACGCCTGGAAGCCGTGTGGCATGTGCGCCGCCGGCATTGCGGGTTGGAGGTTGCGGGATGAGTTACGCTGCTGATGTCTGGGCTCCCGCCGAGGCCGAGATCACGACGCCGGCGCCGATCGATGCGATCGTGCCGGTGATGCCGTCGGGGCCGCTCGCGCCGGACAGCACGCCTGAAACCACCGATATCGTCTACGACGAGGACAGCGAACTCCTGGACAGGCTCGCGACCGGCGACGAAGTCGCGTTCCGCATGCTGGTCGAGCGTCACATCGACCGCGGCTACGCCATTGCGTTGCGCATCGTCGGCAACGCAGCGGACGCCGAGGACGTGGTGCAGGACACCATGCTCAAGATCTGGAGCCACCGCGGGCGCTGGCAGCACGGCCGCGCCAAATTCTCGACCTGGCTCTATCGCGTCATCTCCAACCGCTGCATCGACCTGCGCCGCAAGCCGCGCAACGAGAACGTCGAGACGGTGCCGGAAGTGGCCGACGGTCAACCCGGCGCCGTCGAGATCATCGAGCGCAACGAGCTCAACGGCATGCTGGAGCTCGCGATGCAGCGCCTGCCCGAGCAGCAGCGCATCGCGGTGATCCTCTCCTACCACGAGAGCATGAGCAACGGCGAGATCGCCCAGGTGATGGACACCACGGTGGCGGCGGTGGAGTCGCTGCTCAAGCGCGGCCGCCAGCAGCTTCGCCAGCTGCTGCGCAAGCACGAGCGCGACATCCGCACCGCGTTTACCGATTGCTAACCATAAAAATCGCCTCACGAAAATTTTCGCGCCTGATCTGCTTGCGTTCCGCCGTTTGAGCGAACGGACGGGGCTGCGGTCTGCGTCGTCAATCGTCTTCAACGATGCGGCACGCTTGCCCATCAGCACAGGAGCTTCCAATGCCTGCAATCAATACCAACAGCGCCGCCAACGCAGCGGTCCGCTATCTCAACATCAACTCCGCGCAGGAGAGCAGCTCGCTCTCGAAGCTGTCGAGCGGCTCGCGCATCACCTCGGCATCCGACGACGCCGCCGGCCTCGCGATCTCCACCCGCATCTCCTCGGACGTCACCACGCTCCAGCAGGCCGCGACCAACGCCTCGCAGGCCACCGCGATCCTCCAGACCGCCGACGGCGGCGCCTCGAACATCTCCGACATTCTCGCGCGCATGAAGTCGCTGGCCTCCGAGTCCGCTTCGGGCACCACGACCGACTCCAGCCGCGCCTATATCCAGTCGGAATTCTCGCAGCTCAACTCCGAAATCGATTCGATCGCGACCGGCACCCGCTACTCCAGCCAGAGCCTGCTCGACGGATCCAGCGTGTTCTCGTCCGGCGTGTCCGTGCTGGTCGGCTCGGACGGCTCCGACACGATCACCATCACGCTGACCAGCCTGACGGCGTCCTCGCTCGCCGTCACCTCGCTCGACGTCAGCACCCAGTCCGGCGCGACGTCGGCGCTCGACGCCCTCGATACTGCGATCGACACGGTCTCGGCCGCGCGCGCCTCGATCGGCGCCCAGGAATCGCGGTTCAACTTCTCGTCGGATTCGATCTCGACCCAGACGCAGAATCTCCAGTCGGCGAACTCCGCGATCAAGGACGTGGATATCGCGGCCGAGCAGTCCAAGCTGTCGTCGGCCGAGGTGAAGACCCAGGCTGCCGTGTCGGCGCTGGCTGCCGCCAATCAGATGCCGCAGTACCTGCTCAAGCTGCTGGGCTGATGATCAACTGACCGGGCCGGCATGATGCCGGCCCGGTCCTCTCTGTCAGGGACGGCCGAGCAAAGTGACCAGCGTCAGTTCGAGCACCAGCAGCACAAGCACGACGAGCTCCTCGGGCGTGTCGGTCACGACGAGCGGAACGACCAATTCGAGCAGCATCGATTGGACGGCGCTGATTCAATCCGCCGTCGACGCGAAGACCGCGCAGGCGGACACGATCTCGACCACGATTACCAACAACGAGGCCAAGATCTCGGCCTATCAAACGCTCCAGAGCGATTTGAAGACCCTGTATTCGGGGCTGGCGTCGCTTTCGACCGCGGTGGTCAACTCGCTGTCCACCAGCGCATTCGCGACGCGCGCGGCGAGTATCAGCTCCACCGGAGACGTAAGCGCCTCGTCGGCGCTCTCCATGACGCTCAAGAGCGGGGCCGCGACCGGCGACCACACGCTGACGATCAGTCAGCTGGCCGCCGCCCAAAAGGTTTCCGGCACCGCGCAATCGAGCCAGACCGACGAGCTCGGATATTCCGGCACGTTTTCCATCGGTCTGGAGGGCGGCAGCACCTCCGATATCACCATCACCAGCACGATGTCGCTTCAGGACATCGCCGATACCATCAATGCCCAGAGCTCGACGACCAACGTCCAGGCCTCGATCGTGCAGGTCTCCAGCACTTCATTCCAGCTGGTGCTGACGGGCACGGAGGATGCCGCCGACATCACCTATTCGAGCACGTCCGGCGACGATATCCTGAACAAGCTCGGTGTGACCGACAGTTCGGGGAGCTTTGCCGACGTGCTCCAGGAGGCGCAGGCCGCCGAGTTCACGCTCGACGGCATTGCGATGACCCGCGATACCAACGACATCTCGGACGTCCTGAGCGGGGTCACCTTCAGCCTGCTGCAGGAGACGCCGGACGGAGCGACGCTGAACATCAGTATCGAGACCGACACCAGCCAGATCGAATCGACGCTGGAGACCTTCGTCACCAACTACAACGCCTTTCGTGACGAGGTGATCGCCCAGCAGGCGACCGCAACCGACGGCACTGCGGATTCGAGTGCCGTGCTGTTCGGCGACGGAACCATGCGCAACATCATGGATGCGCTCCAGAATGCCCTGAACACGACCGTGGGCGGCATGACCATGGCCGATCTCGGCCTGTCCTTCAACGAGAGCAACGAACTCGAGCTGGATACCAGCACGCTGTCGGACATCCTGAGCACGAATCTGAGCGGCGTCACCAAGCTGTTGTCGGCGCAGACCACGACCTCGTCGAGCCAGCTCAGTGTGGTCAATACCGGAACGTCGCCGCAGTCCTTCACCCTGGATCTGGCAGTCGATTCCGACGGCAACCTCACCTCGGCGTCGGTCGGCGGCGACTCGTCGCTGTTCACGATCAGCGGCACCACGATCATCGGCGCGTCCGGCTCGATCTATGCCGGCATGGCCTTCACCTATAGCGGCTCGACCGCGCAGTCGATCACGGTGACGTCGACCTCGGGCATCGCAACGCAGCTCTATCAGATCGCGAAGGACTACTCGTCCTCGACCGGCGCGCTGCAAACGCAGATTACCAGCCTGACGACCCGCGACGACGAGCTCCAGCAGAAGGTCGACGACATCAACAGCGCGGCGTCGACCCTGCAGGCGCAGCTCGAGGCGCAATATGCGAAATACCAGGCGGCGATCGAGAGCGCCAACAGCACGCTCGACTATCTCAAGGCCCTGCTCAATTCCAGCTCGAGTGATTGATGATGAATAATCCGATGGCGTACATGGCCAACCAGGCCTATCGGGGAACGGCAACGCGCGTGCCGCCACTCAAGGCGGTCTCGATGCTGCTTGGCGGCACGATCACCTTCCTCCAGAAGTCGCTGAACGCCCAGGAGGGACGGCGCTTCGAGGAGGGCCACGAGCACCTGATGAAGGCGACCGCGATCTTGCGCGGGCTGAGCCACAATCTCGATTTCACCAAGGGCGGCGCGGTGGCGGAACAGATGTTCCAGACATACAACGCCTTGATCCTGGCGAGCCTCAAGGCTTACGGCCGGCCGCATGCCCGCGAGAGTTTTCGGCGGATCATCGCCGGGCTGACCGAGCTGCGCGAGGCCTGGGAATCCGTCGATGCCACGTTGCGGAGCAACAAGGCCGGGTCGCCCGATTCGGCCCGCACGGGCTGAAGCGGCCTGTTCCTCCACATTGCGGGGAGGGCGTCGGGGCCGTTGTCGTGACCGACTTCCGTAGTGCTGCGGGCGCTTTTGGCGCCCGAAGCCGCTGAAATCCAGTTTCCGCCTCGCCCGCAATGCTTTATGACGGCCTGACCGAGGCGGGACCGGCGGGCGATGGACGTCACCGAGTTTGAGGAACTGATCGACCGGCTGGGCGAGGATCTCTCCCTCTGGCCCGACGATCGGCGCTTGCCCGCCGAAGAGCTGCTGGCGCGATCGCCGGCTGCACAAGCCCTGCTGGACGAGGCGCGCACCTTGCGCCTCGCGCTTGCCGCACCTGCGGCCCGCGCGCCCGCGGGCCTCGCCGACCGCATCGTCGCTGCGGCCATGAAGACGAAGAGCGACACCGCCGAGCCGCGCACCGAAGGCGAGACGGCGGAGAGCTGAAGAGCTTCCTTTTCAATCCTCGCATATTCCGATCGCGCTTGGGGCGATGAAGCCTCCACATCGTCATGGCCGGGCTTGTCCCGGCCATCCACGTCTTGCTTCGCGCTACAAAGAACGTGGATGCCCCGGGGGATGCCGACGTCTCGAAGCGAGGCTCGATCACCGCAGCAAATCAACTTGAGACCATCGCATCATTAGTGCGCGCACGGCAGATTTTGCCGTGTCGAAAGCCGTTTTCGCGCGCGTGAATCCCCGCCTGAATCCGCGCGCCCACCCGTTTCATCAGCACACAGATTTCAAGCGCCGCCGACCGATATCGCATCGTCGGCGGCGCGGGAAAGCCGGAGCTTCTGATGACCGTTTCCGCAACGAGTTCTGCGTCGACCGCCACCACGACGACATCGTCGTCGTCGAGCTCGTCGTCCAATTCGACGCTGACGTCCAGCGATTTCCTGACGCTGCTCGTCAGCGAGCTGCAGAACCAGAATCCGCTGGATGCCACCTCGACCACCGACCTCGTCAATCAGCTCACCTCCTACGCGAATTTCACCTCCCAGCAGTCGATCAACTCCAATCTCACGTCGCTTGCGAGTTCGTTCTCGAGCCTCGTGACGCTCAACTCGGTCAACTACATCGGCCACACCGTCGAGGCCAAGACCGACACATCGACCCTGAGCAACGGCTCGGCGACGTTCGGCTACTCGCTGTCCTCGGCCGCCTCCGACGTCTCGATCAGCATTCAGGATTCCTCGGGCAACACCGTGTGGACCGGCACCGGGACCGGCAACGCCGGCTCGAACAGCTTCACCTGGGACGGCAAGGACTCCAGCGGCAACCAGCTCTCCGATGGCGGCCAGTACACGATCTCCGTGACCGCGACGAATTCCACCGGCAACTCGGTCCTCAACTACACGACCGTCACCGGGACGGTGACCGGCATCGACACCTCGACCTCGACACCCTCGCTGACGGTGAACGGCATTTCCGTCAGCGCCGCCAACATCATCGGCGTCACATCCTGATTTCTTCCGGAGCTTTACCATGAGTCTCAGTGGTGCATTATCCTCGGCGATCTCGGCGCTCAGTGCGCAGAGCCAGTCTCTGTCGATGATCAGCGACAACATCGCCAATTCCGACACGACCGCCTACAAGACGACGACCGGAATGTTTGACGCGCTCGTGACCGCATCGAGCAACACGACCTCTTATGCCTCGGGCGGCGTCACCATCTCGGGCCGCGCCAACATCACCCAGCAGGGCCTGCTGGCTGCGACTTCCAACGCGACCGACGTCGCGATCCAGGGCTCCGGCTTCTTCGTTGTGACCGACGCCAAGTCGGGCGGCACCACCGCCTACACCCGCAACGGCGCCTTCACCACCGACAATGCCGGCTATCTCCAGAACAACGGCTACTATCTCGAGGGTTGGCGCACCGACGCGGACGGCAATGTCGTCGGCAACGAATCCGCGAGCAATCTCGAGGCCATCAACACGCAAGTCGCCTCGACCAGCGGCAGCGCCACGACCAAGACCACGGTCGCCGCCAATTTGCCGTCGGACGCCGCGACCGGCGACACCTATACGAGCTCGATGACCGTCTACGATTCGCTTGGCGCCGCGAATTCGATGCAGATCACCTGGGCCAAGACCGGCACCAACACCTGGAGCGCGAGCTTCGCCAACCCGACCTCGGCCTCGGACACCACGACCGCGACCGGCACGGCCTCGGGCACGATCGACATCACCTTCAACAGCGACGGCTCGCTCGCCAGCACCAACCCGGACCCGGCAACGGTCTCGATCACCGGCTGGACCGACGGCGCGGCCGACAGCACCATCACCATGGATCTCGGCACCGCCGGCAAGACCGACGGTCTGACGCAGTACGCGTCCGGCGAAACCACGCCGTCGGTCAACGTCACCAGCATCGACTCGGATGGATTGTCCTATGGCAAGCTGTCCAGCATCTCGATCGGCGACGACGGCGTGGTCGACGCGACCTATTCCAACGGTCAGACCATCGCGATCTACAAGATCGCGGTCGCGACCTTCGCCGATCCCAACGGGCTCGCCGCCTCCAGCGACGGGATCTATTCGGCGACCGTGACGTCGGGCAACGCCGCGCTGCAGGCCTCCGGCGAGAACGGCGCGGGCACGATCTACGGCAGCGAGCTGGAATCCTCGACCACCGATACCTCCAGCCAGTTCTCGAGCATGATCTCGGCGCAGCAGGCCTATTCGGCGGCGTCCCAGGTCATCTCGACCGTCAACAAGATGTACGACACCCTGATCTCGGCGATGAGGTGAGTGGTGCGCAGTGAAGAGTCCAAGACCGTCGGAGAGGCGCTGCTGCGTCGGCTGCGACGGCTGGTGGCGCGGGCCGCAACCGTCAGGGGCCGCGACCGCAAGCAACTGCTCGCACTGATCGACGACGTCGAGACGGCCCGTCTCGGCCTGATGCGGGAATGCGCGGAGGTCGAGGGTGAAATGAGGCAGGCAACCGTCAGGACGACTGCGATCGCCGCTTACCTGCGCAACGCGCAGGCGAGCCGCGGCAAACGGCATAACTAGAAGAAGGCGATGACCATGAATGTAGCCCAAGCCACGAGGACGAGTGCCGCAAGCGGCGACACGCGGATCAAGTCTCTGATCGCGCTCATCGACGTCCTGACCGTACTGGTCGCCGAGGAGAATGTGGAGCTCGCCAGGGGCCTGCCGGCGTCGCGTCTGAAGCAGGTCGACGAGAAGAACCGTTTGGCGGAGATGTTCGAACGGACCGTTGCCGAGTGCGCAGCGGGCACGACCAGCCTGAACGTACCGGACCGGATCCTGCGTGAGCAGCTGATGGAGCGGATCCTGAAGCTGCGCGCGGCGATGGACGAGAATCTGGTGCGCCTGCGCGCGGCGATCGAAGCCAGCAATCGCCGGATCGAGGCCGTCATGCAGGCGATCCGCGAGCAGATCGCGGCGGTGTCGCCCTATGGCGCCTCCGGCCGGGTCGCCGCGCGCCCCGTCTCCAGCGGCACCAGCCGCAGCGCCTGACGAGCAGAGGGTCCCCGCCGTGTCACTCAATATCGCGCGATCGATTGCCTTCAGCGGGCTGTCGGCCACGTCGGTGCAGATCAGCGTGACGTCGTCGAACATCTCGAACGCCGACACGACGGGTTACACCGCGAAGACCGCGAACCAGTCGAGCAGCGTCACCAACGGTGTCGGCACCGGCGTCACCGTGACCGGCATCACCTCGACGGTCGACAAGCTGCTGTTGAAGTCGCTGGTCGGGGCAACCTCCGACCTCGGATCGGCCGACACGACGAATTCCTACCTGACATCGCTTGAAAAGCTCTACGGCTCGACCAGCAGCAGCGACGGCAGCTCCACGGGAACCTCGCTCGCGAACAGCATCGCCTCGCTGGAATCGGCGCTGTCGTCGCTGGCGAGTACGCCGAGCAGCGCCTCGCTGCAATCCAACGTCGTCAGCGCGCTCGACGACGTCGCGAGCCAGTTGCGGGAGACATCGAGCGGCATCCAGAAGCTGCGCAGTGATGCCGACCAGGATATCTCGTCCTCGATCGACGAAGTGAATGCGGATCTGGAGCAGATCGCGGATCTCAACGCCGCGATCAAGCAGACGGCGGCGGCCGGCCAATCGACCGCGGACCTGGAGGACCAGCGCAACACCGCTCTCCAGGACGTCGCCTCCAAGATGAACATCAGCTATTTCACGGCATCGAACGGCGATCTCCAGATCTATACGACGTCCGGCCAGGCGCTGGTCGACAGTTCCGCGCACACGATCAGCTATACCGCCGCGGCCAACGTGACCGCGGCGACGACTTACACCGCCGGCTCGTCGTCGAGCGGCTTCAGCGCGATCACGGTGAACGGCGTCGATATCACCTCCCAGATATCAGGCGGCGACATCGGCGCGCTCATCACGCTGCGCGACAAGACCCTGCCGGCGGCGCAGTCCCAGCTCGACCAGCTCGCTCAGCAGCTCGCCTCGGCGATGAACAGCGTTTCGAATAGCGCCTCCTCGGTGCCGGCGCCGACGAGCCTGACCGGTACCACTGCCGTCGCCAGCAGCACGGCGCTCTCCGCCACCGGCACGGTGCGCATCGCCGCCACCGACCAGAGCGGCAATCTGGTCTCCTACGGCGATCTCGACCTCTCGTCCTACTCGACGGTCGGCGATCTCGTCAGCGCGATCAACGGCATCTCCGGGCTCTCCGCATCGGTCGATTCGGACGGCCATCTCTCGATCACGGCGACCGGCTCCGGCAACGGCGTCGCCATCAACGAGATGACGAGCTCGGTGGGAAGCTCCGGCGAAGGGTTTTCGGAGTATTTCGGTCTCAACGATCTGGTGACGGGGACGAGCGCGTCGGATATCGCGGTCAACAGCAAGATCCTGTCCGGAACCAACGAGCTTCAGCTCGCGACCCTGGATTCCTCGTCGAGCCTGACGGTCGGCAGCACGGTGCTGTCGTCGGGGTCTGCCACCGTCGTCAATGCCTTCTACGATGCCCTGACGGAGTCCCGGACATTTTCCTCCACCGGCGGGCTCGCCGCCACCACCGGCTCCTTCGCCGACTACGCCTCGGCCATCGTGTCCGACGTCGCGAGCAAGTCATCGCAGGCCTCCACCAACTACACCGCCAAGGAGACCGCGCAGTCGACCTATGCGAACTCGCTGTCGTCGCAGTCGGGCGTCAACCTGGACGAGGAATCGGCGAAGCTCAGCACGCTCCAGAACAAATATTCGGCGGCGTCCGCGCTGATCCAGGCCATCAACTCCATGTATTCGGCGCTGCTCTCCGCCGTGCAGTCGACGTAGGAGGGCAACAGGGCATGGTGGCGATGCGGGTGGCGACCTTCGCGCAGTCGAGCAAGATGATCTCCGACGCGCTGCGCGTGCAGGCGGTCATGGCCGAGAAGCAGGTCCAGGAATCGTCGGGCATCATCTCGAGCGATATCGGCGGCTACGGTTCGGACGCCCAGCACGTCGTCAACCTCCAGGTCTCGGTGACGCGCGCACAATCCTATATCGATGCCGCGACGCTCGCCGACAGCAAGGTGCAGGTGATGTATTCGGCGGTCGGCTCCATGACCGACATCATCACTCAACTGCGTTCCCAGCTCAGCGCTGCCTCGACCGGAAGCTCGACCGAGACGAATTCGGTGATCAGCTCCGCCCAGCAGATGCTGGAGGAGATGGGGTCGATCATGAACACGCAGTATGACGGCCAATACGTCTTTGCCGGCGGCAAGACGGACACGGCCCCGGTCGATCTCACGAGCTTTTCGTCGGGGACCGGGTCCCTCACCACGGCGGACGCCAGCTACTACGATGGCGACAATGAGATCGCCTCGGTCCGCGTCGCCGCCGGCGAAACCGTCGCCTATGGTGTCACCGCCGACAATTCGGCGTTCGAGGAAGTGATGCGTGTGCTGAAATTCGTGGCCAACAGCACCTCGCTGTCGTCTGCGGACATCTCCAGCGCGCTCGACCTTGCCAACACGGCGCTCGACGACACGGCGGCCGTGCAGGCGAAGCTTTCCAGCGCAGCGTCCTCGATCGAGACGGCGAGCGCCCGCCAGAGCGACTACAAGAGCTATGCCGAGACTTTGTCGAGCGACCTCACCAGCGTCGACGTCGCCGCCATTACGGCGGAACTCTCGACCTACGAGTCGCAACTCACCGCGTCCTATTCGGCGCTCGGCAAGATCCTGAGCCTGAATCTTGCGAGCTATCTGAAATAGGGCGGCTCATTCGGCCGCGATGCGCTCCATCGCCATGGCCCGCAGCCGGGCGCGCTGGATCTTGACGCCGTTGGCGCTGTCGGTGACGGGGAAGGCCTTCACGACATAGATCCGCGCCGGGACCTTGTAGCCGGCAAGCCGCTCGCGCAGGCGCGCGATCAACGCTTGCTGCTGCAGCGGCTCTCCGGCGGGAATCACGAAGGCGACGCAGCGGGCATTTCCCTTCAGATCGACCGCGACGACCTGGGCGTCGGCAACACCGGCGCACAACTTGAGCTCGTCCTCGATCTCGCCAGGCGCGACAAGGAAGCCGCCGAGCCGCATCGCGTCGCCGGCGCGGGTCTCGTAGACGAAGGAGCCGTCGCCGCGCAGCCGGCCGATGTCGCCGGTGCGGAAGAAGCCGTCGGCGGTGATCGCATCGCGCGTCGCGTCCGGATTGTTGAAGTAGCCGAGGAAGCGCGACGGCGCACTGATCTCGATCTCGCCGGAGACACCGGGAGCCGCGAGCTCGCCGGTCTCGGTGTCGCGCACGCGGACCTTGGCCTCCGGTGACATCGGCCAGCCACCGCCCTCGATCCGGTCGGCGAAGGCGTCGCTGGCGCGGGCGACCGAGAACAGGGCCTGCACCTCGCTCGAGCCGTAGAGGCCGTAGAGCGGCATGCCGCGCGCCTCGGCCTCTGCGGCAAGCTCGCGCCAGCCGGGCTGGAACGCGGCGAAGCCGCAAATTTCGAGATGTGAAAACCGCGGCGGTGCATCGGTGAGTGCGAGGATGCGGCGGAACATCTCGTCCGAGCCAAATGAGTGCGTGATCCTCTTGTCTTCGAGGATCTTCAGCGCCGGCGCGGCTTCGAAGGCGTCGAGCACATGGATGGTTGCGCCCGCCGCGACGAAGCCGAGCAGGCTGGTCATGCCGAAGGTGCCGCAGAACGGCAGCAGGGCCAGCAGCGAATGACGCTGCGGCGAGAGTTTTAGCGCCGTGGCGACGGAGGCGGCATGCGTGGCCAGCGTCCGCTGCGAATGCGCGACGAGCTTCGGCCCCTTGGTCGTACCTGAGGTGGTGTAGAGCAGCACGGGCAGGTCGACGTCATCTAGGGCGGGCGGGGCCGGCGGATAGGGCTCGTCGAACGCATCGAACCGCACGCAAGGCCAGTGCGCCGAGATCGCATCCGCGCCGACCACTGCGAGCTGTCGCAGTGCAGGCACCTCGTCCTTGGCGATATCGGCGAGGATGGCGGCAAAGTCGATCGAGCGGAACGCGGCCTCGACCACCATCAGCCTGGCGCCGGACAAGCGAAGCAGATGGGCGACCTCCGCGCTACGGTAGCGCGTATTGACGGCGGCGACGATCGCGCCGAGGCGGGCGGCGGCAAACAGCAGCGCGACCCATTCGATCCGGTTGACCAGCCAGACCGCGACGACGTCGCCCTTGCCAATGCCCTGCGCGGCAAGCCAGGCCGCAGTCTGGTCGATCTTTCCCGGGAATTCCGCGCGCGAGACCGGCGTGCCGTCGAACACGAAAGCGGGATCGGCGCCAGGCTCAGTGCCGATCAGCGATTGCAGCGAAAACTCATTAGGGCTCATGCAATCGCAGTAACCCGATCGCGCAAACCTGTCTACTTGGTGCCGAACATCCGGTCGCCGGCATCGCCGAGGCCCGGCACGATGTAGCCGTGGTCGTTGAGCCGTTCGTCGATCGCGGCGGTCCAGACCGGCACGTCGGGATGTTCGCTCTGGAATTGCGCGATGCCCTCGGGCGCAGCGAGGAGGCAGACGAAACGGATGTCGCGGGCGCCGCGCGCCTTGAGCAGGGACGCGCCCGCGCAGGCCGAGTTGCCGGTCGCCAGCATCGGGTCCATCAGGATCACGGTGCGGTCGGACAGGTCCTGCGGCGCCTTGAAGTAATATTCCACGGCCTGCAATGTCTCGGGGTCGCGGTAGAGCCCGATATGAGCGATGCGCGCCGAGGGCATCAGCGCCAGCATGCCGTCGAGGAAGCCGACGCCGGCGCGCAGGATCGGCGCCAGCGTGAGCTTCTTGCCGGCGATCTTCGGCGCCTGCATTGCGGCGATCGGCGTTTCGATCTCGACCAGCTCCAGCGGCAGGTCGCGCGTCACCTCGTAGCCGAGCAGCATCCCGATCTCGTTCAGGATCTCGCGAAAACTCTTGGTCGAACGATCCTTCTCCCGCATCAGCGAGAGCTTGTGCTGGACCAGGGGGTGGGCGACGACATTGACGTTGCTGGTGCTCATGAAACCGCTCTACACGGTTCCGTGAGATTTCGCCAGATCGGCCGCGCCTTTTCCGCGGGATATGGGACTTCAAGCGGGCAGCGCGACCGCGCTGCGCGCCCGGCTGCTTGCCTCGTAGGCAGCCATGGTCAATTCGCGGTCGATCGCCGCACGCATGGCGTCCATGGCCGGCTGGCGCAGACGCTTCTTTGCGGTCGCATGCGACGGCTTATGGATCTTGCGCAAGGCCGCGATGATCTCCGCGAGCGTGTCGTCGATGGCCTCAGGCGTAACCACGCGGTCGAGGAAACCTGCCGTTAGTGCCTCCTCGGGCTCGTACATCTCGCCCAGCGTTGCGGTGCGGCTGAGCCAGGCCGGATGCAGGCGGCTGCGCGCCAGCTCGATCGCAAAGCTCGGCGGTGCAATGCCGATCGCGACCTCGTTCAGCCCCATGCGGTGCGGCCCGCGCGCGCCCAGCCTGACGTCGCAGGCAAGCAGCAGGAACGTCCCCATCGGAAAGGCATGGCCCTCCATCACGCCGATGGTCGGATGCGGGAACGACATCAGCCGCAGCGCGAGCTCGGCGCCGGCCCGGACCATCTCGAGGCTTCCGGCGGCATCGCCCGAGGCGAACACCTTCAGGTCGAAGCCGGCAGAGAAGATGCCCGGGCGCGCGGAGCGCAGCACCACGATCCCGGCCTCCGTCTCGGCGCGGTCGAAAGCGGCACCGATCTCGCCCAGCATCGTGGTCGACATCACGTTGACCTTGCCGTCGTCGAGCCTGATCCGCGCGACGCCGTCCTCCAGCTCGTAGCTCACTCCCTTTGGCATCTGCCTCTCCCGGTCGTTGTCATGGCTCGACTGTCGGAGGCTGATGTAGACCGATCAATATAATTTCTGACCGAAGGCGGGCGCCATGCCGGCCGTGCCCAGACACCGCCAGCCCACCGTCAATGCCGCAGTGACTCTGTTCCGCCGCCAGGGCTTCGCCCGCACGCCCGCTGGCGAGAGGTGAACCGCGGACAGCCGATCGAGCCTGGTGTCATCATGCTCTAGACGCCGAGCCCGCGCGCCACGAGCGTGATCACGATCGTCAGGATCGCGCCCCAGACCAGGCTCAGTGTCATGGTCAGGATGGTCGTGGTGACCGCGTGCTCGAGATTTCCCTTGAGGAGCTGCACGCTACTTGTCCGGAGTGGGCGCAGCACTGAAGTGCATGCCCAGCAGCAATGCACCCATCAACGCAACCAGGATGGCGATCTTGAACTCGATCATGCCCGCCGCCTTGCCATCATGCGCGCCAGAAGCCGCCAGGCTCCCTCCGCCAGCACGATCAGCGGATTGCCGTGATTCTCGATGTCGAGCTCGAAAGCCTCGGTCGGAAACACCAGCGCACAGCGCGCCGGCGCGCTCTGTCGGTGGGCGAAATCGATCGCGGAGCTCCTGAACAGGAACAGGCCGCCGGCATGCCCATTGGCTTGGCGCGCGACCCAGAGGCCGGCACCGTTGCGGCCGATGAAAAAGGCGGGAATGGCAGTGCTGACGACATCTGGGTCGATCGGCCCAAGCGCCGCCGCCTGCTTGGCCTCAGGCCGGCGATGGGCGGCCTGAAGGGCGATCGCGGCCATGGCGGCCTCTTCACACATTTGCAAGGTCATGATGGTCTCCCATGCCGGTCAGGCGTGGAGATGCCAGACATAAATGGCGGTCTTCAACGCAATCAGCGCGGTGAGCACAGTACCCATCGAGAGCAAGGCCAGCCCCTGAAGCGCGATGCGCTTGAGCTGCGCCTTGCGCGCCTCGGAGATACGCGCCGGGCGATCGACCCCATCGAAGGGTCGGTCAAAGCCATGTGTCAGGATCGACATTTTGGAAGTCCTTGTCCCTCGGGCGGCGAGTCGGCCGCTCCGATCTGTCTCCTATGATGTCCATCGTTGCGTAGGATTGCGAGATGAGCGCTGGGCTACCCGTATAGGAATGTCATAAGGACGCCGACCGGCGCGATGGCAGTCCCCTGAAGAGGTCGGGGTTCCGCTTCGGCCGGGCGGCCTGAGACGGCTCAGGATCCGAATGCGCTCGCCCAATCGCTGCGGCAAAGGCCAGTCGCAGCCGTGGTTCCTCGATCTGCTTGCAGAAACAGTCCAGGACTGCATCCGCGCCCTGTAGCTGCCCGCTGATGGCCGCGCAGAGTTGCGAGCTGGTCCGCCGGAAGAAGTGGAGCGAGTCGTCGGGGTCACGCTGGTCGCCGGGACGATCGAGCTCCGCTGCGAGCGCCGCGACATTGAGCCTGTCGGACTCATCCAGCGTCACGGCAAAGCGCAGCAGCGCCAATTGCCAGGCGCGGAGCAGCCTGTGAGCTTCTCTGACTGCTTGCATCATGAGATAGCCGGATGCCCCGCGACCCGTCAGGCTCCGACGCTGTCGATCAGCTCCTCGTCGGCGATCGCGGCGAAGGCGCGTACCACCTCCCTCTGCGCGGCCGCGTCCAGCGGCACGATCGGCAGCCGTGTGGCCGGCGACATCAGGCCCAGCACGCTCAGGGCGCTCTTGAGCGCTGCCGGGCTGTCCTTGGAGAGGCAGGCGATGAGCGGCATCAGGCGCTTGTGCAGGTAGCGGGCGGATTGCAGGCGGCCTTGCCTGACCTGCGAAAAGATCGTGCGGCAGAGATCGGGGGCGATGTTGGAGACCTCCGAGATCGCGCCGTCGCCGCCGCCTGCGATGTAGCCGAAGGCGGTAGCGTCGTCGCCGGAGAGCAGGCGAAAGCTGGCCGGGAGGTGCCGGGCGAGGCGCATCGGTCGGGTGATATCCCCGCTCGCGTCGCGCAGGCCCACGAACTGACGGGATTCGACGAGACGCAGCAGCGTCTCGTCGGCGAGTGGGCGCAGCGTGCGGGAGGGAACGTCGTGCAGGATCACCGGCAGGCCGGTGGCGCCGGCGATGGCGCGGAAATGCGCGAGCATTCCCACCTGCATCGGCTTGTTGTAGGCCGGCACCACCGCCATGACGGCATCGGCGCCGGCCGCTTCCGCCCGCCGCGCAAGCTCGATGACCTGGCTGGTGGCATTCGACAGCGCGCCGGCGATGATCCGCACGCGGCCGCGGGCGACATCGACCGCGGCGCGGATGACGAGCTCCTGCTCGGCCGCCGAGAGCGTCGGTGCTTCGCCGGCGGTCTCGCAGACCACGATCGCAGGGACACCCGCCGCGATCTGGCGTTCGCAGAGCGCGGCGAACGCCTTGAGATCGATGGCGTCAGCCGCGTCGAACGGTGTCGGCAGGTCCGGAATGAAGCCGGTGAACCAGGCAGAGGGAGGAATGAACATGGCTGTCCCGCGGAAAAGTGCCGGCTCAGGCGGCGCGCCGCGAGACGATGGCGTTGGGGTTCTTGCCCATGTCGAGCTCGATCTCGCGCGGCAGTTCGACGATGGTCTCCGGATGCTGTCCGTTCTCGAACAACGCATATTTGACGGCCTGGGCCCGGCTGACGAACAGGCCGCCATAGAGGCCGTTCTGCTCCTGCGCGACCCATTGTCCCCGGTGATTCCGGCCGATGAAGACGATGGTGGAGGGCGAGCTGCACGAGGGAGGTTCGACGAGTTTCACGGATGTATTCCTTCTGGACGACGCCGGCGCGGGATGCATGTCCCTGCCTGCGCTCTCAATATCCTGTCTTGCGAATATGATTTCGAGGGCGGGCGCGCGGCGATCTCATAGGAAGGTCATAAAGCCGGCCGCTCAGGCCACGTCATTGGCAATGTGAACCAGCGCGAACAGTGCGCCGAAGGCGGCAGCTTCGTCCCAATGATTGAGGGCAGGGCCGAACGGCGGTTCGCGCCTGACGAGACCGGCGAGCGCACACAGGATGATCGACATCCAGAGCAGGCCGGCGAGGCTTCGGCCAAAGCCGACGCTGCCGAATGCGGCAAAGACAACGAGCAGCACGACGCGGACGGCGAAGCGTGCGATCACGCGCGCCGGGCTCAGCGTGTGCGACATGTCCGGAGCTTGTGGCAAAGCGTGAGTCCGTCAGGCTGCCCTAGCCGAAATTCTCGCAGGCGAGCGGCTCGTAGATCGAGTCCGGCGCAGGCCGAACGGAAGGGACGCTCGGGCGTGTCGCTTCCGCGGCGAGCGCCTGGACCTCGACGAAGGCCGACAGCAGGGCAATCGCAAGGTCGCCATGGCAGCCTTCGACCGCGGCGTCGAGCCAATCCGGCAATTCGCGTTCGCGCGAGAGCGCGCAGTGCCATTCGCCCTCATCATAGGCGATGCGGCGGACCTGCCACATCGGCAGCTCGAGCTCCATCAATGCCAGCGCCGCATCGGCCCAGGCCTCCGCATCGATCAGGCGCTTGAGACGCGCCGAGCGCTCGCTCTGGCCAAGCGAGGGGAAGCGCCGGCAGGCCTTGCTGATGATCTCAAGCATCAACGGTTGCGTCATCACCTGCGTATTGCGCAAGCGATCGCCGAGTGACGGCGGATCGAAGTGTCGGAGAGCGGCGGTGGTCATGTCAGGCCTCCTGGAAGTGGCGTCGGTCAGTCGGCCGGCCTCTCCAAGATGGCCAAAACGGCATTTGAAAACGAGACGAGGAAGGGGCGGGAGATATAAGGATTTCATAAGTGCGGGGCGGGGTGGGGCGGTGGTACGCCATCCTCCGCCTTCGCCGGGACGGCGATGTGATGTGCCTCGCGAGCGTTGTCCGACCGCGCCGCCAGCCCCGGCCCTTTATGAGATTCCTATAACTTCGCCATAGCCCTCATCTCGAAAACCTATGCCCGTGGTGGCACTTCAGCACGGTCAAAAATCCCGGCCGGCGCCGCCGGAAATGCGCTGCGTTTCCCGTTCCAGGTGCCTGCCGGAATCCCGAGAAGCAGTTGCGTCAGACGTCGCGGCGCAACGAGGAGCAACTCCATGATGGACTTTCTGATGCTGGCGCTGGGCTTCGCCTTCTTCGCTCTTGCGATCGGCTACACCTACGCCTGCGAACGGCTGTGAGGGAGTGGACCATGATCTTCGATTATGCGCTCGCCGGCACCGTCTCGTTCGGCCTCCTGATCTACCTCACCTACGCGCTGCTGCGGCCCGAGCGGTTCTGACCCGTGCTGCTGCTTCTCGAATTGCTGCTGGCCGACGCCGTGCTCGTCGCCGGCCTGCTTGCGCTGCTCCTGCCGCTCCTGCGCCGGACACAAAGCCTGAAGGGTTAATACCATGACTGTGATCGGTTGGTTCCAGATCATTCTTTTCTGCGCGATCATCGTCGCGCTGACCAAGCCGCTCGGTTGGTACATGACGCGCGTCTTCAACGGCGAACGGACGTTCCTGTCGCCGGTGCTGCGCCCGATCGAGGCGGGCATCTATTGGTTCTCCGGCGTCGACGAAAGGCGCGAGCAGCATTGGCTGACCTATACGGTCTCCATGCTGCTGTTCCATGTCGGCGGCTTCCTCATCATCTACGGTGTGATGCGATTGCAGGCGATCCTGCCCTTCAATCCGGCAGGCCAGGGCGCGGTTGCCGAAGACCTCTCCTTCAACACCGCGATCTCCTTCATCACCAACACCAACTGGCAGAACTACGGCGGCGAGAGCACGATTTCCTATCTCGTGCAGATGCTCGGCCTGACGCACCAGAACTTCCTGTCTGCTGCAACCGGCATCGCGCTCGCGGTGGCGCTGATCCGCGGCTTCTCGCGTGCCTCGGCGCGGACCGTCGGAAATTTCTGGGTCGATGTCACCCGCTGCACGCTCTATGTGCTGCTGCCGATCTGCGTCGTTTACACGTTGTTCCTGGTCTCGCAAGGGATGCCGCAGACATTGGGCGACTATGTCGAGGCGACCACGCTCGAAGGCGCCAAGCAGACCATTGCGGTCGGCCCGGTCGCCTCGCAGGTCGCGATCAAGATGCTCGGCACCAATGGCGGCGGCTTCTTCAATGCTAACGCCGCGCATCCCTTCGAGAACCCGACCGCATTGTCGAACTTCATCCAGATGCTGTCGATCTTCACGCTGGGTGCCGCGCTGACCAACGTGTTCGGCCGCATGGTCGGCAACCAGCGCCAGGGCTGGGCGATCCTCGCCGTGATGGGCGTGCTGTTCGTCGCCGGCGTCGCCGTCACCTATTGGGCGGAAGCCAATGGCACCTCGACGCTTCAGGCGCTCGGCCTGACCGGCGGCAACATGGAGGGCAAGGAGGTCCGCTTCGGCATCGTCGCGTCCTCGCTGTTTGCGGTGATCACGACGGCCGCCTCCTGTGGTGCCGTCAACGCCATGCATGACAGCTTTACCGCGCTCGGCGGCATGATCCCGCTGATCAACATGCAGCTCGGCGAGATCATCATCGGTGGCGTCGGCGCCGGCCTCTACGGCATGCTGCTGTTCGTCGTGCTCGCGATCTTCGTGGCGGGCCTGATGGTCGGCCGCACGCCGGAATATGTCGGCAAGAAGATCGAGGCGCGGGAGGTCAAGATGGCGATGCTCGCGATCCTGGTGCTGCCGCTGATGTATCTCGGCTGGACCGCGGTCGGCGTGGTCTATCCTGCGGCGGTCGCCTCGATGGCGAATGCTGGCCCGCACGGCTTCACCGAGGTGCTCTACGCCTTCACCTCGGCGACCGGCAACAACGGCTCGGCCTTCGCAGGCCTCACCGGCAACACCTTCTTCTACAATCTCACGCTCGCCAGCGCGATGTTCGTCGGCCGCTTCTTCATGATCGTTCCGGCGATGGCAATTGCCGGCTCGCTGGCCGCCAAGAAATCGATCCCGCCGTCGGCGGGCACCTTCCCGACCACGGGCGGGCTGTTCGTCGGCCTCGTCGTCGGCGTGATCCTGATCATCGGCGGCCTCACCTTCTTCCCGGCACTCGCACTCGGCCCGATCGTCGAGCATCTCGCGATGAACGCCGGCCAAGTGTTCTGATCGGAGTGACCTCCATGGATACGATGAAACTGCAAAAACGTGCGCCGATGTCGGCAATGCTCGATCCGAAGATCGTGCTGCCCGCGATCCGCGCGTCCTTCACCAAGCTCGACCCGCGGCTGATGGTGAAGAACCCCGTGATGTTCGTGGTCGAGATCGTGGCCGCGCTCACCACCGTGATCTTCCTGCGCGACCTCGTCACCGGCGGTGCAAATCTCGGCTTCACCTTCCAGATCATCCTCTGGCTCTGGTTCACGGTGCTGTTCGCCAACTTCGCCGAAGCGGTCGCCGAAGGCCGCGGCAAGGCGCAGGCCGAGTCGCTGCGCAAGACCCGCACCGAGAGCCAGGCCAAGCTGCTCACGGGCGCTGGCGAGGCCTTCAAGCTGGTTCCGGGCACCAGCCTCAAGGTCGGTGACATCGTTCTGGTCGAAGCGGGCGACACCATCCCCTCCGACGGCGAAGTGATCGAGGGCGTCGCCTCCGTCAACGAAGCTGCCATCACCGGCGAATCCGCCCCCGTCATTCGCGAATCCGGCGGCGACCGCTCCGCGGTGACTGGCGGCACGCAGGTGTTGTCCGACTGGATCCGGGTTCGCATCACCGCGGCGCAGGGCTCGACCTTCATCGATCGCATGATCAAGCTGGTCGAGGGTGCCGAGCGGCAGAAGACGCCGAACGAGATCGCGCTCAACATCCTGCTCGCCGGCCTCACCATCATCTTCGTGTTTGCCACCGTCACCATTCCGAGCTACGCGGCTTATGCCGGCGGCTCGATCTCGGTGATCGTGCTGGTCGCGCTGTTCGTGACGCTGATCCCGACCACGATCGGCGCGCTGCTCTCGGCGATCGGCATCGCCGGCATGGACCGCCTGGTGCGCTTCAACGTGCTGGCGATGTCCGGCCGCGCCGTCGAAGCCGCCGGCGACGTCGATACGCTGCTGCTCGACAAGACCGGCACGATCACGCTTGGTAACCGCCAGGCGACGTCGTTCCGCCCGGTGCGCGGCGTGACCGAACAGGAGCTCGCAGACGCAGCCCAGCTCGCCTCGCTCGCCGACGAGACGCCGGAGGGCCGTTCCATCGTCGTGCTGGCGAAGGAGAAGTATGGCATTCGCGGCCGCGACATGGCCGAGCTTGGCGCCACTTTCATCCCATTCACGGCGCAGACCCGCATGAGCGGCGTCGATGCCGGCGGCTCGTCGGTGCGCAAGGGCGCGGTCGATGCCATGCTCAATTATGTCGGCGGCAGTGCGCCGCTGGCGGTTGCCTCCGGCAACGCCGCCCGCGCCGTCCAGCCGATGGCACTGTCGGACGTCGGTCGCGAGATCCAGACCATTGCCGACGAGATCGCCAAGGCCGGTGGCACGCCGCTTGCGGTCGCCAGGGACGGCAAGCTGCTCGGCGTCATCCAGCTCAAGGATATCGTCAAGGGCGGCATCCGCGAGCGTTTTGCCGAGCTGCGCCGCATGGGCATCCGGACCATCATGATCACCGGCGACAATCCGATGACCGCGGCGGCGATCGCGGCGGAAGCCGGCGTCGACGACTTCCTGGCGCAGGCAACCCCCGAGGACAAGCTCAAGCTGATCCGCGACGAGCAGGCCAAGGGCAAGCTGGTCGCCATGTGCGGCGACGGCACCAACGACGCGCCCGCGCTCGCCCAGGCCGACGTCGGTGTCGCCATGAACACCGGCACCCAGGCTGCCCGCGAGGCCGGCAACATGGTGGACCTCGACTCCAACCCGACCAAGCTGATCGAAGTGGTCGAGATCGGCAAGCAGCTGCTGATGACGCGCGGTGCGCTGACGACCTTCTCGATCGCCAACGACGTCGCAAAGTACTTCGCGATCATCCCGGCGATGTTCCTGGCGTTCTACCCGCAGCTCAACGTGCTCAACGTCATGAACCTGTCGAGCCCGCAGAGTGCCATCCTGTCGGCGATCATCTTCAACGCGCTGATCATCATCGCGCTGATCCCGCTCGCGCTGAAGGGCGTCGCCTATCGCGCGGTCGGCGCCGGCGCGCTGCTCCGCCGCAACCTGCTGATCTACGGGCTTGGCGGCATCGTCATTCCCTTCATCGGCATCAAGGCGATCGACCTCGTCGTCGTCGCCCTGCACTTGGCCTAAAGGAGGCCCATCATGCTCAGAGAAATTCGCCCCGCCATCGTCCTCCTGCTGGTGCTCACCGCCATCACGGGACTGGCCTACCCGCTCGCGATGACCGGGATCGCCGGCGCGATCTTCCCCGCAAAGGCACAGGGCAGCCTGATCGAGCGCGACGGCAAGGTGGTCGGCTCCGCCCTGATCGGGCAGGAGTTCAAGGACGACAAATATTTCCACGGCCGTCCCTCGGCAACGCTGGCGCCGGATCCGAATGATTCGACCAAGACGGTTTCGGCGCCCTACAACGCCGCCAATTCGGGCGGCTCCAACCTTGGCCCGACCAGCAAGGCGCTGGCCGACCGGCTGAAGGAGGATGTGGAGAAGCTGAAAGCGGAAAATCCGAGCGCCGCCGTCCCGGTCGATCTGGTCACCACCTCGGCCAGCGGCCTCGACCCGGACATCTCCCCGGAAGCCGCGCAATTCCAGATCCCGCGCGTGGCCAAGGCCCGGAATATGCCGGAAGACGCGGTGAAGCAGCTTGTGGCCTCCAATGTCCAGGGCCGTCTGCTCGGCCTGCTGGGCGAACCGCGCGTTAACGTATTGGCGTTGAACCTCGCGCTCGACCGCACCGCCGCGAAGTAGCGGACTAGGCTCGCGGCGCTCCCATGATTATATTGGCCTGATGGTCCGAGAGCGCCGCGATCCCGAACAACGTCCGTCTCCCGAGGCGCTGCTCGAAGCCGCGCGCCGGGAGGACAGCGTCAGCGGCAAGCTGAAAATCTTCGTCGGCGCCGCTCCCGGCGTCGGCAAGACCTACGAGATGCTGCAAAGCGCCCACGCCAAGCGCAAGGCCGGCATCGATGTCGTGGTCGGCTTCGTCGAGACCCATGGCCGCGCCGAAACCGAGGCGCTGGTGCGGGGGCTGGAAGTGGTCCCGCGCAAGCAGCTCGATTACCGCGGCCAGATCGTCGAGGAGATGGACCTCGACGCCGTGATCGCGCGTCGGCCAAAAATTGCGCTGGTCGACGAGCTCGCTCACACCAACGCCGCGGGCAGCCGGCATCCCAAGCGCTATCTCGACGTCGAGGAGCTGCTCTCCCACGGCATCGACGTCTATACCGCGGTCAACATCCAGCACATCGAAAGCCTGAACGACGTCGTCGCCCAGATCACCCATGTGCGGGTGCGCGAGACGGTGCCGGATTCGATCTTCGACCGCGCCGATGCAATCGAGCTGATCGACCTCACGCCCGACGATCTGATCCAGCGGCTGAAGGAGGGCAAGGTCTACGTCCCGAAGCAGGCCGAGCGGGCGCTGGAACACTATTTCTCGCCGGGCAATCTCACCGCGCTGCGCGAACTCGCGCTGCGGCGCACGGCCGAGCGGGTCGACGAGCAGCTCCTCACCCACATGCAGGCCAACGCCATCGCCGGCCCTTGGGCTGCGGGCGAGCGTATTCTCGTCTGCGTCAGCGAGGACCCGCGCGCCGCCGGGCTGGTGCGGTACACCAAGCGGCTCGCCGACCGGCTGCATGCGCCGTTCACCGCGATCTCGATCGAGACGCGGCGCTCGCTCCAATTGTCCGACGAGGAACGCGATCGGCTGGCCGATACGCTGCGGCTCGCGGAGTCGCTGGGTGGCGAAGCCTTGACCATTCCCGCCATCGGCCGCCGTATCGCCGACGACGTCATCAACTTCGCGCAAGGCAACAACGTCACCCAGATCGTGATCGGCAAGTCGACCCGCTCGCGCTGGTTCGAGTTGACGCGCGGCTCGGTCGTGCATGATCTGGTCCGCCGTGCCGGCAATATCAGCGTTCACGTCATTCCGGGCGACGAGCTCTCCGGAGAGGCGGCGTCCAAGGCGGCGGTGCAGACCGCCGCGCGATCCGAATCGTTCAATCCGCTGCCCTATCTGAAATCGCTCGGCATCGTGCTGGTCGGTCTCGGCGCCGCCGAGCTGATCCAGCCCCGGTTCGGCATCGAGAACGTGGACCTCGTGCTGCTCACGGCCGTGGTGGCGGTCGCGGTCCGCTATGGCCTGTGGCCGTCGCTGCTGGCCACCGTCGCGGCTTCGCTGTCCTATAACTTCTTCTTCCTGCCGCCGATCTACACCTTCACGATCACCGATCCGACCAACGTCGCCGCCTTCGTGCTGTTCATGGCGGTGGCGATGATCGTCTCCAACGTCGCCGCACGCGTGCGCACGCAGGCCGACGCCGCGATCGGCCGCATCAGGACCACCGAGCAGCTCTATGCCTTCAGCCGCAAGCTCGCCGGCACGGCCACGCTCGACGACGTCTTGTGGGCGACCGCCTATCAGATCGCGCTGATGCTGAAGGTCCGGGTGGTGCTGTTGCTGCCGGAGGACGGGCTGCTCACGGTGAAGTCCGGCTATCCGCCGGAGGACCAGCTCGATCAGGCCGATCTCGCCGCCGCCAACTGGGCCTGGAGCAACGATCGCCCGGCCGGCCGCGGCTCGGACACGCTGCCGGGTGCAAAACGGCTGTTCCTGCCGATGCGCACCGGCCGCGGCCCGATCGGTGTCATCGGCATCGACAACGACCGAACCGGCCCGCTGCTGACGCCGGATCAGCGCCGGCTGCTGGATGCGCTGGTCGATCAGGGCGCGCTCGCCATCGAGCGCGTGCTGCTGGTCGAGGACATGGACCGGGTCAAGCGGACCGTCGAATCCGAGCGGCTGCGCTCGGCGCTGCTCACCTCGATCTCGCATGATCTGAAGACGCCGCTCGCCTCCGTGCTGGGGGCCGCCTCCACCATGCGAGATCTCGCAGGCGCGCTGTCCGACACCGAGAAACGCGACCTGCTGGCGACTGTGATCGACGAATCCGAACGGCTCAACCGTTTCATCGCCAATCTGCTCGACATGACCAAGCTCGAATCTGGCGCCATCGTGCCCAATACGGCGCTGCACGATCTCGGCGAGATCGTCGGCAGCGCGCTGCGGCGCGCGAGCAAGATCCTGACCGCCCACAAGGTCGAGCTGGTTCTGGCGGCGGATCTGCCGATGCTCCAGCTGGATGCCGTGCTGTTCGAGCAGATGCTGTTCAACCTGCTCGACAACGCCGCGAAGTATTCGCCGGCAGAGACCACGATCTCCATCAAGAGCCAGCGCGAGCGAGATCAAGTGGTGCTCCAAATCGCCGACGAGGGTAGCGGCATTCCGCCGGACGAGGTCGAGAGCGTGTTCGACAAGTTCTATCGCGTGCAGAAGGGCGATCACGTCCGTCCCGGCACCGGGCTCGGGCTCGCCATCTCCCGCGGCTTCGTCGAGGCGATGCGGGGCACGATCTCGGCGGCCAACCGCGGCGACCGAAGCGGCGCGATCCTCACCATCCGCCTGCCCGTCCCGGCACAGACCAAAGCATTGGATACCGCCGCATGAGTGCTGCCCCGATCAAGGTTCTGGTCATCGACGACGAGCCGCCGATCCGCAAATTGCTGCGGATGGGGCTGACGACGCAGGGCTATGAGATCCTGGAAGCGTCGAACGGCAAGATGGCGCTGGAAAAACTCACCGAGGAGCCGGCACTGATCATCCTCGATCTCGGCCTGCCCGACATCCAGGGGCACGAGCTGCTCCGCACCATCCGCGCCCGCAACGAGGCCGTCCCGATCGTGGTGCTGTCGAGCCGGGGCGACGAGGCCGGCAAGGTGCAGGCGCTCGATCTCGGCGCGGACGATTATTTGACGAAACCGTTCGGCATGGACGAACTGCTGGCGCGCCTGCGCGCCGCGCTGCGCCACCAGCTCCAGGTTCAGGGCGAGCGTCCGATATTCCGCACCGGCGATCTCTCGGTCGATCTCGTCCGCCGCATCGTCAAGGTCGGTGAGCGCGAGGTGAAACTGTCGCCGAAGGAGTACGACCTGCTGCGCGTGCTGGTCCAGCACGCCGGCAAGGTGCTGACCCATCGTTTCCTGCTCAAGGAGCTCTGGGACGAGCTGACCGATGCGCAATATCTGCGCGTCTATGTCCGCCAGCTCCGCCAGAAGATCGAAGCCGATCCGGAGCGGCCGCAATATGTGCTGACGGAGACGGGGATCGGCTATCGGCTGAAATCGGGGGATTAGTTGTCGACGTCAAACGACCCGTCATGGCCGGGCTTGTCCCGGCCATCCACGCCTTGACGCGCGGCACGAAGAACGTGGATGCCCGGGACAAGCCCGGGCATGACGACAGAAATTGTAGCGTGGAGATGTATCCACATCGTCATTGCGAGCGAAGCGAAGCAATCCAGAGCCCCTCTGCGGAAAGATTCTGGATTGCTTCGCCTCGCTCGCAATTGACAGCGCAATCAGCTCGCCTTCCTGTGCCGTACCGACGACCGATGCGTCTTCTTCGCCGCTCGCTGTCGTCCGGTCGCACGCCGCGCAAGCGACTTCGCCGCCGTCTTCTTTCCGCCGCGCCCCTTCAGGCTCTGCTTCAACGCATCCATCAGACTGACCACGTTGCTCGGCCGCTCCTCCGGCTCCGGCAGCTCGATTGTCCTGCCGCTCGCCTTGCGCTTCAGCAGCGCCTTCAGCGCGGTCTCGTAGTCATCCCTGAACTTGCTCGGGTCGAAATGCGCGGCCTTGGTGTGCAGGATATGGCTGGCGAGCTCGACCATGTCCTTGGTGATCTTCGGGCTCTTGATATCGTCGAAGAACTCGTCCTCGTCGCGCAGCTCGTAGGGGTAGCGCAGCGTGGTGCCGAGCAGGCCCTTGCCGAGCGGCTCGATCGCCATGACATGCTCGCGGTTGGTGAGCACGATTTTTGCGAGCGCGACGCGATCCTGGTCCTTCATGGCGTCGCGGATCACGGCAAAGGCGTCGACCGCGGCCTTGCCGTCGGGCGCGATGTAATAGGGGTGGTTGAGATAACGCTGGTCGATCTCCTCGCTCGGCACGAAGCTTTCGATGTCGATGGTGTGGTTGCTCTCGATCTGCACGGCCTCGAGCTCGTCCGGCTCGATCTCGACATATTTGCCCTTGCGCAGCTCGTAGCCGCGGCCCTTATCCTCGCTCTCGACGATATCGCCGGTCTCGGAATCGACCATCTGCTGCTTCAGCCGGTTGCCGGTCTCGCGGTTGATCATGTGAAACCGCGTCTTCTCGGCCGACGTCGTGGCGGGATAGAGCACGACCGGACAGCTCACGAGGGACAGTTTGAGCGTCCCTTTCCAATAGGCGCGGGGAGCCATTGCATCCTCCAGTGATTTCAGGGCTTTTCAGGAACTCCAACCGGGCTGCGGGGTTTTGGTTCCGGGCGGGACTTTTGCCGTGATAGGCTCAAACGTCGAAGACAAAAACGGGTTCGACTGTGCTGAGAAAGCTCTCCACCTATCGACAGAAACGCGATTTCGAACAGACGCCGGAGCCTTCCGGCGAGACCGCGGTCACACCGTCGAAGCAGCGGCGCTTTGTCATCCAGAAGCATGACGCGACGCGGTTGCACTACGACTTCCGCCTCGAATTCGATGGCGTCTTCAAGTCCTGGGCGGTGACGAAGGGCCCATCGCTCGATCCGCACGACAAGCGGCTGGCGGTCGAGGTCGAGGACCATCCGCTCGATTATGGCGATTTCGAAGGCACGATTCCGGAAGGCCAGTATGGTGGCGGCACGGTCATGTTGTGGGATCGCGGCACGTGGGAATCGGATGATCCGGAGCGTGGTTTCAAGAAGGGTGATCTGAAGTTCACCCTTCATGGCGAGAAGCTGCATGGAAGCTGGGTTCTGGTACGCATGCGCAACGATCGCAGCGGCGGAAAGCGCACCAACTGGCTGCTGATCAAGCATCGCGACGAATATGCCAGCGAGGGCGAAGACATCCTTGGCGAGGACAAGTCGGTCGCCTCCGGCCGCGCGATGGCGCAGATCGCCGAAGGCAAGGGCCGCGCGCCAAAGCCGTTCATGCTGGCGAAGGGTGCCAAGAGCAAGGCCGATGCGGTCTGGCAGTCCAATCGCCCTGAAGAGGCGAAAGGACGGACCGTTAAAGCTGCGCCTCGCACGGCATTGAAGGCAGGCAAGACGGCAAGAAAAAGGGCCACGACGGCGACGACTGCCAAAGAGGTCTCGGAGATGCCGGATTTCGTCGCGCCGCAGCTCTGCACGTCGGTCGAGCGCCCGCCTTCCGGCGACGGCTGGTGTCACGAGATCAAGTTCGACGGCTACCGCGTGCAGCTTCGGGTCGAGGACGGCAAGGCGACGCTGAAGACCCGCAAGGGTCTCGACTGGACCGACAAGTTCGCCTCCATCGCGAAGGAGGCGAATTCGCTGCCGGACGTCATGATCGACGGCGAGATCGTCGCGCTCGACCACAATGGCGCGCCGAACTTTTCCTCGCTCCAGGCTGCCCTGTCGGATGGCAAGACTGGGGACCTCATCTTCTTTGCCTTCGACCTCCTGTTCGCCGAAGACCGCGACTATCGCCGGCTGCCACTCGGGGAGCGCAAGGCGGGGCTCAAGGAGCTGCTGGAGGCCCGCAAGCGGAAATCGAACCAGATCCGCTATGTCGAGCATTTCGAGAGGGGCGGTAATGCCGTGCTGCAATCGGCCTGCAAGCTCGAGCTCGAAGGCGTGGTGTCGAAGAAGCTCGATGCACCCTATCGCTCCGGCCGCACCGAGAGCTGGACCAAGGCCAAATGCCGTGCCGGCCATGAGGTGGTGATCGGCGGCTGGAAGACCACGGCCGGCAAATTCCGTTCGCTGATGGCCGGCGTCTATCGCGGCGATCATCTCGCCTATGTCGGCATCGTCGGCACCGGTTTCGGCGCCGACAAGGTCAAGCGCATCATGCCGCTCCTGAAAGAGGCCGCGTCGAGCGAGAACCCCTTCGGCGGCAAGAACGCGCCCAAGAAGACGCGCGACGTCCACTGGGTCAAACCCGAGCTCGTCGCGGAGATCGAGTTCGCCGGCTTCACCGCCGACGGCAACATCCGCCAGGCCGCCTTCAAGGGGCTGCGACAGGACAAGCCGGCGGATGAGGTCGAGGCGGAAACGCCCGTCGATACCGAGCTTGCCAAGCCTTCTGCAAGAAAGCGCGCTCCGGCGAAGCCCGGAAAGAAGAAGGACGCTGGCACTGCCGAGGTGATGGGCGTCGTGATCTCGAAGCCGGACAAGGAGCTGTGGCCGGATGGCGGCGACGGGGAGGGCGTGACAAAGCTCGATCTCGCGCGCTATTTCGAGGCAGTCGGCGGCTGGATGATCGCGCATCTGAAGGGGCGCCCTTGCTCGATCCTGCGCGCGCCCGACGGCATCGGCGGCGAGACATTCTTCCAGCGCCATGCCATGCAGGGCAGCTCGAACCTGCTCGAACTCGCCAAGGTTTCCGGTGACCGCAAGCCGTATCTGCAGATTGACCGCGTCGAAGGTCTTGCGGCGGTCGCGCAGATTGGCGGCCTCGAATTGCATCCCTGGAATTGCGCGCCTGATGAATACGATACGCCGGGACGGCTGGTGTTCGATCTCGATCCCGCACCGGACGTCGGGTTTGCCGATGTCGTGGAGGCGGCCAAGGAGATGCGGCAGCGCCTCACTGACGTCGGCATGGAGAGCTTTTGCAAGACCACCGGCGGCAAGGGTCTTCATGTAGTGGTGCCGCTGCTCAATGGGGCGCGCGACAAGGTGAGCTGGAAGCAGGCCAAGGCGTTCGCACAAGGCGTCTGCCAGTGGATGGCGGATGACGATCCCGAGCGCTATCTGCTCAACATGTCCAAGAAGCTGCGCAACGGAAAGATCTTTCTGGACTATCTGCGCAACGATCGCCTGTCGACGGCGGTGGCGCCGCTGTCGCCCCGCGCGCGCGACGGTGCGACGGTGTCGATGCCTGTCACCTGGGTGCAGGTGAAGAGCGATCTCGATCCGAAGAAATTTACGGTGAGAACCGTGCCCGGCCTGCTGACGCGTTCGAAGGCGTGGGAAGGCTATGACGATGCGGCCGCGTCGATCAAGGCCGCGATGAAGAAGCTGGCCGGGAAGAGGAAGTAGTCGCTCCTGTAAACGTCATTCCGGGCTGCGCGAAGCGCAGACCCGGAATCCAGAGGTTTGCGGCGCGAGATTCCGGGTTCGCGCTTGCGCGCGCCCCGGAATGACCGACTTGGCTAGATCCGTCCCAGCAGCAGCAGGATCAGCAGGATGACGATGACGAGCCCGAGGCCGCCGCCGCCGTAATAGCCGGTGCCGTAGAACGGGCCGCCGCCGATGCCGCTGAAGCCGCCGAACAGGGCGATGACCAAAATGATCAGAATGATCGTACCGATAGACATGCTAGTCTCCTCCAGCCCTTTGTTGAAAGGGTCGTTTGCACCTGTCCCGTGGTGCGGGGGCAACTTGCCGCAGGTTTTAAAGTTCCGGTTTTGAAACGGGGCGACAGGTGCAAGTTGCATGGAACCTTTGCCGCTGCGGCCGGCATGATGAAGTGAGAGTCAATCAGCGCAGGGCCGCGTCATGTCAGCACCGCTTGTCGTTTCCATTCCGCATCGTCTCGGCCGCGAGGAGGCGGTGCGCCGGCTGAAGACCGGGCTCAGCCGCGCGGCGGCGAGCATTCCGGTGATACAGGTCGAGGAGGAGCGCTGGAGCGGCGACAGCATGAGTTTTCGTATCCGTGCGCTCGGGCAGATTGCCAGCGGTCAGATCGACGTCGCCGACGACCAGGTCAAGGTGCAAGTGGTGCTTCCCTGGCTGTTGCAGCGCTTTGCCGAGATGGCGCAGGCGACCATCCGCAAGCGCGGGCAGTTGCTGCTGACCAAGGACGAGGGAAAGTGAGTTTCAGGCGCGCACGCGCTGTCGCGCAGGCCTGATGGCGCCCGCTATGTGGGCCTCGATGACGGCAGCAGGAAAATCGCGGAAAGCCTGCAGGACGGGCAGTTCGTTGCCCGCGAGTCCTGGTGCGATGTAGCCGGTAATGTCGATAGTCGCGTCGAGACCCTCGAGCGCGGGCCATTCCCGGCCGCCTTGCGTGAATGGCGCGAACAGCCGTCCGACCACCACGATTGCAGCCGTGCGGTCGTGGCGACGGGCGAACGCGATGACATGATCGGCGTGCGCGCCATGGACCTCCAGCGGCTGGTAGTCGCCTTGCGCAAAGACGCCGGCGAGCTCGTTGCGCAGCTTGAGCAGTTGCCGGGTCCAGGCGAGCTTGAGCTGACCGTCCGGCCAGGTCTTGCTCAGGCCGCTCCAATCGGGCGCGTCCAGTGACGACAGCGTCGTGCTGCATGCCGCAAAATCCACCGGGCGGCGGTTGTCGGGATCGACCAGCGACAGGTCCCAGAATTCGGTGCCCTGGTAGAAGTCGGGCACCCCCGGCAAAGTCGCCTTGAGGGTGAGCTGGCTCAGCGAGTTCAGCGCGCCGAGCAGGGCGACGCGGCGGGCCAGGGTCTGCAGCGCCTCCAGGAATTCGGCGGACAGCGCGGGATCCAGAATCTTGTCGATGAAGCTCCGTATGCCGCTTTCATACGCCTCGTGCGGATTGAGCCAGCTCGTCTCCTCCTTGCCCTCGCGTGCGGCCTTCAGCGCGTAGGCCTGGATACGCTCGACGAAGCCGGTCTCGATCGGCCACTGGAGCGGCCAGGCGCCGAGCAGGGTCTGGTAGAGCATGTATTCGAACGTCGCCGACGGCGCGCGCAGGTTGCCGTGGAGCGCGAGGTGCGGCGCGTTCAGCACCTTCCAGCGTGAAACCGCGCTGGTCCATTCGCCGGGAATTTCGCTGAGCGCGGCGATCCGCGCGCGGGCGTCCTCGCCGCGCTTGGTATCGTGGGTGGCGGTTGCCGTCATCCCCTGCGGCCACTCCCTGGCGCGTGCGCGCATGGCCTCGTGGAAGGCGGGAATGGCGAGGCCATTGCTCGCGGGATCGCCGCCGACCTCGTTCAGCGCGAGCAGCCGGTGAAACTGGTAGAACGCGGTGTCCTCCAGCGATTTCGCCATCACCGGCCCGGTGAACTGCTGCACCTTCAGCGCAAAGCGGCGCACGCGTGGGGCGCTGTGCGGCGGACGGCCGGGCTTGAGCAGGTCCATGGTCAGGGCATCGCGCAGGAAGTCGAAAATGCCTTCGTCGGCCGCGAACCATTCTGCACGGGCACGCACGATCGTGTCGTCGATCAGCTTGCGATCGTGCGCGGCTGGCGCGCTGGTCGTGAGGTAGGTGCGATAGACCGGGAAATGCAGCACGTAGAGTTCGAGCGCCTGCCGCAGGCTGTCGGCGGAGAAGTCGCGGGTCGAGTAATGCCCGTTGGCGATGCGCGCGAGCAGGCGCGTCAGGACGGTGAATTCGCTGGTGAGCAGGGTCTCCAGCACGCGTCTTTTGGCGTCTTTCACGTAAGGTGCGAGTCGCGGCGGCCGGTTGCTGATCTGCCGCCAGGTTTCGTCCAGAGCCTCCAGCCCCCTGGCGTCGACCAGCACCTGCGTGATGACGTTCATCCACTCATAGCCGGTGGTGCCCTGAACACCGGCGAAGTGCGGCAGGCGCTCGTGCTCGCACAGGATCTTCTCGATCACGGTGTAGAACGGCTTGGTGTTGCCTTGCGCGTCGCGCACCAGCCGGCGCAGGCGCTGGCAGTACTGGGCAGGATCGCGCAGGCCGTCGATGTGATCGAGACGGATGCCGTGCAGCTTGCCGTCGGCAATCAGCTGCTTCACCAGCCGGTGCGTGGCGGCGAACGTGCCGGGGTCCTCGACGCGCAGGCCGGCGAGCCCGTTGACGTCGAAGAAGCGGCGGTAGTTGATGTCGCTGGAGGCGAGCCGCCAATGGCCGAGCTTGTAGTGCTGGCGCTCGAGCAGATGATGCAGCGCCAGCGTCTGCGCCGGACGGTCCTTGGCGGCACGATAGGCCGCGACGCCTTGTGCGATGATGTCAGCAGCGCCCGCGATCTCCTTCAGCTCCGCCTTGAAGCCAGGGGCTTCCTTGCGGTTGGGGCGGCGCAGGCCGGTGTAGCGTGCCGCGAGCGCAAGCAGGCGCTTGCCGGCCTCCGTTTCGGCGGCATCGGCTTCCTTCACGAACATCCGCAGCATTTCGCCATAGCGCTCCGGGGCGATCGGCAGGCGATGCTCGAAATACCAGGCGGAAAGGCTGCCCTCGCCGGCATCGTAGCGTAGCTCGATGTCGCCGCGCTCCAGCGCCTCGCCATAGGACGAGCCGAGGATCGGCAGCAGCACGCCGCCGCGGGCGCGATGGGGCAGCAGATCCCAGTCGATATCGAAGGCGACCGCGTGCGGCGAGGTCGGTCCCCATTCCAGCACGTCCAGCCACCAGGGATTGTCGGCAAAATGCACGCCGACATGGTTGGGCACGAAGTCGATGATGAGGCCGAGGTCGTTCTTGCTCAGCGCCTCGCTCAGCCGCGCAAAGCCGGCTTCGCCGCCGAGCTCGGGATTGAACTGGCTGTGATCGACGGTGTCGTAGCCGTGCGTCGAGCCCTTGCGCGCCTTCATCACCGGCGAGGCGTAGAGGTGCGTGATGCCGAGCGACTTGAGATAGGGCGCCACTGCGGCAGCCTTGTCGAAGTCGAAATCGGCGGTGAGCTGAAGCCGGTAGGTCGCGAGAGGAATGGCCGAAGGCATGTCAACCTCCGAGGCGCCAGACCACCGACCAGGGCGGAAGCCGGTCGCCGGCCGCGCCGCCCCAGATCGGCGTGCCCGCGCTGTCAGTGGACATGATCTCGTGATCCGAGAGATTGGCGAGGAGGCGCAACGTGGTGCCGTCGCCCATCCGCCAATGCGCACTGAGCAGGCCGCTATCGGCCGCCTCGGCGTCGCCGAAGCTCGCGCCTTTCAGCCGCGGCGTGATCTCCTTGCGGCGGAGCGCGAGCAGGTCGCGCACCAGCGCAAGCCGCGCATCCTGCTCAGGCGTTCGGTCGTCCCAATCGAGCACGGCCGACAATGGTGTTGCCGGATCGAGCGGATCGGGCACTTCGTCGCCGTATTTCTCATAGGCCCAGGCATATTCCTGCCTGCGCCCCTTGCGCACGGCGTCGGCCAGTCCGCCCTGGAAATCGCAAAAGAACGGGAAGGGGAGCTTGGAGCCCCATTCCTCGCCCTGAAACAGCATCGGCACCATCGGCGCCAGCAGGGTGACTGCGAGCGCGGCTTCGATCTGCCGCGGCGCTGCCAGGCTCTCGAGCCGGTCGCCGAGCGGGCGGTTGCCGATCTGGTCGTGGTTTTGCAGGAAGTTGACGAAGGTCGCCGGCGGCAGCTCGCGGCTCGGCTCGCCGCGCGGCTTCTTGCCCCAGAACTCCGAGATCTCGCCCTGGTAGACGAAACCGGAGGCGAGCGCGCGGGCGAGATCCATGCGCGGCGTCTGGTAGTCGGCGTAGTAGCCGGCGAGCTCCCCGGTCAGCATCACATGCCAGACGTGATGATAGTCGTCGTTCCACTGCGCGCGATATTTGCCGTTCGGCGGCTCCTGCGCGGCGTCGAGCAGGCTGGCGCGATTGTCGCCGTTTTCCAGCACGAGATGGATGTGCCGTCCCGTGGCCTTGGCAAGCTCGCCGACGGCAACGCTGAGCTCATGCAGCATCGACTGCTCGCCGGGCGATGCCATGATGTGGTTGGCGGCATCGAGCCGCAAGCCGTCGAAGCGATAGTCGCTGAGCCAGGACAGCGCATTCTCGACCGCAAAGGCCCGCACCTGCGGCACGCGATAGTCGATCGCGCTGCCCCAGGGCGTGTGCGCGTCGGTGAAGAAGGTCGGCGCGTAGCGGCCGAGGTAATTCCCTTCGGGGCCGAAATGATTGTAGACGACGTCGAGAAACACCATCAGCCCGCGCAGATGCGCCTCGTCGATCAGCGTCTTCAGGTCTTCGGGGCGGCCATAGGCGCCGTCGGGCGCGTACCACAGCACGCCGTCATAGCCCCAGCCACGGCGGCCGGCGAAATCGGCCAGCGGCATCAGCTCCAGCGCCGTGATCCCGGTAGAGACGAGATGATCGAGCCTGTCGATCATGGCGCGGTAGGTGCCCTCGGCCGTGAAGGTGCCGACATGGCTCTCGATCAGCACCGTCTCTTCCCAGGGACGGCCGCGCCACTCGCGCGCGCGCCAGGCGAAGGCGTCGTGATCGACCACCTCGCTCGGGCCGAACACATCCTCGGGCTGGAAGGCAGAGGCCGGATCGGGCACGTCGATCTCGTCGTCGATCCTGAACTTGTAGGGACTGCCGGTGGTGAGGCGGGCAATGTCGGCGACATACCAGCCGTCCTGCCGGCGCTGCATCGCGTGTCTGCGGTCGAGCAGCAGATCGACGCGCCGCGCGCCGGGCGCCCACAGGCGGAACGACACGCCGTCCTTCGTCGGCCTCGCGCCGAAGGATGGCCTCATAGCGCCCCCGCGAAGGCGAGCACGGAGCGCGGCGGCGCCTTGCTGTCGCTTCCGGGCAGGAAGTCGATCGTGTTCAGCTTGGCATCGGTCGTGTTGAGGATCTGCTGCCAGCTCTTGTATTCGGTCATTTTGGGCAATTTGAATGCGATCTCTTCGGGGGCGGCGTTCAGAACGATAAAGATCGCAGCCCCACCCGGTTCCATCGGCCCCATCACATAGGAGAGGAACCGCCCTTCCGGAAACTTCCAGTCGCTCTCCGTCATCTCATCGCCGGCCGGCGTCAGCCATAGCGCGCCGTAGGAGAGGCCGTCCTTGGGGCGGCCGTCGAGCCAGCGATGGCTGCGAAGCTGCGAGAAGCGGCGGCGGATATCGGCGAGATCGGCGACGAAATCGATCATGTCGTCGCCGTCCTTGCCGAGGTTGCCCCAGCCGATCCAGCCGACCTCGTTGTCCTGGCAATAGGCGTTGTTGTTGCCGGATTGCGAATTGCCGACCTCGTCGCCGGCGAGAAGCAGGGGAACGCCCTGCGCCAGCATCAGGCAGGCCAGCACGTTCTTGCGAAGCTGCCGGCGCAAGCCGAGAATCCCGGGATCGTCGGTCGGCCCTTCGACGCCGCAATTGTTGCTGTGGTTGTCGTTGGAGCCGTCGCGGTTGTCCTCGCCGTTGGCCTCGTTGTGCTTCTCGTTGTAGCTGAAGAGGTCGGCGAGCGTGAAACCGTCATGCACGGTGATGTGATTGATGCTGGCGCGCGGCCGCCGTCCGTCGTGGTTGAACAGGTCTGATGATGCCGTCATGCGGCTGGAGACGTCGCCGATCAGGCTGCCTTCGCCGCTCCAGTAGCGGCGCATGGCGCTGCGATAGCGGTCGTTCCACTCCGACCATTGCGAGGGGAATGCGCCGACCTGGTAGCCGCCGAGGCCGAGATCCCAGGGCTCGGCGACGAGCTTGACGGCCGCCAGCACCGGGTCCTGCCGGATCGCGGTCAGGAACGAGATGCCGCGGTCATAGCCGTTCGGCCCGCGTGCGAGCGTGGTGGCGAGGTCGAAGCGGAAGCCGTCGACATGACAGACCTCGACCCAATAGCGCAAGGAATCCATCACCATCTGAAGCACGCGCGGATGGGTGAGGTTCACCGACGAGCCGCAGCCGGTGAAATCGTCGTAATAGCGCGGGTTCTCGCGGTTCAGCCAGTAATAGGAGGCATTGTCGATGCCGCGGTAGCACAGCGTCGGGCCGAGGTGATTGCCCTCGGCGGTGTGGTTGTAGACGACGTCGAGCATCACCTCGATGCCGGCATCGTGCAGCCGTGCGACGGTGGTGCGGAAGGAATCGAGCGCGTTGTCCTGGGCGTAGCGCTGTTCCGGCGCGAAGAAGGACAGCGTGTTGTAGCCCCAGTAATTGGCGAGCTTCTTTTCCACCAGCACGCGGTCGTCGACGAAGCTGTGGATCGGCAGCAGCTCGACCGTGGTGACACCGAGCTTCTTCAGGTGCTCGATCATCGCCGGTGAGGACAGGCCGCCATAGGTGCCGCGCAAATTCGGCGGGACGTCGTCGCGCTTCTGCGTCAGGCCCTTGACGTGGGCCTCGTAGATGATCGTGTCTTCCCAGGCGATGTTGGGGCGGATCTCGCGCCGGCCCCAGTTGAAGGTCTCGTCGACCACGACGGCCTTGGGCATGCCGCGCGCATTGTCGCGCCGGTCGAACGACAGATCCTCGCGCGGGCTGCCAGTCCGGTAGGCAAAATGCGCATCGCTCCAGACGAGCCGCCCCGAGAGCCGCTTGGCATAGGGATCGAGCAGCAGCTTGTTGGCGTTGAAGCGATGGCCGTGCTCGGGCTCGTAGGGGCCGTGCACGCGATAGCCATAGAGCTGGCCCGGCGAGACGTCGTTGAGATAGCCGTGCCAGACGTCTTCGGTTCGTTCAGGCAATTCGATGCGCTCGAGCTCGCGACGGCCTTGCGTGTCGAACAGGCATAGCTCGACCTTCTGCGCGTTGGCCGAGAACAGCGCGAAGTTGGTGCCGCGTCCGTCCCAGCTTGCACCGAGGCGTGCGGGCGATCCGGTAGTCAGGCGCATATGTCAGCTTTCCGGAACGAGGAAGATCGCGGCGAGCGGCGGAATGGTGAGGCGGAGCTCCGGCGTCTTGCCGTCAACGGCATGAACCTCGCCGATGTTCCCGACATTGCTGCCGCCATAATGGGCGGAGTCCGAATTGAACACCTCTTTCCACTTGCCGGCAAAGGGCACGCGAACGCGATAGTTGCGATAGACGTTGGGCGAGAAGTTGATGATCACCAGACACCGCGCGTGCTCGTCTATCCCCTTGCGCAGCCAGGCGAAGACGTTGCGGTTGGCATCGTCGGTAATGAGCCATTCGAAACCGGCCGGGTCGCAGTCCATCTGATGCAGCGCCGGCACGGCGCGATAGAGCCGGTTGAGGTCGCGGATCAGCGCCTGGATGCCGGAGTGATATTTGTATTCCAGCAGGTGCCAGTCGAGCGACTGGTCGTGATTCCATTCGCGGCTCTGCCCGATTTCGGCGCCCATGAACAACAGCTTCTTGCCGGGATGGCCGAACATGAAGCTGTAATAGGCGCGCAAATTCGCAAAGCGCTGCCACTCGTCGCCGGGCATGCGGCCCAGGATCGAGCGCTTGCCGTGCACGACCTCGTCATGCGACAGCGGCAGGATGAAGTTCTCGGAGAAGGCATAGTGCAGGCCGAACAGGATCTCGCCGTGATGATGCTTGCGGTGGATGGGATCCTTGCTGATGTAGTTCAGCGTGTCGTGCATCCAGCCCATGTTCCATTTGTAGCCGAAGCCGAGCCCGCCGAATTCCACCGGGCGCGAGACCTGCGGCCACGCGGTGGATTCCTCCGCCGCGGTGGTTGCCTGCGGGAATCGTGCGAACAGTTCGGTGTTGAAGCGGCGCAGGAAGTTGATCGCCTCGATGTTCTCGCGGCCGCCATATTGGTTCGGAATCCAGGCGCCGGGCGGGCGGCTGTAGTCGAGATAGAGCATGGAGGCGACCGCGTCGACACGCAGGCCGTCGATCGCGTAGCGCTCCAGCCAGAACAGCGCGTTCGACACCAGGAAGTTCGTCACTTCGGTGCGGCCGTAATTGTAGATCAGCGTGCCCCAGTCGAGGTGGCGGCCCTGCAGCGGGTTGGCGTGCTCGTAGAGCGAGGTGCCGTCGAAGCTGCCGAGCCCGTGCGGATCGTCCGGGAAGTGACCGGGCACCCAGTCCAGCAGCACGCCGACGCCTTCGCGGTGGCAGGCGTCGACCAGTGCCGCAAAATCCTCCGGCGTGCCGAAGCGGCTGGTCGGTGCATAGAGGCCGGTCGGCTGATAGCCCCAGGAGCCGTCGAACGGGTGCTCGCTCACGGGCAGGAATTCGAGATGGGTGAAGCCCATGTCGCGGGCATAGGCCGGCAGCTGTTCGGCGAGCTCGCGGTAGGTGAGCCATTGATTGTCGCTCTTGCGCCGCCACGAGCCGAGATGGACCTCGTAGATCGACATCGGCGCCGACAGCGCATTGATGCCGTCGGGCGCGGGGCGCGGCCGCGCCAGATGCGCCTCGTCGAACACGATGGAGGCCGTCTTCGGACGGACCTCGCTCGCAAACGCCATCGGATCGGATTTCAGCGGCAGCAGATGGCCGTGCGGGCCGATGATCTCGAACTTGTAGTGATCGCCGTTCTTCGCATGCGGGATGAACAATTCCCAGTAGCCGGCACCGCGCACCCGCATGGGATGGCGTCGACCGTCCCAGAAATTGAAGTCGCCGACCACCGACACGCGACGCGCATTCGGCGCCAGCACGACGAAGCCGATGCCGTCGGTGCCGTCGAGCCGCATCGGGTGCGCGCCGAGCTTGTCGTAGAGGCGCTGATGGGTGCCTTCGCCCAGCAGATAGAGGTCGAAATCGGTCAGGATCGGAGGGAAACGGTAGGCGTCCTCGAACTCGACGACGCTTTCGCCGAATTTGGCGCGCAGCTGGTAGTGCTTCGAGCCGTTGGGCAGCGCGCCGACGAACAGGCCTGAATCGTGGACGCGGTCGAGCTTCGCCACCTCGCCGTGCTCGCCGACCGCCTCGACATTGGAGGCCTCGGGCAGAAACGCGCGCACCACGCTCTTGCCGCCCTCGGGATGCAGCCCGAGATAGTGGAAGGGATCGGAGTGGCGGCCCTCGATGATCGCGTAGGCCTCGGCTGGTAGTTTATGCATGGGCTTCGCTCTCGGCATTGGACAGAATGCGAAGCAGTCCGGTCAGCGGCGCATGGAGCCCCTCAGGCCGGCGGGACAGCTCGTACTCTACTTCGTCGAACGCGTGATCAAGCAGGAAAAACCTTAACAGGCCTTCCGCGGAGCGCGGGTCTTCCGGCCACAAACGCCGATCGGTCATGGCCTCGCGATAGGCGGACAGGAAGGTTGCGGTGGCGCGCTCGCGCCATTCGCCGAGCGCGGCTGAAAGCCGGCTCTGCTCATCGATGCCGCCTGAAAGGGCTCGGCCAAGCGCGGCGTTAACCGAAAGATCAATCGAGCGGATCAGGCCGGCGACGTCGCGCGCGGCCGGGGCCTTGCGCCGCTTGGCTGACAAAGGCAGGCGCGGATCGCCGTCGAAGTCGATGATGAAGATATCGTCCTTCACGATCAGAGTTTGCCCGAGACGGAAGTCGCCATGATGACGGATGTTCAACCCGCCGATCCCGGAAGGCAAGAGCGCATTCAGGTGATCCGGCAGGCGCGTGCGCACTGTTGTGAGCTGATCGATCAGTGGCCGGTCCGCCTCCCGCAGGCCGTCGCGGCTGTCGGCCAGTCGCTCGAAAACCCGCTCCGCGCGGGCCTTGAGATCGGAGACCCAATGTTTGACGTGGGCCGAGCCGATCGGCTCCGGAGCCAGGTCATCAGGCGTTGCCGCGGCCAGCGCGACATGCAGCCCGGCAAGGCGTCGGCCGATCTGCGCGATGAAGTGCAGGTAGGGCGCCTGCTCCTGGGTCTCGCGCAGCGTTTCGCCCGCCGACAAGACGCGCTGCTCGTCGATATAGCGGTCGAGATAGCCCGTGGTCACCGCCCAGCCGTCGCCCTGGTTCTCGACGAAGGCGTGCAGCACGCCGAGCGCGCTACGCTGACCGCCCTCGACGAGCTCGACGCTGCCGAGCAGCGCCGGCGTATTGGCGAAGCGGGCGATTTCGGTGAGGTAGTGGCCGATCTCGATCTCGGGACTGGTGCCTTCCTCGAGCTGGCGATAGATCTTGGCGACGTATTGATTGTCGACGAGGGCGGTGCTGTTCGACTGCTCGATCGCGCGGATGCGTTCGGGCTCCTTGATGGTGTAGTCGGCGAACCGGCTGGTCGCCTTGAACTCGAGCCGGAGATTGTTCTCTTCCACCACCAGGTTCTGCGACAGGTTGCGCAGGAACAGGCCGATGAAGATCTGGTCGGTCGCGACGTCCAGCAGCGTGCCTTCGCGCGCACCCTGGCGCACGGCGGCGAGCGCCTTCGGATTGAAGCGCTCGCGGTCGAAGCGCACCCACTCGATCTGCAGCGGCATCACGTAGCGTGTCGCCGCATCGCCCTGCGCGGTCTCGAAGAACGCGATCCAGGGCCGGTTGTCGCCGATGTCACAGAACGGCACCGCCGAGGTCAGCGCGGTCTTGATGTGCTTGGGATTGTGCTCTGGATACCACCGCGTCCGCGACAGGAAGCCCGGCAGCACGTCGCGCTCGAATACGCCGCGCTCGCGGGCGAGCGAAACCCAGTTCGAGTTCACCGGCACCACCAGCGTTTCGAACTCCGGCACCGCGCGCGGCACCACCGGCTCGGACTTGTCACGCTCCTGGAGCTGGAACCAGTAGAAGCCGTACGGCCCCAGCGTGATCATGTAGGGCAGCTCGCCGATCGGCGGGAAGCGGGTGCGGCCGAGCATCTCCTGCGGGATGCGGTCCTTCCACGGCGACAGGTCGAGCTCGGTGGCTTGAGCTGCGCGCGACAGGTTGGCGACGCACAGGATCACCTCGTCGCGGTATTGCCGGACATAGGCGAGCACGGCGCGGTTTGCCGGGCGGATGAAGGTCATGGTGCCGCGACCGAAGGCGAACGTCGACTTGCGCACCGAGATCAGGCGCTTGGTGGCGCTGAGCAGCGAGGACAGGCTGCGCGACTGCGCCTCCACGTTCACCGATTCATAGCCGTAGACGGGATCCATGATCAGCGGCGCATAGAGGCGGGCCGGGTCGCAGCGCGAGAAGCCGCCGTTGCGGTCCGGGCTCCACTGCATCGGCGTGCGCACGCCGTTGCGATCGCCGAGATAGATGTTGTCGCCCATGCCGATCTCGTCGCCGTAGTAGATGATCGGCGTGCCCGGGAAGGACAGCAGCAGCGAATTCATCAGCTCGATCTTGCGCCGGTCATTGTCCATCAGCGGCGCGAGGCGCCGGCGGATGCCGACGTTGATGCGGGCGCGCGGATCATTGGCGTAGGTGGTCCAGAGATAGTCGCGCTCGACGTCGGTGACCATTTCCAACGTCAGCTCGTCGTGGTTGCGCAGGAACAGCGCCCATTGGCAGCTCGCCGGAATGTCCGGCGTCTGGCGCAAGATGTCGGTGATCGGGAAGCGGTCCTCCTGCGCGATCGCCATGTAGATGCGCGGCATCAGCGGGAAGTGGTAGGCCATGTGGCACTCGTCGCCGCGGCCGAAATATTCCTGCACGTCCTCCGGCCATTGATTGGCCTCGGCCAGCAGCAGCTTGCCCTTGGAGTAGGAGTCCAGCTCCTGGCGCAGACGCTTGATGATCGCATGCGTCTCCGGGAGGTTCTCGTTCGAGGTGCCCTCGCGCTCGCAGAGATAGGGAATCGCATCCAGCCGGAAGCCGTCGACGCCGGCGTCGAGCCAGCGCTTCATCACCTGAATGAGGGCGCTGACCACGCGCGGATTGTCGAAATTGAGATCCGGCTGGTGCGAGAAGAAGCGGTGCCAGTAGAACGCGCCGGCCTCGTGATCCCAGGTCCAGTTCGACTTCTCCGTGTCGGTGAAGATGATGCGCGTGCCCTGGTATTTCTGGTCGGTGTCGCTCCAGACATACCAGTTGCGGGCGCTCGAGCCCGGATGGCTGCGGCGCGCACGCTTGAACCATTTGTGCTGGTCCGAGGTGTGGTTGACGACGAGCTCGGTGATGACGCGCAAGCCGCGCTTCTGCGCCTCCTGGATGAACCGCTTGAAGTCCTTCATCGTCCCGAAATCGGGGTTGACCGAGCCGTAGTCTGCGATGTCGTAGCCGTCGTCGCGCCCGGGCGAGGGATAGAAGGGCAGCAGCCACAGCGCGGTGACGCCGAGCTCCTGGAGATAGGGCAGCTTCTCGGTCAGGCCGGCGAAGTCGCCGATGCCGTCATGGTTGCTGTCCGCAAACGCCTTGACGTGCAGCTGGTAGATGATGGCGTCCTTGTACCAGAGCTCATCCACGACCTCGGCAGCCTCGGCCTTCTTGGTGTCGACGGAAGACAGAACATTCATGGCGTCAAGCCTTTACGCCAGGCAGCGGAACAGCAGCGCCGGATCGCGGTCGGGATCGATACGCAACTTGATCCCGCCCCATTCGATGCGGGACTGTTCGCCGGTGAGGAGATTTTCGAGTGCGGTGACGCGGCGGCGCTCGCCGCCGACGTCGATGGTGAGGTCGCCGAGCGGCAACCAGAACTCGCGCTCGTGGCGCGAGAGTGCGACGGCGACGACGACGGTGTTGGCGGGATCGGCCGCTGCCTTGACGAAGGCGATCGTCTCGCCGTCCTCGATGCCGAGAAACCGCAAATTCGCCGCCTGCTGGAGCGCCGCATTGTCGTTGCGGATGCGGTTGAGCCCGGTGATGTAGGGCTTGATGTTGCCGGGTCTGTCCCAGTCGCGCTGCTTGATCTGGTATTTCTCGGAATCGCGATATTCCTCGCGGCCGGGGATGGCCTCGTGTTCGAGCAATTCGAATCCGCCAAAGATGCCGAAATTGCCCGACAGCGTCGCGGCCAGCGCGAGCCGCGACTTGAAGGCCCAGGCTTCGCCGCCCTGGAGATGATAGGGTAGCAGGTCCGGCGTGTTCACGAACAGGTTCGGGCGATAGAAGTCGCGCTCGGGATGACGCGTCAGCTCGCCGAGATATTGCTCCAGCTCCCATTTTTCCGTGCGCCAGGGGAAATAGGTGAAGGATTGCGCGAAGCCGAGCTTGGCGAGGCCCTTCATCAGCTTCGGCCGCGCAAACGTCTTTGAGAACAGGATCACATCGGGATGCCTGCGGCGGATGTCGGTGATCAGCCACTCCCAGAAGGCAAGCGGCGCGGTGTCGTGATTGTCGATGGCGAAGATGGTCACGCCATGGTCGATCCAGAACAGCATGGCGTCGCGGAACGCGTTCCACAGCCCGGCCCGGTCGACCGAGCCGAAATCGGGGATGACGATGTCCGAATAGGGGCCATCCGCCGTTCGCACCGAGCGGTCCGGCCGCCATTTGAACCATTCCGGATGCTGCGTCAGCCAGGGATGGTCCGGCGAGCATTGCACGGCGAAGTCGAGTGCGATCTCGAGGCCGTATTCGAGGCAGGTCGCGACCAGCGCGCGGAAATCCTCGATGGTGCCGAGCTCGGGATGCAGGGCGTCGTGTCCGCCCTCGGCTGTGCCGATCGCATAGGGCGAACCGGGATCGCCTTCACGCGCCACCGGCGCATTGTTGCGGCCCTTGCGTCTGGTATGGCCGATCGGGTGGACCGGCGTGAAGTAGAGCACGTCAAAGCCCATCGCGGCGATATCGGGGACGCGCGCGATGCAGTCGCGCAGCGTGCCGTGCCGGCCGGGGATCGGGCTCTGGCTGCGCGGCATCATCTGATACCAGGCGCCAAAGCGCGCTCTGTCGCGGTCGGCGATCAGCGGAAAGAGCGGCGAGCGGGTGAGGTCGGGCCGCGACTGGCTCTCGGCCATGGCATCGCCGAGCTCGGTTGAGAGCAGCGGGGCGACATCGCCGGTCTGAAGATAGTCCTCGCATTGTCTGACGATCACCGCCGCGGCGTCTTGCCGCGCACCATGTGCCTTGGTCAGCAGCCCGGCGCCCTCGACGGCGTCGAGGCTGACATCGGCGCCGGACAGCTGCTTGCGCGCGACCGCGTGGGACCAGGTCGCGAACTCGTCGGTCCAGGCCTCGATTGCGTAGAGATATTGGCCGGGCTCGGTGGGCGTGAATGCGCCCGACCAGCGGTCATTGCCGTGATGGATCATCGGCTCACTCCGCCATTCCCGGTCCTGCTCGCGGCGCCAGATCAGCGCGGCGCCGATCACGGCCTCGCCGTCGCGGTAGATGTCGGCCCACACGTCGACGCGCTCGCCCGCGATCCGCTTCACGGCGAAGCGGCCGCCGTCGATCAAGGGATAGACGTCTTCGATGAGGAAAGCGCTGCCGGCTGCGGCACTCTCGACAGTTTGAATTGTCTTGTTCACGGTGATGCCATTGACAAGAAAGCAGGGCCCGTTTCCCTTGTCGGGAACCTACGCTTGGTACCTATATAGAAAGCCGCTTGTGTGTCATTAGTTCCCCCTGGGAACGGCAGGCCCGGTTTGTGAGTTAACCCTGACTAACGTCTTCCGCCACCTCGTTAAAATCGATGCCCCCGGCCAAACGATGGCCTGCAAGCTGCGTGCCGAATGGATCTTTTAGCTCAAGCCCAGATCAAGGGTGTTCAGTCCGAATTCGTCGACGCCCTCGGAAAGCTGCGGGTCACCGATCCCGCGGCCCTCAAATCCATCCTCGACGCCCTGCCGGAGAAGCGGGTCTATCGCTTCGTCAGCGGGCCCGTGGTGGTTCGCGCCCTGGGGCATCCGCGGACGGAATTGGTGACAGCCGGCGCGCCGCCGCTCAAATGGACAATCGCCGGCAACGGCAATGTGATCGCGCAAGGCGAGACGCGCGAGCCGGTCATCGCCTGGCCCGCCGGCCTGCCGCTCGGCTATCACCGCCTGACACTGACCGATGCCGAAGGCGTGACCGAAGAGGTGCCGATGATCGTGGCGCCCGAGCGCGCCTTCGGCGGCGATTTCGATCGCGGCTGGCTGCTCGCCGTGCAGCTCTACAGCGTCCGCTCGGACCGCAACTGGGGCATCGGCGATTTCACGGATCTGGCCGATCTCGTTCGGCTCGCAAAACAGCTGGGGGCCGACGGCGTCGGCCTCAATCCGCTGCACGTGTTGTTCGACGACCACCCGGCCGATTGCAGCCCCTATTCGCCGAACAGCCGGCTGTTTCTCAACCCGCTCTATATCGACGTCGAGGCCATCCCGGAATTTTCCGCGGACCTCGTCCCCGACGCTGCCGCGACCGCCGCGCGGCTGCGCGAAGGCGATCGTGTGCCATATGCGGATATGGCGGCGCTGAAATGGCTGGCCCTGCGCGCTGCCTTCAACAGCTTCGTGACCAGCGCGAGCGGTGTCCGCCGCAACCAGTTCGACGCCTTCCGCGCGGATCGCGCGCCGCTATTGTCCCGTTTTGCCTGCTTCGAGGTGCTGCGGCATCGCTTCACCGGACCGTGGTGGGAATGGCCGTCGGAATGGCAGCGGCCGGACGAGGCGAAATGCGCCGGGCTGCGCAACGGTCCTGACAAGCGCGAGATCGAGTTCGTCGAATTCGTGCAATGGACGGCCGATAGCCAATTGCATGCCGCCAAGGAACTGGCCAGCCAGCTCGGCATGCGCGTCGGTCTCTATCTCGACGTTGCCGTCGGGGTACAGTCCAACGGCTTCGATGCCTGGAACGAGCAGGCGGCAATCTCCCGCCATCTCGCCGTCGGCGCACCGCCCGACGTGCTCAACACGGTCGGCCAGGACTGGGGCCTCGCCGGCTTCAACGCCGGCGGCCTCGAAGCGCAGTCCTTCGTGCCGTTCGCCGACATGCTGGCCGCATCGATGCGCCATGCCGGCGCCATCCGGATCGATCACGTGTTGGGGCTGAAGCGGCTCTATCTCGTGCCACGCGGCTTCAAGCCCGACAACGGCGCCTATGTGCAGATGCCGTTCGAGGCGCTGCTCGGCGCCATCGCGCGCGAGAGCACGGCGCATAAATGCATCGTGATCGGCGAGGATCTCGGCACGGTGCCCGAAGGTTTCCGCGAGACCATGCAGGATTTCGGCATCTGGTCCTATCTCGTCATGATGTTCGAGCGCGACGATGCCGGCCACTTCCGCAACATCGACTTCTATCGGCCGAACGCGCTGGTGACGCTGAACACGCACGACCTCTGCACCTATGCGGGCTGGCGCACCTTCAGCGACCTCAAGGTCAAGCTCTCGCTCGGGCTCGATCCCGGCGAGGACGACAAGGCCCGCTGGCATGCGCTCGGCATGCTCGACGAGATCCTGCGCCAGAACGGCATCAACGCCAACGATCTCTATTCGGTGCTCGCCTTCCTGTCGCGTACGCCATCGCGCTTGCTTGCGGTCTCGATGGAGGATCTGCTCGGTGTGCTCGACCAGCCCAACATTCCCGGGACGATCGACGAGCACCCGAACTGGCGCCAGCGGCTTCCCGTTGCGCTCGACAAGATCGCATCAAAGGTCGATCTCGCGGCCTTGAAGGCCGCGACGCGGGAACGTTCGTTGCTCGGCGGGAGTTGAGGAGCCGGCATTTTTCAAGGCTCGACGACATTGTCTCAGAAGATCGAGGACTATGCGCTGATCGGCGACTGCGAGACCGCGGCGCTGGTCGGGCGCAACGGCTCGATCGACTGGCTGTGCTGGCCCGCCTTCGATTCCGACGCCTGCTTTGCCGCGATCCTCGGCACGCACAGGAACGGCCGCTGGCTGATCGCGCCGACCGAGGACGTCACTGGCACCTCGCGCCGCTATCTCGGTCATACCCTCATCCTCGAAACGCGTTTTGAGACGAAGAGCGGCGCCGTCGCCTTGATCGACTTCATGCCGCCGCGCGGCAAGGCCTCCGACATCGTGCGGCTGGTGCGCGGCGTCAGCGGCACGGTGAAGCTGCGAATGGAGCTCGTGATCCGCTTCGGCTTCGGCAGCGACATCCCCTGGGTGCGCCGCTGCAAGGACGGCTCGCTGCTGGCGGTCGCCGGCCAGGACATGACGGTGCTGCGCACCCCGGTCGAGACCCGCGGCGAGGACCTGACGACCGTTGCCGAATTCGAGGTGAAGGCCGGCGAGACCGTGCCGTTCGTGCTGACCTACGGCCCCTCGCATCTCAACCCGCCAGAGCCGATCGACCCGGAGATCGCGCTCCGGGAGACCGAAGAATTCTGGAAGGACTGGTGCAGCCGCAGCACACGGGACGGTGCGTATCACGACCTCATCATGCGTTCGCTGATCACGCTGAAGGCGCTGACCTTTGGCCCGACCGGCGGCATCGTCGCCGCACCGACGACGTCATTGCCGGAGAAGCTCGGCGGCAGCCGGAACTGGGACTATCGCTTCTGCTGGCTGCGCGATGCCACCTTCACGCTGCTGGCGCTGATGAACTCGGGCTATACCGAGGAAGCCTTGGCCTGGCACAATTGGCTCCTGCGCGCCGCCGCCGGTTCGCCCGCGAACATGCAGATCATGTACGGCATCTGGGGCCAGCGCCGGCTCTTGGAATGGGAGGCGGGCTGGCTCGACGGCTATGAGGGTGCCCGGCCGGTCCGCGTCGGCAATGCCGCCCATGCCCAGCTCCAGCTCGACGTCTATGGCGAGCTGATCGACGCCTTCCACCAGTCGCGCATGGCCAGGCTCGAGCTCGATGACGAAACGACCTGGGCGCTGGAATGTAACGTGCTCAGCCATCTCGCCGAGGTCTGGGACCAACCCGATCACGGCATCTGGGAGCGTCGCGGACAGCCGAAGCATTACGTCTTCTCCAAGGTGATGACCTGGGTCGCCTTCGACCGCGGCATCAAGAGCGCCGAAACGTTTGGCTTCAAGGCGCCGCTGCTGCATTGGCGCGCGCTGCGCGAGGCGATTCATCGCGACGTCTGCAACAAGGGCTTTGACGCCAAAGAGGACGCCTTTGTCGAATCCTACGGCTCAAAGCTGCTCGACGCCAGCGTGCTGCTGCTGCCGGCGGTCGGCTTCCTGCCGGCGGAGGATCCGCGCATCCGCGGCACCATCGCGGCCGTCGAAAAGCACATCATGCGCGACGGCTTCGTGATGCGGCACGATCCGCGCGAAATGTCCGGGGAGCAGCAGCCGATCGAGGGCGCTTTCCTGGCCTGCAGCCTGTGGCTGGCCGACGCCTACGTGCTGTCGGGCGATCTCGACAAGGCGCAGGCGCTGTTCGATCGTGTGGCCGGCCTTGCCAACGACGTCGGCCTTCTGGCCGAGGAATACGACGCCGTGGCGCGCCGCCAGACCGGCAATTTCCCGCAGGCGCTGACCCACATCGCGCTGATCAACACCGCGCATAATCTTTCGGCGGCAAGGCAGCAAAGCGAGAAGCCGGCGGTGCAGCGGTCGAAGCAGTGACGCCCGGCTCCGTACGGTCTGCGCTCTAGATTCCCAGCCATTCCAGGCCGCCGGGCAGCTCCCCGACGGAAAAATCCACTTGCAGGACGCGGCGATGCATCGGGACGGTCGCGGCGTCCGATGCATGGAGAATGGGCGTCGCATACAGCCAGATGTCGCCAGGGTCAGCCAGGCATGCAACCGTGCCGCAACGCCTGACGACGTCCCGTACGTCTTCCTCGCGAATCCGTCCAAGTCTGTGGGAACCAGGAGCGATCAGGAGCGGCGCGTTGCTTGCCGGCACCGGATCGATATGAACTCGCAGGGTCGCCATGCCGGACAACAATGCAAAGGGCGGTTCAACATGCAGCATGCCGCTCTTGACGCTCCAGGTCTCAAAACCATCGACGGAGACACGCTCCTTCACGGCGATGGTGCGATCCTGATGCCAGCCCAGAGTCCAGTTCGTTGCGGCCGTCTTGTCGAACAGAATGGCTCTGACGGGGCGACAGCCATGGCCGAGCACTGACGCAGCGCAGCGACCCACATGTCCACTTGAAGCGAGGAGCGGCGCGAGACCTTTGACACCCCTCAGCCGGAGTCCGGCTTGATCGGGTGGCAGATGAGACAAGGTTGCTTCAAGCTGATGTAGCTGATCGGACGTCAGCGCCTGCCGGAACAGCTGCGCGCCGTCATCCTGAAAGGTCGGGTGTTCAGTCGTCAATGTCGCGCACCGATGGAGGAGTCGATCGCTCAGCCCACCCCATTCCGCTTCAAGATCATCTCCATCGCCTCGGCAAAACCATCCTGCTCGTTGGTGGCGGTAACGTGCGTCGCCTGGTCCTTGACGCTGTCGGTGGCGTTGCCCATGGCGATCGAGGTGCCGCTGACGCGGAACATGGCGAGGTCGTTCTGCATGTCGCCGATGGTGGCGACCGCGTCGGTCGAGATGCCGAGGCGCTTGGCCATCGCCTGAACGAACGTGCCCTTGTCGAAGCCCGGCGGGGTGATGTCGAGATAATAGGTCTGCGAACGCACCGCGGTCGCCTGGCTGCCAAGCGCCTCCTGCATCGCCTTCTCGCAACGCTCGAGCCCGGGGGCGTCCGCGCTGGCGCCGACGATCTTGCAGGCGCTGGCAAGATACGGAGAGAAATCCGTCACGATGGTCGGATCGGAGCGGATCGTGTGCTGCTCATGGGCGACGTATTTGCCGCTGGGATTATCGATCAGCCATTCGTCGGTGGTGAACAGCCAGATATCGGCACCGAACTCCCGGAGGATCTGCAGGGACCGCTCGGCGGCGCTCGCCGGGATCAGATGCTGTTCGACCGGATTCATCTCGGGGTCGACGATCGAGGAGCCGTTGAACGGGCCGACCGGCAGCCACAGCGCCAGCGGCTCGATCAGGAAGCGCATGCCGATCGCGGGCCGGCTCGAGGTGATGGTGAAGCCGATGCCGGCCTGGTGCAGCCGCTGCACCGCGGACCTCGCACGTTCCGTCAGCGTCTTGTCCTTGGTCAGCAACGTGCCGTCGACGTCGGAGACCACGAGTGAGATTTGCGTCATGGCAGAACCTTGGGTATTGCACCGCCCAGTTTCAATTGCCGCACGATGCCGTCCACGATCGCCTCGACGGTTTCGTCGATCGAGACGGTGATGACGTGCTCGCTCGCCTCCGGCGGCTCCAGCGTGTTGAACTGGCTGGTCAGCAGCCCCGGCGGCATGAAGTGGCCCTTGCGGTGCGCGAGCCGTTCGGCGATGAGCTCCTTCGTGCCCGTCAGGAAGACGAAGCGGACGTCGTCGCGTCCGCGCAGCAGCACGTCGCGATAGGTGTGCTTCAGCGCCGAGCAGGCAATGATGACGTGCTTGCCGCTCTCGCAGACCCGTTCGATCTCGTCGGCAATGGCGTTGAGCCAGGGCCAGCGGTCTTCATCCGTGAGCGGATGGCCGGCCCGCATCTTCTCGACGTTGCTGGCGGGATGGAAACTGTCGCCGTCCTCGAACCGCCAGCCGAGCCGCTCGCCCAGCGCCTCCGCAACCGTGCTCTTGCCCGAGCCCGACACGCCCATCACGATCAACGCACAAGGTGCTTCAACGCGGCCCACGTATTTCCTCCGGAAGCGCGGCCTGGTCGACCAGCCAGACGGTCTCACCATTCGAGCGCGCGCGCAATGCCGGCAGAGTCTCGCCATTGACGAGGCGCGTCAAGATCGGCCGCTTGTCATGCCCCGCAATCTCGAACAGCATTTCGCGGCAGGAGGCCAAAGCGGGCAGGGTGAGCGAGACCCGCGGCACGAACGGCGCCACATTGGCCTTGGGGACACCAACGACCCAGCGTTGGGTCTCCTCGATTTCAGGGTAGCCGGGAAACAGCGAGGCGGTGTGGCCGTCCGGGCCCGCGCCCATCAGGACCATGTCGAACAGCGGCCGCGACGGATCGAGGCTGTCTGAACCATAGAAGGCCTGCAGCTCGCGCGCATAGGCGACGGCGCCTTGATCAGGGTTTTCGGCCGTGGTGGGGATCGGGTGGATGTGGCCGGACGGCGCGTTGCGGTCGAGAAAGGTCGCGCGCGCGACCGCCATGTTGTTGAGCGGATCGCTTTCAGGCACGAAGCGCTCGTCGCCGATGAACCAGTGCACGCGATCCCACGGAATCCTGCCGCGCCAGGCGTCGCTGCCGAGCAGCTGATAGAGCTTCTTCGGGCTCGATCCACCGGTGAGGCAGATGGCGATTCGTCCGGAATTGGCTGATATCCGCGCCATCATCCGCTCGGCGGCCGCAAAAGCGAGCGACTCGGCGTCGGCCTCGACGATGAGCTTCGGCTGATCGGCCACGGCCATCAGGAGAACTTCCGCCAGCTTCGCCCGTCGCGCCGGAGCAACTCATCGGCGCAGGCCGGGCCGTCGCTGCCGGCTTCATAGGTCTCGATGCCGTTGATGCCTTCACTCTTCCAGGCATCCAGGAACGGCTGCACCGCCTGCCATCCGGCCTCGACGCCGTCGGCACGCTGGAACAGGATGTTGTCGCCGATCATGCAGTCGTAGATCAGCGTCTCGTAGCCGGTCGAGGGGTCGGCGCGGAAATAGTCGCCGTAGCGGAATTTCATCTCGACGCCGTCGATGGTGATGCTCGGTCCCGGGATCTTGGCGTTGAACTGCAGCTCGATGGTCTCGGTTGGCGCGATGCCGATGGTGAGGAAGTTTTGCGACAGGCGGTCGACGTCCGTGCCCGAAAACATCGACAGCGGTGCCTGCTTGAACTTGATCGCCACTTCCGTCCGCTTGTGGCCCAGCGCCTTGCCGGTGCGCAGGTAAAAGGGCACGCCGGCCCAGCGCCAATTGTCGATCATCAGCTTCAGCGCGACAAAGGTCTCTGTGGTGCTGCCGGGCTTGACGTCCTCGGTCTTGCGATAGTCCGTGATCTCGTCGTCGCCGATGCGGCCCGCCAGATATTGCGCGCGCACCGAATTCTTCAGCGCCTCGTCCCGGCTTGGCTGCTGGATCGAGGTGAGCACGTCGGCCTTCTCGGAGCGCACGGAATGCGCGTCGAACCGTGCAGGAGGCTCCATCGCGACCAGCGACATCAGCTGGAACAGATGGTTCGGCACCATGTCGCGCAGCGCGCCGGTGGCGTCGTAGAAACCGCCGCGATGGCCGACGCCGAGCCTTTCCTCCACAGTGATCTGGATGTGGTCGATGTGGTTGCGATTCCAGATCGGCTCGAACATGCCGTTGGCAAAGCGCAGCACCAGGATGTTCTGCACCGTCTCCTTGCCGAGGTAATGATCGATCCGGTAGATCTGGTGCTCGTCCATGATCTTGAGCAGCTCGGCGTTCAGCGCACGCGCCGAAGCGAGGTCGGTGCCGAACGGCTTTTCGATCACGAGCCGCCGCCAAGCGCCGTTCTCTTTCATCATGCCGGTGCGGCCGAGCTCGCGCGCGGTCGGCGCGAACGCGGCGGGCGGCGTTGCCAGATAGAACAGCCGGTTGCCGCCGGTGTCCTGCGCGCATTCCAGCGAATCCAGATGCTCGCGCAGGCGGTCGAAGGACGGTGGGTCTTTTGGATCAGCCTCGACGAAGGTCACGCATTGCAGCAGCCTCGTGGCGATATCGTTGTCCACGGGACGGGTCGCGAACTGGCGCAGGCCCTTCAGCAGGCTGTCGCGCAGCTGGTCATCCGACTGGCCCTTGCGGGCCACGCCGACGACGCAGAATTTTTCCGGCAACAGATGCTCGGCCGCCAGATTGTAGAGCGAGGGCATCACCAGGCGATGAGTGAGGTCGCCGGTGACGCCAAAGATGACGAAGGCGCAATTTTCGGGCTTGCGCTTGGCTTGCGGGTCTTTTGTCACGAACTGTCGGCCTTCGCTCTGTTACGTGTTGCTTCGGCTTTTCATTTCGGCTTCGAAGCGCCCGGCTGCTTCGGCTCCTTGTGGCCGCCGAAACCCGCACGCATCGCCGAGAGAATTTTTTCGGCGAAGGTGTGTTCCTTGCGGGAACGGAAACGTGTGTAGAGCGCCGCGGTCAGGACTTCGGCCGGCACCGCCTCGTCGATCGCCGCATTCACGGTCCAGCGGCCTTCGCCGGAATCCTCCACGAAGCCGGAATATTCGGCCAATGCCGGGCTGTCGGCGAGCGCGGTCGAGGTGAGGTCGAGCAGCCAGGACGGGATCACCGAGCCGCGCCGCCAGACTTCGGCGATGTCGGCGAGGTCGAAATCGTAGCGATGATCCGCCGGCAAGGCCTCGATGTTGGCGTTCTTGAGGATGTCGAAACCTTCCGCATAGGCCTGCATCAGGCCGTATTCGATGCCGTTATGGATCATCTTGACGAAGTGGCCGGCGCCGACGGGGCCGGCGTGGATGTAGCCCTGCTCGATGCGGGGATCGCGCCCCTCGCGTCCCTCGGTGCGCGGAATGTCACCGGCGCCGGGCGCGAGCGCGGCGAAGATCGGATCCAGCCGGTCGACCACCTGCTTCTCGCCGCCGATCATCATGCAATAGCCGCGGTCGAGCCCCCAGACGCCGCCTGACGTGCCGACGTCGACATAATGGATGCCGCGCTCCTTCAGCGCCTTGCCGCGGCGGACGTCGTCCTGCCAGAAGGTGTTGCCGCCGTCGATGATGACGTCGCCCTCCTGCATCACGGCCGCGATCGTGTCGATCGTCGTCTCGGTGATGCGTCCCGCCGGCAGCATCACCCAGGCGGTGCGCGGCCGTTCCAGTCTTGCGATGAACTCCTCTAGCGTCGCGGAGCCCGTTGCGCCGTCGGCGGCAAGGCCGGCGACGGCCTTGGCGTCCTTGTCATAGACCACGGTCGAATGTCCCTGGCGCATCAGCCGGCGAACGATGTTGCCGCCCATCCGGCCGAGGCCGATCATGCCGAGTTGCATCTGAGAGATTCCCCTAGTTCAGCGCGTCGGTGAGAGCGGCGTTGAGCGCCGCGAGACCCTTCTTGAGCGGACCCTTCAGGTGCACCCGAAGCGCGCGCCGGCCGCGCTCGGTGAGCACGTCGAAATCGCCGCGCGCCTGCGCCGCCTTGATCACGCCAAAGCTTGCCTTCTGGCCGGGCACGGCCAGGTCCTTGGCATCGTCGGCCGTGATCTGGAGGAACACGCCGCTGTCGGGCCCGCCCTTGTAGGCTTGTCCCGTCGAGTGCAGGAAGCGCGGACCGAACTCGGCGGCAGTCGCCAGATGTCGCTTCTGGAGCACGGCGCGCCGCATCTCCTGAAGCGCCTCGATCGTGGCCTTGTCGCGCGCGATGTAGCCGAGCAGGGCAAAATAGTCGCCGCGCCGCGAGCGCGTGATATGCGCCCTGAGCCAGGAGGTGAGGTCGCCATTGGCTCCCATCGTGCGCAACGCGGCAGCGTTGGTGTCGTTGGTGTAGAGGTCGACCTCGGCGGTGCTGACCACGGGCTCCTCGGCCGGCAGCGCGCCGGTTTTTTCGTATGCTGACGTCAGCTCGCGGGTCTTGATCTTGGCGGCCTCGACGTCCGGCTGGTCGAACGGGTTGATGCCGAGGACGCTGCCCGCCACCGCTGTCGCCATCTCGAAGCGGAAGAATTCCTGGCCGAGATGGTCGATCGATTTCATGACGATGCGCACCACGGGATGGCCGGCCGCTTCGATCGCGGCAAGCCTCTCGTCATGGTCGGCGTCGGCTTCGCCTTCGGTGCGGATGTCGATGAAGAAGCGGTCGTTGCCGTAAAGCGATGGCTCGCCCAGCGGCTCGCCGTCGATCGGGATCAGGCCCTTGCCTTCCTTGCCGGTCGATTCCGCGATCAGCTGTTCGGCCCAGGCGCCGAAATCGGCGATCTTCTTCGACGACAGGATCGTCACCTTGTCGCGGCCATCGAGGCCGGCGAGGCCCATGGCGAGACCGAGCTGCACGCCCGGGTTCTCACTCGGCGGCACGTCCGGTCCGCAGGAGCGGGCCATCGCGAGCGCATGCTTGATGAAGGTCTTGACGTCGATGCCCGCGGTTGCCGCCGGCACGAGGCCGAACGGCGAGAGCACGGAATAGCGGCCCCCGATCGAGGGCTCGCCATGGAAGATGCGGGCGTAGTTCAGGCTCTTGGCCGCCTTCTCCAGCGACGAGCCGGGGTCGGTCACCGCGATGAAGCGGAAGCCGGTCTTCACCTTCGGCCCGACCGCCTGCGCGACGCGCTCGTGGAAATAGTCCTTCATCGCATTCGGCTCGGTGGTGCCGCCGGACTTGCTGGAGACGATGAACACGGTGTTGGCGATGTCGATCTTGGCTTCCATCGCCCGCACCTGCGCGGGATCGGTGGAATCGAGCACGTGCAGCTTCGGGAAGCCGGGCTTTTTCCCGAACGTCTCGGCCAGCACCTCGGGCCCGAGGCTGGATCCGCCCATGCCGAGCACGACGGCGTCGGAGAATTTCTGGCCCTTCACGCGGCTCGCATAGTCTTCGTAGTCGGCAACGTCCGCCTTGGCGGCGCTGTCGAGCCAGCCGAGCCATTTGTCCTCGTCGGTGCCGGTCCAGACCGACTTGTCGCGCTGCCAGAGCCTGCGGATCTTGGCCGATGCCCGCCATTCCTCGGTGCTCTTGGCAACGGCCTTGCCGAGTCCCTCGCCGAGCGAGAGCTGCTGGCGGTCGATCGCGGGCCCGAGCACGGTGGCGCGCTTGTGGGCGACGGCGCCGTAGAGCTTGTCGGCGGCATCCGCGAACTGCTTGACGCCGTCCTTGACCAGCTCCTCGGTGATGGCGTCCAGCGAGACGCCGGAGCGCTCCAGCTCTTCCAGCACGCGATAGGCGTCCTCGACGTTCTCCTCCAGGCTGTCGCGCGGCTTGCCGTGGTCGCGGAACGCATCCAGCGTTGCCGGCGGCACGGTGTTGATGGTGTCGGGGCCGATCAGCTCCTCGACATAGAGGACGTCGCTGTAGTCCTTGTTCTTGGTGCCGGTCGAGGCCCACAGCATGCGCTGCGGCTTGGCGCCCTTGGCGGCAAGCCTCTCCCAGCGCGCACCCGAGAACAGCCTCTTGTAATCCTGGTAGGCGACCTTGGCGTTGGCGATGGCGACCTTGCCCTTCAGCGCGGCGAGCCGCTCCTTTTCGCTGGGGTCGTTGGCGCGCGCGATCTTCTCGTCCAGCTGCTTGTCGACCACCGAATCGATGCGGCTGACGAAGAAGCTCGCCACGCTCGCGACATGCGAGGGGTCGCCGCCGCCCGCGACGTACTTCTCGAGACCGGCGAGATAGGCCTCCGCGACCTGGAGGTAGACCGCCTTCGAGAACAGCAGCGTGATGTTGATGCTGATGCCGTCGCCGATCAGCGTCTCGATCGCCGGCAGGCCCTCCGGCGTCGCCGGCACCTTCACCATCAGGTTCTTGCGGTTGACGTCCTTCCAGAGCCGCCGTGCCTCGGCGACCGTGCCTGATGTGTCCATCGCGAGATAGGGCGAGACCTCCAGGCTGACATAGCCGTCGCCGCCCTCGAGGCGGTCATAGACCGGGCGGAGCACGTCGGCGGCGTTCTGGATGTCCTCGACCGCGACGGCTTCGAACAGGTCGGCCACGGTCCGGTCGCCGCGCTTCAGCGCCTTGCCGATCGGGGCGTCGTATTCGTCCGAACTGCCGATCGCCTTCTCGAAGATCGAGGGGTTGGAGGTGACGCCCTTGACGCCGTCGGTATCGATCAGCCGCTTCAGGTCGCCCTTGGCGATGAAGCCACGGGCCAGGAAGTCCAGCCAGACGGCTTGTCCGTGCTTTTCCAGTTCTTTGACGGGATTCATGATGCTTATTTATCTCCAAGCCTGCGGGCGAGGGGTTTCCGCGCCGGTCCTGACGCGCTATCCTGTAGCCCACATGCTCCCGGGAGGGAACCAATCAAGGGTATAGGCGTCATACTCTCAGTGTAACTCCGTCGCGATCATGACGATCCAGGCGACAGTGGCTGTGTTGCGTAAAAAGTCGTTGGCCGGGACAGTTCGGCCGAGGTCTCGTTGCGTAGCGTTTGCTGGCCGCTGCACGGAGGTGTCAGCGGATTGCGATCCGCCTGATACGTCTCGCCTGATACGTGATGGCTCGGTCGCGAATGGCCATGCTGGGGGAAAGCATGCACGTACATCCGGACGGCCCTACGCTCGCCGTCGCCGAAAGTCCGAAATCGGTCGCCGCGGTCGTCGGCATCGATGCGGCTCACGATCTCGAAATCAACCCATGCGCGACACACCTGCGGCTGCTGGTCGCGGCGGGCTTTGCGATGACCCTGCTCAGCGCCAGCCTGGCCTTCGACGTGTGGGACGGCCTGGGCAGTTACGATACGACGCTCGGCTATGCCGGCGTCGCATTGTTCGGTCTGGCGACCAGCCGATTGATCTGGATGCTTCCGGCCGAACGGGGGCCGGTGGTGGTCGTCACCGCCTTCGGCATCCGCGATCTCCGCATCGGCAATGAATTCCTGCTGTGGGAGTCGATTGCGGAGGTTTCGACCGCGGAGTGGCGCGGCCAAAGGATGATCGTGCTGACGCCGACGCCGGCCTTGCAGCGCCAGCTCTCCTGGATCCGCGCCAAGGACCGCGCGGCGTCGCGCGGCGTGCAGGACGGTCGCGTCATCATTCGCCCCGATGGACTGGCGACCGATTTTGACACATTGCTGCGCGCCTGCCGTGACTGTCATGCTGCGAGCGATTCACGCACTGCATTGCGGCGAGACCGCGATCAGGGCGCGCAGGACTCGTGTGCGCAAGGCTCGTGTGTACAAGGCTCGTGTGTACAAGGCTCGGCCTCACAAAGCTTGGCCGTACAAGCGTCATAAAGCTGCCGCCGGCCGACGGCTATGCTGCACCGCCGGAAAGGCTGATCCCCGGTAACGCCCGGATGTTGCGGCCGAGTGACATTTGCTGGAAATGAGCGAAGATAGACATAGATTCGCATAAATAACAGGCAGGTGCCTGTTCGTAACTCACCCGGTTGCCTACGTTGTGCGTTGCGTCGAGTCGGCCCCCGGGTGTCCAATGATCGTCATGTGCTCACGCTGATTCGAAACGGCCTGAGGAACGGTCCGGTAACGCTTTCGTTTCAGCTTGTGTAGCGGAACTCACGCGGAGAGGGATCATGTACAACGATTCTCTATTCAACGCTTTCGCTCGGTCGTTCGAGGCGAGAAGCCAGCACGACATGTCGATGGCGGAATACCTGGAATCGTGTCGAAGCGATCCCATGAAATACGCGAATGCGGCCGAACGATTGCTAGCGGCGATCGGTGAACCCCAGACGATTGACACGGCCAAGGACCCACGCCTTGGCCGTATTTTTTTGAACCGCACCATCCGTACCTATCCGGCCTTCGCCGGCTTCTACGGCATGGAAGAAACCATCGAGCGCATCGTCGGTTTCTTCCGCCACGCGGCGCAGGGCCTGGAGGAGCGCAAGCAGATCCTCTATCTGCTCGGTCCGGTCGGCGGCGGCAAATCCTCGCTCGCCGAGCGGCTGAAGTCGCTGATGGAAGTGCATCCGATCTACGTGCTCAAGGCCGGCGACGAACTCTCGCCGGTGTTCGAAAGCCCGCTCAGCCTGTTCGATCCCGATCAGCTCGGCCCGATGCTGGAGGAGAAATACGGCATTCCGCGCCGGCGCCTCACCGGTCTGATGAGCCCGTGGTGCTACAAGCGGCTGGAAGCCTTTGGCGGCGACATCTCCCAATTCCGTGTCGCCAAGATCCAGCCGTCGCGGCTGCGCCAGATCGGTATCGCCAAGACCGAGCCCGGTGACGAGAACAACCAGGACATCTCCTCGCTGGTCGGCAAGGTCGATATCCGAAAGCTCGAGACCTACGCGCAGAACGATCCCGACGCCTACAGCTATTCGGGCGGCCTCAACCGCGCCAACCAGGGCGTGCTCGAGTTCGTCGAAATGTTCAAGGCGCCGATCAAGATGCTGCACCCGCTGCTCACCGCGACGCAGGAGGGCAACTACATCGGCACCGAGAACATCGGCGCGATCCCGTTCACCGGTGTCATCCTCGCGCACTCCAACGAAGCCGAGTGGGCGAGCTTCAAGTCCAACAAGAACAACGAGGCGTTCATCGACCGCATCTGCGTGATCAAGGTGCCCTATTGCCTGCGGATCACGGAAGAGCAGAAGATCTACGAGAAGCTGATCCAGGGCTCGGAGCTCGCGGCCGCACCGTGCGCGCCCTCGACGCTGGAGACGCTGGCGCGGTTCTCGGTGATGTCGCGGCTGCGCAAGCACGAGAACTCCACGGTGTTCGCCAAGATGCGGGTTTACGACGGCGAAAGCCTGAAGGAATCCGATCCGAAGGCGCGCAGCGTCCAGGAGTACCGCGATGCCGCCGGCGTCGACGAGGGCATGGACGGCGTCTCCACGCGCTTTGCCTTCAAGATCCTGGCTGCAACCTTCAACCACGATCCGCAGGAGGTCGCCGCCGACGCCGTGCACCTGATGTACGCGCTGGAGCAGTCGATCAAGCGCGAGCAGCTGCCCGAGGAAGTCGAGAAGCGCTACCTCGAATTCATCAAGGCGGATCTCGCCCCGCGCTACGCCGAGTTCATCGGAAACGAGATCCAGAAGGCTTATCTCGAATCCTACTCGGATTACGGCCAGAACCTGTTCGACCGCTACGTCGACTATGCCGACGCCTGGATCGAGGATCAGGACTTCAAGGATCCCGACACCGGCCAGCTGCTGGATCGCGAGCTTTTGAACCAGGAACTGACGAAAATCGAGAAGCCGGCGGGAATCGCCAACCCCAAGGACTTCCGCAACGAGGTCGTCAAATTCTCGTTACGGTCGCGGGCCCAGAACGGCGGCAAGAATCCGACCTGGACCTCCTACGAGAAGATTCGCGATGTGATCGAAAAGCGGATATTCTCTCAGGTCGAGGACCTGCTTCCGGTCATCTCCTTCGGGTCGAAGAAGGACGGCGAGACGGAGAAGAAGCACGGCGAGTTCGTCGCACGCATGGTGGAGCGCGGCTACACCGAGCGTCAGGTTCGCCGGCTCGTCGAATGGTACATGCGCGTGAAGCAGGCCGGTTGAGGCGGATGGGAAAGTGGCCATTCACATTATTGACAGGCGCCTGAATCCAGGCGGCAAGAGTCTTGAGAACCGGCAGCGGTTCTTGCGTCGGGCCAAATCCCTGGTGCAGGGCGCCGTCAAGAAGACCTCGCAGGAACGCGACATCAAGGACGTCCTGGAGGGTGGTGAGGTCACGATCCCCCTCGACGGGATGCACGAGCCGCGCTTCCGCCGTGAAGGCGGAACGCGCGACATGGTGTTGCCCGGGAACAAGAAGTTCGTCGAGGGCGACTACCTCCAGCGTTCCGGCCAGGGCAGCGCCAAGGATTCCGGTCCCGGCGAAGGCGACAGCGAAGACGCTTTCCGCTTCGTGCTGAGCCGCGACGAATTCGTCGATCTGTTCCTCGACGACCTCGAGCTGCCGGATCTTGCCAAGCGCAAGATCGCGCAGACCGAGAGCGAGGGCATCCAGCGCGCCGGCTACACCACGTCGGGTTCGCCCGCCAACATCTCGGTGAGCCGGACGGTGCGGCTCGCGCTGGCGCGCCGCATCGCGCTCAAGCGTCCCCGCAAGGACGAGATCGAGGAGCTGGAAGCCGCGATCGCCGCCTGCACCGACGAGGACGAGCGTGTGGAGCTTCTCGCCCAGCTCGATAGGCTGAAGGCGAAGACGAAGCGGATTCCGTTCATCGATCCTCTCGACATCCGCTACCGCCGCTTCGAGACGATGCCGAAGCCGGTCGCGCAGGCCGTGATGTTCTGCCTGATGGACGTCTCCGGCTCGATGTCCGAGCACATGAAGGATCTCGCCAAGCGCTTCTACATGCTGCTCTACGTGTTCCTGAAGCGCCGCTACAAGCATGTCGAGATCGTCTTCATCCGCCACACTGACCGCGCCGAGGAGGTCGACGAGCAGACCTTCTTCTACGGTCCGGCCTCCGGCGGCACGCTGGTCTCCAGCGCGCTCCAGGCGATGCACGAGATCGTGCGCGAGCGCTTCAATCCGTCGGACTGGAACATCTACGCCGCGCAAGCCTCCGACGGCGACAATTCCTATTCCGACGGCGAGCTCACGGGCATGCTGCTGACCGACAAGATCCTGCCGGCCTGCCAGTTCTTCGCCTATCTCGAGGTCGGGGAATCCGGCGGCAGCGCCTTCGATCTCTCCGATTCCTCACTCTGGACCCTCTACGAGCGCCTGCGCAACAGCGGCGCACCGCTCTCGATGCGCAAGGTCAGCGAGCGCAGCGAGATCTTCCCGGTGTTCCACGACCTGTTCCAGCGCCGCGAAAATTCTCAGGAGAAAGCCGCTCCATGACGGAACGATTGTTCGAAGGCGCGGATTGGGACTTCCACACCTTGCAGCGCATCACCGATGCCTGCGAGGAGATAGCGAAGAACGATCTCGGGCTCGACGTCTATCCGAACCAGATCGAAGTCATCACCGCCGAACAGATGCTGGATGCCTACTCGTCGGTCGGCATGCCCTTGTTCTACAAGCACTGGTCGTTCGGTAAGCAGTTCGCCTATCACGAGGCCTCCTACCGCAAGGGCCTGATGGGCCTCGCCTACGAGATCGTGATCAACTCCTCGCCCTGCATCTCCTACCTGATGGAGGAGAACACGGCGACGATGCAGACGCTGGTGATCGCGCACGCCGCTTTCGGCCATAATCACTTCTTCAAGAACAACTATCTGTTCAGGCAGTGGACCGACGCGGACGGCATTCTGGATTATCTCGACTTTGCCAAGAACTACGTGATGCAATGCGAGGAGCGCTACGGCCGCACCGAGGTCGAGCGCACGCTGGACGCGGCGCATGCGCTGATGTCGCACGGTATTGACCGCTATCCCGGCAAGAAGAAGCTGGATTTGCGCGAGGAAGAGAAGCGTGCCGGCCGTCGCCGCCAGCACGAAGAGGAGGTCTTCAACGATCTCTGGCGTACAGTGCCCAAGGGGGCGTCGAAGACCCGGTCCGCGATCTCCCTCGAACGCCGCCGCAAGCTGCTCGGCCTGCCGCAGGAAAACCTGCTCTATTTCCTGGAGAAGAGCGCGCCGCGGCTGGCGCCCTGGCAGCGCGAGCTGCTGCGCATCGTCCGCCACATCGCGCAATATTTCTATCCGCAGAGCCAGACCAAGGTGATGAACGAGGGGACGGCGACCTACGTCCACTATCGCATCATGACCAAGCTGCACCAGCAGGGCCGGCTCACCGACGGCAACTTCCTCGAATTCCTGGGATCGCACACCAATGTGGTGTTCCAGCCCGAATTCGACGATCCGCGCTTCTCCGGCTTCAATCCCTACGCGCTCGGCTTCGCCATGATGCAGGACATCGAGCGCATCGTCACCAGCCCGTCAGACGAGGACCGCGAATGGTTCCCCGACATCGCCGGCAAGAACGACGTGATGGGCGTGCTGCGCGACGTCTGGGCCAATTACCGCGACGAGAGCTTCATCGGCCAGTTCCTGAGCCCGAAGCTGATGCGGCAACTCCGCATGTTCCACCTGCACGACGATCCCGAGGAGCGTGCCGGCATCCGGGTCGACGCCATCCATGACGAGCGCGGCTTCCGCCGCGTGCGGCGCGAGCTGGCGCGGCAGCACGATGTCGGCTACATCGACGCCAATATCGAGGTGGTCGACGTCGATCTCTCCGGCGATCGCCGGTTGATCCTGCATCACCACGTCATCAAGGGCGCGCAGCTCAACGAGACCGACGCCAAACGCGTGCTCCAGCATCTGGCGGACCTCTGGACCTACGACGTCGCGCTGATCGAGGTCGATGGCAACGACAAGGTGCTGCGCGAATATGTCGTGAGCCCGCGCCCGATCCCGGCGGCGGCCTGAGGCCGCCGACAACTCCTGGAGCATCGACGAGATTAGCTTGTGGCTGCCGCGAGGGAGATGCGCTCCCTCCCCCGCTTGCGGGGGAGGGTTGGGGAGAGGGTGTCTCCGCAGTGGGACTCCCCTAGAGGCGAGAGCCCTCACCCGGCGCTACGCGCCGACCTCTCCCGCAAGCGGGAGAGGTTAGAGGCAGTCCGCGGCTGCTGAAGCGATCAACGCGAGGCCGGGAAGTTCTAAGCCGATCGCTTCTTGGCGGGCTTCTTCTTGGACCCATTCAATTCCACCGCCGCCCGGATCAGCGCCTTCAACGCCTTCTCGTTGATCTTTTCGCCTTCGCGAATGTCGATCGCGCGCCGAACATTGCCGTCGAGGCTGGAATTGAACAGGCCGGCCGGATCATCCAGCGCCGCGCCCCTGGCAAAGGTCAGCTTCACGACGGCCTTGTAGGTCTCGCCGGTGCAGATGATGCCGTCGTGCTCCCACACGGGAACGCCGCGCCACTTCCATTCCTCGATGACCTCAGGGTCGGCGTCCTTGATCAGCGCGCGAATCCGCCCGAGCATCTCGCCGCGCCAGTCGCCGAGCTCCTTGATCCTGCCGTCGATCAGTTTTGACGGTGACGCTGACGCTCCGCTCGCGCCCTTCGTGCTGCTCGTCGTCACGGCGAGGGCCTTCTTCATGACCCGGCCTCGCGCTGCATGCCGCTGCGCCGGTCAAGATAGGGCAGCGCAAACAAATACAGCCCGGTCGCCAGCAGCGGGAGCAGCGGGACGAGCGCCAGGAAGCCGATCCACGCGGCCTGGATCTGCATGGTCATCGCGACGATGTTGGCGACGACGGCGAGCGTGAAGGCGATCGACAGCCAGCGATGGATCTGGCGAACCCACATATTCCCGGTCAACAAAACCTCCTCTTGAGACGACCGAACGATGGTCGGCGCCGGACTAGTCAGCCCGTGCCAGCACCTCGTCCAGCCTGGCGAAAAACTGCTTCCAGCCGGCATGCGCGCCGCCATAGGCCTGTTTCTGCGTCGGGCTGAAGCCCGCCTGCTCGACGCGCAGATGCGTGCCTGCACTTGTCGGCGTCAGCGTGAAGGTGACGACGCTTTTGAGGTCGAACGCGGCGTCCTCATGCGCGAAATTCCAGGTGTAGGCGAGCGTCTTCTGCGGCTCGATGGTGAGCACCTCGCAGTCCAGCACGCCGCCCCATTCGCCGCGAAGATTGAAGCGATGACCGACCGACGGCTTGAAGTCGTTCTTCATCAGCCATTCCTCGATCAGATGCGGCTGCGTCAGCGCGCGCCAGATCCGCTCGGCCGGAAAGGCGAATTCGCGCTCGATGACGACGGAGCGCGTCTCAGCCGTGGATTCGTTCATTGGTCCATCCTCTTCAGGAGATCGTCGAGCGCATCGAGCCGGTTCTGCCAGAAGCCGGCCATCTGGCTGGTCCAGTCGCGCAGCGGATCGAGCGCGGCGGGCTGCGCGCTGTAGTGTGTCTGACGTCCCTCATGGCGGTCACGCACGAGGCCGGCCTGCTTCAGCGCGCCGAGATGTTTCGAGACCGCCGGCTGGGAAACGCCTGACCGCGCCGTCAGTGCCCCGACCGTCTGCTCCCCGTCGCGGCACAGCCGCTCGAAGATCGCCCGCCGGGTCGGATCGGCCAGCATCCTGAACAGGAGATCGTGAGCGGTGGACATGCGAATCCATAACCAGGGAGTTATGGATTAATTCATAACCGCGGGGTTATGGGTAAGTCAAGCGCGATGGAAGGATTGGATTTCGGTGCCGGCCGCTGGCTCTGCTGCACCTCTCCCGCTTGCGGGAGAGGTCGGCGCGAAGCGTCGGGTGAGGGCTTTCTCCTCTTGGGGGCTCCTCATTGCGGAGACACCCTCTCCCCAACCCTCCCCAGCAAGCGGGGGAGGGAGCACACCGATTTCCCGGCGGCTACGGCCGCAAGTAAAGGTACCCCTGCGACTGCAGCTCGGCGAGGCGAACGACGCCGCCTTTTTCCGCGCTGACGAATCCCGGCAGCAGATCCGTCAGCGTGACGTTCTGCGCCTTCATGGTGTTGCCGCAGGCAGTGAGCTCGACGCCGTCCTTGGAGAAATCGCCGACGCGCTTGCTGACATCGGGGTTGGCCTGTGCCGAGTGAAACGCCTTCAGCGCCGGCCCGTGGATGACCAGCGCGATCGTGACGCGATCGGCGCCGCCGACGCCGTCGATGTGGTTCTGGATGTTGCCGAGCACGAAATTGACCTTCTCGGCGTCACTGAGGTGATAGACGACCTTGAGCTTGTTCGATGCAGGCGCCTCGGTCGCAGCTTTCGCGCTGGAGGCGCCAAGCGCCGCACCCAAGGCCGAAACGGCGCTCCACAGGATGTTGCGGCGATTCATGACCATCTCCCTCGAAGCACGATCCGGAAAAGTGTGAAGCGGTTTTCCGGAAAGATCATGCGTAAAACAACAACTACGCCTGACTTTGCCGAAGGCATATCACTTGTGGCGCAGCGCCGCGAGTTCCTTGCGATCGGTCACCAGCGAGGCGCACTCGGCATTGTCGGTGCGGTCGAGCCGAAAAATCCCGTCGTCGGCGCCTGCGACCAGCGATTGCTCGGCATCGTCATCCGGTTTGTTGTTCTGCCAGACCCTGACCCGCGCCAGCCGCACGATGGCCGACTTGTCGTCCTTGGAGAGGGCGACGCCGATGCCGCCGCCTTCGCAGTCGACGCCGCAGCCGAGGCGAATCTCGGTGCCGTCCCTGGTGAACACCGCGTGATTGCAGGAGCCGCTGGAATCGAAATCGCCGCTGCGATGGCGATATCTGAAGCCGAGCCGGAAGGAGTTGTGCAACTGCTTGTCTTCCGTGTCGACTTCCGCGGAGATCAGCAGCTTCATCGACGCGACCTTCTGCTTCGGATGCCGCGCCAGATGCCCGGCATCGTAGCGGCGGACGAAGCAGGCATAGGCCTTGTTGCCGGGTGCGCCCGCATACATGCGCGTGTTGAAGGTCTCGGCTTCGGCCTTGGTGGCCTCGCGGATGTCGTCGGCTTCCTCGGCCCGGGCGGCGCCGACGAGCGCGGCAAGAGCAAGCGGAAGAACGAGGGCAAGCTTCATGGTCGCACCGCACGCGTGAGCCGTTGACGGCCCGCCTGGGGAAGGGGAGGGCCAACTGGCGGTTAGTCGCGGACGGAGCACCGCGCGTTCAACTGCTCCTGCCTCGCAATCCCGTGGGCAGCCTCGCGCAAGGTTCCAGTCCTAACCCTCTGGGAGGAGGGTCTTGGTAGGCCCCCGGTTGCAGATGACTGGTGGCGCTCAAAATGTCCGAAAGTCAGAACTTGCCCAACCTTGCGATCGGCTATTCCCTGCCGCGGCTGTTCAAGCTCCTGGCGGCCGGCCTGCTGCTGACGCTGCTCTGTGCCGCGCTCGCATTCAGCTGGCACTACGCCAGGGACGTCACCACGTTCCAGATCGCGCTCGGCTATTTCGGCGTGGTGTTTTTCGGCTTGGCCACCTGCAAGGTGCTCTGGACGCTGATCTCCTCCGGGGAGCCGGTCGTCTTCATCACCCGCGTCGGCATTCGCGACACCCGCATCGCCGACGACACCATCTCCTGGCGATCGGTGCGGGACATGTCGATCTTTCGGTATCGCAGCCAAAGGATCGTGGTGCTCCAGCTCGATCCTCTTCTCGCCGAGCGGTTCGAAGGGGGCCTTCTGAAGCGCATCTTGTCGCTGCTGAACAAGCCGATCGGCGCGGACGGCGTGCTCGTCAATGCGGGCGGCCTGACCATGGACGGCGAAACGCTGTTCGAGACCTGCAAGCAATACTGGACGGCCGGCCGATTGGCCTATTCGGGCCGCGCCGCAGCCGAGCCCGAACCCGTCCATTAGAGCGCGATGTGTTGTCGCTGGACCGGTGCAGGCCCGAACCCTAGACCGCCTCTCCTCGTCGAGAGGTGGCTGCCGCGCAAGGCGCGTATCACCGCAGGCTGCCGTTGATCCTGTCCAGCACCGCCGAGCCCGGGCACAGCGTGTCCGCTTCCAGCGCGTCGTGATCGATGCTCCGGGGGGCCTTAGTCGCAGGCCGGGCCAGGAAGGTTCACGCAATGTAAGCCCTCGGTTCGCCGGAACTCGATCTCGGCTGATCCTTCGACATTGTCCCGATTCGTCAGTGTGACAGCCTTCACAGACAAATGCTTCTCGAAGTCGTACGGTGGGGCTGCCTCTTGCAAGTTGGTGGAGTGCCCCGCAATGGGCGAAATTCGCAACTTCAGATCCGGAAATCAGGATGGGCCGCCGCCACACGGCCCAATGCCGCGTCGTCTCGCGGCCATCATCGTTGGTGACATCGCCTCCTACAGTCGCCTGATGCAGGCCGACGAGGAGGGCACGCATGTTCGCGTCAAACGGATCGAGCGGGATCTCATTCAGCCTAGCATCGTCGAGCATCATGGAGCACTGGTGAAGACGACGGGCGATGGCTTCATCGCGATTTTCGACAGTCCCGTCGAGGCCGTTCGGTGCAGCATCGTCATCCAGCAGAATCTCGTCGGCCGCAACGCTTCGCTTCCAAAGGACACCCGGATCGAATACCGGATCGGCGTCAATCTCGGCGACGTCATCGTGGAGCCGGACGACGTCTACGGCGACGGTGTCAATATCGCCACGCGCATCGAGGGTATCGCCGAGCCCGGTCAGGTCTACATCTCCGGCGCGATCTACGAGCAGATCAAGCACAAGGTGGTGTGCGGCTATGAATCGCTCGGCGATCGCAAGGTCAAGAACATCACCGACCCCGTGCGCATCTATCGCGTGCTGCCGGATGCAGATGCCGCCGGCAGGACGCGAGGCCGGCGCGAGAATACCCTGATCTTTCTCCTCGGCATCACGCTGCTCGTGATTGCCACTGGCGCACTCTGGTATCTGCTGACGCAGCTGCCGGGCAAGGTGGGCGAGCAGGCTGCGGCACCGGCTGCTCCTCCGGCCGCATCACCGAGCCCGCAACCCTCGCCGCGCGAAGCGGCGACGCAAGCGCCGCAGCCGACTCCCTCGCTGGCGTCATCACCGCCTCCGGCTGCGCCGGCGCCAAATCCATCGCCGACGCCCGCCAGCGAACCGGAAATGATCGCCATTCGCGGCGGCAACTTCGCGATGGGAAGCAATGATGATCCGACCGAACGCCCTGTTCATCAGGTCGCGATCAAACCATTCGCGATCGGCAAATACCCGGTGACGGTGCAGCAGTGGAACGAATGCGCAGCCGCAAAGGCGTGCGCCTTCACTGCCGTCGGCAAGGACGATGCGCCGATCGCCAATGTGAGTTGGACCGACGCACGGGAATATGCTGCGTTTCTCGCGCAGGCGACGAAGAAGTCGTACCGGCTTCCAAGCGAAGCCGAATGGGAATATGCGGCGCGGGGTGGAACGCAGACCAAATTTTGGTGGGGCGACAAGCTCCAGACGGGCATGGCCGGGTGCAAGGACTGCGGCGACGCCGCGGCCGAGCAGCCGGCGAAAGTCGGCAGCTTCAAGCCCAATCCTTTTGGTCTCTACGACATGGGCGGCGGGGTCGATCAATGGGTCGAGGATTGCTGGCACAAGACCTATCAGGGCGCGCCCAATGACGGCTCGGCATGGAGTGGGGGGGACTGCAGCTCGCACGTACTACGCTCGGGCTCCTGGAAGAACGACTCGCGATACGTGCGACCGTCCAACCGCGATGGTTACGATACCAACGTTCGTTACCCGACGCATGGATTCCGCGTCGCTCTCAGTCCCTAGGTGCTGGAGTAAATCTGATGCAAATCCTTCGCTGCGTTGTGCTGTCGGCGGCGCTCGCATTGATTCCGGGCATCGCCTATTCGCAGGGCAAGACTGCTCCCAAGGACGCAAAGCTTTATTTCATCACCCCGTATGACGGGCAGAAGGTGCGTGGCGGATTCCTGGTTCGGTTCGGCCTGCGCAACATGGGCGTGACGCATGCCGGCGACGACTACCAGAACGCCGGCCATCATCATTTGCTGGTCGACGTCAGCGACCCCGTCGATCCGAAGGAGCCGATCCTGCAGGACAAGTCGCATCTGCATTTCGGGGCAGGGCAGACCGAAACATTTCTCGAGCTTCCGCCCGGGACCCATACCCTTCAGCTGGTGCTGGGCGACGCGAAACACTATCCGTTCGAGCCGCCTGTCGTGTCGGAGAAGATCACCGTGCGCGTCAGGCCGCCGCTTCAACGCGGCAAATGATCAGCGCAGGCTGGCGTTGAACTTGTCCAGCGCCGCCGAGCCCGGGCACAGCGTGTCCGCCTCCAGCGTGTTGAGCGGCGTCTCGACCGTGTTGAGATGGCTGTGCAGATCTTCCGCATCGGGATCGACGTAGAGAAGACCGGTGACGATCTGGCCCTTGGCGGCGTGCTTCGCGAGGAAGGTCTGGGCCCCGAGCCGGTCGTGCGGATCGTAATCGGCGTCGATCTTGCGCAGCGCGATCTTGCTGCCGTCATGCTGCTCGACCACCTGCACCGTGCCCGGCGCGTAATCGACCGCGATCGGGTCGCGGCCGACCAGCACGTCGAGCCGGTTCACGGCGTCATTGTGCTCGCGGACATAGTCGAAGCTCTTGGTCGAGCCGGCGTGGTTGTTGAAGGCGATGCAGGGGCTGATGACGTCGATGAAGGACGCGCCCTTGTGGCCGATCGCGGCCGCGATCAGCGGCACCAGCTGGGTCTTGTCGCCGGAGAACGAGCGCGCGACGAAGGTGGCCCCTAGCTGGAGCGCGATCGCGACGAGGTCGATGGCGTTGTCGGTATTGGTGACGCCCTTCTTGCTCTTCGAGCCGCGGTCGGCGGTCGCCGAGAACTGGCCCTTGGTCAGGCCGTAGACGCCGTTGTTCTCGACGATATAGGTCATGTTGACGCCGCGCCGGATCGAATGGGCGAACTGGCCGAAACCGATCGAGGCGGAATCGCCGTCGCCGGAGACGCCGAGATAGATCAGGTCGCGGTTGGCGAGGTTGGCGCCGGTCAGCACCGAGGGCATGCGGCCGTGCACGGAGTTGAAGCCGTGCGAATTGCCGAGGAAGTAGTCCGGCGTCTTGGACGAGCAGCCGATGCCGGAAATCTTCGCCACCCGGTGCGGCTCGATCGAGAGCTCATAGCAGGCCTCGATGATCGAGGCCGTGATCGAATCATGGCCACAGCCGGCGCACAGCGTCGAGATCTTGCCCTCGTAGTCGCGATGCGTGTAGCCGAGCTCGTTCTTCTTCAGCCCGGGATGATGGAATTTCGGTTTTGCGATGTAGGTCATGAGAGCACCTGAAGCTTCCGCGGCGTCATGGCCGGGCTTGTCCCGGCCATCCACGTCTTGGCGGCACGGAAGAAAGGCGTGGATGCCCGGGCATAGGCGAGCGGAAGCGACGCCGTCCTTCGGACGGCTATGCCCGCGCATGACGGAGAGAGCAAAGAAGCGGTCATCATGACACGGCCTTGCGGAGCGGGGTCACCTTGAGGTGATCCTGGTGGTCGCCAATGGCTTTTGCGATGTAACGGGCGGTGATCGGGGTGCCGTCATAATGCACGATCGGCACGAGACGCACCGGGTCGATGCCGTTTTCGTTGACGATGAGCTGGCGCAGCTGGCTGTCGCGGTTCTGCTCGACGACGTAGACGAAGTCGTGCTCGGCGAGGAAGCTCGCCACGCTCGAATGGAACGGGAAGGCGCGGATGCGCAGCCGGTCGAGCTGATGCCCGCGTGCTTCCAAAAGTCCGATCGCCTCGTCCATCGCCGGTGAAGTCGAGCCGAAATAGATCACGCCATATTTGGTCGGCCGTTCCGCATTGGCCTGCAGCGGGCGCGGCACGAGATCCTGCGCGGTCTCGAACTTGCGCACCAGGCGCTGCATGTTGTCGGCGTAGACCGAGCCTTCCTCGGAGTAGCGCGCGTAACGGTCACGCGAGGTTCCGCGGGTGAAGTAGGAGCCCTTGGTCGGATGCGTGCCGGGATAGGTGCGGTAGGGGATGCCGTCGCCGTCGACGTCGAGATAGCGGCCGAAGTCGCGGCCTTCCTCCAGCATCTCCGCGGTCATGATCTTGCCGCGGTCATACTGCTTGGCGTCGTCCCACTTCAGCGGGCGGCAGAGCCGGTGGTTCATGCCGATGTCGAGGTCGAGCATCAGGAAGATCGTGGTCTGGAGCCGCTCGGCGAGATCGAAGGCCGCCGCCGCGAACTCGAACGCCTCCGCCGGATCCTCCGGGAACAGCAGCACGTGCTTGGTATCGCCGTGCGAGGCATAGGCGCAGGCGATGATGTCGCATTGCTGGGTGCGGGTCGGCATGCCCGTGGAAGGGCCGGCGCGCTGGATGTTCATGATCACGGCCGGGATCTCGGCAAAGTATGAGAGGCCGATGAACTCGGTCATCAGGGAGATGCCGGGACCTGATGTCGCGGTGAAGGCGCGGGCACCGTTCCAGGACGCGCCGATCACGATGCCGATCGAGGCCAGCTCGTCCTCGCCCTGCACGATGGCGTATTTCGCCTTGCCGGTCTCCGGATCGTGCCGGTACTTCTTGCAATGGGCGGTGAAGGCTTCCGCCACCGACGAGGACGGCGTGATCGGATACCACGCGCACACCGTGGCGCCGCCATAGACGGCGCCGAGCGCGGCGGCGCTGTTGCCCTCGATGAAGATGCGGTCGCCGACCTTGTCGGACTTCTTCACCCGCAGCCCGATCGGACATTTCAGGTTCTGCAGCGCCCAGTCGCGGCCGAGATGCAGCGCGTGGACGTTGGAGGAGAGCAGCTTCTCCTTGCCCTTGTACTGCTCGCCGATCAGCTGCTCGATCAGCTTCGGGTCCATGTCGAGCAGCGCCGAGAGGCTGCCTAGATAGATGATGTTCTTGAACAGCTGGCGCTGGCGCGGATCGGTGTAGGTCGAGTTGGTGATCGCGGTGAGCGGCACGCCGATCACGGTGATGTCGTCGCGGAATTTCGTGGACGGCATCGGCTTGGTGGAATCGTAGAACAGATAGCCGCCGGGCTCGATGCCGGCGACGTCCTTGTCCCAGGTCTGCGGGTTCATCGCCACCATCATGTCGACGCCGCCGCGGGCGCCGAGATGGCCGGCTTCCGTCACCCGCACCTCGTACCAGGTCGGCAGCCCCTGGATGTTGGAGGGGAAAATGTTGCGCGGGGAGACCGGGACGCCATGGCGCAGGATCGCGCGCGCGAACATCTCGTTGGCGCTGGCCGAACCCGAGCCGTTGACGTTGGCGAAACGGACGACGAAGTCGTTTACGCTGCTGATCGGCTTTTTGTCGGACATGTCGAACCCGCTTGAGTCATTTCGATCAAATATTTCTGCATGTCCCAGGCGCCGGTGGGACAACGCTCGGCGCACAGCCCGCAATGCAGGCAGACATCCTCGTCCTTCACCATCACGCGCCCGGTCTTGAGGTCGCTGGACACATAGAGGTCCTGGTCCGGATGCGGTGAGGGCGCCTTCAGGCGCTGGCGGAGGTCGCTCTCCTCGCCATTCTCAGTGAAGGTGATGCAATCCATCGGGCAGATGTCGACGCAGGCGTCGCACTCAATGCAGAGCGAGGTCGAGAACACCGTCTGGACGTCGCAGTTCAGGCAGCGATGGGCCTCGCCGAGCGCGAGCTTGACGTCGTAGCCGAGCTCGACCTCGGTGCGGATGTCCTTCAGCGCGATCACCTTGTCGCGATGCGGCACCTTGAAGCGCTTGTCGACGGAGATGTCGTTGTCATAGCTCCATTCGTGGATGCCCATCTTCTGCGAGGAGACATGCACCTCCGGCAGCGGCCGCTCGGTGATGTCCTCGCCCGAGAGCAGCTTGTGGATCGACAGCGCGGCGTCATGGCCCTGCGCGACCGCCCAGATGATGTTCTTGGGCCCGAACGCGGCGTCGCCGCCGAAGAAGACCTTCGGGTTGGTCGAGACGAAGGTCTTCGGATCGACCTTCGGCATGTGCCATTTGTCGAACTCGATGCCGCAATCCGGCTCGATCCAGGGGAAGGCGTTCTCCTGGCCGACCGCGACCAGCACGTCGTCGCACTCGAAAGTCTGGTCCGGCTCGCCCGAGGGCACCAGGTTGCGGCGGCCCCTGGCGTCGTATTCGGCCTTCACCTTCTGGACGGTGACGCCGGTGAGCTTGCCGTTGTCGTGGATGAAGGCGACGGGAACGAGGAAATTGAGGATCGGAATGTCCTCGTGGATCGCGTCCTCCTTCTCCCAGGGCGAGGCCTTCATCTCCTCGAAGCCGGAGCGCACGATCACCTTGACGTCTTCGCCGCCGAGCCGGCGCGCCGTGCGGCAGCAATCCATCGCGGTGTTGCCGCCGCCGAGCACGATCACGCGCTTGCCGATCTTGTCGGTGTGGCCGAACGACACCGAGGACAGCCAGTCGATGCCGATATGAACGTGGGCGGCAGCTTCTTTCCTGCCGGGAATGTCGAGCTCACGGCCGCGCGGCGCGCCGGAGCCGACGAAGATCGCGTCGTATTTCTCCGCGAGCAGCGCCTTCATGCTCTCGATGCGGTGGCCGCCTTTGAAGTCGACGCCGAGACCCAGGATGTAGCCGGTCTCCTCGTCGATGACGGAATTGGGCAGGCGGAATTTCGGGATCTGCGTGCGCATCATGCCGCCGGCTTCGGGATCGCCGTCGAACACGGTGCAGTGATAGCCGAGTGGTGCGAGATCGCGCGCCACGGTCAGCGAGGCCGGCCCGCCGCCGACGAATGCAACGCGCTTGCCGTTTTTCGCTGCGGGCTTCGGCAGGCGCTGCGTGATGTCGTCCTTGAAATCGGCGGCGACACGCTTGAGGCGGCAGATCGCAACCGGCGTTTCCTCGACGCGCCCGCGGCGGCACGCCGGCTCGCATGGACGATCGCAGGTGCGTCCCAGGATTCCGGGAAACACGTTCGATTTCCAATTGATCATGTAGGCGTCGCTGTAGCGGCCTTGTGCGATCAGTCGGATGTATTCGGGAACCGGAGTGTGCGCAGGACAGGCCCATTGGCAATCGACCACTTTGTGAAAGTAGTCGGGGGCCGCGATATCGGTCGGTTTCATTCCTACCCTGTCCGCGCAGGCTCAAAGACCCGGCGGCCTCTTCTTGAGCTTGGCGAACGCTTAACGCGCGTCGATCTGGTTTCTGAATGACGTCATTGGGTTAGCTTATTAGAACCGTTCCGAAGTACAACGGCAATTTTGCGCGCTTCCCCTCTTTCATGGGAGCTACGCGCGCACAGCATTAACGCCGCATGCGATGTGCGTGCGGTGCAATATGTTGCGCATGCGAAACGTCGTGATCGTATATGGTCTTCCGATGTTGCTTTGGAGCAAGGCAAGGGGGTGCGATGGGACGATCGGTATCAACTGAGTTTGAGATTGATCACGGTCTAAGCATCGCCGTCACTGAAGCTGGCGCCTGGATCGTGCGGGCCGACGATCGGGAGTTTCGTCTTGAGGACATCAACGATTTCTATCGCGCCTGGCTGCTGCTGGAGCGCCCCTTCCCTGACGTGCGGGATGCGCTCGACCAGATCGCTTGCAACGTAAGCGCGGCAACGTCTTTTCCGTTCGCGATACTCATCGGGTCCGTCCTAAAGGCTAAATCAAGTCAATGGAGCGAACGCGCAATGGTTTGGGTCCCGTTCCTTTCGGTGGCGGAGAAAGTGACCCTGAAAGGCCTGCTTTCGGACGTCAGAGACTCAAAATGGGCCACCCAGAAGACAAGGCAGTTAGCTCGGAAATACGTGAATGACATCGAGCGAGGCGATCAAAACACTTGAGTGAGCTGAGCCTCGCCCACGATTGCGCGAGGTCAGCCGCGCGCGATGTCGCTCTTCGCCAGATCCCACATCAGGCTGTAGGTGCCGACGGAGACGGGCAGCGGGAAGGGCGCCGCAGCGGGGCCGGTGAAGCGTTCGGCGATGACGGCTGAGACGGCGCCGACATGCGTGCCGTCGATCAGCACGAACCAGTCGCGCGCGCCTTCGTTGCGCACTGCCGGAATATCGGCCGTTGCGCCCGACAATTCCGGTTCGCTCTCGAGCAGATGCATCGAGATGATGCCATCGCGCTTCTCCGGCGCCAGCTTTTCTTGCAGTGCATCACGCCATGGCGCGGCATTGTCGGCTGTGGGGCGCAGCCGCACGAGGCCGAGCGCGGCGCCGCGACCAGTGCCCTTGCTGATGGTGATGCGCGCGACGACGCGCAGCATGTTCTTGAAATGCGCCATGGTCCGCCGCGACCATTCGGTCTGGTTGGCGAGCCGCGCCCGGTAGGCGGGACTGTCGAGCACGTCGAGCGTCTCGGTCGAATACAGCGAGAGATATTTGGGAGTGGCGGCGTGCGCGACATAGCGCCGCGCCTCCAGAAATCCCTCGATCGCGACGCGCTCTTCCAGATGCTCGTGATCGTACCAGCGGTTGAAATCGGCTTCATCTGAAACGTCGATATTCATCGACGTCAGCAGCATGCCTTTCCCGGCGAGCGGCATTTTCTTGTTGTCCCGTTATTGCGCGCTAGCGCGCGGCTTTCGAAGCAAGGTCCGCGATCGACTTCATCACCGCATCCCTGACGCCGGCATCATAGAGCGAATGCCCGGCTTCTTCCACGATTCGAATCTCGGAACCCGGCCAGACTTTTGCAAGCGCATGCGATGTCTCGGGCGGGCACAACAGATCGTAGCGGCCCTGGACGATGATGCCGGGAATGCCGGCAAGCCTGCCCGCGTTCCGCAGCAGCTGGTTTGCGGTCATGAAGCTGTCGTTGACGAAGTAGTGCGCTTCCATGAAAGGCGTCGCCGGCAATGTGCGCCAGACGTTCAACGAGGCGAGGTCGAGCCGCGTCCTTGCGGGCTTGTGTTCCGACAAGGCGCGTTCGGTGTCGTGCCAGGCGCGCGCCGCCGGACCGTGCACGGCCGGATCGGCACCGAGGATGCGTCGATAGTAAGCATCCACCGGGTGCGCGCGCTCTTCCGGCGGCAGCACGCTCAGGAAATCCTCGTAGAGCGCGGGATAGAACTGCGACAGGCGCACGGTGAAGCCGGTCTCGACTTCCGCCCGCGTGCCCAGGAAGGTCGCCCGCAGCGCGATGCCGGAGACGCGCGCGGGATGCGCCTCTGCATAAGCCAGCGCCAGCGTCGCGCCCCAGGAGCCGCCGACCACCATCCAGCGGTCGAAGCCGAATTTCTCGCGGATTGTCTCCATGTCCGCGATCAGATGCGCCGTCGTGTTGTGCGCGCGCGATCCCTTCGGACGGCTGCGGCCGCAGCCGCGCTGGTCGAACAGCACGGCATGGAAACGATCGGGGTCGAACAGCCGGCGATGGTCAGGCTGGCAGCCGCTGCCGGGTCCGCCATGCAGATAGACCGCGGGAATGCCGTCGGCCCGGCCGACGCTCTCGACATAGAGCTCATGGCCGTCGCCGACGTCGAGCATGTCGGAGGTCAGCGGCGCGAAGGGATCGGCGCGCTTGACCGAACTGGCCGCGTCGGCGTCAGGCGCCATTCTCGGATTCCAGGGTGCCACCGGCAAAGTTGCGGTAGAGGAAGCGGTTGGTCTCGCCTTCGGCCTCGCGCTCGGCCTGCTTGAAGATGGTCTCGTGCAGCGGCGACAGCGCGCAGGCGGGATCGGTGTTGGCGGCATCGCCGGTCAGTGCGAAGGCCTGGCAGCGGCAGCCGCCGAAATCGATCTCGCGGAATTCGCAGGACTTGCACGGCTCCTTCATCCAGCCGGTGCCGCGATAGCGGTTGAAGGCTTCCGAGTTCTGCCAGATCCAGGCGATCGAATGGTTGGAGCGCACGGACAGGAAGTCGAGCCCGGTGATGCTCTCGGCGGCGTGGCAGGGCAGCACCTTGCCGGCGGGCGAGATGTTGAAGAACTGCCGGCCCCAGCCGCCCATGCACTTCTTCGGCCGCAGCGCGTAATAGTCCGGCACGACGTAGTCGATCGAAAGCCGGCCCTTCAGCCGCTCGCGTGCCTCCTCGACGATGTCAGTGCACTCGTCGAGCTGCGCCACGGTCGGCATCAGCGCGGCGCGGTTCTTCAGCGCCCAGCCGTAATATTGCACGTTGGCGACCTCGAGCCGGTCGGCATCGAGATCGACAGACATCTGGATGATGTCGGGGAGCTGGTGCAAATTCTGCCGGTGCATCACCGCGTTCACGGTGAGCGGCAGATCCAGCTCGCGCGTCCACTTCGCGACTTCGAGCTTCTTGCGGTGGCCGTTTTTGTAACCGGCGACGCGATCGGCGAGGCCTTCTTCGACGCCCTGGAAGCTGATCTGCACGTGACAGAGCCCGGCATCGGCAAGCTCGCTCAGCCGCTCGCGCGTCAGCAGCACGGCGGAGGTGATGAGGTTGGTGTAGAGGCCGACGTCGCTGGCGTGCTTGACCAGCTCGACGAGATCCTTCCGCGCCGTCGGCTCGCCGCCGGAGAAATGCACCTGGAGCACGCCGATCTCGGCGAGCTCGCTCAGCACCTTCTTCCATTCCTCGGTCGTCAGTTCCTTGCCCGAGCGATCGAGCTCGACCGGGTTGGAGCAATAGGGGCATTGCAGCGGGCAGCGATGGGTGATCTCGAGCAGCACGGCGAGCGGAATGCCGAAGGTCTCCGCCGTCGAACGCTGCTTCTCCAGCACCGCGAGGCTGTCGTTTGTCTCGGGCGGGATGGTCGGGAGCACATCGCTCATGGCGTCTTCTCCCTGATCTCGGTGAGGAAGCCCTTGTCGGCGAGATCCTGCAGCATGGCGATGACGTCGGTCAGGATCGCCTCGCGCGGCGCGGCGTATTTCGCCGCCAGCTGGTCGGAGACGTCGCCGACGCTACGCTCGCCGTTACAGAGCTGCAAGACTTCGACGGCGATCTCGTCCGGTGCCAGCACGCGCTCCGGCGCCAGGATCACCCAGACCTTGCGCGTCTCGTCGTATTTCAGCTTGGCATGCCGCGGCAGCACGGGACGGCTTGCCTCGCTGACACTGATATGACGCGGCCCGGCCATGACAGTTCCTCGTCAGCTCGCTTTGGGCATGAACGCGCCTGGCGGAATGTTGCCCTCGACATAGGCGTGCTGGAGCGCATCCAGCTGCACCCACAGCACGTTGGTCTTGAAGATCAGCGCATTGCAGACGGAGGCGCGCTCTTCCGGCGTCCGCGCGTGCGTCCTGACATAGTCGAGCGCGAAATTGGCATCGCGCGGCGCCTGCGTGAGGCGCCGCTTGAAGTAGCTCATGATGTCGGGGTTGACGAAGTCGTAATGCTCCAGCATGCCGGCAATGCGCTCTTCATGCAGGTTCGGCGCGAACAGCTCGGTGAGCGAGGAGGCGATCGCCTCCAGCGGGCTCTTCTCGCGGCAGTAGTGGACGTAGGCTTCCACCGCGAAGCGCGTGGCGGGGAGAATGCCTTCGGTGGATTCCACATAAGCGGTGTCGAGGCCGAGGCCTTCGGTCAGCTTCAGCCAGCGCTCGATGCCGCCTTCGGAGCCGACATCGCCGTCATGGTCCTCGATGCGGTGGCGCCATTCCAGGCGCGTGGCGCGGTCGCGGAAGCGCGAGATCACCACCGCGTCCTTGATCGGGATCGTGCTCTGGTAATAGTAGCGGTTCAGCGCCCAGGCCTGCACCTGGCCCTTGTTCAGCTTGCCGCCGTGCAGCAGCTTATGGAACGGATGCAGGCTGTGATAGCGCGTCGCGCCGATATGGCGCAGCGCCGCTTCCAGCTCCTCGGCGCTCGTGAGCTTGATGTCCTTGCCGATCGAGAGCGCGGTCATTCCAGTCAGTGACGCGGCATTCACAGCACGATCTCCGTTCCATCTGCGGGTATCTGCCAGCCCGCCTGTTCAATGGCCTTGCGCTCGGGTGAAGCGGGCAGCAGCGCCGGATTCGAGTTATTGATATGCAGAAACAGCTTCCTGTCGATATTGAGATCAGAAAGTCGCGCGATCGCGCCATCGTGACCGGACATCGCGACATGTCCCATGCTCTTGCCGGTCTTGTGGCCGAGCCCGGCCCTGATCATCTCGTCGTCCTGCCAGACCGTGCCGTCGAAGAACACCAGCGCGGCGCCATCGATCTCGGCCTTGAGCGCGTCGGTCACCTCGGCGCAGGCGGCAATGAAATAGAAGCACCTGCCGGTCGTCTTGTCGGTGATCTTGAGGCCCAGCGTGTCGCCGTCGCCGGTCTCGCCGCCCGGATGCGCCTTGCCTTCCAGATACCAGGCCGCCTTGCCTGGAACCGCGAAGGGCAGCACCTCGATGCCTGACCGTGCCCCGTCAGGCAGGCGCGGCTCGAACGGTTCGCTGATGGCGATCGGCTGGCGCCGCACGTTCTTCTCGTTCAGCACGTTGAAGATGCTGTTGCTCTTCAGGATCGCCAGCACCTTCTCATGCGCATAGATCGTGAAGGGCGAGCCCTCGCGCATCGACAGCAGCCCCGCCACCGCATCCACTTCGCCATTGGTCAGGATCACGCCCGCGACAGGCGTATGGCGCAGCGCGCCCGCCCTGGGGTGCAGCTGCGGCGTGGCATGCAATTGCTGGCGGAGATCGGGAGAGGCGTTGATCAGGAACCAATGCTCGCCGTCGCCGCTGAAGGCGACAGAGGCCTGGGTTCGCACGAGTTCATCGCCGAGGGCACGGGCCGCGCGGCAGCCTTCGCAGCCGCAATTCCATTGCGGCACTCCGCCGCCGGCCCCGGCGCCCAGGACGACGACGCGAAGCATGATCCGTCTCCTGGAAGCAACGTCGCGAGGTGGATCTCAGGTCGACACAAAATCTATCTTCCGGAAATGCATCGTGACCGGAAGACGTCGTATCCGACAGTGCTCGACCGAAAGAGTGCTCGACCGAAAGAACCACCTGCGCAGAACGCAAACCCACCAACCGCTTACTTGCGGGTGGCGCTCACATACATGTTGATTTCCATGCCACAGGGCACTTCGACGATCTTCGGGGTTTTCCAGGCCATTTGGCTCTCCATTTTTGCGAATTCGGACGTATCCGCCCACGAGCTAAGTTACTGCGGGGGGAAAAGTTCGCCAGTGAAATTTTCCCGACCTAGGTAGTAGGCCGGCCGAATTGGTGCACTGCGAAAAGAGCGTATTGCGGCCGCAAAGATGAGCGAATGATAATGCGAAATAGTCGATAGGTCGTGATCCCTGTCGGGATAAACCAGTTGTGAGTATGGAACGGCTTCCAATCGGCTACAGGCGACCCCATTGGATCAGGCATGCCCAGATATTTCTTCAACACCCGTATCGGCGATGAATTGATCGTGGATCCCGAAGGCGAGGACCTGCGCAATCCCGATCGCGCCTGGGAGGTCGCCCGCCAGATGATCCTGGAGGTCCTGAAATCGGAGGGGACCCAGCCGGCGCTGCTGGAGGCGGTCATCGAGGTCACCGACGTCGATGGCGAGGTCGTGCTGGAGTTTCCCTTCACCGAGGCACTGCTGGACATGCCGGTTCAGTCCGCGACGAGGCACTAGAGGCGCGCGAGATGCGCTCCCTCCCCCGCTTGCGGGGGAGGGCGGGGGAGAGGGGGCTTCCGCGAGCGAGAACCCCCAAGAGGAGAGAGCCCTCACCCGGCACTTCGTGCCGACCTCTCCCGCAAGCGGGAGAGGTTGCCGTGTGCTCGCGGTGAGACCGAGACAACATGACATCGCACTTTCGCCCCTGCGAAATCCGCATGGCTTTGCCGCGTTCCCGGCGCTAAAAGACGCCGGTCATACGGAGCTAGCCATGCAAGATCTCTGGCGCCTGTCGGCCGCCGACCTCGCCACCCTCGTCAAGTCCAGGAAAGTGTCCGCCAGGGAGGCGGCCAAGGCCGGCCTTGGCCGCCTCGACGCCGTCAATCCCCGGCTCAATGCCGTGATCGACCACCGGCCGGAGGACGTGCTCAAGCAGGCCGACGCCGTGGATGCCGCCATCGCCAGGGGCGAGGACCCCGGCGTGCTGGCCGGCGTGCCCGTCACCATCAAGGCCAATGTCGATCAGGAGAGCTTTGCCACCACCAACGGCTTAAAACTCCAGCGCGACCTGATCGCGCGCGAGGACAACCCGGTGGTCGCCAATTTCCGCAAGGCTGGCGCCGTCCTGCTCGGCCGCACCAATTGCCCGGCCTTCTCCTATCGCTGGTTCACCACCAACCTGGTCCATGGCGACACCAAGAACCCCCGCGATGCCTCGCTGACGCCGGGCGGCTCGTCAGGCGGCGCCGGCTCGGCGGTCGCGGCCGGCATCGGCCATATCGCCCATGGCACCGACATCGCCGGCTCGATCCGCTATCCCGCCTATGCCTGCGGCGTGCATGGCCTGCGCCCGACGCTCGGCCGCATCCCCGCCTTCAATGCGGCGCTGCCGGAGCGTCCGATCGGCCCGCAGATCATGGCGGTGTCAGGACCGCTGGCACGCACCGTCAACGACATCAGGATTTCGCTCGCGGCCATGTCGGCCCGCGACATCCGCGACCCCTGGTATGTGCCGGCGCCGCTGGAAGGTCCCGCGCGGCCGAAGCGCGCCGCGCTCTGCGTCAACCCGGACGGCCTTGCGACCACGCCGGAGGTGAAGGCGGCCGTGATTGACGCCGGCAAGCGCCTCGAGCGCGCGGGCTGGACCGTCGAGACGATCGAGAACACCCCGCCGATGCGCGAGGCCGTCGAGTGGCAGGTCAAGCTCTGGCTCGGCGACGGCTATGAGGCGCAGCTCGAAATGGCCGAGCGTGAAGGCGATCCCGGTGCGCTGGCCTGCCTGCGCGGCAACCGCAGCAGGGTCACGCCCATGGACCAGGCGAATTACGCGAAGGCGCTGACCCGCCGCGCCACGCTGACCCGCGACTGGATGCTGTTCTTCGAAAAATATGCGGTGCTGCTGACGCCGGTGTCCGGCGAATTGCCGTTCCCCGATCATCTCGACCGCAAGGATGACGAATCCTTCAAGCGCGTCTGGGAGGCCCAGCTGCCGCAGATCGCGATCCCGTTCATGGGCCTGCCGGGCCTCGTCGTCTCCACCGGTCTCGTCGGCAAGGCGCCGGTCGGCGTGCATATCGTGTCGGGCCGCTATCGCGAGGATCTCTGTCTGCTCGCCGGCGAAGCGATCGAAGCGGGCGGCGTGCCGCCGTCGCCGATCGATCCCGTGGGTTAGCGATGTCGGCGATTTACGACTTCAAGGCCAACTCGCTTGCCGGCGAGGAGGTCGCCCTGCGCCGCTTCGAGGGGCAGGTGCTGCTGATCGTCAACACCGCGAGCAAATGCGGCTTCACGCCGCAATATCGCGGGCTGGAGGATCTCCATCGCGACCTGTCGCCGCGCGGCTTCTCGGTGCTGGGCTTTCCCTGCAACCAGTTCGGCGCGCAGGAGCCGGGACAGGCGAGCGAGATCCAGGAATTCTGCTCGACCAATTACGACGTCACCTTCCCCCTGTTCGAGAAGATCGACGTCAACGGCGCCCATGCGCACCCCTTGTATGAGTACCTGAAACGCCAGCAATCCGGCCTGCTGGGCGCCTCCATCAAGTGGAATTTCACCAAATTCCTGGTGGACCGTGCCGGCCAGGTCATCGCGCGCTACGCGCCGACCGCGCGGCCCGAAGGATTGCGGCAGCAAATCGAGACCCTGTTATGAGCGAGACAATCATGAGCGACGAATTTCCCGACCGCCTGTCGGTCGATCCGAACAGCCCCTATTACAACGCGGACATCCTGGCGCGCGACGTCGGCATCCGCTTCAAGGGCATCGAGAAGACCAATGTCGAGGAGTACTGCATCAGCGAAGGCTGGGTCCGCGTCACCGCCGGCAACGCCAAGGACCGCCACGGCAACCCGCTGACCATCAAGGTACACGGTCCGGTCGAGCCGTATTTCAGGGATAAGAAATAGCTATCGCGCGTCGGGCGCACCACACCCTCCGTCGTCATGCCCGGGCTTGACCCGGGCATCCACGTCTTCGAACTTGCTCCATGGCAAAGACGTGGGTGGCCGGGTCAAGCCCGGCCATGACGAGCGGCGAGAGCTAGCAAGGAAGAGAGAACAAATGTCCGTCCGCATCGTCGACGTCCGCGAGATCACCAAGCCGATCTCGTCCCCGATCCGCAACGCCTATATCGACTTCACCAGGATGACGACGAGCCTCGTTGCCGTCGTCACCGACGTCGTTCGCGACGGCAAACGCGTCGTCGGCTACGGCTTCAATTCCAACGGCCGTTACGGGCAGGGCGGCCTGATCCGCGAGCGTTTTGCCGCGCGCATCACGGAGGCTGATCCGAAGTCGCTGCTGGATGCGGCCGGCGACAATCTCGACCCGGACAAGGTCTGGGCCGCGATGATGACCAACGAGAAGCCGGGCGGCCATGGCGAGCGCTCGGTCGCGGTCGGCACCATCGACATGGCGGTGTGGGACGCGGTGGCGAAGATCGCGGGCAAGCCGCTGTTCCGCCTGCTCGCCGAACGCCACGGCGTGAAAGCCAACCCGCGCGTGTTCGTCTACGCCGCCGGCGGCTATTACTATCCCGGCAAGGATCTCTCGATGCTGCGCGGCGAGATGCGCGGCTATCTCGATCGCGGCTACAACGTCGTCAAGATGAAGATCGGCGGCGCTGAGATCGAGGAGGACCGGACCCGCATCGAGGCGGTGCTCAAGGAGATCGGCAAGGACGCGCAGCTCGCCGTCGACGCCAACGGCCGCTTCAATCTGGAAACCGGCATCGCCTATGCCAAGATGCTGCGGGATTATCCGCTGTTCTGGTACGAGGAGGTCGGCGATCCCCTCGACTACGCGCTGCAGGCTGCGCTTGCCGAATTCTATCCGGGCCCGATGGCGACGGGCGAAAACCTGTTCAGCCACCAGGATGCCCGCAACCTGATCCGCTATGGCGGCATGCGCCCCGACCGCGACTGGCTGCAATTCGACTGCGCGCTGTCCTATGGCCTGTGCGAATACCAGCGCACGCTGGAGGTCCTGAAGACCCATGGCTGGTCGCCCAGCCGCTGCATTCCGCATGGCGGCCACCAGATGTCGCTCAACATCGCTGCCGGCCTCGGCCTCGGCGGCAATGAGAGCTATCCCGACCTGTTCCAGCCCTACGGCGGCTTCCCCGACGGTATCAGCGTCGAGAACGGCCACATCACCATGCCCGATCTCCCGGGCATCGGCTTCGAAGGCAAGTCCGATCTCTACAAGGAGATGAAGGCGCTGGCGGAGTAGCGGGGGCGCTGGGGCGGTTGGGGTGCGACGGCCGCGCCACACACTCCGTCATCGCGAGCGCAGCGAAGCAATCCAGAGTCTTTCCGCAGCGGCAGTCTGGATTGCTTCGTCGCAAGAGCTCCTCGCAATGACGGTGGAGAGGGCAGTGTCGCTTGCCGGCGGCCTCGCCCTCGGCGGACGGTAGGTCTGGTCTGCTGAGACGCCACCACGCACTCCGTCATTGCGAGCGCAGCGAAGCAATCCAGAATCTTTCCGCGAAGGCAGTTTGGATTGCCTCGTCGCAAGAGCTCCTCGCGATGACGTGTAGCGAGAGTATTTTTATCACGCTGATCGAGGCCGTTGCTCGCAATCATCCCTTGGTTGTGATAATCCTAAAGCTCTCTCAAAATGAGGGTGATCATGAAGCAACCTTGCGTGTACATGTTCGCCAATCGCCACAACGGGACGATCTACACAGGCGTCACCTCCAATCCGCCGCGCCGCGCTTTCGAGCATCGCGAGGGCTTGGTGAAAGGCTTCTCCTCGAAGTACGGCTGCAAGCTCCTCGTCTGGTACGAGCTACACGCCACCATGACCGACGCGATTACGCGGGAGAAGCAGATCAAGGCTGGTAGTCGGGCAAAGAAGCTTGCTCTGATAGAGAGCATCAATCCGGATTGGACGGATTTGTACGAGACGCTGATCTGACCTCGAGCCCGGGTGCCCGCCACACACTCCGTCATTGCGAGCGGAGCGCAGCAATCCAGAATCTTTCCGCGGAGGCAGTCTGGATTGCTTCGCTCCGCTCGCAATGACGATGTGGCGAAAGCCAGGACGACGGCACCCTACGACAGCCGCATGTCCAGCAGCCTGCGTCCTTCGCCCTTCAGCAGCTTCCTCACCGCGCTGGACGCCACGACTTCGCCGTCATTGGCATAGGCTTCGTGGTTCTTCTCGATGTCGTCGAGGCGGTAGAGATAGTTCACCATCACGCCAGCGGACTCGCGCACGCCCTTCGGCGAGAGGTCGCCGAGCCAGTTGATGCGCTCGAGGCGTGCGCCGTTGCCGAGATGGAAGCGGGCGACGGAGTCGATCAGCCGGCCCTTCGGCGTGCGCGCTTTCAGGAAATAATGCGCGGCGAGCGGCTCGATCACGCCGCGCAGCAGCGTCGTCGTCTCGGGGTTCTCGAACCATTTGGGATCGTCGAGGCGCTTCAAGAGCTCGCGATCGTCGTCCGACAGCGGCAGGTCCTTGTCCTGCTTGATCCACTGCATGAAGCCCGGCACCGGCGACAGCGTCACGAAATTGTCGAGCTTCGGCAGCTCGCGGCGCAGCTCCTCGACCACCTGCTTGATCAGGAAACTGCCGAAGGAGATGCCGCCCAGGCCCCGCTGGGTGTTCGAGATCGAGTAGAACACGGCGGTACGCGCGCGCTCGATCGGCAGATGCTGGCGGTCGACCGCGAGCAGCGGCGCGATCGCGCCGGGGATCGTCTCGGTCAGCGCCACCTCGACGAAGATCAGCGGCTCGTCCACCATCGCGGGATGGAAGAAGGCGTAGCAGCGGCGGTCGACCGGATCGATGCGGCGGCGAAGATCGTCCCAGTCGCTGATCTCGTGCACGGCCTCGTAGCGAATGATCTTTTCGAGGATGTTGGCCGGGGTCGACCAGTCGATCCTGCGCAGCACGAGAAACCCCCTGTTGAACCACGAAGAGAGCAGATGCGAGACGTCGCGATCGAGCGCGGCGAGATCGGTGTGTCCGTTCATCATGCCGAGCAGATCGGCGCGCATGTTCACGAGATCGCCGGTGCCGCCTGGCGCGCGGTTGAGGCGGCGGATCAGCTCCTGCCGGCGCGGCTCCGATGCAAAATGCAGCGCGCTGGCATCCTCGTCGGCCGGCTGGGCGCGCCATTTTTCGATTGCCTTGGACAGGCGTTCCCGGTCAGGGCCGAAGTCGCGCACCAGTGCCTCGAAGAAGGCGCGGCGTCCTGCCGCATCCAGATCCTGGTAGAGATCGAGCACCTCGCGCGCCATGGCTGTGCCGGAGGCTTCGCCCCGGCCCGACAGCAGCGCACCGCAGAGCTCGATCAGCCCGTCGGCATCCTGTTTGGTGTCCATGCCGTCGCCGCGGCGAAGCAGCGTGCGGCCGCGCTCGGAGATCGTGGCGAGCAGGTCGGAGAAGAAGGCGTTAGCCATCTGGGCCTTTCGAAACCGGGTTGTGCGGTGCGGGAAGCTTACATGGGATTTAGGCGGAAGCCGATCACAATCAAGCAGGTGAATTTGGCAAGTTTAGCTGGGGCGTGCGTTTCGAGAATGCTGTCATGCCCCGCGGAGGCGGTGCATCTGGCACGCCGCGCTCCGTCGCGAATGGCCGCCAGTGCGTCCATGATCCGGTCCCCCGACGCCAGCGCCAGGAGAAGTCTACTCAATTGCCGGATCTCCTGAATTGGACCAGGCTGAACGAGCCGATACCGGACGTCTGGACGAAAGCGAAGCCGGCCGAGTCCGCCAGCCTGCGATACGCGGCTTCCGTCCGCTCGCAGCCGCCCGGTCCTCGCAGCATGTTGAGGTCGCTCATGACGCAGGAGCGATCCTCGGGTTTCGTCGTGGCAAGCTCCGGCATGATCCGCTCGATCACGATCAGCGTCCCGTCCGGCGGCAGTGCGTCCCCGCAATTGCGCAGGATGATCCGGCAACGGTCGTCATCCCAATTATGGAGAATGCTCTTCATCACGATCGTGTCGGCGCCGCTCGGGACTTTTTCAAAGAAGCTCCCGGCGACGAACCGACAGCGGCCGGCGATACCGAGCCGATCGAAATGCGCCCGCGCATCTGCCTCGCAACGCGCCAGATCAAGGGCGACGCCCTCAAGATGAGAATTGTGCTGAAGCACGGCGCCGATCAGTTCGCCTGTGCCGCCGCCGACATCCATGACGAGGCGCGCGGCTGCGAAGTCGTGGGCCGCAACGATCCTTGGAACGATGGACCGCGTGAGGCTGACCATCGCAGCGTTGAACCGTCGGTTGGCTTCCGGCGCATTGCCTGAGGCGGCATAGCGGTCATCGCCTTCTCCGCGCAACTGGGTCGAGGTCTTTCCGGTACGAACCGAATCGACCAGCCCGCTCCAGGATTGCGCGAGCATCTCGCCCTCAAAGAGAACCCAGTCCTTGAAGGATGGGTCGGCCGTCTCGCCGAGTTGCCGGCCGAGATCCGTCATGGCGAACCGGTCCCGCTCCGGCTGCCTGCACAGGCCAATTGTCGTCAAGCCGATGAGCAGTCTACGCAACGCGCTTTCGTCGGCGGACACCAGCCGGGCCAGCTCGGCCACGGATTTCGCGTCGTCGCCAATGGCCTCGGCGAGATTGAGCTTCGCCGCAGCATAGATCACCGCGGTGATGCGATGCGACTGCACGAGATCATGCACGGATGCCGGCCCGTTCATGTGTTGCCTCCTGTCGATGCCGCGCTCAATCGGTCGGGACGAACCCCGTTTGCTGCACGATCGCCTTCCACCGGTCGGATTCGGATGCGATCAGCCGGGCGAAATCTTCCATCGCGATCGCATCGGGCTCGACGGCCAGCTTTGCCATGCCGGCCCTGACCTCGTCGGTGCGCACGGCCGCCTGTATCGCGGCATTGAGCTTATCGACAATCGGCGCCGGCGTCTTCGCCGGAACGAAGAACGCAAACCATGTGAGGTCCTCTAGCGACGGGTATCCGGCTTCCCGCACCGTCGGCACCTCCGGAACGAACGGGGAACGGCGCAGTCCGGTGGTCGCCAGCGCACGAAGATCTCCAGATTGGACAAGCCCGAGCGAACTGCCGATCGGCATGACGGTCGCCGCAATCACGCCCTTGACCAGATCTTGGATCGCGCCAGCGCCCTGATAGGGCACGTGAAGAAAATCGAAGCCCGCGCTGCGGCCCAGCATTGTACCGAGAAAATGCAGTGTGGTTCCGGCGCCCGGCGTGCCAAAGGTGGCGAGCTTCGGATTGGCGCGGCACCAGGCAATGAAGTCCGCCAGCGTCTTGACGTCGGCCGGGACCTTCGGGCCGATCGTCAGCAATGTCGGGGTCGAGGCGACGGTCGATACCGGCGTGAAATCACGCGGCTGGTATCTCAGCGTCCTGTAGACGTGCGGAAAGAACATCATGAAGCCGAGCGGCGAGAACAGCATGGCCGATCCGTCGGCATCGGCGTTCTTCACCGCTTCGACCGCGATGCGACCGCCCGCGCCCGGGCGGTTCTCGACCACGATGGTTTCCGCATAGCCGCTCATCTGCCCGGCCACGAGCCGCGCCATGGCGTCCTGGAACCCGGGCGAGAAGCCTGTCAGAATGTGCACGGTTTTTGAGAGCGGCTGCGCGAACGCGCGCGGCGCAGGATACGTGGCGGCGAACGCGGCAGCGGCTGTCGACAACACATCACGACGCGTGATCATCGCCTTCTCCCTGACCAGGCCCAACGTTTCCGCGCGGGCTCTACTTTTGGATGTATCACGCCGGAGGCCGACGGGCTTGGTCGCCGGCTTACATTTTCCTTACCGGCAGCTTATTCTTGAATGGAAAGATTTCAGCGATCGACCGCGACTGCAGGGAAATGGCTTGCGCTATCTCTTTGGAAATTTTTCTCTCGACACTGAGCGACGCGAACTGCGGCGCGGAATGGACGTGATCGCCATCGCGCCACAGGTATTCGACCTGCTCGGCTATCTGATCGGCAACCGCGAGCGCGTCGTCAGCAAGGATGACCTGATCCGTACCATTTGGCATGGTCGCGCCGTCTCCGACGTCGCCCTGACCACGCGACTTAATGTCGCGCGCAAGGCGATCGGCGATTCCGGAGACGCGCAGCGCCTGATCAAGACCTTTCCGCGCAAGGGCGTCCGCTTCGTCGCGGAGGTGCGCGAAGTGCCGACGACTGCAACTGTCGCCGGCTTGCCGAGGCCCGCCGCAGCCAAGCCGTCGCTCGTGGTTCTGCCGTTTACCAATCTAAGCCCCGATTCCGCGCAGGAATATTTTGTCGACGGCGTGACCGAGAGCCTGACCACGGATCTGTCACGAATGGCCGGCATCTTCGTGATCGGCCGTAACACCGCCTTCACCTACAAGGGTGCGTATGTCGATCTGAAGCAGCTCGGCCGCGAACTGGGCGTTCGCTACGTGCTCGAGGGCTCGGTGCAGCGGGCGGGAAGCCGGACGCGCATCAACGTCCAGCTCATCGATGCCGAGACCGGCAATCATTTGTGGGGCGACCGTTTCGACAAGCAGGTCGCCGATCTCTTCGACATGCAGGACGAGATCGGTGCCCGTCTTGCCAATCAACTCGGGACCGAGTTGGTCATGGTGGAGGCGCGGCGCGCGGCGCGGGCGCCCCATCCGGATTCGATGGACCTGTATTTCCAGGGCATGGCGTATATGAATCGCGGAACGGATCCCGCAAGCTTGTCGCAGGCGCGCCCGTTCTTCGAACAGGCGCTCCGCCTGGACGCAGCGAATGTCGAGGCGATGGTGGGCATAGCCTCTGTCGATGCAATGCGGGCTACCTCCATGCTGATTGACAGGACGGCGCCTCTGCAAGTGGTCGAAGCGTCCTTGACGAGGATACTTGCCCAGACCCCCAATCACGCGAGGGCGCATTGCCTGATGGGCGTCGTCCAGATTTTCACAAAACGCGCCACCCTGGGCATCGCCGAATGTGAGCGGGCGTTGATGCTGGACCGGAATTTGGCCACGGCCCATGCGTGGATTGGGCTCGGTAAAAACAATCTCGGTCGGGCCGAAGAGACCGAAGCCCACGTTATGGAAGCATTCCGGCTCTCTCCCCGCGACAGCAAGGCCTTTTCCTGGATGAATACGGCAGGCGTCGCGCAATCATATCTCGGCGCCGATGAGGCTGCCGTTCACTGGTTCAAGCGATCGATCGAGGCCAACCGGAATATTGCGCCGTTTGTCTATTTCTACCTCGCCGCCGGGCAGGCGCATCTTGGTCAGATTGAGGAAGCGCGGGCCTATGTGCAGGCGGGGCTCACGCTCGCTCCGAACTTCAGCATCGCCCAATTTCACGCCAGTTCGCCAACGGATCATCCGACCTGTCTTGTGCAGCGAGCTCGCATTGCCGAGGGCTTACGCAAGGCAGGACTGCCTGAAGAGTCAATGTTGAGAAGGTAGGCCGCCCGCATTTGCGGCTACCCCTTCCCCGCAAACTCCGTCGGCGTCCGCCCCGTCACCTGCCGGAACGCGGCGGAGAAAGCCGGCACGCTGGCATAGCCGAGCTGGGTGGCGAGCTGCTTCACCGACACGCTGGCGTCAGTTGACAGTCGCTGGATCGCCGCGGCGATGCGTGCGCGCTGGCACCAGCTCTTGAAGCTCAGCTGCGTCTCGGTCGAGAACAGCCGCGACAGCGTGCGCGCGGAGGTTCCGACCTCGCGCGCCAGCGTATCGATGTCGTGCAGGCCGGTCGGGTCGTCGAGCACGATCATCGCGGCGCGCCGGCAGCGCGGCTCGCGCGGCAGTGGCACGAACGTCGCGGAATCCTCGGCCTGGTGCAATTCCAGCATGACGAGGCGAACCAGCAGCTCGGTGCGCTCTTCCGTATTGCGCGCGTCGAACAGCGCCAGGATCGCCTGGTTCAGCAGCGGCGAGACCCGCACCACGAATTCCTTGGTCAGTCCCTCATGGCGCTGCTCGCGCTTCAGCCAGGGCAGGTCGAAATACAGCGTGCGCATCTCGATGTCGGCGAGCAGATCAAGCGCATGCTCGAGCCCGGCCGGGACCCAGACCGCGCGGTCCGGCGGCACCAGCCAGCGTCCCCCGGGTGTCGTCACCTGCATCGTGCCCTTGGCGGCATAGATCAGCTGCGCCTCGCGGTGCAGGTGCGGATCGATCCGCATGCCCTTGGGATAGTCGCGCGCGACCAGATGCACGCCCGCGGGCGAGCGATGGTTGCTCCGGACCTCCCGGAGGATTGGCGTTTCCAAGATTGGCGTTTCCAAGACAGTCATTGGCAGCATCCCGTCATGACCAGGACATATAACTCATTTTCGAGCAGGAGAGGATTCGTATGAACAGCCCCAGCCGGGTCATCAGTTTCGTCAACGCAGGCCATTTCATCGACCATTATGCGATGCTGATCTTCGCCGCCGCCGTGATCATCATGGGGCCGGCGCTCGGGATGGCCTATTCGGAACTTCTGCCTTACGCGACGCCGGGCTTCATCGCCTTCGGCGCGGGCTCGCTGCTCACCGGCTGGCTCGGGGACCGCTGGAGCCGCCGGCACATGATGCTGATCTTCTTCGTCGGCATCGGCCTGTCCATGATCTCGGTCGGCTTCGTACAGACCCCGGCGCAGCTCGGCGCGGCGCTGTTTGCGATCGGCATCTTCGCCTCGATCTACCACCCCGTCGGCACCGCGATGATCGTGTCCTATGCCGACAGGCTCGGCCGCGAGATGGGGATCAATGGCGTCTGGGGCAATCTCGGCGTGGCCTCCTCGGCGCTGGTCACCGGCGTGATCGGCCAATATCTCGGCTGGCGCTTTGCCTTCATCGTCCCCGGCGTGGTGACGATCCTGATCGGCATCGCGTTTGCGATGAGCGTGGTGCACGAGGACCGCAAGGGCTCGAAGCAGGCCGCGGCGCAGGCGCGTGTCGCCAAGCAGGACATGTGGCGCGTCATCCTCGCGCTCCTCATCGTCGTGATCGCGATCTCGACGACCTTCAATGCCGTTACCGTCGCACTGCCAAAGCTGTTCGCGGAACGGCTCGCGGATCTGACGAACAGTCCGGCGCTGCTTGGCGTCATCGCGGCCTGCGTCTACGTGTTCGGCGCGATGACGCAGTACACGATTGGCCGGCTGCTCGACCGCTATTCGTTGAAGACGGTGGCGCTGCCGCTGTCCTTCATGCTGGCGCCGTTCTTGTATCTCGCCGCGAGCCTGTCCAACCTGCCGCTGATCCTGGTCTCGATCGGCATCGTCATGGGAGCGTTCGGGCAGGTCACGGTCAACGACGCCATGGTCGGCAAATACACCACCGAAGAGTGGCGCTCGCGCGCCTATGCGGTGCGCTATTTCGTCGGCTTCACCGCGGCGGGCGCGTCCGTGGGTCTGGTGGCCTGGCTCTACGAGCAGGGCGGCTTCGTCACCATGCTGCACGCCTTCGCCGCGCTCTGCCTGCTCGCGATCGCAGCCGCGCTGATCCTGCCGCGCGAGATCCGGACGCCGCAGGCGGTGTGAGGCAGCGGTCTCGTGTCCCGGACGCGCTGCAGCGCGCAACGCTGCTGCGCAGAGCCGGGACCCAGAGGCTGCAAATTCCCGTGCTGCATGGCCCCGGCTCTGCAGCGCACTGCCGAGGTGGCGCTGCGCTGCGTCCGGGGCACGAGCTGGCTAAAGGCCGGCACTCTCTCCACTCGTCATTGCGAGCGCAGCGAAGCAATCCAGAATCTGTCCGCGGAGGGACTCTGGATTGCTTCGCTGCGCTCGCAATGACGGGAGACGGGGGCGCGGCATGTCACGCACACCACCCATGATGCCATTATGCAGGTGTTTTGCCCGACGGAGCAAGTCATTTCGGCAAGGCCGAAATTTCTGAAATCTTTTCAACCCCATCTCTACTGTGCATGGGGTTGTTTTCGACTTTTTATCGGAGCTAAGGCTTCACCTCCGCCACCGGCTGCGCCTTCGGCGCCTTCTTCGATGCGCGCCAGTTCTCGAACCGCTGCACCACCACGAAGAAGGCCGGCACGAACAGCACCGCGAGGCAAGTCGAGGCCAGCATGCCCGAGAACACGGTGATGCCGATCGACTTGCGGGCGCTGGCGCCGGCGCCGGTGGCGATCACCAGCGGCACCACGCCGAGGATGAAGGCGAACGACGTCATCAGGATCGGACGGAAGCGGGCACGCGCCGCCTCGATGGCGGATTCCAGCACCGGCTTGCCGTCGCGGCCGTGCAGCTCGAGCCCGACCTCGACGATCAGGATGGCGTTCTTGGCCGACAGCGCGATCAGGAGGATCAGGCCGATCTGGCAATAGAGGTTGTTGTCGATCTTGAGGGCATTGAGGATCAGCGTCGGTCCGATCAGCGACAACGGCACCGCCAGGATCACCGAGATCGGCGCATACCAGCTCTCGTACTGGCCGGCGAGCACGAGATAGACCAGCAGCATGGCGAGCCCGAACACCCAGTAGATCTGGTTGGAGACCGCCTTCTCCTGATAGGACATCGCGGTCCATTCATACCCCGTGCCCTGTGGCAGCGTCTTGTCGGCGATCTCCTCCATCAGCTTCAGCGACTGGCCGGACGAATAGCCCTGTGCCGGCAGACCGATCACGGTCGAGGAGGGATAGAGATTGTAGAGGCTGATCAGCGACGGGCCGGTGGCCGGGGTGATGGTGGCGACCGTGCCGATCGGGATCATGTCGCCGTTCGAGTTGCGTACCTGCATGTTGGCGATGTCGCGCTCGGTGACGCGGAACGCGGGATCGGCTTGCGTATAGACCTGGAACACGCGGCCGAACTTGTTGAACTGGTTGACGTAGGACGAGCCGAGATAGGTCGACAGGGCCGCGAACACCTGATCGGTGGTGACGTGCAGCGTCTGGGTCTTGACGCGGTCGATCTCGACGTTGAACTGCGGCACCGACGAGCGGAACGAGGACTGGACGCGCTGCAGCGCGCTCTGGCTCTGGCCGTTACTGACCATCGCGCCGGTGATCGCCTGCAGCTTGGCGAAATCGCTGTTGCCGTCGCGCAGCTCGACCTGCATCGAGAAGCCGGCCGCGTTGCCGATGCCCTGGATCGGCGGTGGCGGCAGCACGATGGTGCGCGCCTCCATGATGACGGCGAGCTTGTCGTTCAGCCCGTACACCAGCGATCGCAGATCCTCGCCGGGGCCTTTGCGCGCCTCCCAGTCCTTCAGGATGATGTAGGCGACGCCGGCATTGGCAAGGCTGGCGCTGCTGTCGAGCGCCGAGATGCCGGCGATGGTGATGACCTGCTGGACGCCGGGCGTCTCCTTGATGATCTCGCTGGCCTTGTCGAGCACCTTCTGGGTCCGCTCCAGCGCGGCGCCGTCGGGCAGCTGGATGGCGGCGATCAGATAGCCCTGGTCTTCGATCGGAAGGAAGCCGGTCGGCACCCGCGACAGGCCGTAGCCGCCGATCACGATCAGCACCAGCGCGACCGCGACCGACACGGTGGCGTGCCCGCACAGGAAGCTGATCAGCCGCGTATAGCCGCGCTCGATACGGTTGTAGACGTTGTTGAAGCCGCGATAGAAAAAGTTGCGCTGCTCCGGCGGCACCGCCGGCCGCAGCCACAGCGCGCATTGCGTCGGCTTCAGGGTCGCCGCGTTGATGGCGGAGAGCAGCGCGGTCGCCGCGATCACCAGCGCGAATTGCGAATAGATGCGGCCCGTGAGGCCGGCGAGGAACGAGGCCGGCAAGAACACCGAGATCAGCACCAGCGTGATGCCGACGATCGGCGCGAACAGCTGGTCCATCGCCTTGATCGCGGCATCGTGGCCGTTCATGCCCTGCTCGATGTTGTGCGCGGCGCCTTCGACCACCACGATGGCGTCGTCGACGACGATGCCGATCGCGAGCACGATCGCGAACAGGGTCGACATGTTGATGGTGAAGCCGAGCGCCGCCATCGCGGCGAAGGCGCCGATGATCGTCACGGGCACGGTGGTCGCCGGCACCAGCATGGCGCGCCAGTCCTGCAGGAACACCAGGATCACGACCAGCACGAGCAGGCCGGCCTCGATCAGCGTCATGTAGACTTCGTGCACCGAGGCCTCGACGAATTTGGTGGTGTCGAACGGCGTGTCGTATTTGATGCCTTCCGGGAATCGCTTGGCGAGCTCGGTCATCTTCTTCTCGACGGCCTGCTCGACCTGGAGCGCGTTGGCGCCGGGCGACTGGAACACGCCGATGCCGACGGCGGGCTGCTTGTTGAGCGAGAAGATCTGGCTGTAGGTCTGCGCGCCGAGTTCGACCCAGCCGACGTCGCGCACCCGCGTGACGTCGCCGCTGCTGCCTGACTTGACGATGATGTTCTCGAATTGGCCCGTGTCGTCGAGCCTTCCGTTGACGTTGAGCGTGTATTGGAACGCCTGGCCCGGCGGCGTCGGCGGCGCGCCGACCTGGCCGGCGGAGACCTGCTGGCTCTGCTGCTGGATCGCCTGGATCACGTCCTGCGGCACGAGGCCACGCACTTGCAGCTTGTTCGGGTCGAGCCAGACCCGCATCGAATACTGCCCGGCACCGAACACCGTGACGTTGCCGACGCCGGGCAGCCGCGAGAGCTCGTCGCGGATGTTGATGGTGGCGTAGTTGCTCAGGTAAAGGCTGTCATACCTGGAATCCGGCGAGGTCAGGGTCACGAACAGCAGGATCGAGGTCGACCGCTTCTGCACGGTGACGCCCTGGTTCTGCACGGACGTCGGCAGTTGCGACAGCGCGCTGGAGACGCGGTTCTGCACCAGCACCTGCGCGAAGTTGAGATCGGTGCCGATCTTGAAGGTCACGGTCAGCGTGTAGGTGCCGTCGGAGCCGCTGTAGGACTGCATGTAGAGCATGTCCTCGACGCCGTTGACCTGTTGCTCGATCGGCAAGGCAACCGTGTCGATCACGGTCTTGGCGCTGGCGCCGGGATAGCGCGTGGTGACCTGTACCGTCGGCGGCACCACATCGGGGTATTGCGCGATCGCGAGGTTGAACAGCGCGACGCCGCCGATCAGGATCATCAAGAGTGCGATGACGTTCGAGAGGACCGGCCGCTCGATGAAGAATTTTGAGATCATGGCAGGCAGCTCCCTACTTGGCAGACGCCTGCGGCTGTCCGATCTTCGTCACCTGCGGGTCGATCTTCTGGCCCGGGATCACGCGCAAGAGACCTGCGGTCACGACGCGGTCGTCCGGCTTCAACCCGCTCTCGATCACGCGCAATCCGTTGTCGACGGGTCCGATCTGCACCTTGCGCTGCTCGACGAAATTGTCGCCGTTGACCACCAGCAGATAGCGGCCGCCCTGGTCGCTGCCGAGCGCGGTGTCGGGAACGAGGAGCGCGTCCTTCTCCTGGTCGAAAGGCACGCGGACGCGGACGAAATAGCCGGGCAGCAGTACCCGCTTGTCGTTGGGCACGAGACCCCGAACGGCAAGCGTGCCGGTCGACTGGTTGATGGTCGGCGAGACGTAGTCGAGCTTGCCCTCATGCGGATAGCCGGTCTCGGTCTGGAGACCCACTTGAATCGGAAACTGCTTGAGGTCGGTGGGCGTCAATCCCCGGCGGGCCGCTTCGGCGCGGATGCGCAGCACGTCCTGCTCGTTGACGGTGAAGTTCACATAGATCGGGTCCATCGCGACGATGGTCGCGAGCTGGGTCGGGGAGGAGACGCCGACGAGCTCGCCGATCGAGACCATGTGCGCGCTGACGATGCCGTCGAACGGTGCGGTCACCCTGGTGTAGCCGTAGTTGACCTCGGCAAGCTTGGTGTTGGCCTGGGCCTGCTGGAGATTGGCCTGGGCGTTGTCTCGGGTGGACGTCGAGTTGTCGAGCGTGGCCTGCGAGACCGCCTGGCGCTGCACGAGCTCGGCTTGCCGCTTGTAGTCGGCTTCCGCCTGCCGGACCGAGGCTTGCGCGCCGGCTTCGGCCGCCTGCGCCTGGTCGAGCTTGAGCTTGTAGGTCTCGGGCTCGATCGTGAAGAGCTGGGTGCCCTGCTTGACGAAGGTGCCGTCCTGATAGTCGATCGATTGCAGAAAACCCTGCACGCGCGCGACCAGGTCGACGTTCTTGATGGGAGCGGTGTTGCCGGTGGCTTCGATATAGCGCGTCACCGGGCGCTGCACCGGCGTTGCGACATCCACCTTGGGCGGCGGCGGCGCGACGAAGGTGTTCTTGTCCTCGCAACCGGCGAGGGCGGCCACGGTCGCGATGGCGGCCACAGCCTGCCCGATGCGTCTCCCCGCCCAAATGCGCTGTGCGGGAGATGCGGGATTCGCGCGCGTCATTCGGTGCCCCCGATTGCTGTCTGTCGGTGCGGCAGGCTACCAACAAATATCCGGCCGTGGAACACCATAGCCATGGCAGTCGCGGACCTTGCACTGCAAACGGCGGTGTGGCCTTTGACAGATTTGTCATGACAAACCGCTTTTCATCGCGCGCACGATCGACCAGAATTGTGTCAAAGGCCGTGCGACGTGAAGCGATCGGGACGAACAGAAGAAGCCAAGCAGAAGCGAAGAAGCCAAGAAAAAAAGTGAGGAGAACATGACATGCCCACGTCCTTCCAATCGGCCCTTGCCGGCCTTCTCCTTGCAGCGGTGGTTGCCATGCCCGCTTTAGCCGATGGCCTGAAGGACGAGATCGCGCCGACCGGCAAGCTGCGGGTCGCGATCGCGATCAGTCCAGCGGGCGGCGCGTTCTGGTCGACCAAGACGGAAGCAGGTTTCGCCGGCGTGCCGGTTGACCTCGGCAAGGCGATGGCTGCGCAGCTCGGTGTTCCCGTCGAATATGTCGTGCACCAGAACTCCGGACAGATCACCGACGCGGCCGGGAAGGGCACCTGGGATGTCACCTGGCTGCCCAAGGACCCCGAGCGCGAGACCAAGATGCTGTTCGGCCCGGTCTATGAGGTCGCGGACGCCACCTATATCGTCAAGCCCGGCTCCGGTGTCACCGACTTCGCGACGCTCGACCAGCCCGGCATCAAGGTCGCGGCCGTCAACGCCACCACCACGATGCGCGGCGCGATCGCGCATCTGAAGAATGCGAAAGTCACGGGCTATCAGACCTATGACGAGATCTTCGGCCTGCTGAAGAGCGGCGAGATCGACGCCTTCGCGCTGTCGCGCGACCAGCTCAACAAGATGGCGCAGAAAATTCCCGGCACGAAGGTGCTGGACGAGACGTTCAAGAAGACGGTGACGGCGGTTGCCGTGCCGCTCGGCCACAGCCAGTCGCTCGCGTTCGTCACCAGGTTCATGAACGAAGCCGTGACGAACGGCACCTTGCGCAAGGCCTATGACAACAATGGCCTGAAGGACTCGCCGATCCGGACTGAGTAGAGCAGGCGGCGCAGGCGCCGGCATGAAAAATTGCACCTCAACCACTGCGCCAAGTGTCTCGTGCGTCAAACTGACACAGCTCTGTCACCCACGATGTTTAGATTATTTCTGATCGTAAACATCCTCATTTTCGGGGCGTCATAAAAATGAAATCGAGACTACTGACGACGGCCGCGATTTTCGCGGCCGCGAGCGCGCTCGCGTGCACTCTTCCCGTCCTCGCGGACGATTTTGGCCGGGACCGCGATCACGGCAACGATCGCGATCATCGCCGTCATCCGCATGACATCCACACCGAGACGCCGATCAAGCATCTCGTGATCATTTTCAACGAGAACCGCTCGTTCGACCACTACTTCGCAACCTATCCGAACGCGGCCAACCCGTCCGGCTCCATCCCCTTCGTGCCGAAGCCGCATACGCCGAAGGTCAACAACCTCGTCACGGCGAACCTGCTGGTCAACAACCCCAACAACAGCCCGGCCAACGGCACCGGCGCGACGGATCCGTTCCGGCTCGATCGCACCCAGGCCAACACGCGGTCGCAGAACCATGCCTACACGCCCGAGCAACAGGCGGTGGACAACGGCAAGGAGGATTTGTTCCCGAAATTCACCGGCCGCGGCACCGCCGGCGGCGCCGGCGCGTTCGGCACCAACGGTCAGGTGATGGGCTATTTCGACGGCAACACCGTCACCGCGTTCTGGAACTACGCCCAGCACTTCGCCATGAGCGACAATCACTGGACCGACACGTTTGGTCCGTCCACGCCCGGCATGCTGGAAGTGGTCTCCGGCCAGACCAATGGCGCGCAGAACATCGTCGGCACCTCGTCCTCGATCGCCGACGGCCAGGGCGGCCTGACGCTGATCGGCGACACCGATCCCGCCTATGATTCCTGCTCGAGCACCACCAGCACCGTGCTCATGACGAGCAAGAACATCGGCGATCTGCTCGACGACGAGCATATCAGCTGGGGCAGCTTCATGGGCGGCTTCGACCTGACCCTCAAGAACGCCAACGGCACCACCGGCTGTGCCCGCAGCACGTTCTCGAGCAACGTCAACGGCACCATCGTGGACTACAGTCCGCACCACGCCTTCTTCCAGTACTTCAAGTCGACTGCGAACCCGACCCATGCGCGGCCGAGTTCGGTCCAGGCGATCGGCCATACCCACGATCTCAACGGCAAGATCGATCCGGCCAACCACAATTACGATCTCGAGGACTTCTACGCCGCGGTGAAGGCCGGCAATTTTCCGGCTGTCTCCTACATCAAGATGCCGGCCTTCCAGGACGGTCATGCCGGCAATTCGGATCCGCTCGACGAGCAGGTCGGCAATGTCGAGCTGATCAACTTCCTCCAGAAACAGCCGGAGTGGCGCGAGACCGCAATCATCATCACCTATGACGACTCCGACGGCTGGTACGACCATCAGTATGTTGCCCCGAAGAGCGCCTCCTACGATCCGACCGCCGATCAGGTCAACGGTCCGGGCCTGTGCGGCCCCGGCCCGCAGAAGCAGCCGGCACCGAAGGGCCTCTCCGGTCAGCCGGTGAACGGTCGCTGCGGTCCGGGCACCCGCGTGCCCTTCATCGTGGTCTCACCCTACGCCAGGACCAACTTCGTCAGCCACGCCTACATCTCGCAGGCCTCGGTGGTGCGGTTCATCGAGGACAATTGGCTGCGCGGCCAGCGTCTGGGCGGCGGTGCGTTCGACGCCAGCGCGGGCTCGATCATGGACCTGTTCGACTTCGACCAGGATCATCGCCACGATCTGCGGGTGGACGCGCTGTTCCTCGATCCGACCTCCGGCACTGTCATCACCAGCCCGCCGGACGAGCATCACCACCACTAGTCCTTCAGGACCTCACATGCACAGCCGCACTGTGTGGCTTCTCGGCGCCGGCCTGCTTTGTCTGGCCGGCGCCGTCATGGCTGCCGGGACGCAAGGATTTGCAGAGACGAATCTGGCGGGCGCGAATCCGAACCCGGTCCGCCTCATGCGTCCGCCGGTTGCGCCGCTCTCGGCGATGGCGCAGCTTGGCAAGGCGATTTTCTACGACGCCGCGCTGTCGTCCTCAGGCGCGCTGTCTTGCGCATCGTGCCACAGCCCGGATCACGCCTACGGGCCGCCCAATGACGGGCCGGTCATGCTCGGCGGCGCTAACCTCTTGCGGCAAGGTGCCCGCGCGGTGCCGTCGCTGACCTATCTCGACCGCCACCCGAATTTCAGTATCGGCCCCGACAAGGGTGACGACGACAATGTCATCGATCTCGCGCAGATGGCCGCGGTCGGCCAGCAGGCCGCGCGCACGACCAAGACTGCGGGCGGCAGTGGAGCGTCGGCGAACATCGTGCCGCAGGGTGGCCTGTTCTGGGACGGCCGCGCCGACACGCTACAGGACCAGGCGCTGTTTCCGCTGCTCGATCCCAACGAGATGGACGGCGGCAGCGCCGAGATCGTAGCGGACAAGCTGCGCCGCGCGTCTTATGTCAACCGTTTCGTCGAGCTGTTCGGCGCCGGCGTGCTGAGAAACCAGCGGCTCCTCATTGCGGAAGCGATGTTCGCGGTGGCGCGCTATCAGGTGGAGGAGCCGAGCTTCCATTCCTACACCAGCAAGTACGATTACTGGCTCGAGGGCAGGGCGCGGCTTTCGGAAGCTGAGCTGCGTGGGCTGCAAGCGTTCAACGACCCTGAAAAGGCCAATTGTGCTGGCTGCCATACTTCGGCGCCGACCCGCGATGGCCTGCCGCCGCTGTTCACCGACCACCAATACGAGGCACTCGGCGCGCCGCGCAATGCCGCGCTGGCCAACAATCGCGACCCCGGTTATTTCGACCTCGGCGTCTGCGGCCCGCACCGCACCGACATCCCCGAGCAGACGCAATATTGCGGCATGTTCCTGACGCCGACGTTGCGCAACACGGCGACGCGCCACGCCTTCTTCCACAACGGTGTCTTCAGCAGCCTCGAGCAGGTGCTCGACTTCTACAATTTCCGCGACACCAATCCGGAAAAGGTGTTTCCGCGTGCCGCCGACGGCACGGTGCAGAAATACGACGACCTGCCGGAAAAATATCACGCCAATGTCGATGTCAGCGATCCGCCCTTCGATCGTCATCTCGGCGACAAGCCGGCGATGACGGAGCAGGACGAGGCCGACATCATCGCCTTCCTGAAGACGCTGACGGACGGCAACAAGCCGGAGAATTGACCGCGAATTCGCGGGCGTGTACCAACGATAAGGTGCACGCAGGCCGGGCTGGGTTGATCCGGGCTGGTGGTGCTGCCTGGTGGAGAAATTGATGAGCGCGCCCGGGATGCCGGTGGATCGGTTCTGGGAGATCGTCGGGCGCGCCGCGCAGTTCGGCGCTGATCCGGCGGCCCATATCGGCGCCCCTGCAAACAGCGCTGCACAAACTAACTCTCGATGACATCAAGTCGTTCGAGATCGCTTTTCGCCGCTGTCTCAACGACGCTTACACCTGGGACCTTTGGGGGGCTGCCTACGTGATCCACGGCGGCTGCTCCGACGATAGTTTCGAGTATTTCCGGCGTTGGCTGGTATCGAAGGGACGCGAGGTCTACGAGCCGGCGTTGGCCGATCCCGACTCCATGGCGCAGCTGGATGTGGCCGCAGGTCCCCATGGGATGTGGGAGTTCGAGGAGATCTACTACGTCGCGAACCGAGTCTTCCGGGAGACGGGCGGACAGGGCGATGTGCGTGACTATTCCGAGCCGGAGGCCGGACTGGGAGGGGCCGAACCTTCCGGCGAGCCTTTCGAGGAAGATGAGGAGCACCTGGCCCGGCGCTATCCAAATCTCTGGCGGCGTTTTGGAACCAAACCGCTGGGGTAACGAACGAGAGCCCACGACATCCAGTAGCGTTGTAACCGCTCCCTCAGCGCGGCTTGATCTCCGCGTACTTCGCCATCGCCTTCTCGAACTTCCGGTTGAACAACCACATCGCACCGAGAATCTCGCGGAAGCTCGCCGAGGTTCTGGCACGGTCGGCCTGTCCGAACGCAAAAATGCTGTTGTTGCGCAAGTGCTTCATGATCGTCGGACTGGATACCCGGTAGTTCAGGAGATCGCCCGATTTGAGCGCGGACCGCGTCGGGGTCGGAACGATCTGGATCAGCTCGAACAGCTTCATCTGGTCGATCGGGTCGGGAAGCGTCTTCACGATCGCGGGGATTTCCCGGAAGACCTCCGCATGCGCGTTCATCAGGCCGTCGCGCACATTGGTCCAATGGTTGAAACGGTGATCGGTGCCGCTGGCGCGCGCCTCTTCCTTGTCGTCACGCGCATTCAATTCGGGATCGATGGCCGCGATCTCTCCCTTGATCGCCTCCCATTTCCTGCGGCCGTTGCGGTCTTCTGACGGGCCGGTCTGGAAGCTGCCCATATAGGTGTTCGAGCGCCCGTTGCGGACATTCTGCTTGCCGTTGGTCTCGGCGTAGAACAGCCCCAGGCTGATGCGCCCCGCAGCTTTCGCGTGAGGTGGCGCAAGTCCCTTGGCGCGCGCGATCGCAGCCGCGAGATCGACGACGTCCTTGAACGGCGTCGCCGAGTTCTGTGCCCTGGCCGGCGGCGCCTCCATGATGTCGAACAGCTTTCCGTATTCGTCAATCAGCGGCTCGATGTCGGCGTCGAAATAGGCCGGCGGTATCTCGAACTTGTTGGGCCGGCCGATCCGCGACGGAATGGCGTCGGTGAGATCCTTGTAAGAACTGATGACCGCGACGCGCGCCAGATACAGCGCCTGTCCCGGAAGGTTCGGCAGCGGTTGTTTGGCATCGATCTGCTTGCGCCGCTCGGCGAGGATCGCCTTGAACTCGCCGAGCGCGTGCTCGTAGGTCGCGACCGCCTCCGACTGCCTCGCCGTGAGCGTTTGCGCATGGCTCACGGCGAATGTCGTCAGGATCAGCCCAAGCCCCGCAATGGTCGCGATGACATGACGTCGTCCAAGCATGGCTGGTTCCCCAACGATTCGTCGTCAGGAGATCGTAGCCTAGTCGTTCGCCTCGGGCGGCAGGAAGTCGACCTCGTGCAGGGCCGAGATGCGTACGACTTCGGCGGGGTCGGTGAGGTTGTGAAGCTGGTTGAACAGCGCCTCCAGCTTCTGCATCGGCGAGACCCAGAACAGCGCGCGTGCCGGTTTGTCGGATTTATTGAAATAGCCGTGCGGGATGCCGCGCGGCAGGCGCACGAGGTCGCCGGCATGGGCCTTGACCCATTGGCCGTCGAGCTTGAGGTCGAGCGTGCCTTCCTGCACCAGGATGAACTCGTCCTGGGTCGGATGGATGTGCACCGGCACGAACTGGCCGGGATCACTGTTGGTCTCGAACGCGAAGGTGGAATCGGTGACGGCCTTGGGGAAATAGACCTGGCCGAGGATGTTCCAGCTCTTGCCGCTATAGCCCGTGCCGCTTGCGGTAATGCCCTTCTCGAGTGCAGTCATGGCTCGCCTCCAATGAATTCCGACTGTGGTGGAGTTTTGCGCAGGCCGCCGGCGGAGTCCATCCGCCACGCTCGCGCTAACGACCGTCACGCTCGGACCTGCGTAGGAATCCCTCGACTTCCGCCTGCACCGAATAGGGCGTCGGGATCGCATCGCCCACGGAATCGACGGCGGTGTCGAGGGAGCGGCGCAGCATGCGCGCGAGCTCGGCCTTGCGGTAGGGCTTTCTCAGAAGCGGCGCGCCCATCGTGGCGCGTCCCTGCGCATGCAGGGAATCGTAGGCGTAGCCGGAGGTGAACAGGACCCGCAAGGACGGCCGCGCGGCGACCATCTGCTCGGCGAGCTCCCGTCCGTTCATGCCGCCGGCCATCACGATGTCGGTGAACAGCAGGTCGAACGCCTTGCCCTCCGCGGCGATGGCGAGGGCTTCGGTCGCATTGGCGGCAGGGATGACCTTGTAGCCGAGGCTCTCGAGCTGGACCGTGACGTAGTTGCGGACGTCGTGGTCGTCCTCGACGCAAAGGATGGTCTCCCGCCCGCCCACGACCTTGCGATCGTCAAAGCCGGTCGGGCGAAGCGTGCTCGCCTCCGCCTTCGGCAGGTAGATCGTGAAGACCGTGCCGCTTCCTTCTTGCGACGCGACCTTGATGCCGCCGCCGGACTGCTTGGCGAAGCCGAACACCATGCTGAGCCCGAGCCCGGTGCCCTTGCCGACCTCCTTGGTCGAGAAGAAGGGATCGAAGATCCGCTCCAGGATGGCCTGCGGAATGCCCGTGCCGGTGTCGGCAATCTCGATCTCGACATAATCGCCGGCATAGCCGGCGCCGACCGCCAGGGCCTCGCGCACGCCGAACACCACGCTGCGTGTCGTCAGCGTCAGCCTGCCGCCGTCCAGCATCGCGTCACGGGCGTTGATGGCAAGATTGAGCAGCGCCGAGCTCAATTGGCCGCGGTCGGCGAAGGCGAGCCAGACCTTGCCATCGAGCTTCGTCACGATCTCGATCTTCTTGTCGAACGTCGCCAGCAGCAGTTTCGCAAGCTCTTCGAGCAGCTCGTTGACGTCGATCTCCGTCGGCTGCAGCGCCTGCTTCCTGGCAAAGGACAGCAGGCTCGATGTCAGCGCGGCGCCACGATCGGCGGCCTCGCTGATCAGCTTGGTGATGGTCGCAAGCGGCGGATTGTCCTTCACGGCGTCGGCGAGGATCTCGATCGTGCCGGTGATCACGGTGAGCATGTTGTTGAATTCGTGCGCGATGCCGCCGGTGAGTTGCCCGACCGCCTCCATCTTCTGGGCCTGGATCAGCTGCTCCTCGGCGGCGCGTTTCTGGGTAATGTTCTTGACGAAATTGTTGATGATGGTGCGCCCGCCGAGCAGGAGCGCCGTGCTCGAAGCCTCGACCAGGATCGCCTCGCCGTTCCTGTGCAGCAGGCTCACTTCGAAGCGGATGCCGATCGGCGTATCCGACAGTTCGGGCAACAGCCGCATCATGCGCTGCCTGAAGCCGGCGCGGAACGGCCCGGCGACGAGGAGGTCGACGACGTCGGCGCCGAGCGCCTCCTGCCGCGACCATCCGGTCAGGGCTTCGGCCTGCAAGCTCCACTCCAGGACGATGCCGCGTTCGTCGGTCTGGATGAAGGCGTCGAGCGCGGTCTTGATGACGGCTTGGGTCATCTGGGCGCTCGCCGCGATCGCCTTCGTCTGATCGGCCAGTTGCGCGGCCGCCCGTTCGGCCTGCGACGTCTCGATCGCACGTGTGCAGAGATGGGCGAGCAGCACCGCAACGACGGCGCTCGCCATCAGAGCGACGAGCTGGGGCATGCCGAACCCGGGCGGGCCGGCGGTGCCGGTCACGGCATAGGAGGCGAGAAGGAGTGCGGCGGTCACGATGACCTGGGCGGCCATCGCAAATGTCACAAGCCCCCTGAGTTTCATGGTCTCACACCAAAGAGCCAGCCGCGGACCGCCCCGGCCCCGCCCTGTCGAGGGGGCCAGCTTCATGTGAGCTACAGATTCCCTGCGTTTCCGTCGAGGGTCAATTTCCGGCGCCGCGGGCGGCCGGCGGTCCGGGAGCCGAGGCCCGGCCGGCCTTGCGCTTCAACCCGCCGGTGAATCGGTCTGGCGCAGCGTCGTCACCCAGATCACGCGCGCCACCTGCTGGGTCGGGTTGTCGAACATGTGCGGCACGATGCTCGGGAAACGAAAACTGTCGCCGGCCTCGAGCACATGGGCCTGGTTGTCGAGCCACAGCCGCAGGCTGCCGGACAGGATGTAGCCGGCCTTCTCGCCGGTGTGCTGCAGGAAGTCGGTGCCTGAGGAGGCGCCGGGATTGAGCGTCAGCTCATAGAGCTCGAGCTGGCCCTGGCCATCGGGGGTGAGGGCCTCCTTGACGACGCCGCTGGCGGTGAGGCGCAGCAGGCGACGGCTGTTCTTGCGCACGATGTAGCGCTGTACGTCGCCGGGATCGGTGGTCTCGAAGAAATAGGAGATGGGCACGTCGAGCGCGATGCTGAGCAGGCGCAGCGTGCGGATCGACGGCATGGCGCGCGCGCGTTCGAGCTGGCTGATCATGCCGTTGGACAGGCCGGTCCTGGTGGCGACGTCCTGGATCGAGAGGCCGGCACGCTGACGCAGCAGCCGCACGGTTTCGCCGAGGCGCTGGTCGACCGCATCGTCGGCCTCGATCGCCGGGGCGTCCTTCGGACCGGTGGTATCGCCGCGACCATCCATGTCGCTCTCCCATGCATCGTCTTGGCCTCGGACCGCATCGGTCCGAGGCTTCAGTCGGAGTGAAAAGGTCGCGCATCCTAGCAATGTGATTGACAGCTGTATTTAGTCATGATGAACTTTTGATAGAAAAATTTAGAAGCACTAAAGCCCACTCCTGTCCCTCAGCCGGGGTTTCGGGGGCGCGGGAGACGGTGCCGTGTGCGGAAAACGGAGAGTGGTCATGGCAGGCGACACCGGCAAGCTCGGCGTTGGGGCAGTGCATCTCGGCATTCCGAATCGCCGTCAATTCTTCCAGCTCGGCGCCGGCGCCGCAGCGGGATGGAGCCTCGCAGGCAGCGCCTTCGCGCAGACCGAGCGCCCGACCAATCCGCCGGACAAGCCGCGCGGCCAGGTGATCGCGGCGCTGTCGCAGGAGCCGACCGTCTTCCATCCGCTGATGCCAGGCATCGAGGTCGATCAGGGCATCTGGTGGCAGGTGTTCTCGCCGCTCTGGTACATCGATCCCGACGGCAATTTCGTTCCCGACCTTGTCCGCGAAGTCCCGACCATTGAGAATGGCGGCCTGTCCGCCGACGGGTTGACCTGGAAGATCAAGCTCCGCAGCGACGTGAAGTGGCATGACGGCACGCCGTTCACGGCAGAGGACGTCAAATTCTCCATCGAGCTGATCAACAATCCCGGTTTCCGCGCGCGCAGCCGGGTCGGCCATAGCCTCGTCAAGGACATCACCGTCGTGGCGCCCGACGAGATCCATTGGCGGATGGAAGCGCCCTATTCGCCCTACATGTCGATCCTGGCGTCGTTCACCTTCATCGTGCCCAAGCACATCCTGGAGAAGGTGTCCGATCCGAACGCTTCGCCGTTCCACAACGCGCCGGTCGGTACCGGCCCGTTCCGCTGGGGCGAGCGCGTGCCCGGCGATCATATCCAGTTGAATGCCCACACCGGCTATCACGGCAAGGGGCCGTACGTCGAACGCGTGGTCTTCAAATACATCCCTGATCTCACCGTGCTCTACACGCAGTTCCGCACCGGACAGGTCGACTATACGGGCCTCGCCGGCATCCTGCCGAACTTCGTGCAGGAAGCGAAGACGCTGAAGGGCCGCAAGATCTTCGTCTCGTCGACGTCCTCGGTGGAGCATATCGCGCCCAACCTGGAATTCGGTCCCTTTGCCGACCGCGCCGTGCGCGAGGCGCTCTATCTCGGCATCAACAAGCAGGCGATCATCGATGCGCTCTATTACGGCCTGCCGACGCAGACCGAGAGCTTCGTGCCGCAGCAGGCCTGGTCGTTCCAGCAAGGGCTGCCGCAGCACAAATACGATCCTGCCAAGGCCAATGCGCTGCTCGACGCTGCCGGCTGGGTTCGCGGCTCAAGCGGCATTCGCGAGAAGGGCGGCGTCAAGCTCGAATTCACCAACTCGACGACGGCGGGCAGTGCCGTGCGCGAGCAGTGCCAGCAGCTCCTGATCCAGGACTGGCGGGCCATTGGCGCAACGATGCGTGTCAACAACATGCCGGCGGCCGTGATCTGGGGCGACTTCTGGCAGCAATCGAAGTTCAATTCGGTGATCGTCGGCGTGAACTTCATGCTGGGCAGCGACCCCGACGTGACGCCGCGCTTCGGCTCCGGTGCCATTCCCGCCAAGGGCGGCCGCGGCTACAACACTTATCAATATCAGAACGCGGAGGCCGACCGGCTGCTGTCTCAGGGCGCCAAGCAATTCGACCTGGCGCAGCGCAAGGCGACCTATGGCGAGCTGCAAAAGCTCATTCGCAACGACCTCGCGATCCTTCCGCTGTTTCAGAGCTTCATCGCCGAGGGCGTAAAGGAGGGGCTGCAAGGCTTCCGTCCCAACATCAACATGTCGATCAACAGCTGGAACATGCGCGAATGGTACTGGGCCTGATGCTTCAGGCCGGCTGGATCGCCTGAGATGGCCCGCTACATCGCCAATCGCCTGGCGCAGGCGATCATGCTGCTCGTGATCGTCTCGGCGATCGGCTTTGCCATTCTGCATCTGGCGCCTGGCGGTCCGCTCTCGCAATTTGCGGTCTCCGGGCAGATGACGCAGGAGGATCTCGACCGCGTCACGAGGCAACTCGGCCTCGACCGGCCGCTGCCGATCCAGTATCTCGACTGGTTCGGCCGCATGCTGAAGGGTGATTGGGGCAAGTCGTATCGCGACGGCGAGGCGGTGCTGTCGGTGATCTCCTCGCATCTCGGCGCCACGCTGGAGCTGATGGTGACGGCGACCATCATCGCGGTGCTGCTCGGCTGCTGGATCGGCATCCTGGGTGCGCTACGCCGCTATTCGCTGTTCGACACGCTCGCGACCGTCGGGGCCATGATCGCGCTGTCGATCCCGACCTTCTGGTTCGGCCTCGTCACCATCTATGTGTTCTCGGTGAAGCTCGGCTGGCTGCCGGCCGGCAATCGCCAGACCGTCGGCGACGGCTCCTTCCTCGACCTCTTGCATCACCTGATCGCGCCGGCCCTGGTGCTGGCGCTGGTCGAGACCGCGATGTGGGGCCGCTTCATGCGCTCCTCGATGCTCGAGGTCATCAACCAGGACTACATCCGCACCGCGCGCGCCAAGGGCATGCCGGAATGGCGCATCCTCACGGTGCACGCCTTGCGCAACGCGCTGCTGCCGATGATCACGGTGGCCGGCCTGCAGTTTCCGACGCTGCTCGGGGGCGCGCTGGTGGCCGAGACCGTGTTCACCTGGCCCGGCATGGGGCGCCTGTTCCTCGATTCCATCGGCTATCGCGACTATCCCGTGGTGATGGGCATCCTGATGTTCTCTGCGACCATGGTGCTGATCGGCTCGCTGCTCGCCGACATCTTCTATGCCGTCGTCGATCCGCGGATACGGGTGGGCTAGGCGATGACGACTGCGGTCCTCTCCACCGACCAGCTCGCGCCCGGCCAGGCCGCCTGGCGGCGCTTCCGCCGTCACCGGCTAGCGCTTGCGGGCGCCGTGATCATCCTGGTTCTCGTTCTCGGCTCGGTACTCGGTCCTTACCTGCTGCCGTTCGACGACACCTATATCGACATCATGAAGCGGTTCGCGCCGCCGCTCTCGGGCGCGCACATCCTCGGCACCGACGAGCTCGGCCGCGACGTGCTGGCGCGGCTGATGATGGGCGGACGGGTGTCGCTCTCGATCGGCATCGTCGCGATGGTGATCGCGATGGCGGTCGGCATCGCCGTCGGCGCCTTCGCCGGCTTCTATGGCGGCGTGGTCGGCGCGGTGCTGATGCGGCTCGTCGACGCCGTGCTGTGCTTTCCGACGATCTTCCTCCTGCTTGCGCTGGCCGCGCTTACCGAGCCCGGCCTCGTCACCACCACCGTGCTGATCGCGGCGACCGCCTGGATGAGCGTTGCCCGCGTCGTCGAGGCCCAGGTTCGTTCGCTAAGAGAGCGCGAGTTCGCGGTCGCCGCCGTCGCGTTTGGCTCGTCGAACCTGCGCGTCATGTTTCGCGAGCTCGTGCCCAACGCGATCGCGCCGATCGTGGTGGCGGCGACGCTGAACGTCGCCAAGTCGATCCTGCTCGAATCCTATGTCAGCTATCTCGGCTACGGCATCCAGCCGCCGGCCGCGAGCTGGGGCAACATGCTCAACAACGCGCAGATCTATCTCACCAGCGCGCCCTGGCTCGCGATCGCGCCGGGCCTCGCCATCACGCTCGCGGTGACGAGCTTCAACTTCCTCGGCGACGGCCTGCGCGACGCGCTCGACCCGCGAATGAACATCCCGTGATCTGCAAACTTATGACGAGCCGACGAGCTTCGATCGAACTGATTTCCAGGAGTGCCCCATGTCCCCGCCGCTCAATCGTATAAACAGCGACGAGCGCCTGCCTCAGCAGGTGGATGTCGTCGTCATCGGCGGTGGCGTCATCGGCGTCTCCGCGGCTTATCATCTGGCGAAGAAGGGCCTTTCCGTCGCCCTCGTCGAGAAGGGGCATGTCGGCGGCGAGCAGTCGAGCCGTAATTGGGGCTGGTGCCGCCAGCAGGGTCGCGCGCGTGAGGAAATTCCGCTGGCGCGCGAGGCGCTGCGACTGTGGGAGGACATGCAGAACGACGCCGGCGTCGATGCCGGCTTCCGCCGCACCGGCGTGCTGTTCCTGACCAAGAGCAAGGACGAGCTCGCCGGCTGGGAGCGCTGGGCGGCAATCGCGCGCGAGCAGCAGGTGCACTCCACCGTCCTGACGCCGGCCGAGGTCGCCGAGCGCCTGCCCGGCAATGCCGACAAATGGGTCGGCGGTCTGCACACGCCGAGCGACGGCCGTGCCGAGCCGTCGATGGCGGTGCCCGCGCTCGCCACCGCCGCGCGAAAACATGGCGTCACCATCCATCAGGGCTGCGCCGCGCGCGGGCTGGAGACATCAGGCGGGCGGGTCAGCGCCGTCGTCACCGAGAAGGGCACCATTCGCACGCAATCGGTGCTGCTGTCGGGCGGGGCGTGGTCGTCGCTGTTCTGCCGCCGCCACGGCATCGAGCTGCCGATCGGTCTCGTCAACGCCACCGCGTGCCGGACCACGCCGGGACCGGAGATCACCTCGGGCGCGCTCGGCACCGATTTCTACTGCATCCGCCGCCGCCTCGACGGCGGCTTTACGCTGGCGCTGCGCAATCGCGGCACGGTGGAGCTGTCGCCCGACCTGTTTCGCTATGCGCTCACCTTCTGGCCGACCTATCTGCATCGGCGCAATGGATTGAAGATGTCGTTCGGCAAGTCGTTCTTCGACCAGTTGATGCGCGGCACCAGCTGGAGCTTGGACAAGCCGTCGCCGTTCGAGACCGAGCGCGTGCGCGATCCCGCGCCCGACATGTCGCTGGTCAACGCGGCGCTCGCAGCGCTGATCAAGTCCAATCCCGAGCTGAAGGACATCGAGATCGCGGAAGCCTGGGGCGGCACGATCGACTGCACGCCCGACACCATTCCGGTGATCTCGCCGGTCGATGCGCTGCCGGGCTTCTTCCTCGCCACCGGCTTCTCCGGCCACGGTTTCGGCATCGGCCCCGCAGCCGGCAAGCTCGCCGCCGACATCGTGACCGGTTCGACGCCGCTGGTCGATCCGGCGCCCTACAGCCACAAGCGCATGATCGATGGCCGCCGGCTCGCGCCGGTCAGCCCGTTCTGAGAGTCTTCGGGGCATGACGGTTCTCTACAAGGCCAATCTGGTTCGCGGCGCCGAATGGGCGCGTCTCTTCGCGGAGCGCGCGCCCGATCTGCCGTTCCGACTCTGGTCCGATATCGGCGATCCCCAGGCGGTGCGCTATCTGGTGGCCTGGCAGCCGCCGGATGACATCGCGGCGACGTTCCCCAATCTCGAACTGGTCTTCTCGGTCGGCGCCGGCGTCGATCAGTTCGACATCACAAAACTTCCGCCGCATGTTCCGCTGGTCCGCATGCTCGAGCCCGGCATCACCGAGCGCATGGTCGAATATGCCTGCATGTCCGTGCTCGCACTGCATCGCGATCTCGTCCAGTTCGTCGCCCAGCAGCGCGAGCAGGTCTGGCGCGAGCTCCCCGCGACCTACACAGGCGAACGGCGTGTCGGTGTGATGGGGCTCGGCCTGCTCGGCCAGGCCGTGCTCGGGCGCCTCACATCGTTCGGCTTTCCGCTGGCGGGCTGGAACCGTTCGCCGCGCAGCATCGAAGGCGTCACCTGCTATGCAGGTGCGGACGCGCTACCCGAGTTCCTGGCCCAGACCGATATTCTGGTCTGCCTGCTGCCGCTGACGTCCGAGACGCGCGGCATCCTCAATGCTGATTTGTTCGCGCGGCTGCCCCGTGGTGCGCGGCTGCTCAATGTCGGGCGGGGCGGGCATCTGGTCGAAGCTGACCTCATCGCGGCACTCGACAGCGGCGTATTGTCGGCCGCCGTGCTCGATGTCGCCGAGCCCGAGCCCCTGCCTGCGGGCCATCCGTTCTGGAGCCACCCGCGCATTCTCCTGACGCCGCACATCGCCAGCACGACGAAGCCGGAGACGGCCGTCGACTACGTGCTCGACACCATCGCGCGCCACCGCCGCGGCGAGGCCTTGCCGGGGCGCGTCGATCGTGACCGCGGCTATTGAGGGCGAGTTCATAATGGTGACATCGGTGCAGCCACGGGCTCCTCTTACCTCGCCCTCTTGCGGGAGAGGTCGGCGCGCAGCGCCGGGTGAGGGTTCTCTCTTCTTGGGGGTCCTCGATTGTGGAAGCACCCTCTCCCCAACCCTCCCCCGCAAGCGGGGGAGGGGGCGCACCTTGGCTGGGGCATGCACTGAGGTCTTCGCATGAGCCATGGCGCAAGCAGACCCGACCAAGTCGTTGCCGAAGCCCAAGCTCCGGTGCTCTCGGTCGCAGGCCTGACCACGTCCTTCCTGCGCGAGCGGCAATGGATTCCCGTGGTCCGCAACGTGTCATTCGACATCGCTGCCAGGGAAACAGTCGCCATCGTCGGCGAGTCCGGCTCGGGCAAGAGCGTCACCGCGCTGTCGATCATGCGGCTCATCCCGAAGGAGAGCGGTCGCATCGAGGGACGCGTCACGCTGACCGGCCGCGATCTGCTGACGCTGCCCGAAGCTGATATGAAGGACATCCGCGGCAACGACGTCGCCATGATCTTCCAGGAGCCGATGACGAGCCTCAATCCGGTGCTCACCATCGGCTTCCAGATTGCGGAATCGCTGATCCAGCATCGCGGCCTGTCGCGCGCAGCAGCCGAGGCCGAGACCATCCGTTTGCTCGATCGCGTCCGCATTCCCGCTGCGAAAGCGCGCTTCCACGAGCATCCGCATCGCTTCTCCGGCGGCATGCGCCAGCGCGTGATGATCGCAATGGCGCTGGCCTGCAAACCAAAACTCCTGATCGCCGACGAGCCGACCACAGCGCTCGACGTCACCATCCAGGCCCAGATCCTGGAGCTGTTGAAGGAGCTCCAGCAGGAGGAGGGGATGTCGATCCTCTTCATCACCCACGACATGGGCGTGGTCGCCGAGATCGCGGATCGTACCGTGGTGATGTATGGCGGGGAGGCGGTGGAGACCGACGCCACGTCGAGCATCTTCGCTGCACCCTCGCATCCCTATACCCGCGCCCTGCTTGCGGCGGTGCCGCGTCTCGGTTCCATGGACGGACGGGCACGGCCGATGCGCTTTCCGATCGTCGACAAGGTGACCGGCACCTCGGACGAGCCGACGGAGACGCCGGATACGGTCTCGATCGCCGAGCGCCCGCTGCTCGAAGTCGCCAATCTCACCACGCGCTTTCCGATTCGCTCGGGATTGTTCGGCAAGATCTCGGGTCGCGTGCATGCGGTCGAGAACGTCTCGTTTACGTTACGTGCCGGCGAGACGTTGGCGCTGGTCGGCGAATCCGGCTGCGGCAAGTCGACCACAGGTCGCTCCATCCTCAAGCTGATCGAGCCGGACAACGGCACTGTTCTTATCGACGGCCAGGATGTGCTGGCGATGAACGGCCGCACCTTGCGCGACTTCCGCAAGCAGATGCAGATCGTGTTTCAGGATCCGTTCGCGAGCCTCAATCCGCGCATGTCGGTGGGCACGGCGATTGCGGCGCCGCTGCTGGCCAACGGGCTCGCCTCTGCGTCGCAGGCGCGCGACAAGGTCGCCGACCTGCTCGTTCGCGTCGGCCTGACCGCCGACATGGCCGCGCGCTTTCCGCACGAGTTCTCAGGCGGCCAGCGCCAGCGCATCTGTATTGCGCGCGCGCTCGCGCTCGGACCGAAACTGATCGTCGCGGACGAGGCGGTCTCGGCGCTCGACGTTTCCGTCAAGGCGCAGGTCGTCAATCTGATGCTCGACCTCCAGGCCAGCATGGGCCTTGCGTACCTCTTCATTTCCCACGACATCGCGGTGGTCGAGCGCATGAGCCACCGCGTCGCGGTGATGTATCTCGGTGAGATCGTCGAGATCGGCCCGCGCGTGGCCGTGTTCGGCAATCCGCAGCATCCTTATACAAGGAAGCTGATGGCTGCCGTGCCGGTGCCCGACCCCGCGCGCCGTGGCACGCGGCGCGAGGCCTCGAACGACGAGATCAGAAGCCCGGTGCGCGCGCCGGATTATCAGCCGCCGGTCCGGCAGTATCGCGAGGTCACGCCCGGGCATGTCGTCCAGCTGTGGGATGAAGATAGCTGGTCGTGAAAAAGCGACGCAAGGAGACGCGCGTCAATCAGCATGTATCCGAGACCTGGCTCAGGTCGCGCTCTCTGGACCGGTCAGCAGTTTGGCCAGCAGCCGGCCACTCGGTGGCAGCGGTCGATTGACCGCCGAGATCAGCGAGAACTGCGTCGTGTAGCGAAACGCCTCGGCGCCGGAGACTTCCTCCAATTGATGGATCGGCCGCAGCATCTCGACGTAATGCCTCGGAAGGAAGCCGACAAACCCGCCGCCGACCAGCATTGTCGCCACCGCTTCCAGTCCGAAGGCGACCGCGCGTTGCTTGATATGGAGCCGCCGGGCGAGGTTTTGCGTGCGTCGATCGTTTGTTCGCGTCACCAGAACCACGCCGCCGCTGCGCAAGGATTCGAGCGCCAGCGGCCTGGCTGCCGCCGTGTAGAGCCTGAACTCCTCGGCGAACAGCGAGACGTATTCGAGCTTGCCGTTGACGGCGGGCTGCCCGCTGATGGCCAGATGCAGGCGTCGCTCCAGCACGTCCTCGACGAGCGTCGTCGGCAGTCCGATCGCGATGTTCAGGGTGACATTGGGGGCGGCAGCGCGAAACCGGGCCAGCGTGTCCGCCAACCGGCATTGCGGGTTGGACAGGCAGTTGTCGGCGATGCCGATCTTCAGTTCGCCCGACAGGATGTTGCGGGCCAGGTTGAGCTCGTGATGCACGATCTCGAGCGCGTCACAGGCTGCGATGCTGGCCTGTAGGGCCTTGCGGCCGAAATCGGTCAGCTCGAACCCGGACGGACCGCGAAAGCAGAGCCGGCTGCCGAGGCGCGTTTCCAGCGCGAGCAGGTGCCGGCTGATGGTCGATCGCTCCATCCCGAGCTGGGCTTCCGCAGCCGTTAGCCCACCGGCCTCGGCGACGGCGCGAAAGATGCGCAGCAGCCTGAGATCGGTCTCCGTGAGCTGCGGAACGGGTGCCGGCGGGACGTGCTTCATGTTGCGGTTCCTACAAGCATGGTTTCGGGAAACGTCATTCCGCCTGCTGCCCGCGGCGCGTTAGCGTTGCTGAACATCCGGACGATGCGCGGTCCGGTCGCTCGGCGGCCAGATGCCGGTTTGTTCGGCAAGACCAACCTGCTGTGACCTGGAGGACCTATGGTTCTGCCCCTGACGGTGCCGCCTTCGCTCAAGCACCAGAGCCTGCTCTGGTCGCCAATTTGCACCGATCTCGACGCTCTCGACGCGCACATTGCCATCCTCGGCATTCCCTACGGCAGCGCCTACGATGCCGCCGCGATCACCAATGATCAGTCGAAGGCACCCGATGCTGTCCGTTCGGTCACCGATCGCATCTGTCGTGGCCTGGAGCGCTACGATTTCGATGTCGGTGGCCCGATCTACGGCGGACGTGCCTTGAAAGTGGTCGATGTCGGCAACGTGCCTGCCGACATGACCGATCTCCGCAGCCACTCCGTCCGCGCTGAACAAGCGGTAAGCAAGATCCTTGCCGCAGGCGCCATGCCCATCACCATCGGCGGCGACCACGGCATTCCGATCCCGATCCTGCGTGCCTTCAAGGGCCATGGTCCGATCACGCTGATCCAGGTCGATGCCCACATCGACTGGCGCGACGAGGTGAACGGCGTTCGCGATGGCCTCTCGAGCCCGATCCGGCGGGCCTCCGAGATGCCCCACATCGGCGAGATCTTCCAGATCGGTATCCGCTCATCGGGCAGCGCACGGACCGAGGAGGTCGAGGCGGCGGCGGCCTACGGCTCCAACATCATTCCGGCGTTCGAGGTGCACGACAAGGGCATCGAGTCGGTGCTCGACCGGATTCCGGAGGGCGGTCAGTACTACATCACGATCGACGCTGACGGCCTCGATCCGACCGTCATGCCTGCCGTCGAGGGCCCGGCACCGGGCGGTCTCACCTTTCATCAGGTTCGTAAGCTCATCCACGGCCTGGTGCGCAAGGGACGGGTGGTCGGCATGGACATCGTGGAGATCACGCCGGCCATCGACGTCAACATGATCACCTGCATCACCGCCGGACGCCTGATCGTGAACCTGATCGGCGCCGCGGTGAGGGCAAACTATTTCGACGCGCCGCCCGCCTGAGGCGGCGGCAATCTTTGCGAACATTGACAACAGAGGGATCAGCCATGCGGAAGACCAATCGCACGATATTCGGCGTCCTGGCCGGCAGCGCCTGCCTCGCGCTGGTCGCGAGCCAGCCTGCCTTCGCGGAGACGACGCTGGACAAGATCAAGCGGACCGGCGAGCTGACGGTCGGCACCGAAGCTGCCTTTCCCCCGTTCGAATTCGTCAAGGACGGCAAGATCGTCGGCTACGGCTCCGACATCCTGGCCGAAGTGGTCAAGGAGCTCGGCGTCAAGAAGCTGAACCAGCTCGACCTGCCCTGGCAGGGCATCCTGCCGGGTGTGTTGGCCGGCAAGTTCGATTTTGTCGCCACCACGGTCGGCATCAACGCGGAACGCGCCAAGCGTTATGCCTACACCATGCCGATTGCCGACGGTTTGCCTTACGCCATGAAGCGCAAGGGCGACAAGCTCGCCAAGGTGGAAGACCTCAACGGCAAGGTGGTCGCAACCCAGCTTGCCTCGTCGACTGAGCCGGTCGCGCGTGCGCTCGATGCCAAGCTGAAGGCCGCCGGCGGGACGGGCTTCAAAGAGCTGAAGCTCTTCACCGCATATCCCGAGAGCTACGTGGCGCTCGCAAATGGCGAGGTCGATGCCGTGCTCCAGCCGCTGCCGAGCCTTGCCGCCCTCGTCAAGGACAAGTCCGATGTGTTCGAACTGATGGCGCCGATACCTCAGGACGGCGTGCACCCCTATCTCGCCTGGGTGACGCGGCCTGATGACAAGGATCTGCGCGACGCCATTTCCGGGGTGATCCGCAAGATGCGCGACGATGGCCGCCTCGTGGCCCTTCAGAAGAAATGGTTCGGCTTCGAGATGACGATCCCGGATCAGGACTATCTGCCGCCCGGAGCCCTGTAGCCGTTCGGTGCGGCGGCCAAGAGGGAACGGCGGACCAGGCATCTTCCGACAGAAAGGCCCGTGCCATGGGCTTCAAGCTCGACTATCTGCTGTCGATCCTGCCTCGCCTGATCGGTGCGGCGGCCGTGAACATCCGGCTGGCCGTTATCATCATGCTGCTGGCGCTTGCGCTCGGCACCGCGCTGACGATCGTCCGCGCGCAGAAGATCGCTTTGGTCAATGCCTGCATCGCCGTCGTCATCAGCTTCGTGCGTGGCACGCCGCTCCTGATCCAGATCTTCATCGCCTATTACGTGCTTCCGGCGGTCGGTCTCGACCTCTCGCCGGAGGTCGCCGGCGTCTCGGCCATCGCCTTCAACAGCATGGTGTTCGTCAGCGAGAGCATGCGCGGCGGTCTCGCCACCATCGACACCGGTCAGATCGAGGCTTCGACGGCGCTCGGGCTCCCGCCGCATGCCATCTGGCTCAAGGTGGTGCTGCCCCAGCTGTTCCGGCGCATCGTGCCGGTCCTGATCAACGAGGCGACGATCGTGGTGAAAGGCACCGCGCTGCTGTCGGTCATCACCGTCGTCGACGTGCTGCGCACGGCGCAGCAGATCGCCAGCTCCAGCTACCGGCCGTTCGAGACCATGATCGGCTCGGCGCTCGTCTTCCTCGTCATCAATCTCGTCATCAGCCTGTCCGGCAGGGCGGCGGAGAGCCGCTTCGCCGCGGCGCGGGTCTAGGCGATGCATTTCGATCCCGCCGTCCTGGTCGACTACTGGCCGCTGCTCCTGCAAGGGGCTTGGCTGACGCTCCAGGTCTCGCTTGCGGCCCTCGTGATCGGCTATGTCGCGGGGATTGCGGTTGCCCTGATCGCGCTGATGCCGGGTTGGCTGCCGCGGTTCGTCACCGGGATCTATGTCGAGATCCTGCGCAACATTCCTTTCATCATCATTCTCTTCGTCGTCTATTACGGCTTGCCCTTCTGGGGCATCCGGCTGCCGGCGACCCTGGTCGGTACCGTCGCGCTGGCGCTGTTCGCCAGCGCTTACTACGCCGAGATCGTGCGCGCTGCGATTCTCGCATTGCCGCGCGGCCAGTTCGAAAGCGCGCGTGCCATCGGCATGTCGCCGGCGAGCGCGATGTGGCATGTGGTGGCGCCGCAGATCCTGCGCACGCTGGTGCCGCCGTCCACCAACATGACGCTGACCATGATGAAGGAGTCGGCCGTCCTGTCCTCCATCACGGTGCCGGAGCTCACCTATCAAAGCCTCGTGGTGCAGGGAAACACCTTCGCGCCCTTCGAGGTGTTCGCGGCCGTCGCCTCGATCTACTGGCTGATCGCCGCAATCATCGCGGAAGCATCCAGGCGGCTGGAACGCAATGTCGGCGCCGTTCAGGACGAGGCGACCAGCCGCAACCGGATCGCCGACCGCTATCTCTCGCTGGTTGCGAGGAGGTCGTGATGAGCGCGACACCCGTCCTCCGCGTTTCCAACCTGACCAAGCGCTTTCACGGCGTCACCGCGCTCGACCAGGTCTATCTCGACGTGCATGCCGGTGAGATCGTCGCGCTGATCGGCCCGAGCGGATGCGGCAAGAGCACCCTGTTGCGCTGCCTGACCTGGCTCGAACAGCCCGACGACGGCTTCATCGAAGTCGCGGGCAAGCCATTGGGGCGCGAGTTGATGCCGGGCGGCGTCGTGCGCCGCCAGAGCGGCCGGCAGATCGACGCCCTGCGTCCGCAAGTCGGCATCGTCTTTCAGCAATTTCATCTCTGGCCGCACATGACCGCACTCGAAAACGTCGTGCGGCCGCAGACCGTGGTGCTCGGCCGCTCGCGGGCCGAGGCGACGCGGCGCGGCACTGAGCTGCTGACTCGGCTCGGGCTCGCGGACCGGATCGACCGCCATCCGCACGCGCTCTCCGGAGGTCAGAAGCAGCGCGTGGCCATCGCCCGCGCGCTGGCGATGGATCCGGCCCTGATGCTGTTCGACGAGCCGACCTCGGCGCTCGACCCGGAGCTGGTGGGCGAGGTGCTCGCCGTGCTGCGTTCGCTCGCCGGCATCGGCATGACCATGCTGGTCGTCACCCACGAAATCGGCTTTGCGGCGAGCCTCGCCGACCGTATCGCGTTCATGGACCACGGCCGCATCCTGGAAGAGGGGCCGGCGCGCGACATCATGGCCGCGCCGAAGGAGCCGCGCCTGCGCAACTTTCTCGACCTGGTGCGGGCGGACCTTCGCATGACCAGGACAACATCCAACCCCACGGAGTAACGCCATGCCCCGCATCAACCGGCCCTATGTCGGGATCCCGTCCTTCCTGCGCGCGCGGATCTGCGAGGATCTGTCCGCGCTGGACGCTGCCATTGCCGTGCTCGGCGTGCCGTTCGACGAAGGCTCGCCGTTCATGCCGGGCAGCCGCCTTGCGCCGCGCGCGCTGCGCGAGCACTCGCTGCGCTTCTACGGCAGCGGCCAAGGCTATTACGATCCGGAGACGAGGCGCGAATATCTGGTCGAGGAGATGTCACAGGGCCTGATCGCCGATGTCGGAGATGTCGATATTCATCCGGCCAATGCGCCGCGCACCTTCGAGAACATCACCGCCATGGTGCGCGGCATCCTCGATCGCGGCGCGTTTCCCGTGGTGCTCGGCGGCGATCATTCGATCACCTATCCGGTGTTTCGCGCCTTCGAGGAGAAGCTGCACGTCATCCATTTCGACGCGCATACCGACTACGCGCCGTTCGAGAACGATCTCACCATCACCAACAGCCATGCCTTCCGCCATATCGCCGGCATGGACAACGCGCTCAGCCTGACGCAGGTCGGCATCCGCAGCCTGCGTCATTCGCCGGCGCAGGTCGAGGATGTCATCGCCGGAGGCAACCGGATCATCCCGATGGGCGAATTCCGGCGGATCGGTCCGGAGGGGATCGCTGCTCTGCTGCCCGCCAATTCCCGCGTCTATGTCAGCATCGACGTCGACGCCATGGACATGTCGCTGGTCCCCGGCTGCGTCTCGGCCGAGCCGAACGGGATGAGCTATGTCGAGCTGCGCGACAGCCTGAAGGCGATCGCCGAGCGGCACGACATCGCGGGCTTCGACTTCGTCGAGGTCAATCCGCCGCTCGATGTCGGCACCGGTGTCACCGCCTATCTCGGCGCGCTGACCGTGATCGAATTCCTCGGCCACATCTGCGCCCAGCCACGCTGGGCCGCCCGCCGCAGCGCGCGGCGCGCCGCTTGAGTCTCACGAATTGACGTGGACGAAATCCCGCAGCAGCGGGTAGATCTCGTTGTTCCAGCGCTTGCCGGAGAACACGCCGTAATGGCCGACGCCGGCCTGCATGTGGTGGACGCGGCGATAGGCGCGCACGCTGGTGCAGAGGTCTTGGGCTGCGAGCGTCTGGCCGATCGAGCAGATGTCGTCCTTCTCGCCCTCGACCGTCATCAGCCCCATGCGGCTGACGGCCTTGGTGTTCACGGGACGGCCTCGATGCATCAGCTTGCCCTGCGGCAGCAGGTGCTCCTGGAACACATCGCGCACGGTCTCGATGTAGAACTCCGCCGGCAGGTCCATCACCGCGAAATATTCGTCGTAGAAGGTCTTGATGGTCGCCGCCTTCTCGTTCTCGCCCTTGGCGATGTGGTTGGCGAGATCCATGTGCTGCTTGATGTGGCGCTCGAGATTCATCGAGACGAAGGCCGTGAGCTGCACGAAGCCGGGATAGACCTTGCGCAGCGCGCCGCGGCACTGCACCGGCACGTAGTTGATCAGGTTCTGCTCGAACCAGTCGATCGGCCGGCTCTTGGCGAACTCGTTGACCCTGGTCGGCTGGATCCGCGTGTCGATCGGTCCCGCCATCAGCGTCAGCGTCGCCGGGCGCGAGGGATGGTTGCCCTCGCACATCACGGCGGCGGCCGCGAGCGCCGAGACCGACGGCTGGCAGATCGCCACCATATGCGGGCGCGGGCCGAGCTGTCCCAGGAAGTCGATGAGATGATCGGTGTAGTCGTCGAGCCCGAAACGGCCCTCGCTGCGCGGAATGTCGCGCGGATTGTGCCAGTCGGTGATGTAGACGTCGTGGTCCTGCAGCAGCGTCTTCACGGTGCCGCGCAAGAGCGTCGCGAAATGGCCGGACATCGGCGCCACCAGCAGCATGCGCGGCTGCTCCGCCACGCCATGCTTCTTGAAATGCAGCAGCGAGCCGAACGGCGTCGCGTAGGCGATCTCCTCGGTGATGGCGACCTCGCGGTTGCCCACCATGACGCTGTCGATGCCGTAGGCCGGACGGTCATAGGTGAGGGTGGAGCGCGAGATCAGCTCCAGCGCCGCCGAGAGCCGGCCGACCACCTGGTCCGACACGCCCTGGGGCACCAGATGGAGGAATTTGAGCGCGGACGAGGCGCCCGCTCGAAACGGCGCCGTCAAATCCATTTGGTTCTGAAAGGCCTGATAATACATCGACATCATTCTGAAACGCCCACCTGTCCCGTGCTGCCATGCAATATCGAAGCCAGAGCGGAGTCAAATCGCCCGCAAAACTGGCACATCGCTTGCTCTTCAAGCGGGGTGTACACATGGGAAAGCACAGGGAGTGGGCACCTCCGCGGGCCGGGCGGGGTGCAAAATCCGTTGCGAGTCTCAGGCGTGAGGGAAGGGGCCAAATGGCGAAAGCGACACTGACCATCAGCAGCAAGAACTACTCGTCCTGGTCGCTGCGAGGCTGGCTGTTGACGAAATTTTCCGGGCTCGATTTCGAGGAGATCGTGACCGCGCCCGACGACGCCTCCGCGCGTGCCGAAATCCTGTTGCTGTCGTCGTCGATCCTGGTGCCGTGCCTGCGGCACGACGGCGCCACCGTCTGGGACACGCTGGCGATCGCCGAGTACCTCAACGAGGTGATGCCGGCCTCCGGCCTGTTGCCGGATGATCGCGTCCAGCGCGCCCATTGCCGCTCGATTTGCGGCGAAATCCATTCCGGCTTCACCACGCTGCGCGCCTCGCTGCCGGTCAATCTGAAGGGGCACTTCCCCGGCTTCAAGATCTGGTCGCGCGCGCAGGCCGACATCGACCGCGTCTGGGCGATCTGGCGCGACTGCCTGGAGAAGTCGGGCGGCCCGTTCCTGTTCGGCGAGCGGCGCACCATGGCGGACGCGATGTACGCGCCGGTGGTGACGCGCTTCGTGACCTATGACGTCAAGCTCGAGCCGAAGCTCAAGGCCTATGCCGATACCATCATGGCCATGCCCGAGTTGAAGGAATGGATCGCGGCGGCCAAGGAAGAGCCGGCCGAGATCGAGGAGCTCGAGGTCGAATATTAGGCAGGCCCGGCGCTGCCTGCCTGTTTCGGGGGCGGGCGCCGTCTGGGGCGGTCGCGAGAGCCATGCCTTTTCCGCCGTTAACCTTTGGCAGCGGCTCCAGGCCTGAGTCAGCCTGGCGGTCTCGCAGATCTTGTGTACGAGAACAGATCTGCATCGACATCTAGCCGTGAACAGGCGTGGACAGAGCGATTCGGCCGATTCGGACGCGATTCGTTCGAACCGCGTTCCGAAGGTTAAGCCGGAGCGTGGCCCCGTCGCATTTTGGAACAGAAGCCGCGCTCAGGCGACGCCCGTGTGCTTCACGCGCGGCAGGCGCCAGCCGATCACGGTCGCTTCCACCGCGATTCCGGCCTCGTGGTTCTGCCAGCGTCCTTCGACATAGCGGCAGGCGAACGGCAGTTGATACGTTCCGCTGTGATCCTCGCACAGCACTTCGACCGGCAGACCAGCTGGCGGTTCTCCGGCGCCATCGAATTCCGCCAGACGTCTATCGCGCGTTGCCATTCCAAAAATCTCCCCTAATCAAAGCCGCGGAAAGAGCGCCCACTTTTTCCGCGCGCGGTTCACTGCTCCCTGTCCCAAGGATCGTCCAAAGGGAACAAGCCAAGCTCAACGCGAGAATGCGGTACGAGTGTGGTAGCCTCCGGCGGCTGCGCCCAAAAAGCGCACATTGCCGTGATCGATTTGACGAGGAACCTGCATGCCGCTTCGAAGCGCCGGCGTTTGTGTCGTGATGTTGCTGCTCGCCGCGCTGGCGATCGCGCCGCTCCGCGCGCAGGACGTGCCCGGCATCGAGATCTGCACCGTCGAGAAGACCATGGAGCGGCGCACCAGCTGCCTCCAGAGCAATGTCGATTTCCTGCAGAAGACGATCACCAAGCTCAACCTCGATCACCAGCAGAAGCTGGATGCCGCCAACCGCCAGATCGACGCGCTGAAGACGACGGTGGCCGGTTTGCAGAAGACGCTCGGCGATCTCCAGGCCACGCAGGTGAAGTTGGTTGACGATCTGAAGAAGAAGCAGGACGCGCCGCCGGCCAAGGACGCAAAGTAAAATGCTGCCGTGTCCCGGACGCGGCGCGGCATGACATGACGCGGCGCAGAGCCGGGACCCAGGGCTATGTGTGACCGTGGTGAGATGGGCCCCGGCTCAGCATCGCACCACGCCGCGAAGTGGCGGCGCGTTGCGCTGTATCCGGGGCACGAGAGAGCAATACTGATAGGTCCGGTGCGGCGGTTGGCGCGCAACGCTGGCATACCATCCCGCTTGCTTGGCAAGGCGGACCTGTTTTGCCATAACCGCAGGCAAATCTTGCGTGTGGGGCCCGTGCCGGACATCCCGTGCAAGCCATAACAAGCAGCCGGGAGGGTCTCACATGTCCAACGTCCGCGTTCTCGCCACCGACCTCGAATTTCCCGAAGGGCCGGTCGTGATGCCGGACGGTTCGATCGTGCTGGTGGAGATCCGCGGCCAGCGTCTGACCCGCATTTATCCCGACGGCCGCAAGGAGATCGTGGCCAAGGTGCCGGGCGGCCCGAATGGCGCGGCGCTCGGCCCCGACGGCAAGATCTACATCTGCAACAATGGCGGCTTCTCCTGGATTCCGACCGGCAAGATGATCATGCCGGGCCCGCAGCCGGATGATTACCTCGGCGGCTCGATCCAGCGCGTCGATCTGCAATCCGGCAAGATCGAGACCGTCGTCACGAAGTGCGGCGAGCACGATCTGCGCGGACCGAACGATCTCGTGTTCGACAGGCACGGCGGCCTGTGGTTCTCCGATCTCGGCAAGCGCCGCCCGCGCGAGATGGATGTCGGCGGCATGTACTACCTCAAGCCCGGCATGAAGGAGATCGTCGAAATCGTGCACGGCGTGCTGCCGGCCAACGGCATCGGCCTGTCGCCGGACGAGAACATTGTCTACATCGCGGAGACGCCGACCGCGCGGCTCTGGGCCTACGAGCTCTCCGCGCCCGGCATCCTCAAGCCGCGCGAGGTGATCTATCGCGGCGAGCGCGGCAAGCCGATCTGCGGCCTCGGCGGCTACCAGATGTTCGACTCGCTCGCGGTCGAAGCTGGCGGCAATGTCTGCGTCGCCACCCTCGTCTCCGGCTGCATCTCGGTGATCGCGCCCGACGGGACCCTGGTCGAGCAGGTGCCGACCGGCGACCGCGTCACCACCAACATCGCCTTCGGCGGCCCCGAGCTGAAGACCGCCTACATCACGCTGTCGGGCAAGGGCGAGCTGATCGCCATGGACTGGCCGCGCGGCGGTTTGCCGTTGAACTTTTTGAACAAGTGAGCCAAGCCGTCACTGTACGGAAGGCGAGGCAACTCTCAGACCCTCACCCTGAGGAGCGCGCCCTTCGCGTGCGTCTCGAAGGGCGAGGCCACCGGCGGGGCCTTCATCCTTCGAGACGCGCGTTCCGCGCTCCTCAGGATGAGGGTCTGGCAGTCTGGATTGCTTCGCTTCGCTCGGAATGACAACGGAGAGAGACTTCAATGCCCTGGCCTGATCCCATCACCCTGCGTGGACAGCACGCCCGTCTCGAGCCGCTGTCGCATCAGCATCGCGAGGGCCTGACGGAGGCCGTCAAGGACGGCGAGCTCTCAAAGCTCTGGTACACCGCGATCCCGCTGCCGGAGAACATGGGCAAGGAGATCGACCGCCGTCTCGGCCTTCAGGCCACGGGCTCGATGCTGCCGTTCACGGTGTTCGACGCCGGCGGCAACATCGTGGGCATGACGACCTACATGAACATCGATGCCACCAATCGCCGCGTCGAGATCGGTTCGACCTGGTACGGCAAGGGCGCGCAGCGCGGCCCGCTCAACACGCAGTGCAAGCTCTTGCTGCTCCGACATGCCTTCGAGACGCTGAACTGCATCGCAGTCGAATTCCGCACGCATTTCTTCAACCACCAGAGCCGCCGCGCCATCGAGCGCCTGGGCGCCAAGCAGGACGGCATCCTGCGCAGCCATCAGATCGCGCCGAACGGCACGCTGCGCGACACCGTGGTTTACAGCATCACCGCCGCTGAATGGCCGACCGTGCAGGCGCATCTCGAATTTCAACTCAACGACAAGCCGCGCTAGTCATGATGTGCACCGATCTTGCCGCGAGTTCGATCACCTCTCCCGTCGGGAGAGGTCGCGCCGAAGGCGCGGGTGAGGGGACCGGTCTCTCGTGGGACCTGATCCCCCTCACCCGATTTGCACCGGACGATGCTGCGCATCGCCGGGAGCAAATCGACCTCCCCCCTACGGGGAGAGGTGTTGGTGCCCGCGGCTGCAATTCTCTCAATCTCACGACACGCTAAGGGCGGCCGAGGCACCATGGACAGATTTGATTATGTGATCGTCGGCGCGGGCTCCGCCGGCTGCGTGCTCACCAGCCGGCTGAGCGAAGATCCGAACACCAGCGTTTGCGTGCTGGAGGCGGGCCCTTCCGACTGGCATCCCTACATCCATCTGCCGGCGGGCTTCATCAAGACCTTCCACATGAAGAGCATCAACTGGGCCTACCAGCAGGAGGTCGGGCCCTGGACCGGCGGGCGCAGCATCTACGCGCCGCGCGGCAAGACGCTCGGCGGCTCGTCCTCGATCAACGGTCACATCTACAACCGCGGCCAGCGGATGGATTTCGACACCTGGGCGCAGATGGGCAATCGCGGCTGGGGCTATGCCGACGTGCTGCCCTACTTCAAGCGGCTGGAGAAGCGGGTCGGCGAAGGCGAGGACACCTATCGCGGACGCGACGGCAACCTCATCGTCACCACCATGAACTGGCGCGATCCGCTTTGCGAGGCCTTCATGGAGGGCGCGGTCTCGCTCGGCATCCCGCGCAATCCTGACTATAATGGCAAGACCCAGGAAGGCGTCTCCTACTGCCAGCGCACCATCAACAACGGCCTGCGCGTCTCCGGTTCGACCGCGTTCCTCAAGCCCGCGATGAAGCGGCCGAACGTGCATGTGCACACGCATGCGCACGCGACCGAGATCATCTTCGAGGGCAAGCGCGCCGTCGGCGTGCGCTACACCAAGGGCGGCCGCGGCGGGACGCCGGTGGAGGTGCGCGCCGACAAGGAAGTGATCCTCTCCGGCGGCACCTATAATTCGCCACAACTGCTGCAGCTCTCCGGGGTCGGCTCGCCCGATCTGTTGCAGCAGCACGGCATCGCGGTGCGCCACGCGCTACCGGTTGGCGAGGGTCTGCAGGACCACTACGCGCCGCGCACGGTGGCGCGCGTCAAAGACATCAAGACCATCAACGAGCTTCGCCGCGGCGTCTCGCTGTGGATCGAGGCGCTGAAATGGGCGACCGCGCGCAAGGGCCTGCTCTCGCTGTCGCCGACCATGGTCTATTGCTTCTGGCACTCCGGCGAGAGCGCGGACAGTTCGGACCTGCAACTCACCTTCACGCCGGCGTCCTACAAGGAAGGCGTGCAAGGCCAGCTCGAGGACGAGCCCGGCATGACGGTGGCGTCCTGGCAGCAGCGCCCGGAGAGCCGCGGCTATGTCCGCATCCGCTCCAGCGATCCCTTCGCGCCTCCGATCATCCAGACCAACTATCTCGATGCCGAACTCGACCGCCGCGTCATCGTCGGCGGCATGAAGCTCGCGCGGCGACTGCTGAAGAGCGCGCCGCTGTCGCCCTATTACGCCTACGAGGATTTCCCCGGCCCGAACATCAACACCGACGACGAGTTTTTGGCCGCCGCCACCGAACGCGGCACCACCACCTTCCACCCCGGCTGCACCTGCCGCATGGGCCCGGCGGATAGCACCTGGGCGGTGGTCGACGACGAGCTCCGCGTCCACGGGCTCGAGGGCCTGCGCGTGATCGACGCCTCGGTGATGCCGCGCATGATTTCGGCGAACTTGAACGCGTCGACTATGATGATCGCGGATCGCGCCTCGGACCTGATCCGCGGCAAGCAGCCGATGGAAGCCGCGCGCGTGCCGGATGTGGCGGTGGCGTGAGACGCTGCTGCGTAGGGGGAGCCCCGCGACTGCGCGAAGCGCAGCTCGCACGGCGTAAATTGAGCTGGATTCGAACCTCAGCCTCCATGGGGCGATCCTAAGGGAGTGAACTCGTGGGTGTCTCAGTCTTCGTTTTCGAAGAGCGCGCCGTGTCGGAATCATCGGATCAGCGCGACTGGATCAAGCGGGAGATCGAGGCCGCCTCAAAGGCCAGCCGGGACAAGCCCAAGTCGTCAGGGCCCCGGTTGCAAAAATGGTTTGAGAATATGCGTGGTTCGTTTCCATTGATTCAGGAGGCGCATCCCGACGATGCCACCGGTACGGAATACTGCTTCTATAAGAATGTGATCGACGTGACCTTTGCGAGCTCTGTCGGGGAACGAGGGGTCCTCAGGGCGTGGCAGCTTGCGGAGAAGTACGGCCTGCGTGTCTTGTTCTGGGATGACGTGCTGCCTCGGATCGCGCCGGCAGAGGAAGGCCTCGATCTTCCGGGTCTGAACGGCCGCCTGTCAGGCAAGCCAGGGGCGGCGAATCAAGTCTGCTTCGTTGTATTCGATCCTGACGTTACGGGAGTTGCCCCGCGCGAAGCGAGAGTATGGGTGCGGCAGCGGCTCGAAGCAGGACCATGCGGCAAAGATCGATCAATTTTGGTCAGCGATCGGTTGAGGCGGTGGATGGATCAATATGCAGCTCGCAAGCTGGGTGCATTGGTCTCGGAGACACGGTTTTGCGATGATCTTGTGTTCATTCGCGTGAGCAGAAAAAACAGCGCCTCGATGATCTCGCCAATTATGGAGCTGTCGCATGCGCTCGACCTTCCATTTGAGGTCTATACGGACATCGACTAGGCGATCGCTTACCCGTCGGGCAAAACACCCCGCGACCCCGTCAATCCCTCTGCGAAAAAATATTCCACTTTACCGAAATTCGGAATTGCGGCATACATCGACACAGCCCGGCCCACGAAGAGGGGCGGTTCGCGAGTCGTTCGAAACGCGGGCCGGGTTGCGGTGGACGCGGCAGCGTCGTGCGCGAGAGGCGTGGGCAGGGCGGGTGGTCCCTGTGAGCCCGAGGCTTCGTGCGGACGAGCGGCGCTGAAGTCCGGCGAAGCCTTTTGGCGAAGCCGGATGAGCTGCGTACGGCAAAACCGTGTGGTCCTGGCCGTCGTTGCTACGGTCAAGCCTGTCGCGGAGATGTGCGCGAGCCCAACCGGGCGGACGGCATCGTCAATTCGCGGGGCGAGGGAGGCCAGAAGGAAAGTTCGGCTCCCGGGAGAGCACGGCATAAGCCGTCCGACCACTGCGCAGGGAAGGCCGTGTGTTCGGTTTCACCTGTATGCCGCTGTGCAGTTTTTCTGCGTGTGCTTTCGCACAGCGGACCGTGGGTGCCAGCCGGCACCCGGTCTTCCCTGCGCCCTCTTTCTTTGGGGCGATAGAGAGAGCCAAGCTCGGGCGAAATGCGCCGCGAGAATGCGAAGGCGTGTCTGCGATTGAGATGCGGGTTGGAGAAATACGCCGTTGCCCCTTGCCCCGTCATTGCGAGCGCAGCGAAGCAATCCAGACTGTCACCGCGGAAGGATTCTGGATTGCTTCGCTGCGCTCGCAATGACGAGGTGGATGGAGGGGCACACTCTCGCTGTCATCGCCCGGCCAGTGCGCAATTGCGCACTGGGACCGGGCGATCCAGTATTCCAGAGGCGGTTATGATTGAGCCGAGACGCCGCGGCGTACTGGATTCCCCGCCTTCGCGGGGAATGACGCCGGTGATTGGAGCGCTATCGCAAGCGAGCCTCCGCCTACACTTCCCTTCTGCTCAAAAACGCCAGCCGCTCGAACAGGTGCACGTCCTGCTCGTTCTTGAGCAGCGCGCCGTGCAGCGGCGGGATCAGTTTTCGCGGGTCGCGTTCGCGCAGCTGCTCGACGCTCATGTCCTCGTTGAGCAGCAGCTTCAGCCAGTCCAGCAGCTCGGAGGTCGACGGCTTCTTCTTCAGGCCGGGCACCTCGCGGACCTCGAAGAAGATGCGCAGCGCTTCCTCGACCAGGCGCTTCTTGATGCCGGGAAAGTGGACGTCGACGATGCGGCCCATCGTGTCGGCGTCGGGGAACTTGATGTAGTGGAAGAAGCAGCGGCGGAGAAACGCATCCGGCAGCTCCTTCTCGTTGTTGGAGGTGATCATCATGATCGGGCGCTGCCTGGCCTTGATCGTCTCGCCGGTCTCGTAGACATGGAATTCCATGCGGTCGAGCTCGAGCAGGAGGTCGTTCGGGAATTCGATGTCGGCCTTGTCGATCTCGTCGATCAAGAGCACCGGGCGCTGCTCGGCGGTGAAGGCCTCCCACAGCTTGCCGCGCTTGATGTAGTTCTTGATGTCGGAGACGCGGGCGTCGCCGAGCTGGCTGTCGCGCAGGCGCGACACCGCGTCATATTCGTAGAGGCCCTGCTGCGCCTTGGTGGTGGACTTGATGTGCCAGGTCAAAAGCGGCGCGTTCAGCGCCTTCGCCACTTCCTCGGCGAGAACCGTCTTGCCGGTGCCGGGCTCGCCCTTGATGAGCAGCGGGCGCTCCAGCACGATCGAGGCGTTGACGGCAACCTTGAGATCGTCGGTCGCAACATAGTCCTTGGTGCCGGTAAATTTCATTGCGCGTCCTTGTTGGTCGTCGTCCCGGGTTTGGCCCTGGTCGCGACATGGGAACGGCCGCTCATGGCGGCCGTTCCTGGTTCGGTCAGGCTTTCAGACCCGTTTTATCAGCGAAAGGATGACGAGCACAATCACCGCGCCGATCGTGGCGTCCACGATGGCGCCGACCGTGCCGGTGGCCAGCTGGATGTGCAACTGAGGCAGCACCCAGCCTGCGACCAGCGCGCCGATGATGCCGACGACGATGTTGCCGAGCAGGCCAAATCCCGCCCCGTGGACAATCTTGCCGGCAAGCCAGCCCGCAATCGCGCCGATGATGAGTGCTGCGAGAATTCCCATTGCAAACGTCCCCAAAACAACCCTGTGACGGTCTCAATTCTAGAGCAAAAAGCCCTTGGGTCCACGTTGAATTGGCTCGTCGATGCCCGTGGTTCACCTCTCCCCAGCGGGGAGAGGTCGGATCGCGTGAGCGATCCGGGTGAGGGGGCGCTGATCCCACGAGACAGCGAAGCCCCTCTCCCGGCGCTACGCGCCGACCTCTCCCTCCGGGAGAGGTGGAGCGCGCCCCTTGACGTTCGCCCCCCGACGGGCAATCTGTCATCCATGTTCCTGCAATTCTTCACTTCTCTGCGCGATGCGCAGGTCCCCGTGACGCTGCGCGAATACCTCACGCTGATGGAGGCGCTCGACGCTGATCTCAGCGACTATTCGGTCGAGAATTTCTACTATCTGTCGCGCGCGTCCCTCGTGAAGGACGAACGCAACCTCGACAAGTTCGACCGCGTCTTCGGCACCGTGTTCAAGGGGCTGGAAAACCTGCTCGATGCCATGGAGAAGGCGGAGATCCCCGAAGAGTGGCTGAAGAAGCTCGCCGAAAAGTACCTCAGCGAGGAAGAGAAGAAGCAGATCGAGGCCATGGGCTGGGACAAGCTCATGGAGACGCTGAAGAAGCGGCTCGAGGAGCAGAAGGGCCGCCACCAGGGCGGCTCGAAATGGATAGGCACGGCGGGGACCTCGCCGTTCGGCGCCCACGGCTACAATCCCGAAGGCGTCCGCATCGGCCAGGAGAAGAACCGCAACAACCGCGCCGTGAAGGTGTGGGACAAGCGCGAGTTCAAAGACCTCGACGGCAATGTCGAGCTCGGCATCCGCAACATCAAGGTGGCGCTGCGCCGCCTGCGCAAATTCGCGCGCACCGGCGCGCCCGACGAGCTCGATCTCGACACCACCATTCGCGAGACCGCCAATCACGGCTATCTCGACGTGCACATGCGCCCCGAGCGGCGCAACGCGGTGAAGCTCTTGGTGTTCTTCGACATCGGCGGCTCCATGGATTCGCATATCGAGCAGGTCGAGGAGCTGTTCTCGGCGGCCAAGAGCGAGTTCAAGCACATGGAGTATTTCTACTTCCACAACTGCCTCTATGAAGGCGTGTGGAAGCAGAACAAGCGCCGCTTCACCGACCGCACGCCGACTTGGGATGTGCTGCATAAATATCCGCACGACTACAAGGTCGTGTTCGTCGGCGACGCCTCGATGTCGCCTTACGAGATCATGGTGCCGGGCGGCTCGGTCGAGCACGTCAACGAGGAGCCGGGCTCGGTCTGGCTCGACCGCATCATCCGCACCTATCCGCATTCGGTGTGGCTCAATCCGGTCGCGCAGAAGCACTGGGACTATTCGGAATCCACCACCATCATCAAACGCATCTTCGCCAATCGGATGTACCCGATCACGATCGAGGGGCTGGAAGGCGCGATGAAGGAATTGACGCACTGATGCACGATTAGGCCCGGCTCTGTCGGCGACGGGACTGCGCTCCCTCCCCCGCTTGCGGGGGAGGGTCGGGGAGAGGGTCTCTCCACCAGCGACGGCCCCCAAGAGGAGAGAGCCCTCACCCGCGTCGCTCCGGCGCGCAAGTGCGCTGCCGAGCTCCGCGACCTCTCCCGCAACCGGGAGAGGTGACCTCCACCTCCGGCAGTTCGCCCGGAACGTCGGCGTAACAAGAGGGAGAACCACATGCCCCAGACCATCACCCGCGGCATCAAGGCGCTGATCGACGAGGCCAATGCCGAGATCGAGACGCTCACCGCCAAGGATGCCATCGAGATCTCCAAGAACGGCGACGTCGTCATCGTCGACATCCGTGACCCCCGCGAGATCGAGCGCGACGGCCGCATCCCCGGCGCGTTCGCCTGCACGCGTGGCATGCTCGAATTCTGGATCGATCCGCAGAGCCCCTATGCCAAGCCGGTGTTCCAGGGGGACAAGAAGTTCGTGTTCCACTGCGCCGGTGGCCTGCGTTCCGCGCTCGCCGCCAAGACCGCGCAGGACATGGGCCTCAAGCCCGTCGCCCACATCGCCGGCGGCTACGCCGCCTGGCGCGATGCCGGCGGCCCGACGGAAGCGTGGGAGCCGAAGAAGAAGAGCTAACTTGGACGTACACAACCAGTCACAACGTCATGCCCGGGCTTGTCCCGGGCATCCACGTCTTTGCCGCGAGAAGAACGTGGATGGCCGGGACAAGCCCGGCCATGACGACTGAGAGAACTGCCGGAGCATGCAATGACCGCCACCGACCCCCTCGTCTCCACCGAATGGCTCGCCGCCCACATCAACGACGCCAACGTCAGGGTGCTCGACGCCAGCTTCAAGCTGCCGGGCGTGCTGCCGCTGCCGAAGGACGACTATCTCGCCGCGCACCTGCCCGGCGCGGTGTTCTTCGACGTCGATGCGGTGTCGGATCATTCCAATCCGCTGCCGCACATGTATCCGAGCGCCGAGCAGTTCGGCCGCGACGTCGGCAATCTCGGCATCGGAAATAGCGACACGGTCGTGATCTACGATGCCGGCGGCTGGGTTGCCGCGCCGCGCGCGTGGTGGATGTTGCTGGCCTTTGGCCACAGCAATGTGTGCATCCTCAATGGCGGCCTGAAGAAATGGCGCGCCGAAGGGCGCCCCGTCGAGGGCGGCGAAGTGAAGCCGAAGCCTGCGACCTTCAAGGCAAGCTACGATCCAAAACGCGTGCGCAGCATGCAGCAACTGATCGCCAACGTCGAAAGCCGCGCCGAGCAGGTGATCGACGCACGCGCCGCAGACCGCTTCGAGGGCCGCGCGCCCGAGCCGCGGCCGGGCATCCGCTCCGGCCACATCCCCGGCGCGCGCAACGTGCCCTACAATCTGCTGTTCGATGCTGCGACCGGCACGATGAAGCCGCTCGAGGAGCTGCGCGCCGCGTTCACCGGCGCTGGCGTCAAGCTCGATGCGCCGATCGTGACGAGCTGCGGCTCGGGCGTGTCGGCCGGCGTGCTGACGCTCGCGCTCTATCGCCTGGGCGTCACCGACACCGCGCTCTACGACGGCTCGTGGTCGGAATGGGGCCAGGAGAAAGGCCCGCCGATCGCGACCGGCCCGGCATGAAGCCACGACGACGGGGCGCTCCCTCGCCCCGTTCTCTTGTCCGCCGAAGCCCGCCTTCGGGCGAAGGCGGATGCGGGGAGAGGTGAAAAAAATGATCAGCGCGCCCGCGTGGTCGTCGTTGTGGCGAACGCCGGCTGCTGCGGCTGTCCAAACGGATCAAGCGACTGCTGCAGCTGCTGAGGGGGAGGGCGCCGCACCACGCGGTGCCGCTTCTTCGCCTTCGCCCGCGGCTTGGTCGCCTTGCTGTCCGGTGCGCTGCTGTCCGCCTTGACCTTGGCCGGCGGATCCTTCGAGGTCGTGGTCGCGGGATCGTTCAGCGCGGCGATCCTGGCCGAGGCGACATCGAGCGCCGAGGATGCGAGCGCCAGGCTGGGGTCAGCCGCTGCCGGTGCGCTGGCGGTGGGGGCAGGCCTGGCCTCGGGGATCGATGCCGTGGTGTCGGCGGGGGTGAGCGTGTCGGTGGGAGCCGGGGCTGCGGCGTCCGTTATCGTCTCAGCCTTGGCCGGTTCGGCGGCCGAGGCGTCAGCCACTGGTGCAACGACCGGGGGCTGAACGTCGGCTTCGATCGCTGCAGCAGCCATCTGCTCCGGCCCTTGGGCCGGCAGAGCGATGGTCGGCACCTGGTCGCGCAGCGTCGGCGCGGGATCGGCCGGCTCCGGCTCGGCACGCAAGGCCGCGAGCACCGGCTGGGCCGGCTCGGACGTCTGCGCAAACACCTGCTCCTGCGGGCCGTTTCGCCAGGAGGGGTTGCTGACATACTGCTCATGGCTCGCGCGCAGCAGCGCGGCGGCGCCCAAGCCGAACACCAGGATGGAGGTTGACAGCAGGATCGCGGCAAGCAGGAAACGAAAGCCGGGAAGCATCGAGGGATTGCGAATTTCCGCCCCGGCGGCGTGGGTAGCTGGGGCCCATGAGCCATCTGAACGCGGTGACGGTACTGGTTGCCGCGTTCGCCACGCGGAATCGGAGCTCGAAGCGGCGGCGAATCAGGCTGATTCGAACATATCGCAACGTCTCCGCGCCGTTCCCTTAAATTCGGGGGCGAGGAGTCCGGCAATCCACGGCGCGATGCGATTTCCGCCCCCGTGATGCAACGGAGCAACGGTAGTCTTGCGGATCACAAATCGGCAAATCCGGCGCAAATAAGCCTGCAATGTCTTGAATGTGCCGCTATCTTCGGTCATCTGGCCGTTAGCGGTCCGATAGGGCCTGGGGACTATACAAGAGCGATGATGATCAAACATTTTCTGACGATATGCGCTGCCGCAACAGTCGCTGCGGCGGGAACCTCGCTCGCACAGGCCCAGAGCTATCCGGTCCAGCAGGCGCCGAGCTATGGCGCTCCGGCCGAATATCGCCCCGGCGACCGCGCGCCGAATTTCGACGCGCTGGAAGACGACGACGACGCGCTGCCGCAGGCATCGTTGCCGCCGCCCGGTCCGATCTCGCCCAACGACCCGCGCTATGGCCGCCCCGTTGGTCCGCCGGTCTATTCGGCCGCCCCGCCGCAAGGGCCGGTGATGTCGCCGGATGATCCCCGTTATGGCCGTCCCGCCGGCGCCCCCGTCTACTCGGCTGCGCCACCGCAGGGTCCGGTGATGTCGCCCGACGATCCCCGCTACGGCCGCCCCGCCGGCCCGCCCGCGGTGATCTATGCCGACCGTCCGGCCCAAGGATCCGTCCAGGCACCCGGCAGCGACGGCCTGCGTCCGCCGGAGGCGGTCGGTGGTCCCGCCGCGACCGGCACGGTCCAGGCCGGGCAGCCGCCTGTTGGTGCCGACGGCCGGCCGATGGCGATCGCGTCGCTGCCGCCCGAGGAGCAACCTGACGCCGCTCCGGCGCAGCTGCCGCAGAACCTGCGCCGCCAGGAGGTCTCGCTGGCGACCAAGGAGCCGGCCGGAACGCTCATCGTCGATACCCCGAATACCTACCTCTACTACGTGCTCGGCAACGGCCGTGCGATCCGCTACGGCGTCCGCGTCGGCCGCGACGGCTTCACCTGGACCGGCGTGCAGAAGATCACCCGCAAGGCCGAGTGGCCGGATTGGCATCCGCCGACCGAGATGATCGAGCGCCAGCCCTATCTGCCGCGCTTCATGGCCGGCGGCCCCGGCAATCCGCTCGGCGCCCGCGCGATGTATCTCGGCTCGACCGTCTACCGCATCCACGGCACCAACCAGCCCTCGACGATCGGCAAGTTCGTGTCCTCCGGCTGCATCGGCATGCTGAACGAGGACGTCTCCGACCTGTTCGATCGCGTCAAGGTCGGCACCCGCGTGGTCGTGATGCCGGGTGGTCCGCCGCCGGGAACTGCGACCGCATCCGCCGCGCCGGTGCCTGGTGCTGCTGGTCCGGCTCCGATGGCCGCGCAGGCCGGCCCCGTCCCGGGCACTCAGCCGACCGTCGTGCCGCCGCTGCCTGCGCCGGTCACCGTGCGCTAGGCGCTCCGAAGCAAATGATTGCGAAGGGCGTGCCATCGGCGCGCCCTTCATCGTTTCAGGCCAGCTTCCGCGGCAACTCACCGCCCCTGGTCCAGGCGTCGATCGCCTCGACCATCTGGCCGTAATGGATACGCAGACCATCCTCCGTCGCGTAGCCGAGATGCGGCGTCAGCACGAGGTTGTCGAGCTTGCGGAAGGGATGGTCGACCGGCAGCGGCTCGACCGAGAAAACGTCGATGCCGGCGCCCGCGATCTTCCGCTGCTGCAAGGCCTCCAGCAAGGCCTGCTCGTCCACGATCGGCCCGCGCGCAGTGTTGACGAGGAAGGCCGTCGGCTTCATCCGCGCGAGATCCGCAGCGCCGACCAGTCCCCGCGAACGCTCGCTCAGCACGACATGGATGGTGACGATGTCGGCCTTGGCGAACAGCTCCTCCTTGCCGGCGTAGCCGACGCCGGCCGCCGCGCACTTCTCGGGCGTCAGGTTCGGGCTCCAGGCGATCACGTTCATGCCGAACGCCTTGGCAATGCCCGCCATCTTGCCGCCGAGCTTGCCGAGCCCGACGATGCCCAGCGTCAGCCCCTCGATCTCGACACCGGCAAAGCTCTGCCAGGGCTCGCCCGCATGCATGCGCGCATTCTCGCGGCCGATGCCCCGGGTCAGTTCCAGGATCAGGCCCATGGTCAGCGGGGCGGTCGGATCGCGGGAATATTGCGTGCCGCCGATGGCGACGCCTTGCGCCTTCGCGGCCTCCATGTCGATCGAGGCATTGCGCATGCCTGAGGTCAGCAGCAGCTTCAGCTTCGGCAACGCCGCGAAAAGGCTCTTGGGGAACGCGGTGCGCTCGCGCATCGCGCAGACGATCTCGAAATCGGCCAGCGCGGCGGCTGCGGCCTGCTCGGAGGCGAAGGGATGGCGGAACACGGTGACGTCGACGCGGTCGGACAGTTTCGGCCAGTCGGCGACGTTGAGGGCAAGGTCAAAATAGTCGTCGAGAATTGCACAGCGCAGCCGCGTCATCGGCGTTCATCCATGGCGAGAGGTGAGGGCGCTGGGCGAGGGCGCCATCGTCGGAACCGGGCCATGGTTGCGCGCAATCAGAGCTGCGCGCAAGCAGCTTGGGTCTTCAAAAATCCGATAGCGGGGATGGGCTCAGAGGTCGCGGGGCTTCAGGCGGAACGGTGCATCCATGCCGTGCTTGGCGCGCCAGGCGGGGCCGGGGCCGCGCATGTAGTGCAGCTCGGGCCGGTAGGGGTTGAAGGCGGTGGCGAAGAAGCGCTTCCAGAAGCCCTTGATCTCCGAGACGAGCGCGGAGGTGCCGCCGGCTTCTGCCGGAACAGGAAGAGAATGGGTCTCGATCAGAGCCATGATGGGCCTCGCTGTGCTCCCCGCGCATTCTGAGCGGGTGGCGCTGTTTTCCGCGCGAAGCCGAGCTTTGGCCTGATTTATTAAAAGATGGTTTCAATTGTCCGGATCTGGCTCCGGATGGTGTCCATCCCGTATTCATCCGTGGTGAACGGAGGGAAAACGTTGCCCTTTGGGGGCGGGATCGCTACATCGGCGGCAAGCAAATTTCCTCAAATCGAAGGTTTCACGGGACCGATGGCGCGCCAGTTCATCTATTTCATGCAGGGCCTGACCAAGAGCTACCCGACCCGGAAGGTGCTCGATAACATCCATCTGAGCTTCTACCCGGACGCCAAGATCGGCGTGCTCGGCGTCAACGGCTCGGGCAAGTCGACGCTGCTCAAGATCATGGCCGGCCTCGACAAGGAGTATAACGGCGAGGCCTGGGTCGCCCAGGGCGCCCGCGTCGGTTATCTGGAACAGGAACCGCAGCTCGATCCCAAGCTTTCCGTGCGCGAGAACGTCATGCTGGGCGTCGCCAAGCAGAAGGCCATCCTCGATCGCTACAACGAGCTGGCGATGAACTATTCCGAGGAAACTGCCGACGAGATGACCAAGCTGCAGGACGAGATCGAGGCCCAGGGCCTCTGGGATCTCGACAGCAAGGTCGACCAGGCCATGGACGCCTTGCGCTGCCCGCCCGACGACGCCGATGTGACGAAGCTCTCCGGCGGTGAGCGCCGCCGCGTCGCGCTGTGCAAGCTGCTGCTCGACCAGCCCGAGCTGCTGCTGCTCGACGAGCCGACCAACCATCTCGACGCCGAGTCCGTGTCCTGGCTCGAAGGCCATCTGCGCAACTATCCGGGCGCGATCCTGATCGTCACCCATGATCGCTACTTCCTCGACAACGTCACCAGCTGGATCCTCGAGCTCGATCGCGGCAAGGGCATTCCCTACGAGGGCAATTACTCGTCCTGGCTGGTGCAGAAGCAGAAGCGGCTGGAGCAGGAGGGACGCGAGGACGCCGCGCACCAGAAGACGATTGCGCGCGAGCAGGAATGGGTCGCTTCGTCGCCGAAGGCACGTCAGGCCAAGTCCAAGGCGCGCTACCAGCGCTATGAGGAACTGCTCAAGCAGGCGAGCGAGAAGCAGACCCAGACCGCGCAGATCATCATTCCCGTGGCCGAGCGGCTTGGCGCCAACGTGGTCGACTTCGAAGGCCTCAGCAAAGGCTATGGCGATCGCCTGCTGATCGACGATCTCACCTTCAAGCTGCCGCCCGGCGGCATCGTCGGCGTGATCGGCGCCAACGGCGCCGGCAAGACCACGCTGTTCAAGATGATCACCAAGCAGGAGACGCCGGACAAGGGCACGATCACGGTCGGCGAGACCGTGCATCTCGGCTATGTCGACCAGTCGCGCGACGCGCTCGACGGCAACAAGAACGTGTGGGAGGAAATCTCCGGCGGCAACGAGCTGATCCTGCTCGGCAAGAAGGAAGTGAACTCGCGCGGCTATTGCTCGTCGTTCAACTTCAAGGGAGCCGACCAGCAGAAGAAGGTCGGCGCGCTCTCCGGCGGTGAGCGCAACCGCGTGCATCTCGCCAAGATGCTGAAGTCCGGCGCCAACGTCCTGCTGCTCGACGAACCGACCAACGATCTCGACGTCGATACGCTGCGCGCGCTCGAAGAGGCGCTGGAGGATTTCGCCGGCTGCGCCGTCATCATCAGCCATGACCGCTGGTTCCTCGACCGCATCGCGACCCACATCCTGGCCTTCGAAGGCGACAGCCATGTCGAATGGTTCGAGGGCAACTTCCAGGATTACGAGAAGGACAAGATGCGCCGGCTCGGCCAGGACAGCATCATTCCGCACCGCGTGAAGTACAAGAAGCTGACGCGGTGAAGCCGCGGAGGGCTGGCGCAGGACGCCAGCCCGTCATCGCGTGTCGCGCGAGATCACGGAAGCCGGCCCGGCGAGCCTGCCGAGCCACTTGGGAAGTTGCGCTGTGCCGCGCGGGAGTCCTCTCGCGATCATCATGATGACGGCCGTCTGCCAGAGGGCGAACAGGATCAGCCAGCCCAGCCAGCTCGGTAGCGAGTAGAGCAAGCCGTAGACGCCGCCGGCGACGGTGGCGGCGATCCAGCACGTCACCACGTTGTCGAGCCGCCTGAATGGAACATTGATCAAGAGGACGCCGAGAATGGTGATGGCTCCTCCGACTGCGCCGCCGACGCACCCGATGACATAACCCGTGATCGGGTTGTTGCTCAGCGTCTCTCTCGCGGTCTCGCCGGGGGACGTGTCGGCGGCGATCGCGCCGCCGCTGTCGGTCACCACGGCTTTCGAATACTGCCCCAGCACCTTGAGCGTCACGAGGCTCGAATCCCATGCGGCAATCCAGGCCAGCGTCGTCACGACGACGACGAGGCCAAGCTGGAATCTGTCCCTGACGCCGAAGATGAAATTGCAGATCGCCACCGCCAGCCCGAAGATCAGGCCGGGGACGATCGTCACCCTTTCCGCGCCCGACATGATGAACGAATAGAGGAGCAGGTTGTTTGCATAGGTGATCGCGAGGCAGCAGCCGATGGCGGAGGTGAGAGAGAGCGCGGCAAGCGGCACGACAGGCAGATCCAGCGTCAGGTCCCTTGCCTGAATCATGCGCTCGACGGCAGCCCGCGTTTCGGCTGCGGCACTTCCCTCCGGCTCGAGAATGGTCACGGCCTTCAGATAGCTGGGGACCTTGTCGAGCGCGGTGGGCGCCATCATCACGGGGAGCACGCGATTGCTGGGATTTGGCCATTTGTTTCGGGCAAACGCCAGCTCGGTCAGGGTATATCGTCCTTTGGTCACAGCTTCCGGACTGACGAGGAACACCATACAATCGCTGCTTTGGATGGCTTGTTCCACCCGTGCATCGAAGCTGTCGCCGGGCGGGAGATCGTCATGCGAAAAGAACACGTCATAGTTGGAATTGCGGAGGGACTGAGCGATGTCGTCAGCCTTCGCTTCGAGCTCGGATGGAAATGACAAAAATATGCGCATGGCAAAATTTACCACCCGAAATTGAATTTTGACAATGATCGGCGGCGCTATGTCGTTTTGCAAGATTGAGATTGATCGATGAAATGGCGCGTGTCCATCGTCGCCCTCGGGGTGTTCCTGTCGGTCATGCCGCACAGCCCCACCCACGCGGCCGACGCCGCCTTCACGCAGTTCATGGCCTCGCTCTGGCCGGAGGCGCAGGCCGCCGGCGTGTCGCGCGCGACGTTCGATCGAGAAACGCGTGGGCTTGAACCCGACTACAAGCTGCCGGATCTGATCCTGCCGGGCCGGCCTGCGACCGGCGCGCCGTCGCAGGCCGAGTTCGTGCAGGTGCCGGCCGACTACGTCAGGGACGCCTCGATCGCGCGCCTTGCGGGCGAGGGACAGCGGCTGCTGCAGAAATATCGTCCGGCGCTGACCGAGATCGAGAAGAGCTCCGGTGTGCCGGCCACCGTCATGCTGGCGATCTGGGGACGCGAGACCGACTATGGCCGCTACACGCTGCCTTACGATCTCGTGCGCGTGCTGGCGACGCAGGCCTATGTCGGCCGCCGCAAGGACACCTATCGCAACGAGTTCATCCTCTCCCTGAAGATCCTCGACGAGGGCGTGGTGACGCGCAAGGACATGCGATCGTCCTGGGCCGGCGCCACCGGGCTCACGCAATTCCTGCCGTCCGAATATTACAAGCACGGTGTCGACTTCGACCGCGACGGCCGCATCGACATCTGGCATTCGGTGCCGGATGCGCTGGCCTCCGCCGCGCAGCAGCTCGTCAACAAGGGTTGGCAGAGCGGTGTGCGCTGGGCCTACGAGGTGCAGGCACCGGCGAGGGTCGATTGCACCACCGGCGTGCCAGAGGTGACGAAGCCGATCAGCCAATGGCTGCGCGAGGGCTTCGTGCCGGTGCGTGGACAAAAGCTCGGCGCCGCGGAGCAGGCGCAGCCGGCCTCGTTGTTGCAGCCGGAGGGAATCTACGGCCCCGCATTCCTGACCACGAAGAACTACTTCGTCATCAAGGAATACAATTTCTCCGATCTCTACGTGCTGTTCGTCGGTCATCTCAGCGACCGCATGACGAGCCCGCTACCCTTCGCAACGCCGTGGTCGGCCTCGAAGCAGCTGCGCACCAGGGACGTCGAGACCATGCAGCGCGGGCTCACCCGCGTCGGGCTTTACAAGGACAAGATCGACGGCAAGGCCGGCATGCAGACGCGTGCCGCGCTCGGCGCCTATCAGAAGTCGGCAGGCCTCAAGGTCGATTGCTGGCCGAGTGAAGAGGTGCTGCGTTCGATCCAGGCGGCGCGATAGTGTGTGGGCAAAGAAAAAGCCCGGCCGATGGTCTCGGCCGGGCTCTTGATCGCGGCGCGCATGCGCCGGGCGATCAGATCAGTAGCAAACGCGAACCGGGCGGCTGACCCAGCCGTAGCCGTCCCAATAGCGCTCGCGACGCCAGTAGCAGGGCGCGGGCGGCGGGGGCTCGGCGACGTAGACGGGGCCGCCATAGGCCGGACGGCTCGACGCGATCGCGCCGCCGACGATGGCGCCGCCGATCAGGCCGGCCGCGATGCCGGCGCCGACGCCGTCATGGGCCTTCGCGGACGGAGTGGCGGTCACCAGCGAACCGGCGACCGTCGCAACCGTGAGGGCGGCAACTAAAGTCTTCTTCATGCTCTTGGCTCTCCTGAGAGATGGACGTCCCTTGTTAGAAGCGTCCGGGGTTCAAAGGTTCACGCACACTCTGATGGAATTGGCCTTGCAGCTAGGAAGCGCGCAAATGGTCAATCCACGGTAAACGCACACTGAGCTGTGACGAGAAAAAGCGGTCTTTTTCGGGCCCCGAGATGAACGGCGCATCCGTAGTGAATCGGTTCTTGGCGCCTCAGCCACAGACTCTGACGCGGCGGATGCGCCAACCATAACCGTCCCAGAAGCGCTGCTTCTGCCAGACGCAGCCGCCGTAATAGTCATCGGCGGCATAACCCGGACCCGGCGCGTAGTAACGGGGCGGGTAGTAGCCAGGGCCATAACCCGGACCATAGGCATAGCCAGGGCCGGGTCCGTAATAATACGGAGAGGCGAGTGCGCCACCGACAATGGCGCCGCCGATGATCCCGGCCGCCACGCCGGCAGCGACACCGCGCTGCGCCTGGGCCGGCGTTCCGGCCGTCACGGCCATCGTGGCAATGGCAGCGACTGCCAGGAGCGACTTCTTCATTGTCTCGACCTTTCGCACAAGCACGCGGGAACTCTTTGGGGGTAAGGTTCCACACTTCGTTTGAACGATCAATGAACGGCCCCCAGGCGGGGTGCGACGAATTGGTATGGACCGCAGCTCCGCCAGGGAGGCGATGATGGGCAACGCGATGATCAATGCATTGATTGCTGCCGGGATCGTTTTCGCCATCGGATACGGCTGGATTACCCACCTCCAGAACCGCGGCCAGCGCCGCTCCCGCGCCGGGGCTGGCAGCGATGGCGGCAGTGGAGGTGGCGACAGCTATTCGGGGACGAATGACGGCTTGTCGCTGGGGAGCTGGTTTTCCAGCGGCAGTTCGGGGAACTCGACCGACGGCGGCAACTGTTCCAGCAGCGACAGCGGCGGAGGCGGGGATTGCGGCGGTGGCGGCGACGGTGGAGGAGGCGGGGGCGGCGACTGAATGCGCCGCACTCTTGATCCAGCGCAACACCCTATTTTAGAGCCGTTCTAGGCTGTTTCCAGGCCAGTTTGGAATAGCTTCAAATACCGGTTTTTCCTTTTGCATCCGGCCGGCCGCTTAAATATCGATGATGGCGCATCACCGAAGGGTCTGCCGTTTCCATGATCGTTTGTTCCTGTAACGTGCTGAGCGATGAGGACATCCGCGCCGCCGTCGCCGAGTCCGACGACGCCGTGCGCCATGCCAAGCAGGTCTATGGATGCCTCGGCTGCAGCGCCGAGTGTGGCCGCTGCGCGCGGACGATCAAGACCATCATCGACGAAGCTCTTGGCCCCTGCGCCAAGTCGTGCTGCTCCGGCTGTCCGCACAGCCACACCGTCGCCGCCAACGACGAGACGGCCGAACCCGCCCAGTTCGCGCTCGCGGCCTGCTGAAATCTTCCGCACCATCGGCTGAGCTTTTCCCCGGCTGTGCCCCGCAGCCGGTTGCCCCCGTGCGTAAAGTCATTTAGAAGCGTTCTAAACTTGGTTTAGGACCGATTTGGACTGCAAGAGCTGGAGTGAACCATGCAGGGCGACGCAAAAGTCATCGACTACCTCAACAAGGCGCTGCGTCACGAGCTGACTGCGATCAACCAGTACTGGCTGCACTACCGCTTCCTCGACAATTGGGGCCTGCTGGACATGGCCAAGGTCTGGCGCAAGGAATCCATCGAGGAGATGGAGCACGCCGACAAGCTCACCGCGCGCATCCTGTTCTTCGACGGTTTCCCGAACATGCAGGTGCTCGATCCCCTGCGCATCGGCCAGAACGTCAAGGAGATCATCGAGTGCGATCTCGCCGCCGAGATGAGCGCGCGGGCGCTCTACCAGGAAGCGGCGACCTACTGCCACGGCGTCAAGGACTACGTCACGCGTGACCTGTTCGAGAAGCTGATGAGCGACGAGGAGCATCACATCGACTTCCTCGAAACCCAACTCGACCTGATCGGCCGCATCGGCCTCGAACTCTATACCCAGAAGCACGTCGGCGGGCTCGAGGGCGAGGGGCATTAGGCTCCGGCCTCAGCCGCAGACTCTTGTGTCGTCCCGGCGAAGGCCGGGACCCATACTCCTAGACGGGAGTAGTGGCGCGAGACCGTTGCGGATCTTCGACAAGCTACCTTTTGTGGTTATGGGTCCCGGCCTTCGCCGGGACGACACCAATTGCGATAGCTACAGCTGCTCCCTGTAGCGCTCTTCCACGATCTCCTGACTCTCCGGTTCGCCCAAGCCCGTCTGGTCGTGGATGACCTCGACGATGCTCGGCATCACCGAGCGCTGCACCTTCTCCGGTGACCACAGTTTTGAGCGCATCAGCGCCTTGCCGCAGTGGAAATACACTTCGCTGACCGCGACGTTCAGCACCGCGCGCGGCGGCTTGCCGAACTCCACCATCGAGGCGAGCAGATCCGGATCGGCCGACAGCGTACCGCGTCCGCCGACGCGCAGCGTCTCGTCAATTCCGGGCACGAAGAACAACAGATGCACGAAGCCCGAGCCTTCGACGACGTTGCGAAAACTGTCGATCCGGTTGTTGCCGGAGCGGTCGGGCATCAGCAGCTGGTTGGGGCCGGCGACGTGGACGAACCCGATGCCGCCGCCGCGCGGCGAGGCATCGACGTTGCCATCCGCGCCTGACGTCGCGAGCACGCAGAACGGCGACATCTCGATGAATTTCTTCGCATGCGCGTCGATCGCAGGACGTGCCTTCGCGATCACGCGCGGGCTGGGCTTGGCATAGATGGTGGCGAGGTCGTCGGCGCAAAGATCGGTCAATGGCGTGCCTCCGTATCGGCTGGCCTCAAACTAGCCGATCGAGCCGGCTCCAGCCAATGGAATCCATCAAGACGCCTCACACGGCGTCGGCCGGCACGAAGCAGCTGATGATGATGGTGCCGCGGTGGTGGACGTACCACACCACGGCCTGGCCGACTGGATTGCCGCGATCGCGGATGATGGCGCGCTCGGGCACCGCCATCCATTGTCCCTCGATCGGTACCCAATAGGCGCCGTTGCGCACGTCATACTCTGTACGATGACCGTCGGAGATGTCGCAGCAGGGCACGCCGTTCGGCGCGATCACGCTCTTGAACCAGGCGCGGATGTCGGGCGGGACGTGATCATATTGCCCGTTGTCGAACGCAAACGCGGCGCTCGTCAGCGCCGTCATCGCAGCCAGCCAAACGCACAGTGCGAGCCTGCGCATGCGATCCTCCTCATCGCGTGTCGTGCCTGTGGCGCGCGATTGTCCCGCGCGTCGATTCGTATCGTTGGCGCGATTAAGCCCGAGCTGTCTGCGCATTGCATGCTCAAATAATATGCGGCGCGCGAGGCGCCGCACATGATGCATTGCGATATGGTGATCTGCAGTCCGCCGACTCTACATCGTCCGTTGCGGCGCGGTCTGCAGCAATTGCCTGACCTGCTCGCTGTAGAACTTTGCATTGCCGGTGGTGCCATGGCCGCGCGTCTCGGTGCTGGCGGGGATCAGATACAGGCGGCCGTTCTTGACCCGCTTCATCGCGGCGTCCGTGATGCCGGTCTCCGGCGGGTTGCGCTCGTCGTCGGCGGAATTGATCAGCAGCAGCGACGCTTCGATGCTCTCCAGCTTCTCGCCGGCATTGTAGTCGTGCGAGGACTCCCACTGGTAGATGAAGTCGTTGGCGTCCGCCGTGATCGGCGTCGCCAGCCGCTCGTCGACGATCTTGTCGGCCTTGGCCGCGGTCGGCGCCTGCGATTGATAGGCCAGCGTTCCGCCGATGCTGGCGATGCCATAGGCGGTGACGGCGTATTTCATCATGCGCGGCTGGCTGGTGTAGTTGCCGCCGTTGTAGTCGGGATCGCTCCGGATGGTGTCGAGCATGATCCGCCGCAGCATCCAGTTGCGCGAGGCCATCTCGGTCGGCTGCGAGGCCATCGGGATCAGCGCGTCCATCGCCTTCGGATATTTCTCGCCCCACAGCCATGTGTGCATGCCGCCCATCGAATTGCCGATGACGAGGCGCAGATGCTTGACGCCGAGCCCTTCCGTCACCAGGCGGTACTGCGCCTCGACCATGTCGTCGTAGTCGTATTTCGGAAAGCCCGTCTTGATGCCGTCGGACGGCTTTGACGACCTGCCATGGCCGATGCTGTCGGGAATGATGATGTAATATTTGGCGGCGTCGAGCGGCTGCCCGGCACCGAACAGCTCGCCGGCAAAGCTCGGCGTCAGCATGCTTGCGCCCGAGCCGCCCGTTCCGTGCAGCACCAGCACCGGTTGGCCGGTTGGCTCACCCACGGTGGTGTAGTGCAGCCGCAGCTCCGGCATGGTCTCGCCGGTGTGGAACTTGAAATCCCTGGCGATCCAGTCGCCCTGCTTGGGCGCCGGATAATCGGCAGCCATGACTGGTAAAGAGGTGGCAGACAACAAAACGAACAGCAGAACGGCTGATAGCGCCGCGCAAAAAGCCTTCATGTTTCTCTCCCCATGCGGCTCGTATCCGGCGGCCGCTTTGCGAGGAACCTTAGCAGAAACGTCCGGAGCAATGTAGGATTTTGGTTCCGCCAATCGTCCTCGAGGGAAACATCGGGAGAGGCTGCATGTGCCGCAACATCAAGACGCTGTTCAACTTCGAGCCGCCGGCGACGGAGGACGAGATCCACGCCAGCGCGCTCCAGTTCGTGCGCAAGCTGTCGGGCTTCAACAAGCCGTCGCAGGCCAACGAGGCGGCGTTCGACCGTGCCGTGGCCGAGGTCTCGGAGGCGGCGCGAACGCTCCTCGCCTCGCTGCACACCCATGCGCCGGCGCGCGACCGTGAGGTCGAGGCGGAAAAGGCCAAGGAGCGCTCGCGGTTGCGTTTCGGCTAGTGGATCCACTCAGCGGCTCCGTGATCTGACTCACGGTACGGGGCGTCGCGACTTGCCATGATGTCTGCCGGGGTTTTGCCAACCCGGAGCACGATCATGAGCCGCCCCCTTATTCCCCTCAAAGCAGGTGCCATCATCCTCACGCTGCTGTGGACCGCGTGGATGATGTGGTGGAGCGGCTCGTTCTCGAGCGCGAACGTCGTCATCCTGGCCTTCTGCGGCGCGGCGGTCGGCTATCTCTGGTATCGCGCCATGCGCTGGCAGTTCGAGCGCATGGGCATGCTGCCGCGACGCGAGGATCGGGCGGAATAGGCCTGACCGCTAATCCTTGTGACCGTGCTTCTTCTTTTTCTTTTTTCTCTTGTGATCATTGTCTTCGCCGTCGTCGTTCTCGTCATCGGCGATCGGCTCGCCGGTTTCCTGCACGGCAGCCTCCAGTGCCTCGCGCTCGGCGGCTTCACGCTCGCGCTGGCGGCGGCGTTCGTCCCAGGCGTCGAAGAGCTGCTCGAGCCACGGCAGCACCTGCTCGATCGACGGCAGCTGGCCGGGCGGTCCGGCTTCGCCGCGCGGGCCTTGCGGCCCCGCCGGCCCCTGCGGGCCGACAGGTCCCTGCGCGCCGCCAGCGCCGCGCGCACCGGTCTCGCCCTGCTTGCCTTGCGGACCGGGCTTGCCGGCCGGTCCAGCCTTTCCGATCGGGCCCGGCTTGCCCTGCGGTCCTGGCTTGCCGCGCGCACCATCGGGGCCGCGTCGGCCGGGATGACCCTGCGGCCCCGGCCGTCCCGGTTCGCCCTGTCGCCCGCGCGGTCCCTGAGGTCCCTGTCGTTTTTGTTCGTCTGCCACGCCGCTGCTCCCTTGACCGGAAGCAAGCTACTTAGCGGCGTTTGACGACAGCAGCAATTCCGTCCGCATATCGCACCACGCTTGATCAACATCAATCGGTGGCACGCGACGGCGTGTCATGGAACGGCGCGCGGCCACAACCTCACGAGGAGCGACCGATGCGCGAAGCGTGGAAAATGTTCTGCTTGGCTGCCGTCACTTTTGCCGCGGCGGTCGGTCTTGCGCAGCTGTTCGTGCCCGATATCGTGCCGGTCGCTTTCGCCGAAGAGCCGCAGGCGCCATGGGCTGTCATGACGGCGTTCGTTCTCCGCGCGATCGAGCTGATCGCGGCCGCGGTCGCGATCATCGCGCTCGCGGTTCTCGCCGGCGCCTACCTGCAGCAGGAGCTGCGCCGCTTGTTGCGCAGCACATCGTCGCGCCGGGCATCGCGGGCGGACTGATCGACCTCGCGCAGCCACGCGCTAGTCCTGATAGGCGGGCACGTCGATGCCGGAAGCGGCATAGATCCTGATCTTGTTGCGCAGCGTGCGCACCGACAGGCCAAGCACGCGCGCGGCGCGCGTGCGGTTGCCGTCGCAGCGCGCGAGCGTCTGGAGCACGAGCTCGCGCTCGACTTCGTCGACGGTCGCGCCGATCAACAGCGGAACGATCTGGTTGGGTGCTAGGAAATAAGCGCCCGGCTCGGACGCAGCGACATGAACAGTGGTCATCAACACACTCCCGATCAACGCCCGCTTCCCTCTTTGGAAGCGGATCGAGCACAAACGACCCCCAAGCCGTAAATCTACGGTGGGCGGGTTTGGTTAACGAAAGGTTAATGACGGGCGATCGCACCAATTGACCTTGGGAATGCCGCGAAGCCGCCGCGATTGGTGCGATCGCCCGCCTTCGCGGGCGATGAAAGGGTGAGGCCGTCGCACTCACACCGTCCGGTACCCGCCGTCCACCATCACGATCGTTCCCGTGACGTAGGCCGACAGATCCGAGGCGAGGAAGATCGCGGGGCCCACGATGTCCTCGGGCTTGCCGGTGCGGGCCAGCGGGGTGTGGTCGACGAAAGCCTGCACCAGCGCCGGATTGCTGGCGCGCACATTGGCGTTGATGTTGGTCTCGATGAAGCCCGGCCCGATCGCGTTGACGCGCACGCCTTCCTTGCCGAGCTCGGCCGCGAGCGCCTTGGTGAAGCCGAGCACGCCGTGCTTCGAGGTGGTGTAGGCCGCAGAGCTCGGCGTGCGCAGATGCACGAAGGACTGGATCGAGCCGATATTGACGATGCGGCCCTTGCTCGCGCGCAGGGGCGCGAGGAAGGCCTGCGTCATGTTGAAGACGCCGTTGAGGTTGAGCGCGATGATGTCGTTCCAGTCCTTCGCCACCGTCTCCGTCTCCGCGGTGAAGGCGTTGCGGCGGGTGATGCCGGCATTGTTGACGAGGATCGTGACCTGCCCGACCTTGTCGGCGACCTGCTTGGCCAGTGCAAAGCAGTCCTCGCGCCGGGTCACGTCGAGCGCAAAGCTCTCGGCCTTGCCGCCCGCCTTGCGGATCTCCTGCGCGGCGTCCGCCACCGCGTCGGCGTTGACGTCGAGCAGCACCACCTGCGCGCCTTCGCGGGCGTAGCCGGCCGCGATCGCCCGGCCGATGCCGGAACCGGCGCCCGTGACGACGGCGATGTGGTTTGCAAGCAATGCCATGACATTTTCCTCCCGGATTCGTTTCGAAGTTTCATGAAAGGCTAACTCGAAATTAAGGGGTCGGAAACGGCGGCCTTGGCATACTGATCTTCATTGCTAAACGTTGCGCGCATGATGGAACGGCTTGAATCCTGGAAATTGGCGCTCGAGCGCCTGCGGTCGACGGAGTCTGCCGATTGGGCCGAGGCAGGCCGGCTCGTCGCCGAGATCGCGCGGATGAGCACGGATGCCACGTTGCGGCAGGCCGCCGAGCAGGCGCTGCCGGTGCTGCGCCAGGCCGCGGGCAATGACGATCACAGCGTCACGCTGGCGGCCCGGCGCCGGATCGGTGTGGTCCTCGACGTCGTCCATGATCTGACTGCGCCGCGCTTCGGCCGCCGCAACGCCATGCCGAAGAAACTCTCGAGCGAGGATCGCGCCCGCAAGGTGCTCGGCCTGCCGCTCGCGGTGCAGCTCACCTGCGAGGACATCAACCAGGCCTATCGCCGCGCCGCCAAGGGCATGCATCCCGACCGGGGCGGCAGCGCGGAAGCGTTCATCGACCTTGCCGCCGCACGCGACCTCCTGATCCATCCCGGCGCCCACAAGGACGCGTGACGGGCGACTGCACAAAGCAAACGGGCAAGGACGCTTCGCGCCCTTGCCCGTTCTTCGTCCGCCGATCGAGTCTTACCAGCTGCAGTGGCCGTTCTTCAACGCGTGGTCCTTCAGCGCGAGCGCGTCGACGAAGGTCGGCACGGTGGGGGTGACGCGGGTGTAGTCGGAGGGCCACGGCGTGGTCGGGATGCTCTCGTCCCAGATCTGGCAGAAGCCGCCGTTCTGCCAGCGGATCAGATGATAGCCGGCTTCGGCCTGGCTGGTGGCCGCGAAGGCCGCGATGGCAAGACCGGCGGCAGCGCACAGCACGGAAATACGACGCATGATCATCTCCTCAAAATGAAAGTTGTGACGCGCCTCCCGACAATGAGGGGAGGGGTGGTGCGGAGCGCTTTTGCGATGTCGCCCCGGACAAGATGTGAGTAGTTCCGCCTGCTGGTCAGGTTCAAAGCGCCCGCGCTGGAAATGCGGGATTCTGGCTGGAAAACGAGCGCCGTCCGCCAAAAGAAAAGGGCGGATCGCGCGCGCGACCCGCCCTTCGAATCCGATCCGTCGCGAAAGGCTCAGAGCGTGCAGCGGCGCTCCGCGCGCAGCTTGATCTGGAGGTCGGAGGCGGCGGTGAAGGTGGGCATCGGCTTGCTGACGACCTTGTAGGTCGAAGCGCCCCACTGGAACGGCTTGTACTTCAGGTCCTCGTTCCAGACCTGGCAGATGCCGGTGTTGTCCCAGCGGATCACGTAATAGCCGGGCGCTGCGGACGCGGGCACGGCAAACACGGAACTAGCGATGCCGGCAACGGCACAGAGGGCGAGAACGCGACGCATGAAGATCTCCTTGTGGGGACGTGTGACCCGAAAATTCGTGCGGTAAAAGCAGGGCCTTTGCAAGCCGGGGAGCGGCCGTTCACGGATATGTCAGACGCAGCCGGCCACTTGGTTTGGCCGCGTGCCCGACAGGTCACACGCGCAAGGCGCGGCTCACGTCGAAAGCGACGCCACCGCCTCGATCTCGATCAGCATCTTCGGATCGGGCAGCGCCTGCACCACGCAGGTCGTGCGCGCAGGGTAGGGCGGCGGGCCGAAGGCGCCGGCATAGAGCGCGTTCATGGCGGCAACGTCCGCGGCGCGGGTCAGGAGCACGTTGACCTTGACGAGATCGCGGACGGTCGCGCCGGCCTCGTCCAGCACGCGCTTGATGTTGACGACGACATTGGCGAACTGCGCATCGAAGCCGTCGGGCAGCGCGCCATGGGCGTCGAAGCCGGGAATGCCGGAGACGAACAGGAGATCGCCGACGCGCGTCGCAAAGGACAGTGGCGGCGCCTTGACGTGCGGCGGGGGCGCGAAATGCTGGATCGGCATGGGATCACCTCGGACGACGGGGCTGCGATGCGTGAGCCTAGCGGCATGCCGGGCCTCCGCAAAACAAAAACCGCGAAAACAACCCCATGCACAGTAGGAGCCAGGCGGAAATCATTGAACGATTTAGAATTCTGAAAAAAAGAATTATTCGCTTGCTCCGTCGGGCAAAACAGGGGCACAATGGCATGATGGCGGTGGTGCCGGTGTGCAGCCCCAAACTCCGCCGTCATGCCCCGGCCTGACCGGGGCATCCGGTACGCCGCGGCCTCTCGTTCAACCACAGCCGTCTCTGGAATACTGGATCGCCCGGTTAAACCGGGCGATGACAGTTGAGTGTGTTGCTGCAGGCCACGACTGACGGCCACCCCATCATGTTGCCGCCGCGATCCATCGGATAGATTGGCCGCGTCTGATTCGATTCCTCCCTTGAAAAATAGCCCCCGGAGACGCCCCATGAAGATCGCATCCACCTTTCGCGCCGCGCTGGTCGCCATCGCCGCTCTTGCCGGGCTCTCGACCTCGGCGCTGGCCGACGGCGGCACCGTGGTGCTGACGATCTACAAGGCGGGCTGGATCATCGGCGGTTCGGGCGGAAGCGGCGTGTTGAACTTCCGCGGCCGCTCCTACGGGCTCTCCACCGGCGGGCTCGACTACGGCCTCGTCTTCGGCGGTTCCAAGACCGTGCTGCGCGGCCGCGTCTCCAACATCAACCGTCCCTCCGACGTCGCCGGCGTCTACGGCGCCGCCGGGGCCGGCCTCGCCGTCGGCCGCGGCGCCCGCGCCATCGTGCTCACCAACCAGAAGGGCGCGGTGCTGGAGCTGTCGGGCTACCAGACCGGTCTGATGGCGAACGCGGATCTCAGCGGGCTCGCGATCACGATGCGATAGGGGCGGCTTGCGGGTGGGCAAAGGCGCGCAAGCGCCGTGCCCACCGTCTCTCACCGCGCAGGGTGTGCGCGCGGCCATCCTTCGAGACGCGCGCAAGAGCGCGCTCCTCAGGATGAGGTCTGTGATTCCAGCTACGAACGCGCTGCCGCGTTGAACACCGCCAGTTGCGCATCGAACGCGCGCATGAAGGCGGGGCGCGCTTCGCCCCGGGCGACATAGCCGGCGATGTCAGGGTATTCGCCCAGCAGGCCAGATGTGTTCAGCCGACGCAGCACCGTCACCATCATGAGATCGCCGGCGCTGAATGCGCCGTCGAGCCAGTCGGCTCCGCCGAGACGACGGGACAATTCACCGAGCCTGGTACGCACGCGATCCCGCAACATCGGCAGGCGCGCCGCGTACCAGCTCTTGTCGCGTTCGAACAGCATGGCCATCCCGAGCTCGACGATCGGCGGCTCCAGCGTGCTGAGCGCGGCGAACATCCACGCGATCGCGCGGGCTCTCGCATTCGCATCCTTCGGCAGCAAACCATCGTGGCGCTCGGCAATGTGGAGCACGATCGCACCCGACTCGAACAAGGCGAGATCGCCGTCCTCGAAGGTCGGGATCTGCCCGAACGGATGCAGCGCCAGATGCGCGGGCTCCTTCATCGCCTTGAACGACACGAGGCGAACGTCGTAGGGCTGGCCGACCTCCTCCAGCGCCCAGCGCACCCGCATGTCGCGCGCCTGTCCCCTGCCGCGGTCGGGCGAGCTTTCGAAGGCGGTGATGGTGGGCATGGGGAGGCTCCGGGGTGGTGTGTATCCAGAGGACGAACGGGCCACGTGGATTCCGACAGCTCGCCTTCCACCAATTTAGTCGCACCATCCTGCCAAACCCGCAGTGTCGTCCCGGCGCAGGCCGGGACCTCAGCGCGAGCACTTGCGCTCGTCGCGATACCCCCAGGGAGAAATTTGGCGATGACTCGTCGTTCGGTACCGCGACCATCCGCGCCGGATAAATCACGCGGTATGGATCCCGGCCTTCGCCGGGATGACGCCTGAGGACGAGGTGCCGTCTGCAGCCGACTTCACGCCCACGCTGCGAACTCCCGCCAGGGCCCCGGACCGGGCGTATGCGGGGCGAGCGTCGGGTGCGCAAACGCGCTTGACGGTCGATCGAAATCCGAACATCATCGATGTTCGTGTTTGAGTAGTAATTTTATTTTGCCTCACCCCGTCATTCCCGAGGATTGACGTGAACAAGATATTTCTCGCTTACGCGTTTCGCGACTACAACGAGCAACTGGTCAAGGACGCTGACCGGATCATTCGCAGTCACGGACTCGTGCCTGTGACGGGTGAAATCCTCGGCGGTGGCCAGGTGACACCGGAAGTCCTGGCTCGCATCAAGCAATGCGATGCACTTGTCGCGCTCATGACGCGCGAACTTCAGCTGCAGGGACAGAACGCCTGGCTGCCGACGCAATGGGTCGTGAGCGAGTACGTCCTGGCGCGCGGCAGAAATCAGTTCGCTATCGCTATCCTGGAGAACGACGTTCAACTCAACGGCGCCTTCTCCGAGAATGAGGCGATCAAGCTCGATCGCACCGCCCCGTGTGCGGCGATGATCCGTCTGTCCGAAACGCTGGGATATTGGCGCGCCGAAGCGGGACGATCGCTCGAGATCCGGCTGGTGCCCCAGCAGGCGGCGCAATTCGCATCCGGCGGAGCCGCGACATGCCGATACAAGCTGGTGTCGCCCAATCTGCCGACGCCCAACGATTGGCAGGAAGGCCGGCTGGCGGAAAAGCCCGGCGGCGTGTTTCTGGTCGTGCCAGGTGTCAAGGCCGAGCACTCGATCAAGGTTCAGCTCCTCGAGGGCAACGTCCCGAAATGGAACTCGGTCGAGTTTCCGCAGTGGGTTCACATCGAGCTGGCGAGCGTGACATGACGGCCATCAGCATTGCACAGGCTTCCGAACAAACCGATCGATCGCACTGGCGATGGTCGGTCTGGCTCGATGCGCCTGCGGACGAGATGGCAGAAATCGAAGAGGTGACCTGGAAGCTTCATCCGAGCTTCTCGCCGCCCGAGGTGCGCGTGTCGGATCGCGCCAGCAGCTTCCGCCTCAACAGCAGCGGCTGGGGGGAATTTCAGATTCGTGCGGATGTTCGCTTGCGAAGTGGCGAGACGTTGATGCTTCGTCAATGGCTGCGCCTCGGTCGCTCCGCGCCGAAAAGATCGGACATGGTCACGATGCGGGAAGCGGCCCCGATGTCGATCGAACCGGGCGAACGCCCGCCCATGGTGTTTCTGTCCTATACCAGTTCGGATGCCCGGCTTGCCGGTGCGGTGGCGCAGGAATTGAAGCGCAACAATATCGACGTCGCCGTCGACGTCGACATTCCCGACGGCGCCAACCTGCGCGACTGGATTTCGGAGCAAATCGCCCAGAGTGATGCGACGGTTTTCCTGCTTCCCAATGCGGATTCCAGTGAATTGGCAAACAGCTTCACGAATTACGAGCTGGGCGTAGCCGAGAAGTCGGGCAAACCGGTCATCCCGGTGCTGCGAGCGCAGGGCGACGTGCCGGACCTGCTGAGCAAGTTCAGCTCCATCGTCGTCGAGGCCGGTCAATCCTCCGAGGGCGAAGTGCGGGCCATCGCCGGCTCCATCGCCGCCGCGGTGAGGTAGCTACAAAGACGGACGATGGCGGGTGTGCGGGGGAGCTGCCTGCCTCGCGAGCGGTCTCGTAGGGTGGGCAAAGGCGCGCTCTTCGCGCGCCGTGCCCACGGCTCTCCCGGATGACGTGGAGAGATGGTGGGCACAGCGCAAGGGCGCCTTTGCCCACCCTACGCAGCAACCCACGCCGCCAGCTCCCGCCACGGCTCGATCCTCCAATGCCCGGACGCCGCGCCGGACGGCGAGGGCAGCACGAAGATCTCGGGTAAACTCTCATCGCGCGGCTGCCGCCCCAGCGTAACTGCAGCTGACGGCCTGCCATAAAACAAGCTCGCCGCCTTCTTGCTCGTCAACGCAATCGTCTTCGGCCGATATTTTTCGATCTTGGCCCTGAACCCCGGCACGTCGATCGTCTCCACCGCGATCTGGTGATCCATCCCGGCCCCCGACTTGGAGAGATCGGTGAAGCCGATCCCGAGGTCGAGCAGCGCAGCGAACTCGCTCGGCTGATAGCGCCGCGGCGTGATCCCGGCCTCATGGATCGCGCGCCAGAAGCGGTTGCCGGAATGGGCGTAGTAGTGCCCGACCTCGGCCGAGCGCGTCGAGGCGGCGGTGCCGACGAAGACGAGGCGGAGGTCGGGGCGGAGCTGGTCGGGAAGGCGGTGGGGAGCAGGCATTTCGACCCGTTGAGCTCTTCTCAATTCGATCGCACATAGCGCGTGGGCAGGGCCATTGCGGATTGCATCCTGCCGAATAGGATAGCCTCAACAGTATGCGCCATGCGGGAGGTTACGATGGGCATCAATACGGACAAGATCGACGACGCGGCGTTGGCCTTGCTCTATCTCACCTTGCACGATGGGTATCGGGCATGGAAGGGCTTTGACTGGGATGTCCTCGGCCGGCTGCATGACAAGGGAATGATCGACGACCCTGTCGGAAAGGTGAAGTCCGTGGTGTTCACCGACGAAGGTCTCGAACGTGCGAAGACGCTGTTCAAGGAGTTGTTCGAGGAATGAGATCCTGTTGAAGGATCGACCGAGCGAGCAAGGTATTCCCTGCGGCTGTTTCCTGCATTCGTGAAATCTTGTAGGGTGGGCAAAGCGAAAGCGTGCCCACCATTTCGATGCGTCGATGTAAGATGGTGGGCACGGCGCAAGGGCGCCTTCGCCCACCCCACGAACTAGCGGTAATCGGGAAGAAAGCGAGATGGCGGTTGGTTTTACCCAGCGCTTTGATTTTAGCCCCATCATAGGATGGGAGCTCTATCAGGTGACAATCGACAAATATCACATCATGTTTTGGTTCGAGAACGATCATGCTTTGTTGAATGTTGCTGATCGTTTCTCATTCAGGTCCGCGGATGGCGCAGTCGATTTCCTTTACGAGATTTATGGCACTCAGAAATCTCTGAATATCGATCGCATTCTACGGACAAAAATAGTCAAGGCGAAAACTATCAGTAAGGCCCAGCTCGACCTGGAGTTCGAAAACGGGGACGTCCTGTCGATCTACGATAACCCGGAATTCCGGTCTTGGTGGTTTCTCGGAGGGCGCCAAAACGACCCGACTATCCAGAGAACGAATTGGTCCTTTGAAATCAGCGATCAAGAGTTGCAGGATCTTACGGAACAAGAGTACCAAGATCGACGAGATTAAGGAGCCGGAAGCTCTTCAACGCCGATCGACGCTCGCTCTTTGGCATTCTATTAGATCGAGTCTCTACCAAATGAAAAGAGGCCGAGCATTCGCCCGGCCTCCACAGTAGACCGATATTATGGGGGCGCGCTTTGCCCCTCACAACACCCGATTACTCTCCTTCACCTTCTCCGCATCCAGATACAAGCTCTCGCCCATCTCCTTGAACTTCGCGCTCATCTTGGCCATGCCATCCTCGGCGGTGCCGCTCATCGACATGCCGATGCTGTTCGGGTCATTCAGCGTTGCCGCGTAGTCCCGCACGTCCTGGGTGATCTTCATCGAGCAGAACTTTGGGCCGCACATCGAGCAGAAATGCGCGACCTTGTGGGCTTCCTTCGGCAGGGTCTCGTCGTGGAAGTTCTTGGCGGTCTCGGGGTCGAGGCCGAGGTTGAACTGGTCGCTCCAGCGGAAGTCGAAACGGGCGCGGGAGAGGGCGTCGTCGCGCAGCTGGGCTGCCGGGTGACCCTTGGCGAGATCGGAGGCGTGGGCGGCGATCTTGTAGGTGATGACGCCGACCTTGACGTCGTTGCGGTCGGGCAGGCCGAGATGCTCCTTCGGCGTGACGTAGCAGAGCATGGCGCAGCCGAACCAGCCGATCATGGCGGCCCCGATCCCTGACGTGATGTGATCGTAGCCCGGCGCGATGTCGGTGGTCAGGGGCCCGAGGGTGTAGAACGGCGCCTCGCCGCACTCCTTGAGCTGCTTGTCCATGTTGATCTTGATCTTGTGCATCGGCACGTGGCCGGGGCCTTCGATCATGACCTGGCAGCCCTTGTCCCACGCGATCTTCGTCAGCTCGCCGAGCGTCTCCAGCTCCGCGAACTGGGCGCGGTCGTTGGCGTCCGCGATCGAGCCCGGGCGCAGGCCGTCGCCGAGCGAGAACGAGACGTCATACTTGCGCATGAGGTCGCAGATCTCGTCGAAATGCGTGTAGAGGAAGCTTTCCTTGTGATGCGCCAGGCACCACTTCGCCATGATCGAGCCACCGCGGCTGACGATGCCGGTGACGCGGCTCGCGGTGAGGTGGATGTAGGACAGGCGCACGCCGGCGTGGATGGTGAAATAGTCGACGCCCTGCTCGCACTGCTCGATCAGCGTGTCCTTGTAGAGCTCCCAGGTCAGCTTGACCGGATCGCCGTTGCACTTCTCCAGCGCCTGATAGATCGGCACCGTGCCGATCGGCACCGGCGCGTTGCGCAAGATCCATTCGCGGGTGGTGTGGATGTTGCGGCCCGTCGAGAGGTCCATCACGGTGTCGGCGCCCCAGCGGATCGCCCACACCATCTTCTCGACCTCTTCCTCGACCGACGAGGTCACCGCGGAGTTGCCGATATTGGCGTTGATCTTGGTGAGGAAGTTGCGGCCGATGATCATCGGCTCGAGCTCTGAGTGGTTGATGTTGCAGGGGATGATGGCGCGGCCGCGCGCGATCTCCGAGCGCACGAACTCCGGGGTGATGAAGGCGGGCACCGACGCGCCAAAGCTCTCGCCGTCGGCGAGCGCGGCTTCGGCGCGTTCGAGCTGTTCCTTGCGGCCGAGATTTTCGCGGGCGGCGACGTAGATCATCTCCTTGGTGATGATGCCGGCGCGGGCAAATTCGAGCTGGGTGATCCTGTGGCCGTCGAGGCCGCGCAGCGGCTGGTGATAGGCGCTGAATGCGCGCGCGGCCTTGTCGGTGGAGAGGTTGCCGTTGTCCTCCGGCTTGACCTGGCGGCCCTGATATTCCTCGACGCCGCCGCGCTCGATCACCCAGGCCTTGCGGCCGCGGGGCAGGCCGGCGTTGACGTCGATGGTCACGGACGGATCGGTGTAGGGGCCGGAGGTGTCGTACACCGGCAGGTTCGGCTCGCCGGCGCCTTCGGACAGGATGATCTCGCGCAAGGGCACGCGGATGTCAGGCGCGGCGTCCGGCGAGGCGAAGATCTTGCGCGAGGAGGGCAGCGGGCCGGTGGTGACGGCGGGGACGGTTTTATCGGGATTGGAGCGGATGTTCATGGGATCCTCCTTAATTCAGTTCGTTGGCATCGCTGCACGAGAGACAAATACCGCCGTCATCCCCGCGAAAGCGGGGATCCAGTATTCCAGAGGCCGTAGTGTGGTACGGAGAGGCCGCGGCGCACTGGATCGCCCGGTCAAGCCGGGCGATGACGGCGGAGTGTGTGAAGAGAGCGAGGCGCATCACGCCGCCTCCGCGGACAGGCCGAGCCATTGCCGCACCCGCGCGTCGGGGTCGGCATTCTGGGTGACGTCGGACACCACCGCGATGGAATCGGCGCCCGCCGCAAAAATCTCCGCGGCGTGCTCGAACTTGATGCCGCCGATCGCGACCAGCGGGATGCTGCCGATGCGCTTCTTCCATTCCGTGATTTTGGGAATGCCCTGCGGCTCGAAGCGCATCGATTTGAGCGTGGTGAAGAAGATAGGGCCGAGCGCGACGTAGTCGGGTTTTGCGGCCAGCGCGGTTGCGAGCTCGGCGTCGTCATGGGTGGAGATGCCGAGCGACAGACCGGCTTCGCGGATCGCCTTGAGGTCGGCATCCGCAAGGTCTTCCTGGCCGAGATGCAGATATTTCGCGCCGGCGACGATCGCCGCGCGCCAATAGTCGTTCACGACCAGCTTGGCCTGCGTGCCCTCGGTGATCGCCAGCGCATCGGTGATGATCTGCAGCGCTTCGGCGTCGTTCAGGTCTTTGGTGCGGAGCTGAATCGTGCCGACGCCGAGCCTGGTCAGGCGCTCGACCCATTTGAGGCTGTCGACGACGGGATAGAATCGATCAGGATACGGCATGCCAGAACGGTGTCCCAACGACAGGGGTGGACGGGGAGGCGAAGTCGCGGGCGTTCATCAGCCCGGCTTCATAAGCGGTGCGACCGGCCTCACAGCCGAGGCGGAAGGCATTGGCCATGGCGACGGGATCGGCGGCTTTGGCGATGGCGGTGTTGAGCAGGACGGCGTCGTAGCCGAGCTCGAGCGCGTGGGCGGCGTGGGAGGGCGCGCCAATGCCGGCGTCGACCACCAGCGTGATATCAGGCAGCCGCTCGCGCAGCAGTTTTAGCGCATCGCGGTTGGTGATGCCTTTTGCGCTGCCGATCGGAGCTGCCCATGGCATCACCACCTTGCAGCCGGCGTCGACCAGGCGGTTCGCCACCGAGAGGTCTTCCGTGCAATAGGGGAACACTTCAAAGCCGTCCTTGATCAGGATGGTGGCGGCTTCGACGAGCCCGACGACGTCGGGCTGCAGCGTGTCGTTGTCGGCGATGACTTCCAGCTTGATCCAGCTGGTGCCGAACAATTCGCGGGCGAGCTTTGCCGTCGTCACCGCCTCGCGCACGGTGCGGCAGCCGGCGGTGTTCGGCAGCACGGTGACGTCGAGCTCGCGGATCAGGTTCCAGAACGCGTCCCCGGTCTTGCCGCCGGCGGATTCGCGCCGCAGCGACACCGTGACGATGTTCGAGCCCGCGGCGCGGATCGCCGCCTGCATGATCGCCGGCGAAGGATAGAGCGCGCTGCCGATGAGGAGGCGGGAGGCGAAGGTTTTGCCGTAGAAGGTCACCATGTGGAAGGTGTCTCCTCAGATATAGCCGTCGTCCCGGCGAAGGCCGGGACCCATACCGCGTGATCTATCTTGAGCCGCTCTGGCAGAGACCTTTCGCCACAATGGAGATTTGTGGTTATGGGTCCCGGCCTTCGCCGGGACGACGAGGGGAGAGAGTTTGCCATCCTCACCCTCCCTGCCGCGGCGTGATGATCTCGATCTCGTCGCCGGCCTTCAGGCTCGTCTCGGCCCAGCGGCTTTTCGGCACGACGTCGTAGTTCAGCGCAATGGCAAAATGGGTGCCTTCGTAGTCGAGCTCGCTGAGCAGCGCGTCGACGCTGGCCGAGTTCACCTCGCGCTGCTCGCCGTTGACGATCACAAGCATTGCACGATCACCTGCATTGCATCACCTCATTGTCGATCTGGCCGCGCTGGACGTATTGCAGCGTCAGCTCGGCCAGCGCCGGTGCGATCAGGAAGCCGTGGCGGTAGAGCCCGTTGACGGCAATGGTGTCGCCGCGGATGCCGATGCGCGGCAGGTTGTCGGGAAACGCGGGACGAAGGCCCGAGCCGAATTCGACGATGCGCGCCTCGCCGAACGCCGGGTGCACCGTGTAGGCGGCGCCCAGCAGCTCCAGCGCCGAGCGCACGCTGACGCCGGTGTCCTCGGCCTCGATCGAGGTCGCGCCGAGCATGAACAGGCCGGCTTCGCGCGGGATGACGTAGAGCGGCCAGCGCGGATGGATCAGCCGCACCGGGCGCGCCAGCTGCACCTCGCGGGTCTCGATCAGGATCATCTCGCCCTTGACGCCGCGAAGCTCCTTCTGCTCGTCGCGCGCGGACAGGCCGCGGCAATCGATCACGATGCCTTTAGGATCAAGGTTTGCGAGCTCCTTGGCGGTAACGTCGCTGTCGAACTTGATGGTGCCGCCGGCAGCCTTGATGCGCTCGTGCAGCTTCGGCAGCACGCGGCGCGGCTCGACATGGCCCTCGGTCGGGAAGAACAGCGCGTCGCGGAAGCGGCCTTCCAGCGACGGCTCGAGCTCGGCGAGGCCGGCGGCATCGAGCCGGCGGTGGCCCTCGGTCATCCCCGCAAAGCGCTCGAAATCGTTGCGCTCGCGCGGATGGGCGACGACGAGCGAGCCGTTGAAGGGCGTGTCGGGCAGCTCGCGCCGCCAGATGTCGAGCGAGCGCAGGCCGAGGCGGCTGATGATGGGTTCGGCGACCTCGGCCTCGCAATAGGGCGCCAGCATGCCGCCGGCCCAATGGCTGGTGGAATCCGTCATCGCGGCGTCACCGCGCTCGTGCAGGGTCACGGCGTGGCCGGCCTGCGCGAACAACAGCGCCTGCCAGGCCCCCGCAATGCCTGCGCCGATGATGGATACCGGGGAATCCGGTCGCTTGGTCGTCTGCAACATCCCTGTCCCTTCGCCGGCATGACCCGGATCAGGTTCAAAGGGTCACCGCGGTCCTGGGCGGGATCGCCCATTTAGCGGTATCTCAGCTCCTCCTCGGAGCACCCCTCGGAACGGTGCTAATGTATGCCAGTGGGACTGGGTGGTCAACGCGTTAACGGTCGTCATGCCCGGGCTTGTCCCGGGCATCCACGTTCTTGGGCGCGGATGCAAAGACGTGGATGGCCGGGTCAAGCCCGGCCATGACGGCGATTACTGAGCGGGAACCTGCGCCCGCGCGTTGCGAACGCGCTGGGCGAGCTTCTTGTGCGGCACCGTGGCGAACATCGGCTGCGGATTGCCGTTCGGCTCGAGCCAGGTTTCGCCGGCATTGGCGACCTGCACGGCCTCCTGACGCTGCCGCTTTGCAACGTAGTAATAGCCGCCCGCGAAATAACGCACGGCTCGGGTGTGGTCGCCATTGGCCGCGCGATAGGCGCCGGCGAGGTATTTGACCGCGTAGGTGAGGTTGGTGTTGGGATCGCGCAGGCCGGCGGCATCGCCGGTGTAGCCGACCCCGCGGGCGGTCGCGAGCTTGATCTGCATCAGGCCGATGGTGCCGCCACGGCCGACGAGGCCGGGCTGGTAGCGGCTCTCGCGCATGATGACGCGATGCACCAGCGCTTCCGGCACGCCGTTGGCGCGGGCATGGGCCGCGACCATCTCGGCATATTCGGCTTCGCCCGCGAATGCAGCCTGGGGCGACATCAGTCCGGCCGCGAGCAGCGCGGCAACGCGTAAAATTTTCATCAGATATCCCTGACGTCCCTGAGCCCGGCTGCCGTTAGGCCCCCTGAAGGCGGCGATGATGTGACCAAACGCCGCCACCGGCGATTTTGCGGCGCCGAGCCGCTGTTACGACTCAATGCCCGCGTAACGGTTCCGCAGAGGTCGAGACTCCGCTCGCGGCAGCACGCCTGTCTATTCGCGCCGGTGCGCGAAAGCGAGTATGTAGCGGCCAGCGAATCGGGAGAGGTGCCATGACAAAAACAACCATGGTCAACGCCATCACCGGCGACATCCCAAAGGACATCCCAAGGCAGAACCCCTGTGCCCAATGCGGCGCGCCGATCCCGCAGCCCGACTGGATCGAGCCGGGCGAGGGGCGCATCTCCTATCTCTGGACCTGCCGTGCCTGCGACTATCGCTTCGAGGCCGTGGCGATCTTCGACGAGATGCCCATCGCGCACCCGCCGCTTGCGGCCTGACCTGCTCTCTGAAGCCCTAGGCGGCCAGCCGCGGCTCCTGCCAGACCGGCAATTGCATCCGCACGATCAAGCCGTGCGGCTCGCGGTCGTGCAGCGAGAGCTCGCCGCCATGGGCGAGCGCGATCGCGCGCGCGATCGACAGGCCGAGGCCGAAGCCGGTGGACTCGTCCATGGTGCGCGCGTCGTCGCCGCGCACGAACGGCTCCAGCATCTCCTGCTTGCGCGCATCCGAAATGCCGGGGCCGTCGTCCTCGACGTCGATGACGAGCCGGGTGCCCGATATATCGAGGCGGATCGTCACCTCGGCGCCGAAGCGCACCGCGTTCTCGACCAGGTTGGTGACGCCGCGATGCAGATCGTCGGGACGCGCGGCGGCGGTTGCAGATAGCGGGCCGTCATAATGCACGACATGGCCCATGTCGCCGAACTGGTCGGCGACGAGCTGCAGCGTGCTGGCGATGTCGACCAGCGTCACCGCCTCGATCTTGCGGTCGTTGCGCAGCAGCGACAGCACCGATTCCAGCATCGAGCGCATCTGGTCGAGGTCGATCAGCATGCGCTTGCGGTTGCCCTCGTCCTCGATGAACTCGGCGCGCAGGCGCAGCCGCGTGATCGGGGTGCGCAGATCGTGGCTGATCGCGGCCAGCATCCGCGTGCGATCCGACATCAGCCCCGCGATCCGCTCATGCATGCGGTTGAGCGCGCGCGCCACCGAGCGGATCTCCTCCGGCCCGCGCTCGGGCAGGGGCTCCGCCCCGCCGTCCAGGCTGAAATTCTCGGCCGCCTTGGCGAAGGAGGACAGCGGCGCGGCCAGCGCACGCGCCGCCCACAGGCCGAGCACGGTGACGCAGATGAAGGTGGTCATCAGCGTCATCAGCCACGGTGCGCCCCAGAACCACGGCCGCGGGCCGCCATCGACATGGCCCGCGATCACGCTGCCGTCGGGCAGCTGCACGCCGATGCGGTGCTCGCCGCCTTGGGGTGCAAGCTGCACCACATTGTAGCCGCGGCCGAGGTGGCGGCGGATCCCGTGCAGGTGCTGGCTTTCGCTGTCCTCGACGATTGTCGCGGTGCCGGGCGCGAACGTCTCGATGTTGAGCTTCGGGAAGGCGCGCGCGAGATCCGCGACGAGGCGCGGCCGCTCGGCCGGCTCGGCCGAGCCGAGCAGCACCGCGGCGTCAGCCAATTGAGGCGCGCCGTCCGGCGGCGTGTCCGGGCGGTCCGGCCGGCTGATCAGGAAGGCGGCGGTGACGACGAGATGCAGTGCGACGGTGGAAGCCAGCACCAGCGCGGCGATCTGCCCGCCGATACCCTTGAGGTGGAAGAACCCGAACGGCTTCATCGTCGGCGTCCGTCAGCTGCTGAGGGCCGCCGCGACCGCTTCGGTTCTGGGCGTGAACAAATAGCCGCCGGAGCGCACCGTCTTGATGATGGTCGGATCGGCCGGATTGGGCTCGATCTTGCGGCGGATGCGGCTGACCAGCACGTCGATGGAGCGTTCGAACGAGCCGGTGTTGCGGCCCTGCGTGAGGTCGAGCAGGCTGTCGCGCGACAGCACGCGGCCGGGCCGCTCGCAGAACGTCCTGAGCAGGTCGAACTCGGCGCTGGTCACCGCGACCCGCGCGCCTTCCGGATTGCGCAGCTCGCGCAGGCGCAGGTCGATGCGCCAGCCCTCGAACGCGAGCGTGCTCGCGCCCTCGATCGAGCTCGCGGCTTGAGCGGCGGCCTGGCGGCGCAGCACCGCGTTGATGCGGGCGAGCAGCTCGCGCGGATTGAAGGGTTTTGGCAGATAGTCGTCCGCGCCCATCTCCAGGCCGACGATGCGGTCGACGTCTTCGCCGCGCGCGGTCAGCATGATGATCGGCGTCTGCGCCTCCGAGCGCACCTTGCGGCAGAGGCTCAAGCCGTCCTCGCCGGGCAGCATGACGTCGAGAATGATGAGGTCCACGCGGTGGTCGGCCATGGCGCGCGACATCTCGCGGCCATCGCTCACGGCGGTGACGTTGCAGGCGTTGTTGCGCAGGTACTTCGCAATCAACGTCCGGGTTTCGCGGTCGTCCTCGACGACCAGGATGTTGGGATTGAGAATGGCCATGCGCTTTGTTTGTCCAAGATTCGGGCCAAATGGCGAAGATTTTTGTTTCGTATTGTTTCTGAAGCCCATTCCGCAACACAGGGACACGCCTGGGTCGTGAAACGGCAAGGTCTCGTTAAGGCCGTTAACCATACCGTGGCGCGGTCAATTGAGAAACCCCGCAAAAACCACGGAGCGATCATGACCGCAATCTCGGCGGCGTCCGCAGGTAACTACCAGTCGCCCTTGCAGCGACTGCAGCAAGAATTGCAATCGGAAGTTTCGGCCGGCACGATCTCGTCGTCGGACCAGTCCGCGCTCTCGACGGCGCTGACCGACATCGACACGGCGCTCCAGCAGAGCCGCTCGAGCGACCAGTCGAGCGGCACGCGTCCCTCCAAGGACGGCATGAAGTCGAAGATCGACGACCTCATCTCGAGCGAGGTGTCGAACGGGACGCTGACCTCGGACCAGGCCGAAGAGCTCAAGGGCGTGTTTGAGGCCGCCTTCGCCGATGGTCCCGGCGGTGCGGGCGGACCCGGTGGTGCAGGCGGGCCGCCTCCCGGCCCGCCGCCGGACGACAGCTCCTCGGATTCCTCGTCCACGGACTCGACGAGCAGCACGTCGACCGAGTCCACCACGGCGGAGATCCTCCAGCAGTTTCTCGAGGCGCTCCAGCAGTCGCAATCGTCGAGTTCGTCCTACGCTGCCAACGGCAGCTCGTCGAGCAGCTCGAATTTCTCCGCACTCCTGATCGACTACAAGAGCTGACCTGCGCGACGCGGTCGGCGCATTCCCCGCCACGTTCGTGCTTCACCCAGGGCGCACGATCGTCGGCGGGGAACTGTGCATCCGGCACGTTCCCGCGCGTCGGAACTCTCGTCGCAATGCAGCGCCACGATGTGCGACGAAATTGCCGCAGCTCAGGAACTGCGCGTGATCGGCACCGTTCTCTCCACACGAGTTTTTGCTGAAGGAGAGGACAACAATGTTGATGAAATCGATCGCCGCCGGCCTCGCCGGCACCGCACTGCTTGCGACCGCTGCGTTTGCGCAGTCGCCGACCGCAACCACCGACAAGGCGCCGACCGCGGCCACCGCCACGACGACCACCACGACCGCGTCGGGTGAATGGCGTGCCTCGAAGATGGCGGGCCTGAAGATCTACAACGACGCGAATGAGAACATCGGCTCGATCAACGACCTGCTGATGGACAAGAGCGGTGCCATCAAGATCGCCGTGATCGGCGTCGGCGGCTTCCTCGGCATGGGCGAGCATCTGGTCGCCGTGCCCTATGAGAAGCTGAAGTTCGTCAACGAGGCCGTGGCCTACACCGGCGCCGGCACCAACCCGGGCGCCAAGCCGGCCGCGACCACGACGACCGGCGCTGCGACCGGCACCGAGAAGACTGCGACGACCACGACGGCTTCGTCCGGCTCGAAGTGGTATCCCGACCATGCCGTGTTCAACGCCAGCAAGGACGAGCTGAAGAACATGCCCGAGTTCAAGTACTCGGAGTAATGCGGTTCGTGCGACGACTTAAAAGAAGCGCGCCCGGTTTTCACTGGGCGCGCTGTCGTGTTCTCTTCACCTCTCCCCGCAAGCGGGAAGAGGGAGAAGGAGTTCAGTGCGTCACCAGCGGGCAGCCGCCCTTGTCGAGCGGACGGAAGGCTTCGTCGCCGGGCACGGTGGCGATCAGCTTGTAGAGGTCCCACTCGCCCTTGGACTCCTCGGGCTTCTTCACCTCGAACAGATACATGTCGTGGACCATGCGGCCGTCGATGCGGATCTTGCCGTTCCTGGCGAAGAAGTCGTTGACCGGCGTTGCGCGCATCTGCGCCATCACCTTCGGCGCCTCGTCGGTCTTGATGGCCTCGATCGCCTTCAGATAGTGCATGGTCGCCGAATACAGGCCGGCCTGGATCATGGTCGGCATGTGCCCGACCTTCTCGTTGAATCGTTTCGAGAACGCGCGGGTCTCCTCGTTCATGTCCCAGTAGAAGGCGTCGGTGACGATCAGGCCCTGGGTCGCCTTGATGCCGAGCGAATGGGTGTCGGTGATCTCCTGCAGGAGCGCGATCATCTTCTGGCCGCCTTGCGTCAGGCCGAATTCGGCGGCCTGCTTCAGCGCGTTGGTGGTGTCGCCGCCGGCGTTCGCCAGCGCGACCACCTTGGCCTTGGAGGCCTGGGCCTGGAGCAGGAAGGAGGAGAAGTCCGACGAATTGAGCGGATGGCGGACCTCGCCGAGCACCTTGCCGCCGCTCTCCTTGACCACGTTGGCGGCGTCGCGCTGCAGCGCCATGCCGAAGGCGTAGTCGGCGGTGACGAAGAACCAGGTGTCCTCGCCGCGCTTGACCATCGCCTTGCCGGCGACGTTCGACAGCGCATAGGTGTCGTAGGTCCAGTGCACCGTGTTGGGCGAGCAGGCAACGCCGGTGATGTCGGAGGAGCCGCCGCCGGAATTGATGTTGATCTTGTTCTTCTCACGCGTCAGCGCCGAGATCGGCAGCGCGACCGATGAGGTCGGCACGTCGAAGATCGCGTCGACCTTGTCGTTGTCGTACCAGTTGCGGGCGATGTTGACGCCGAGGTCGGGCTTGTTCTGGTGATCGGCGGCAACCACCTGAACCGGCTTGCCCGCGACCTTGGCGCCGTAATCGGCGACCGCCATCTCGACGGCGGCGAGCGAGCCCTTGCCGGTCGCGTCCGCATAGAGGCTCGACATGTCCGTGAGCACGCCGATCTTGACGACGTCGTCGGAAATCTGCGCCTGCGCCGTGCCGCAGGATGCTGCGAGCGCGAGACCGGCCGCGACCGCGGCGATGAGTTTTTGCATGTTGTTTCTCCCTGTGTGTTGTTGTTTGGGTTTTGTTGCGAGGACTGTTCTAGCGACAAATGGCCGTGGCAGCTAAGCCAAAGATGCGTGAGGGGGTGGAGAAATAAGCAGGGGGTGCACGGTGTTTCCTTCGCCTCTCCCCGCTTGCGGGGAGAGGCCGCAGCGCATCGAAGATGCGATGCGGGTGAGGGGGACTCTCCGCGAGTCTAACTGCCGCCGTCCTTGCGGAGATTCCCCCTCACCCCGACCCTTTCCCCGCAAGCGGGGAGGGGGAGAAGTTCTGCCGCCGCTCACACGCCGCTGCCCTTGAGCCGTTCGTTGCGCCGGCGCAGGCCTTCCAGGGTGGCGAGGAGGATGACCGACACTGTCGTCAAGATCACCGCCGCGGCCGTGATGGTCGGGCTGATGTTCTCGCGGATGCCGCTGAACATCTCGCGCGGCAGGGTGCGCTGCTCGGGACCAGCCATGAAGAGCACGATCACCACCTCATCGAAGCTGGTCGCAAAGGCGAACAACGCACCGGAGGCGAGGCCGGGCAGGATCAGCGGCAGGATCACGCGGCGGAACGCATACAGCGGCGAGGCGCCGAGCGAGGCGGCGGCGCGTGCCAGATTGGTGTCGAAGCTTTGCAGCGTCGCGCCGACCGTGATCACCACGAAGGGCGTCGCCAGCGCGGTGTGGGCCAGGATCAGGCCGAGATAACTGCCGGTCAGTCCGATCGGCGCGAAGAAGAAATAAAGACCGACCGCGGTGATGACGCCGGGCACGACGACCGGCGACAGCACGAAGGCCAGCACGAGCGGCTTGAACCGGCTCTTCCACTGCGCCAGCCCCAGCGCGGCCAGCGTGCCGAGAATCATCGACAGCAGGGTCGAGGCGACGCCGATGATCATGCTGTTCTTCAGCGAATTCATCCAGCGCGACGAATTGATGAAGTCGTCGTACCAGCGCAGCGAAAGGCCCGGCAGCGGATAGGTGAGATAGGAGCCCGAGCTGAACGACAGCGGCATGATCGCCAGGATGGGCGCAATCAGGAAGATGAACACCAGCGTGGAGATGACGATGGTCGCGGTCCACGCCATGCGCTGGCTGGGCGTGCGGAGGGAAGAATGATCGCTCAATTCTTCATTCCTCCCGTGACCTGCTGGCCCTGCACCAGCTTGCCGTAGACCAGCGCGAGCAGGATGGTGGCCAGCAGCAGCACCGCACCCAGCGCCGAAGCAAGGCCCCAATTGGCCGTCTCGGTGGTGTAGAGCGCGATGAAGTAGCTGATCATCTGGTCGGCGGCGCCCCCGACGAGCGCCGGTGTGATGTAGTAGCCGAGCGCCAGGATGAAGACGAGCAGGCTTCCCGCGCCGATGCCGGGCAGGGTCTGAGGCAAGTAGATGCGCAGGAAGGCGGTGAGGGGTGGTGCACCGAGCGAGGCGGCGGCGCGCATGTAAGCCGGCGAGATCGCCTTCATGCTGCTGTACAGCGGCAGGATCATGAAGGGCAGGAGAACGTGGGTCATGGCCACGCAGACACCGAAGCGGTTGTAGATCAGGCGCAACGGCTGGTCGATGATGCCAAGCCATTGCAGGGCATCGTTCACGACGCCCTTGCTCTGCAACAGCACGATCCAGGCGCAGGTGCGGACCAGAAGCGACGTCCAGAACGGCAGCAGCACGAAGATCATCAGCAGGTTCGACCGGCCCGGCGGCAGCGTCGCCAGGAGATAGGCGACCGGAAAGCCGAGGATCAGGCAGAGCACCGTGACGCTGAGGCTGATCAGGAAGGTGCGGGCGAAGACGTCGCGGTAGATCGCCTGATCCGGCGGCGCCGCGACGATCGCGCCGTCCGCGTTTCGCGTCAGGTCGAGCGCCGCCAGAAGGTAGAAGCCGGTGATCGGGCCGCCGGCGTCCTTGATCGTCGTCCAGGTGGTGCGCTCGCGCCAGGCCGGGTTGATCTTGCTAAGTGTCTCCCTGGCCGTGCCGGGCTCGGGCACGGTCTTCAGATTGCGCGCCGTGCTGGTCAGGATCGTGCGAAAACCGTTCATTGCGTAATTGAGCCGCTTGGCCGCGATGGCGATGGTGGCGGAAGCGCGCGCCGCCAGGATGTCGCTTGCCAACGCTGCGTAGGCCTGTTCGTCCGGCAGGTCCTTGCCGTCCCAGCCGGCGAGAGCAACGATCGTTTGCGGCAGAACCTGACGGACCTCGCGGTCGTCGATCGCGCGCCACAGCATGCCGGCGATGGGCCCGGCGAAGGTGAAGAGCAGGAAGACGAGAAGCGGCGCCACCAGCGCCAATGCCTTGACCTGGCGTGCCCGCTCCGCCCGCTTCAGGCGGCGCTTGAGGGGGACCTCTGCCTTGGCGTCGGCGCCGATCGGGGAGGCCGCGGTCATGGGGCGAGCCTCTTTGACCGGACGCGCCTTGCCATTTCAGGTTGGGAGCCGCCTGAGCAAGCGCCTCGTCCTTCGAGACGACCGCTTCGCGGTCTCCTCAGGATGAGGCTCATCGACATCGGTGCCCGTAAAGTCGTTACCACAGACTCAGACCTCATCCTGAGGGCCCGCCGCAGGCGGGCGTCTCGAAGGATGCGCCGCGGGCGAGCCATTCGCCACGTTTCGCTCCGCCCGCGCCGCACGCTGGTCGAGTCGCGCGTTATTTCGCGGCCCATTTGTTGAAGCGCTCGGTCAGGCGGTCGATGTTCTCGAGCCAGAAGGCAACGTTGATCTCGACGGCGTTCTTGATGTTGTCAGGCGCTGTCGGCAGGTCCTTCAGGACAGCGGGCGCAAGGCGTCCGGCTGCGTCCTTGTTCGAAGTGCCATAGGCAATGTTCTCCGACAGTTTTGACTGGTTCTCCGCTTTGCCTGCGAAGTCCAGGAACTTGTAGGCCGCGTCCTTGTTCGGGCTACCCTTCAGGATGACCCAGCTGTCGAGGGTGAAGAGCGCTCCGTCCCATACCATGCCGAAATTCTTCTTGTCGTTCTTGTTCGCGGTGTCGATGCGGCCATTGTAGACCGAGGTCATCGCCACCTCGCCGGAGGCGAGCAGTTGCGGCGGCTGGGCGCCGGCCTTCCACCAGACGATGTCGCCCTTGATGGTGTCCAATTTCTGGAACGCGCGATCGACGCCGTCGTCGGTCGCCAGTATCTTGTAGACGTCCTTCGGCGCGATGCCGTCGGCCATCAGGGCGATCTCCAGCGTGGTCTTCGGGCCCTGACGCAAGGCGCGCTTGCCCGGAATCTTCTTGGTGTCGAAGAAGTCGGCCCAGCCGTGAGGTGCCTCCTTCAGCTTGTCCTTGTCGTAGCCGAGAACGAAGTCGTAGAGGATGGCGCCGACGCCGCAGGGATTGACTGACGGTGGGATATAGGCGGCCTCGCCGCCGATCTTGGTATAGTCCAGCTTCTCGAACAGACCTTCCTCGCAGCCGACGGCGAGCTCGTCGCTCTCGACCTGCACGACGTCCCAGGTGGCGGCCCCACCCTGCACCTTGGCGCGCAACACGCCGACACCGCCGTCCCAGGACTCGTCGTTCATCGCAACACCGGCCGCCTTCTTGAACGGCTCGAAATAGACCTTCTTCTGCGCATCCTGATACGCGCCGCCCCACGACACGACGGTGAGGTCACGCGCCTGCGCGACCGTGGCCAGTGCAGCGCTGACGCTGAACACCGCGGCGAACCCCAAAACAATCTTGCCAGTCTTGCGCTTCAGCATGGTCCTTGTTCCTTCTTCATCTGCGTTGTGTTGAGGTTGATCGATGCCGGTCCGGATCAGACGGGATCGAGGGCCAGGCAATCCTCGGGACGGAAGGTGATGAACACACCTTCGCCAGGTGCGAGACTGTGATGCGCTCCCAACTGAAGCTTGACCATGAACTCGGCATTCCCTGCGACATCGAGCACGGCCAGCGCGTGGTCGCCGAGATAGATGGTGTTCTGCACCCTGGCCGGCAGCCGGTTTGGTCCGTCGCTGGAGGTGCTGTCAGGGATGATGGCGATCCGCTCCGGCCGCACCGACAGCGAGGTCGATGCGCCCACGCCCGATACATTGACCGCCCGCGCGGTCACGGTGCCGCCACCGGCCAGCGCGACGCGGCAATAGTCCTTGTCGACCGTCTCGACGGTGCCGGCCAGCACGTTGTTCTCGCCGATGAAGTGGGCGACGAAGCTGTTCACCGGATGCTCGTACAGCGCGTCGGGCCGGTCGATCTGCTGCACGATGCCGTCGTTGAACACGGCAATGCGGTCCGACATGGTGAGCGCTTCGCTCTGATCATGGGTGACGTAGACGACGGTGATGCCCATCGTCTCGTGCAGTTGCTTGATCTCCAGTTGCATCTGTTCCCGCAGGCGCTTGTCGAGGGCGCCGAGCGGCTCGTCCATCAGCACGAGTTGCGGATTGAAGACCAGCGCGCGGGCCAGTGCCACGCGCTGCTGCTGGCCGCCGGACAGCTGCCCGGGCCGCCGGTGCGCCAGAGTCTCCATCTTGATCATGCGCAACGCCGCGCTGACGCGCTCCTGCGCTTCCGCCTTGCCCGTCTTGCGAACGGATAGCGGGAAGGCGATATTTTCCGCAATCGTCAGGTGCGGAAACAAGGCATAGTTCTGGAACACCATGCCGATATCGCGCTTGTGGGGCGGCATGTTCTTGATCGGCCGGTCCGCGAGGTAGATCTCGCCATGGGTCGGAACCTCGAAGCCGGCCAGCATCATCAGCGTGGTCGTCTTGCCCGAGCCCGACGGGCCGAGCAGGGTGATGAATTCGCCCTTCCTGATGTCGAGATCGAGGTTCTTCACCACGAGGTGCTCGCCATCATAGGTTTTCTGAATGCCGGAAAACCGCACCAGTGCCGGCGCAGATGTGACCATGCCGGCTTCCATATTGTCCTCGCCTCATCAGCACCAGTGCTGTCAGGACCTCGTCCGAGGTCGCGAGGAACAGCTTAGCATCCTCGAATGAGAATGCCAGCGGTGCAAGCGACGCGCGCGGGCCCGGCAAGCGGGAGCGCGCTACATTCCCGACAGCTTCGTCACGTACACATTCAGCGAGCCGCCGGCTTCGGCGACGATGCGCAGCGTCTTGGAATCGAAGGCGATGTCGGCGAGCATCAGGCTGTCGATCTTCGCGTCGACCTTGAGGCCGTCCTCGCTCTTCTGGTAGTCGGCGATCGCAGCTGCGATCTTCTCGCGGGCGTTGGCGGCGATCGGCTTCAGGTCGAGCGTCGCCTTCTGCACCAGCGCCTGCTGCATCTGCGGCACGACCGCGCGCGCCGCCGCGCCGAGCAGGCCGAACGCGGCCTCGGATTCCACCGCGAGCTGGATGTCGGCGAGCCGCAGCGTCTGCTGTGCCTGGTCGAGCATCGGCCGGCCCCAGATGTGGACGGTCGCCTCGGCGCCGAGGCCGAGCCAGCTCTTCTTTTCCTTCGCGCGCACCAGAAGCGAGATCAGCAGGCGGTCGCCCGACGGAACCACGTTCACGCTCTTCACGGTGACGTCGACCGGGCCGGAGCCGTCCTCGGGATAGGTGTGGCCGACCATCTGCGCCGCGATCAGCTTGTTGATCTCGGTGAACGGCACGTCGATCGGCACGCCGATGTTCACGCCGGTGCCGGTCGGCGGCACGATCGAGATTTTTTCGGGGAACGGACAGTCCGGCTTGGACGGCGTCGAGGTCACGCGCGTCTCGAGCTCGAGGCCGAGCAGCAGCGTCACGTTCTGTGCGTCGACGCGCGGCTGCGCCGCGATGGCGCGGGTCGGCTTCATCTCGAGCCAGAGCGGCGGCAGCGCGGCGGACGAGCCCGAGCCTTGCAGCGGAAGCGAGCGGCAGGCCTTGGCCCATTGCAGCTTCGCGTTCTCGCGCAGCGAGGGATCGTTGCGGATGCGCTCGGAGACGACGTTGATCTGCTCGGCGACGTTCTTGTCGATCAGCGGCTTGACCTGCGCCGGCACGTTGACCTTGGCGCCGGCGACGTTGAGGTTGGTGTCGCCGAGATTGACCTGGGCGCCGAGATTGGGCTCGAGATGCCAGTTCGCCGCGAGCTTCGGCCGCGAGGTGACGACGACGTTGCCCCTGATCTCGGCGCTGGCGTTCAGATTCTTGATGTTGACCGCGCCGATCCGTTTGGCGGCGTCACCGCCGAGCACGCCGCTGAGCGCGTCGCCGAGCGCGCCGGTGGCTTTGGACGACAGCGAGCCCGTCACGTTGAGCTTGCCGGTGAGCGGCGTCGAGATCGTCAGAACGTCCTTGTCGCCGCTCGCCGCCATCGGCCCGCGCACCGCGGTCCAGCCGATGTCGGCATTCTCCAGGATCTGCGAGATCGGGTTGTCGGCCTTGCCGGCGAAATTGCGCGGCGCGGCCTTCTCGGCCTGCTCGCGGATCGCCGACACCGCGATGGCGACCGGCGCCACCACGATCGAGCTCTTCGAGGCCGGCGGGAGCGGCGGCAGCTGCGCGACCGGGGGCGCCGAATTCGGCGCGCGCGGTGACAGCCAGTCCATCGCCTTCAGGCTGATGAAGAACGACGCCGCGAGCACAGCCACGGCGATCACGATCGTCTTGAAATTCAACGTGAGTCGCATCAATCCCCCAGGCCGCCCCGGGGCAGGAGTCTACAGGGCAGGCGAGAGCCGCGCTAGAGCGCAGGGATGGGGTGGAATTGGGGCGGCGCGGGACCCGGTCCAGTGAATGTGATTGCTCAGCTGTCCCCCGAGCCCGGCGCGTTTGCCTCGACCGCCTCGGTCATCCGGTCGTTCCCGCCGACGACCCGTGCCATCAGGGTCTCATCGTAATATCGGCCGCCCCATTTCAGCGCCTTCACCCCGCGGCCGTATTCGACGAATCCTGCGGCCACATAGAGATGCAACGCGGCGTGGTTCTCGCTGACGACGACGAGATGAAGCTGCTCGACGCGCTCGGCGGCGTGCGCTGTGACCGCGTCGACGAGGAGCCGCCCCACACCGGATTTCCGCGCCTGCGGCCGCACATACATGCCCCAGAGAACGCCCTTGTGCGCGGTCTTCGCGCCGTCCTCCCGGCGAAAGCCGGCGGTGCCCACGAGCTCGCCCGCGATGAACGCGCCGAACACGTCCGATATCGCGAGGCGCTCCTCGAACCAGGCGAGGGGCTTGTCCTGCTCGCGTTCGAGCGTGCTGGTAAAAGCCTCTGGATGGTTCGCGAGCGCTTCCAGCCTGATCGCACGGAAGACCGCCGCGTCGGCGGGTGTGAGCCGTCTGATTTCTGCGATAGACGCTCGCGGACCGGATGTCATGTCTGGTCGTGCGTCCTCTGTCATCGTGCTCGCCTCGTCCTTCGAGACGCGCCGCAAGGCGGCGCTCCTCAGGATGAGGCTAACTGGCATTTGTCATGTGGTGCAAGCGTCGTGCATTGTCGGTCCGACGGGGCGCGAGAATTTTGCCTGACCTCTCCCCATGGATGCCGCGCATCCAGCCCTCATCCTGAGGAGCCCGCCACAGGCGGGCGTCTCGAAGGATGATGCGCGCCGCGCTTTGCCAGTTCATGCAGCTCGGCAAAATCGCCGCGCATGAAGGCCTCCTTCTTGGCGCGACTCCACTTCTTAAGCTTGCGTTCGCATTCGATCGCATCAGTGATCCCGTCGAACCATTGAGAGAAGACCAGCGTCACCGGCCGGCGCGACTTTGTGTAGCCGCTGAACGTACCGGCGTTGTGCTGTGCGATCCTGAGCTCAAGCTCGGTCCGTGTCGTGCCGATGTAATAGCTGCCATCGGCGCATTTGAGAATGTAGAGGTACGCTCCCTCGTTCATCGTGAACGCCTCGTCCTTCGAGACGACCGCTTCGCGGTCTCCTCAGGATGAGGCTAACTGGCATTCGTGCCTCGGTGCAATAGCTGCGTGAGCACTAGCTGCCGCGTACTCCGCCCTCATCCTGAGGAGCCCGCCGTAAGCGGGCGTCTCGAAGGATGCGCTGCGATTTCGCATGCAAGCCTCACACGCGGCGCCGACGCTACTATTGCCCGCCCGCCACCTTCAGATAAGCAACGATCTTGCCCGCTTCCTCCGCCGAAATCCCGCCATAGGGCTGCATCTTGTTGCCGGAGACGACTTCATCCGGCTTGACCATGAAGCGGGCGAGCTTGTCCTCGTCCCAGATGAAGCCGGCTTCCTTCATCGATGAAGAGTAGTTGTAGTCGGGCAGCGAGCCTGCCTTCCGTCCCACGATCTTGCTGAGATTGGGGCCGAGGCGATTGTCGCCCTCCTTCACCGAGTGGCAGGTGCGGCAGGAATTGTTGAAGGCCTGCTGGGCTGCCTCGTCGCTCGCCGGCTGCTGGGCGAGCGAGGAGGGCACGGACGGGAGCAGCGTCAATGCGGCGGCGCCGGTGATCGCGCGCAACCATCTGCTCGGCGACGTTGGCAGGCGGGATTGCATCTGCGCCTCCATCGGGGACCGCGCCGCAACACGCGCGCGCATCGGGATGCCGAGGGCCAACGAAAACGGCCCCGGAGGGTTCCGGGGCCGTTTGCGTCACAATGTCCTGTCGCTTTAGCGCGTCGCGGCGCCGAGGTCCGCGCGGCGTTCCGTCATCGGCAGCACGATCACCTTGGTGCCGACGTTGACGCGGGAGTAGAGGTCGGTGACGTCGTCATTGGTCAGGCGGATGCAGCCGGATGAGACGCGCTTGCCGATGGTCTCGGGGGCGTTGGTGCCGTGGATGCGGTAGATGGTGCCGCCCAGATACATGGCGCGGGCACCCAGCGGGTTGCCGGGGCCGCCGGCCATGTGGCGCGGCAGATAGGGCTGGCGGGCGATCATCTCCGGCGGCGGAGTCCAGGCCGGCCACTCGGCCTTCCTGGTCACCGACTGGACGCCGGACCAGGTGAAGCCGTCGCGGCCGACGCCGATGCCGTAGCGAACGGCCTGGCCGTTACCCAGCACGTAGTAGAGATAGGTGTTGGGCGTATCGATGATGACGGTGCCCGGTGCTTCGCGCGTCGCGTAGGCGACGGTCTGGCGGCGGAAGCGGGCCGGCATCTCGACCGCGTCCTGATCCTCGGACGGCTCGGTCTGGTAGCTCGGCGCCTGATAGGGCTGATAGGGTTGGAACGGCTGCGGCGCGGCCATCGGCGGCAGCGGCTGGAAGAAGGGGAAGAGCTGCACCGGCGCGGCCTTGGCGGGGCCTGCGAATGCGATCGCGGTGACAGCCACTGCGCTCAAAGCAACGGCGCGCGAGTACGTCTTGAAGGTGTCCAGATTGAACATGTGATCGCCCCTGTTTGCTCGGTGTCTTTGTCCACCGCGGCACCATTGCGGTGCTCTGTTGCGCAAATCACTAACGGCAATAAGTTTCGGGACGTTTGCGCGGAAAACCGAAAACGGTTTCATGGCGGCAAGGATTGTTTCATGACAGTTTCGTGGCTGCCCGTGTCCGGTACCCTACAAAACAGCCGGCGGACACTTCTGTGACGTCACACGCCTGAAATATCCATGGTTGATGGTCGAAAGCCGAGAATCATCAAACTCTCGGGATTTTCCCATGCGGGTATTAATCGCGACTGACGCCTGGCATCCGCAGGTCAACGGTGTGGTCCGGACGCTGACCTCGCTGGCGGGCGCGGCCAAGGCCCTCGATGTCGAGATCGACTTCCTCACGCCGGACGGTTTCCCGTCGTGGCCGCTGCCGACCTATCCGGGCCTGCGCATTGCGCTGCCGAGCCGCAAAGAGATCGCGCGGCGGATCGAGCAGGCCGCGCCGGACGCGCTGCACATCGCGACCGAAGGGCCGATCGGCTGGGCCGCCCGGGCCTATTGCCGCCGCAACCGCCTCGCCTTCACCACCTCCTACACCACGCGCTTTCCCGAATATGTCTCGGTGCGGACCGGCATCCCTGATGCCGTCGGCTATGCCGTGCTGCGCCACTTCCACGATGCCGCCGCCATGACCATGGTGGCGACGCCGTCGCTGCGGCAGGAGCTGTCCGAGCGTGGCTTCAAGCGGCTCGGCTTCTGGACCCGCGGCGTCAACACCGAGCTGTTTCATCCCGACTCTCCGGCGAGGCTCGACCTGCCGGGCCCGATCTTCATGACGATGGGACGCGTCGCCGTGGAGAAGAATCTCGAGGCGTTCCTCTCGCTCGACCTGCCCGGCACCAAGGTCGTCGTCGGCGACGGCCCGCAGAAGGCCGCGCTCGAAAGGAAATATCCCGATGCCGTGTTCCTCGGCGAGAAGAAGGGCGCCGATCTCACCGCGCATCTCGCCGCCGCCGACGTGTTCGTCTTTCCGAGCCTCACCGACACTTTTGGTGTGGTGCAGCTGGAGGCGCTCGCCTGCGGCACGCCGGTGGCGGCGTTCCCGGTGACGGGTCCGAAGGACGTCATCGCCGATCATCCGATCGGCGCGATCGATCACGATCTGCGCGCCGCGTGTCTGCGCGCGCTCGCCATGTCGCGCGAGACCTGCCGCAATTTCGCGCTGGAGCGTTCCTGGGAGAACAGCGCGCGCCAGTTCGTCGGAAACCTCACCTCACTTCAGCCCAGCCGCGTCCTGCGCGCCTCGCCTCGCATGGCGCGGCGGCCGGTGCGTGGGTGATCCACCCTTTGACCCACAGCGAGAACCTCATCGATGGCTAAGATCATGAACCTTGACGGCACCCAGCAGCTCGATCTCACCCGCGGCACGGTCGAGCAGGCTTACGACCGCTGGGCGCCGGTCTACGATCTCGTGTTCGGCGGCGTGTTCGCCAAGGGCCGGCAGGCGGCGATCGCGGCCACCAACAAGATCGGCGGCCGCGTGCTCGAAGTCGGCGTCGGCACCGGCATCTCGCTGCCGCTCTACGCGCCGCATCTGCGCATCTTCGGCACCGACATTTCGGAAGCCATGCTCGACAAGGCGCGCCAGCGCGTCACCGAGGGCAAGCTGAAGAACGTCGAGGGCCTCGCGGTGATGGACGCCGAGAAGCTCGAATTCCCCGACAATTCCTTCGACGTCGTGATGGCGCAATATGTCGTCACCGCCGTGCCGAATCCGGAAGTGGCGCTCGACGAGTTCGCCCGCGTGCTCCGTCCCGGCGGCGAGCTGATCATCCTCACCCGCGTCAGCGCCGACACCGGCGTGCGCCGCTTCATCGAGCAGAAGCTGCAGCCGGTGGTGCGTCCGCTCGGCTTCCGCACCGCCGAGTTCGCGTGGTCGCGCTATGCGAAGTGGCTGGCGGGTGCCAGCGGCATCGAGCTCGCCGAGCGCCGCCTGATTCCGCCGCTCGGCCATTTCTCGCTGGTGCGCTTCCGCAAGGTCGACATCGCCAAGGCAGCGTGAACGAGGCAGCTTGAGCAAGGCAACTTGAGCTGCGACTTCGCGTTGCGTCATCGCGCCGCTGCACATCGTCACATGACAAAATGATGATGTCACACGGCGTACATCGAATCCCTGTAATCCCGTACCCGAAAGCATTTTGGGGGAGAGCATGATCAAGAATTATCTCGAGCAGCTGCGGATCCAGCGCTGGGACGACCATCGCTACTATCACCACAGCCGCATCAATCAGAGCCTGCACTTCGTCAGCGCGCTGAGCTTCCTCTTCGCCTATGTCTGGCTGTTCGTCGACCCCGTGATCTCCGCGCTGGTCGGCTGGCTGGTCTCGATGACCTCGCGCCAGGCCGGCCACTTCTTCTTCGAGCCGCACACTTACGACCACATCAACCAGGCGACGCACGAGTACAAGGAAGAGATCAAGGTCGGCTACAATTTGCAGCGCAAGGTGGTGCTGATGGCGATCTGGGCGGCCTCGCCGCTGGTGCTGTTCGTCGATCCCACGCTGTTCGGCCTGTTCACGCCCTGGGCGAGCGCGACCGACTTCATGCGGCAGGTCGCCAAGATATGGCTCGTGGTCGGCGGCGGCGGTCTTCTGTTCCGCACCGTGCACCTGTTCTTCATCCGCGACGTCGAGACCGGCCTCGTCTGGATGACCAAGATCCTGACCGATCCTTTCCATGACCTGATGCTCTATCGCAGCGCGCCGCTCGCCCTGATGCGCGGCGAGCTGATGGACCCCGGCCTGCACCTCAACCCCGAGCACACGCTGGGCTTCATCGACGAGCCCGTGCTCGAGGAGCAGCACGCCTGATCCGGCCGTTGCCCAGACCACGAATGTCTATTGCTTGCGTCATGCCCGGGCTTGTCCCGGGCATCCACGTCTTGGAGCCGTTGGGCAGAGACGCGTGGATGGCCGGGCATAGGCGAGCGGAAGCGACGCCGTCCTTCGGACGGCTGTGTCCGGCCATGACGGCGTTGGAAGAGCCAGCCTCAGCGCCCGAAGCGCTTGGCGAGCATCTCTTTCAAAATCTGCCGCTTGATGGTCTTGTTGGTGAGCACGCCGTCGTGCCACCAGAAGCCGTCGGCCTTCATCTTCTCCGCGGCGCGGACGAACCGGTCGGCGACTTCGCTGAAGTCGGCGTCGGTGTAGTTGAGGCTGAAGATCAGCCGTCCGGTGCCGACCCAGCTCAGCGCCAGGCCCTCGGCGCGCAGGTAATATTGCAGCATCCAGTTGTAGCGGGACGGGGTGGTGTATTTCACCGTCCAGATCGACGAGAAGTTGGCGAAGCGCACCGGCAGGCCGGCGTCCGTCATCATCTGGTTGAGCTTCTGCGCGCGGCCGTTCCAGGTGGCGTCCAGCCCGTCATAGATGGCGCGGAAGTTCGGGCTGGCGAGGCGGCTCAGGAACTCGTCCATCGCCGTCATGACGTAGGGATGCGAGTTGAAGGTGCCGCGGGCAAAACAAATGTCGGCGGGCCGGTCGTCGCGGAAGCGGCGCATCAGATCTTTCTTGCCGCAGACCACGCCGACCGGCAGGCCACCGGCGAGGCTCTTGCCGTAGGTCACCATGTCGGCCTTGACGCCGAAATATTCCTGGGCGCCGCCGGCGGCGAGACGGAAGCCGACGAAGACCTCGTCGAAGATCAGCACGATGCCGCGTTGGTCGCAGACTTCGCGCAGCTGCTTCAGCCATTCGGTGTAGGCCGCGCGGTCGAAATTGCCGCCGCGAGAGGAATCGACCAGCGAGGAATCGCCGGGCGCGTTACCGTTCGGATGCAGACCCTGCAGCGGATTGACCAGCACGCAGGCGATGTCCTTGCGCGTGCGCAGCACGTGCAGCGTCTTCTCCGACATCTCGGCGAGGGTGTAGGTCTCATGCGCGGGAATCGGATTGCCGACGCCGGGCTGCACGTCGCCCCACCAGCCGTGATAGGCGCCGGCGAAACGGACGAGATGCGTGCGTCTGGTGTGGTAGCGCGCCAGCCGCACCGCCTGCATCACGGCTTCGGTGCCGGACATGTGGAACGAGACTTCGTCGAGGCCCGAGATCTGGCAGAGCCGCTGCACGTTTTCGAGGATGACGGGATGGTAGGGGCCGAGCACGGGGCCGAGTGCATGCGCCCGCTTCTCCGAGCCCTCGATGCACTCCTTATAGAAGTCGTTGCCGAAGATGTTGACGCCGTAGGACCCCGTGAGGTCGTAGGACGTGTTGCCGTCGACATCCGTGACGGTGACGCCGCGGGACGATTCCATGAAGGTCGAGGTGCCCAGGTGCTCGCGGACGAGACGCGAGAACTGGAACGGTACGCGGTAGGTCTCGGTGAAGTGCAGGTCGGAGATTCTCTCCGCCGCTTCCTTGGTCATCGCGCGACCCCTGGGGTAGTGCTCGGCGTAGAGTTTTGCGAGGCGGAAGAAGGCGTCCTTGCGCTGCTTCACCACGTTGTCAGGCGCGCCGTCGCAGCCGAAATATTTGTCGCCCTCGAACTCGTAGAACGGGAGCAGCTTTGCCACCCGCCGCGACATCTTGGAGTGCCCGGCGAGCGAGCGATGTTTGGCGCGGGACAGTTCGATCCGCGCCTTGAGCTTCGGGAGGACGGCGGCAGCAGACGCTGCGGCGGCCGCGGACATCGAGAGAATCGGGAGTGTCGTTTCCATGACAACAAGCGCTAATACTGCGAGCTGACAGATTCATGACAGTCAAAGCCCTCATCGCCTCTTTCACCCAGCAGGAAGACCTCAACTTCCTGTTGACCAACCGCATCCCCCGCGCGGCGCTGACCCGCTTCATGGGCTGGTTCTCCAAGATCGAGAATCCGCTGGTGCGGGACTTCTCCATCGCGCTCTGGAAGCTGTTCTCCGACCTCGACCTGTCGGAGGCGCGGAAGACGCATTTCAGGAGCCTGCACGACTGCTTCACCCGGGAGCTCAAGCCCGGCCTGCGTCCCTTTGATCCCGATCCGTCCATTGTCGCCAGCCCCTCGGACGGCATCGTCGGCGCCCATGGCCGGATCGCCGACACCGAGCTGTTCCAGGTCAAGGGCGCACCCTATTCGCTGCTCGACCTCGTCGGCGATTCCGCGCTGGTCGACCAGCACCGCAACGGAAGCTTCGTCACGCTGCGGCTGACCTCGAGCATGTATCACCGCTTCCACGCGCCCTATGACGGCCACATCGAGCGCGTCACGCTGATCCATGGCGACGTCTGGAACGTCAACCCGATCGCGCTGAAGCGGGTGGAACGCCTGTTCTGCAAGAACGAGCGCGCGGTGATCCGCACGCATCTTTCGACCGGCGAGGCGGTGACGCTGGTGCCTGTCGCGGCGATCCTGGTCGCGAGCATCCGCCTGCACTTTCTCGACATGGTGCTGAACGCGCAGACGAAGGGCCCGGTCAACTTCCCCTGCGACGTCAACGTGAGCAAGGGCGAGGAGCTCGGCTGGTTCGAGCACGGCTCGACCATCATCATCCTCGCGCCCGGCGATTTCACGTTTTGCGACGGCATCGCCGAAGGCACGCGCATTCGCGCCGGTCAAGCGCTGCTGGGAAGAAAGTAGCCTTCAATCCGCCGTCCCCGCCGCCTATATCGTCTGCGGGGACGAAGATACGGGACGTGGGTGATGGCGCGGGCGCCGGTGATGGCGGCGGGTGGGATTGTGCTGCGGCGTGGAGCTGTGCCGCTGATCGCGGTCGTGCGCCAGCGCAAGCGCAACGAATGGGTCTTGCCCAAGGGCAAGCTCGATGACGGCGAGACGCCGAAGCAGGCCGCGCACCGCGAGGTGCTGGAGGAGACCGGCCATGAGGTCGCCATCCACGAATTCCTGGGCACGCTCGCCTACCAGTCCGGCGGGCGCTCCAAGGTCGTGCACTTCTGGCGGATGGAAGCCGGAGACGGTCCGGTCCGCAAGCTGATGAACGACATCAAGGCGGTCGACTGGTTGACGCTGGAGGATGCGGTTGCGCGCCTGTCGCGCGAATACGAGCGCGCCTTCCTGATCCAGATCGGCCCGATCGCGATTGCGGCGGCGGGGCTAGCCTCTTCGCCTGCACCCGAGCCGACGCCGCCGCTTGCAGGCGACGACGTCGATGCCGCCTTACAGACCCTGACACCGGCCGAAGCCGCCTCGGTCGACGAGCTGCGTCACGGCCTGTTGCAGAAGGTGAGGGCGTGGCTGCGCGGCGAGGCGTGAGCTGTTTTCACCTCTCCCCGCCCTTCAGCGGGGAGAGGTCGGATCGCGCAAGCGATTCGGGTGAGGGGCACGGCACTCCGTTGCCAAAATGGAAGTCCATCCGACTCGCGCGACAAGCGTGGAGTTGAGTCCTCGATCCACAATTCAAATCGAGTACGCGGAAGCAGCCCCTCACCCCAACCCTCTCCCCGCATCCGCCTTCGCCCGAAGGCGGGCTACAGCGGACAAGAGAACGGGGCGAGGGAGCGCACCAGCGATGTGGCGCGCTCAATGTTCTACCGCCGCTCTTTCTTCTCCTTCGGAGCGGGTGCCGGCCTGCGCGGCGCTGCTGGACGTTGCGCGCCCGGCAGACGCTGCTGGAATCCGCCCTGGCGCTGGATTCCGCCTGGCTGCTGGGCCGCGGGCGGCTGGCCTGGCTGCAATCCGGTGTGCGGTGTTTGCGGCTGCGGTGTCGTGCCGGGCTGTGGCGGCACGGCGCCGCCAGGCTGCGCGGGAGTCTGGCCAGCGCGCGGCGGCAGGGCTTGCGGCGTGCCGCTGGGCTGCGCGCCGGGTTCGGCGCGCGGAGCGCCGGCCGGCCGGCCCGCACCTTGCCGCTGACCCTGTCGCTGTTGACCCTGTTGCAGCTGACCCGCGCGCGGCGTGCCCGGCTGCACGGCGCCGCCCTGTCCTTGTTGTCCCTGGCCCTGCCGCTGCGGCGGCTGAGCGCCTTGCCGGCCTGGCGCGCCCGGCTGCTGCTGACCCGGACGGTTGTTCTGGCCGGGCTGGCCGTTCGGCCGCTGCGGCTGCTGGCCCGGCGCCGTCGTCGGCCGCAATTGCTGCTGCTGCGGCGGCTGGGTGGGTCGCGGAATGCGGCTGATCGCGGCCGGATTGGCGCGGCGGAAGTCGCGCTGCTCGGTGACGATCTGCCGGCCCGTGGTCTGCGCCAGATGCACCTGGCTGACGAAGCCGCGGTCGCGCGCGATCTGCTGCGGGGCAATCGTGATCGGCACGGCGGCAAAGCGCATCACGCCGGCGGTGGCAGCGCCCGGGCGGATCGCAAAGCCGCTTGCGGCTTGCGTCAGCGCGCCGAGCCGCGTGCCGCTGGTGCGGTCGTTGACCTCGATGTGGCCGACCCGGCCGTCGGCGTCGGGATAGAGCTTGATGTTGACGTTGTTCGCCGCACTGGCCGCGGCGCCTTCGGGCACGTCGACCACGCCGGTGGTGCCGCGGATGCCGAGCGTCGCGGTCGGCGTCGCGATCTTCATGTCGCCGGTCTTCGCCACCGCCGCCGCGACGAAGGCGACGGTGCCCTTGCCGATGTCGAAGATCGCCGAATTCTGCTTGCCGCCGTCCTCATAGACGTAATTGTCGATGGTGATCTTCGCGCTGGCCGAGAGGTTGAACGTGGTCGCATCGTTGAAGGTGATGCCGAGCGCGGAGTTCGACGAGGTCTGCACGACGTCATTGAGATAGATGTCGTCGCGCACGCGCAGCGGATAGGAATTCTTGTCGCGGATCACCGTCGCGATCCCCGTCACGGTCGCAACGTTGCCGATCGGCTCGACAGCGGAGGATTGCGAATCCGCGGCCGGTGTCGGCGAGGCTGATGGCGTCGGGGAGGGGGCGGGCGCCGGTTGTGCCTGCGGCTGGGCCTGTGCAAGCTCGATTGCGTCGGATGCGAACGCCATGCTCGTGCCGGCCAGCGGCAAGGCCAGCAGCGGAAGCGCGAACACGAAGCGGCGCCAAGCCACCATCAAAGTCACGAAAAAGTCCCGGTGAGAAACACGAGGCGAGATCGGCCGATATCAGCCTGATACAGCTGAATGGCAGATGAACATGTGTCGCACGGGAGGGGGGACGTTCAAACCACGCTGCGCTGGTTTTGCGCTCAGTCTCTCCACATCGTCATGGCCGGGCTTGTCCCGGCCATCCACGCCTAGCCATGCGGCACGAAGAACGTGGATGCCCGGGACAAGCCCGGGCATGACGAACAGTTGTGTATGCCGTTGAGATCTCTGGCGTCAGCTCACGCGCTTCCAGGTCTGGCCGCCGCAGAATATGCCGCCGAAGGTGCAGCCCTGCACGCGCATCGCGTTCGGGCTCTTCATCGCGATGGTCGAGTCGTAGTCCTTGCCGGACTCGGGATCGTGGATGCGGCCGCTCCACTTGGCGCCGTCGGGCTTCATGTTGATCAGGATGCGCTCGTTGTTCTTCTCGGCGTAGCCGCACAGATTGGCGCCGCACTGCTCGACGCGGACGTTGCCCTTGTTCTCTTCGGTCGCCCAGACGCCGATCGGCGTGTTGGCGGCCGGCGCAGCGGCCACCGGGTCCGGTGCGGGCGCAGCAACGGGAGCCGCAGCGGGCGCGGGCTGCACCGTGTTGTCGAAGCCGACGGACGGAGCGGCGGCAACCGTCGTGGCGGGAGCTGCGGGGGCGGCGACCGCAGGCGCGGCCGGTGCGATCGCCTGGACCGGCGCCTGCTGCTGCACCGGAGCGGGGGCGGGCTGCGCGGTGGTGGCTGGAGCCGGCGTGGTGTCGACGTCATCGTCCTTGGAGCCAGAGTCTTTGGAGCCAAGGCCCTTGAGGTTGATGTTGTTCAGCTTGATCGGCTTGTCCGACAGGCCCGGCGCGACGATGGTCACGCAGCTGAGCGAGGCGCAGTTGTGCGGCGTCTCGATGCGAATTTGCTGGCCCTCGATTTGGAACGAGATCGAATTGCCGGCATGCGCCGCGGCGGTCGAAGCGAGGAAGAGTGCGGTGGCGGCGATGGTGAGCTTGTTCATGACAACCTCTGAAAAGCTGCGTGGTCCCGATATGGACTGAAGTCGCTGGTGGATGGCGCGTGGTTCGACCCTAGGCCGGGCCAGTCCCGCCTTCCGTGACGGACGTCACAGCGGATCGCGACGCTTGGGTGAGCCAACGCACATTCAGCCGCGATCCCTCTGCGTAACCTCGTCGCCACAAAGAGAGGGAGGCGCCGATGACACGGCTTGCGACTTCACTTGGCATATTGACCGCGCTGCTGGCGATTGCGCCTTCAGCCCAGGCCGGTTCCTATTCGTTCTCAGTTGGCGGCCAGAGGTTCCATGTCGAGGCGCCCCGGAATTGCCGATCCGCCTCCTGCGTCTCGATTTCCTCCAATCGCAGCCTTCGGCCGACCGAGGATGTCGCGACGACACCCGTTCCGCCCGTCCCGTCGCCGGTCGTCCAGGCACCGCCGCCGGTCTATCCGGCAACCCCGGCCCGGCCTCCACAAGCGGTTGTGGCCGCGCCGCCCGTCCTCGCTGCGACAACGTCGCAGCCCGTTGTGCCGCCGCCGGCGCAAAAACTCGAGGCACCAAGGATCGAGGCACAGAGCTCCAGTCCGCCACGGGTCGAGCTATCGCGCGTCGATCCGCCGCGCATGGAGCCGCCAGCCGTCGCGCCGAGGCCCGAGATGAATCAGGCTACGATCGCACAGCGCAGTGACGACGAGTGGCCCGGCATGCCGCTTGGGCAGTGGGAAAGCGACGGCGCCAAGGGTCTGGTCCGCATCGAACGCTGCGGCTCCATGCTATGCGGCTATGCGCTGACCGAGGCGTCGAGCAGGGGCGAGAACGTGCTCGTCAACATGAAGCAGAAGTCGCACGACGTCTGGACCGGCAGCATTTACAGCCGCTCCAGTGGCAACACCTATTATGCGACGATGAGGCTGAAGAGCCCCGGCAAGCTCTACGTCGAGGCCTGCGCGCTCGGCCGCTTCTGGTGCTCCGGCAACGACTGGATGCGCGTCGAGGAGCCACAGGAGCAGGTGACCACGACATCGCGGCAACGGAGCGCGCGGTCGTAGCGTTGCATTCGACTTGCCCTCCAGGGGAGGGTGGATGTCCGGTGTGATTGACGGCTGCTAGATCATGCCGAGCACGATGGCGCCGACGAAGGCCATGGCGAGGTACGCGGTGATAACGCTCAGTCTCCCGGCGAACGTCATGCCGTTGCTCCCAAGGATGCTTGCTCCCGCTGTCGTGCGCACCGCACACGACCGTCATGGTTAACAGAAAGTCTCCTTGCGAAAAAGTTAGCCTTGCTGTCGCTCGTCTCCAGGAGCCACCGCACGGCCGCGCCCGGCATGGTTAAGGAAGGCTGAAATCAACACGTTGAAGAGTCTTTAAGTAAATTCACCGAACCTGCGTGCATGACGCGCGGAGTTCGTTTGTATCTCGTCGGCTCCATCGTCCTTGTTTCGCTAGCGGGTTGCGGACGCGGCTTCTTCCAGGCCGAACGTGAACCGTGGCGGGCCGAGGCGGAAGCCGCATGCCTGAAATCCGGCGCGGTCAAGGAAAGTGCGGACATCGTCCGCATCGACCCGATCTCCGGGCCCGGCAGCTGCGGCGCGGAGTTTCCGCTCAAGGTCGCCGCCATCGGCGAGTCCTCGAGCAGCTACGGCTTTGCCGACGAGGAGCTGCGCCCGCCCGGCAGCATCGGCAGCCAGCCGCGCTGGCCGGTGTCGCAGCCACGATCGAATTATCCGCAGGGCCAGGCCTATCCGGCATCTTCCTATCCGGCATCCTCCTATCCGCAACGGCCGAACTATCCCGAGAGCGCGGTGCGCCAGCCGTCCGGTTACGGCGCCTCGTCCGGGCCGATGTCACTGAACGCGCCCGGCGTGGCGCCGCAGGAAGACGAGATCGATCTGCCGCCCGAGGGCACTGATGCGGCCGGAGCGGCGCGCTACATGAATGCGCCGAGCTATCCGGCGCGGCAGCCCGGTCCCGCACCTTATTCGCAGGCGCCCGCGCAGCAGCCGCTGCCGCGCCTTGGTCCCGCACAGGGCAATCCCGTCACCGCCGTCGGCCCCGTCGCGGTAAAGCCGACCGCGACGCTGGCCTGTCCGATCGTGTCCGAGCTCGACCGCTGGCTCGCCGACACCATACAGCCCTCGGCCATGCGCTGGTTTGGCGTGCGCGTCGCCGAGATCAAGCAGATCTCCGCCTATTCCTGCCGTGGCATGAACGGCAACTCGCATGCCCACATCTCCGAGCACGCCTTCGGCAACGCGCTCGACATCGCAGCCTTCGTGCTCGCCGACGGCCGCCGCGTCACGGTGAAGGACGGCTGGCGCGGCATGCCGGAAGAGCAGGGCTTTCTGCGCGACGTGCAGTCGGGCGCCTGCGCGCATTTCACCACGGTGCTGGCGCCAGGCTCGAACGTCTATCACTACGATCACATCCACGTCGATCTGATGCGCCGCGCCAGCCGCCGGCTGATCTGCCAGCCCGCCGCCGTTTCCGGCGAAGAGGTCGCCGGGCGCGCGCAGCAGCGCAACCCCTACGCGGGCAGGCGCGATCCCTATGTCACCGGCTCGCTCGGCACGCGCAAGAGCACGACGCGCAAGCAGGAAGAGGACGAGTACGCCGACGATTGAGCGCCTGGAGGTAAGGGTCCGCGCTGCCTCATGGGCGTCGTCCGGCGACGGCGGAATGTTGGACGACTATTTCGCGGTCGGCTTCGACGGTGCGGGCACCAGCCCCATGCACCGCTGCACCTCGCCCGGGACGTTGTAGGTGCGCATGATATGGCGGCTGTCGCGCAAGCCGGTCGCTTCACGCTGCACCACCAGCATCCAGAGCGCCTGGCCGGCTTCCAGCACCAGCTTGCGCCTGGTCGGTTGCATCGAGGCCGGCGTCCCCGAGGCTTCGCAGGCGGCGTCGAACTCGCGCAAACGCGCAAGGGCCTGTTCGAGTGTGCGGCCCATTCGTCCAAGCGCCGAGGCCTGTTCCTGGACGATCTCATAATGGAGGATATCGACGGGCGGGCGAAGGTCACGAGACATGGCCCAAAAATAACGCCGTGGGCCGGTCTGCGCAACGCGTCGCCGGCCGGCTTGCCGTTACTTCGCCCGGTACGCCGCCAGGAACATCCGCGTCGCGCTGTCGACCACCTCGGTCATGCGCTCTTCCGACGGCGGGGGCGCGGCCTGGAACACGAAGGGCAGGAAGAGCGAGGCCTTGCTCAGCTCCATGAACTGCGAGGCGGCAAGGTCGCAATCGTCGATCCTGAGATCGCCTGAGGCGACATGGATTTTGAGATATTCGGCGAGACGGTTGATGGTCTTGTCCAGCACGCGCGCATAGTAGCGGCGGCCGACATCGGGCATGCGTTCGGCGATCGCCATCACGGTGCGGATCGCCGATCCGCCGCCGGGACGGCAGAGCAGGTGGATGTAGGCCCGGCCGAAATCCTTCAGGGTGGTCTCGGCATCGCGCGCGGGATCGAAATTGAACACGACCTGGCCGTACTGGAGCGCTTCCTGCTCGAGGATGGCTTCGAACAGCGCGCATTTGTCGGCGAAGTAGACATAGAGCGTGCCCTTGGAGACCTGCGCCGCGCGCGCGATCTCGCCCATGCTGGCGCCGTCGAAACCGAGATCCATGAACACCTTACGGGCGCCGTCCAGGATCTGGCGGCGCTTGGAGCTGTCCTCCTCTTGGACGACGTGCAGATGTTCGCGGCCGGCTACAACCATTGGTTCAGGGTCTCGAAAGGTTTCTGGACGAGGTGCCGAACTATGAAACGCAAATAAAGGATTCGGGCCAGTAGGGTCCCGACGCGGGATATTATGTATATTGACCGAACCGTTCGGTCAATGATATTTGGGATCGGCGAGAGGAGCGGGCCGCAGGCGGCCGCCCTTGATCGCGCTTTTTTTGGGGAGGCCTTTATGGCCGTATCGAGAGACCAGGCTGCGCGCGTCCTTCGCCAGGACGCGGTGGAGACGCTTCCGGCCAATGGTGAACCCGCGACCGAGACGCCCGCTGTTCTCGCCGAGCAGCTACGCTCCCACGTCGCTGAGGAAACCAAGCGCCGCAGCGAAGCGCCGGAGAAGCCCGTGACCGACAAGCCGGCCGCACCTGGCTCAGACGCGCCCGCTGCCAGCGGCACGCCGAAATCCGGCAAGCGCAAATTCGTCCTGATGGGCGTCGGTCTGGTGCTGGCGCTCGCGGCCGCGAGCTATGCCGGCTACTACACGCTGGTCGGGCGCTTCTACATCGCCACCGACGACGCCTATGTCCGCGCCAACAACACCATGCTCGGCGCGCGCGTTGCCGGCCACGTCTCCGCGATCCTCGCCGGCGACAACACGACCGTGCGCGCCGGCGACGTCATCTTCCGCATCGACGACGGCGACTACAAGATCGCGGTCGATGCCGCCGCGACCAGGATCGCGACCCAGCAGGCCACCATCGATCGCATCGGCCGCCAGATTGCGGCGCTCGACAGCCAGGTCGCCCAGGCCAAGGCCCAGCTCGTCTCGGCCGAGGCGGGCCTCAAGCGCGCGGACCTCGATTATGAGCGCCAGCAGGCGCTGAGCAGCAAGGGCTTTGCCTCGCGCGCCACCTTCGAGAGCTCGGAAGCCGGACGCGACCAGGGCGCCGCCGCGGTCAAGGCCGCGCAGGCCGCCTATGACGTGGCCGTCAGCAATGTCGACGTCACCAAGGCGCAGCAGGCCGAAGCGAAGGCGCAGCTTGCCGAGCTCAAGACCTCGCTCGCCAAGGCCGAGCGCGATCTCGCCTTCACCGCGGTGCGTGCGCCGGTCAACGGCACGTTCTCGAACCGCCTGGTCAGCGCCGGCGACTTCGTCGCGGTCGGCCAGCGGCTCGGCAACGTCGTGCCGCTCGACGACGTCTATATCGACGCCAATTTCAAGGAAACGCAGCTCAAGCGCATCCGTCCCGGCCAGCCGGTGACGATCAAGGTCGATGCCTATGGGATGCGCAAGTTCTCCGGCGTCGTCGACAGCATTGCGGCGGGTGCGGGCTCGGTGTTCACGCTGCTGCCGCCTGACAACGCCACCGGCAACTTCACCAAGATCGTGCAGCGCGTGCCGGTCCGCATCCGCGTACCGAAGTCGGTGGCGAAGCAGAACCTGCTCCGCGCCGGCATGTCCGTCTATGCGACCGTCGACACCAACAAGGGCGCGGCCGACGCCGACAGCGAGGTCGACCTCGACGATGCCACCATGGTCCATCCGCAATAAACGCGCTCTCTGAGCGCTGCGAGGTCAGACCATGGCGAACGCCACGACTGCTCCACCTGCCATGATGGCGGACCCCGCTTCGGAGCGCATTGCGCCGAAGCGGCTGTTCGCCTTCATCATCATGGTGTTCGGGATGTTCATGTCGATCCTGGACATCCAGATCGTTTCGGCATCCCTCAGCGAAATCCAGGCCGGCCTGTCGGCGAGCTCCAGCGAAGTCTCCTGGGTCCAGACCGCCTATCTGATCGCCGAAGTCATCGCGATCCCGCTGTCGGGCTTCCTGTCGCGCGCCTTCGGCACGCGGCTGCTGTTCGCGATCTCGGCCGCGGGCTTCACCGTGTCGAGCCTGCTCTGCGGCTTCGCCACCACCATCGAGGAGATGATCCTCTGGCGCGCGCTGCAGGGCTTTCTCGGCGCCGGCATGATCCCGACGGTGTTCGCATCGGCCTACACCGTCTTCCCGCGCTCGAAATTCCACATCGTCGGTCCCATCATCGGGCTTGTCGCGACCCTGGCTCCCACCATCGGGCCGACGGTCGGCGGCTATATCACCGACCTGATGTCGTGGAACTGGCTGTTCTTCATCAACGTCGTGCCCGGCATCGCCATCACCTTGGGCGTGCTGGCGCTGGTGGATTTCGACGAGCCGCATTTCGAGCTGCTCGACCGCTTCGACTGGTGGGGCCTGCTCTTCATGGCCGGTTTCCTCGGCACGCTGGAATACGTGCTGGAGGAAGGTCCGCAATATGAATGGATGCAGGACACGTCGGTGGCGATCTGCGCCTGGATCTGCGCGATCTCGGCGATCGCCTTCTTCTGGCGCGTCTTCACGGCGGCCGAGCCGATCGTCAATCTGCGCACCTTCTCCAACCGCAATTTCGCGATCGGCTGCCTCCTGCAGTTCTGCATCGGCATCGGCCTCTACGGCCTGACCTACATCTATCCGCGCTATCTCGCCGAGGTGCGCGGCTACAGCGCGCTGATGATCGGCGAGACCATGTTCGTCTCCGGCATCACCATGTTCCTGGTCGCGCCGCTGGTCGGCCGTCTCATGGTGAAGTTCGACATGCGCTGGATGATCGCGTTCGGCCTCGTCGTGTTCGCGATCGGCTCCTACCAGATGACCTGGATCACGCGCGACTACGATTTCTACGAGCTCCTGGTGCCGCAGATCCTGCGCGGCGTCGGCATGATGTTCGCGATGGTGCCGACCAACAACATCGCGCTCGGCACGCTGGCGCCCGACAGGGTGAAGAACGCGAGCGGCCTGTTCAACCTGATGCGCAATCTCGGCGGCGCGGTCGGGCTCGCCGTCATCAACACCGTGCTCAACGACCGCACCGACCTGCACATCACGCGCCTCCAGGAGCGCGTGACCTGGGGCAATGCCACCGCGACCGAAACCCTGACCATGTTCATGCAGAAGTTTCAGGGGCTCGGCGATTCCACGCTGATGGCGATGAAGCAGCTCTCGCAGCTGGTGCACCGCCAGGCCGTGGTGATGAGCTTCGGCGATGCCTTCTTCATGCTGACGCTGTTCTATCTCGGCCTCAGCCTGCTGGTGACGCTGCTGAAAAAGCCGGCGTCGATGGCCGGCGGCGGCGACGCGCATTGACGCTACACCATCGGTGTCATCGCCCGGCTTGACCGGGCGATCCAGTATTCCAGAGACGTCAGTAGCTTAAAGAGAAGCTGCGGCGTACTGGATGCTCCGGTCAAGCCGGGGCATGACAGCGGAGAGTGGGGGAGCGGCGGTGCACACCACGGCACCCCGCACCAAATTGCAACACTCGTGCGTGATCTCGCGCGGGCCCCGTTGCAAATCACAAACGACACATCTATAAAGCGTACCTCATTCATTCGAACCGGGGAGAGATTTGCATGATTTCGTCGCTTTCGCAGATCGCGCGCCCGTGCTCGATGATGTTCTGGCTCGGTGTGTGCTCGACCTCCTAGAGGTCCTTTCCGCCAGCTTCGATTGGGCCCCAGGTCCCGATCGCTCAACTTCCCAAGTCAAAGCCAGTTTTAGCTGACGCCGTCTCGGCCCTCGCGGCCGGCCTGCGTCCATCGATGGAGCCGGCGCGCGCCAAAGCGGCCGGATGATGCCATGACCGCTCTGTCAAAAAAGCCCGCGGCGATTCGCGTGGTGCTGCCCTTCGTGTTCCGGCACTGGTTGAAGCAGCCGGGCCGCACCCTCGTCGTGGCCGGCGGCCTGCTGGGTGCCACCGTCGCCGACCTGTTCATGCCGGTGTTCTCGGGGCATCTGGTCGACGCCCTGACGCGCGGCCCGTCCGATCCCGCCGCACGCCACGCCGCGCTGGTGGCGCTGGGCGGAATCGTGGCGCTGGGCGCAGCCTCCATGGGGCTGCGGCTGACCGGCCTCCAGTCCATCGTGCCGTTTACGCTGAAGATCATGTCCGAGGTCGCGCAGGAAGCCTTCATGCGCGTGCAGCGCTTCTCGACCGACTGGCACGCCAATTCCTTCGCAGGCTCCACGGTGCGCAAGGTCACCCGCGGCATGTGGGCGCTCGACCTGTTGAACGACACCATCCTGATGGCGCTGGCGCCCTCGCTGCTGGTGCTGGTCGGGTCGATGATCCTGCTCGGGATACATTGGGCCTCGCTCGGCGCCGTGATCGCGCTCGGTGCCGTGCTCTACGTCACGATGACCGTGCTGTTCTCGACGCGCTACATTGCGCCGGCCGCGCGTGTCTCCAATGCCTGGGACACCAAGGTCGGCGGCACGCTGGCGGACGCGCTGACCTGCAATGCGGTGGTGAAGTCCTTCGGCGCGGAAGCGCGCGAGGACGCGCGGCTCGCCCGCGTCATCAACCGCTGGCGCGTGCGCGTGCGGCGGACCTGGCTGCGTTACAACTACACCAACCTGGCCCAGCTCTCGGTGCTGCTGGCCTTGCGTGCCTCCGTGATCGGCGGCTCGGTGCTGCTGTGGATGGCGGGGCATGCGTCGCCGGGCGACGTCACCTATGTGCTGACCAGCTATTACGTCATCCATGCGTATTTGCGCGACGTCGGCATGCACATCAACAACCTCCAGCGCTCGGTCAACGACATGGAGGAGCTGGTGGCGATCCATGACGAGCCGATCGGGATTGCGGATGCCGCCGACGCGCGGCCGATCGCGATCGAGGGCGGCGCGATCGTGTTCGACGACGTCACGTTCCACTATGGCGGCCATCGCGCGCCGCTGTACGACGGCCTGTCGGTCACGATCCGTGCCGGCGAACGGGTCGGCCTGGTCGGCCGCTCCGGCTCCGGCAAGACCACTTTCGTCAAGCTGGTGCAGCGGCTCTACGACGTCACGGGCGGCCGCATCCTGATCGACGGGCAGGATATCGCGAAGGCCACGCAGCAATCGCTGCGCAGCCAGATCGCGATCGTGCAGCAGGAGCCGATCCTGTTCCACCGTACGCTTGCGGAGAACATCGCCTATGGCCGGCCCGGCGCCAGCCTCGAGGCGATCGAGCAGGCGGCGCGGCTTGCGAACGCGCACGACTTCATCCTGCGCCTGCCGAAGGGCTACGGCACGCTGGTCGGTGAGCGCGGCGTGAAGCTGTCGGGCGGCGAGCGGCAGCGCGTGGCGCTGGCGCGCGCCTTCCTGGCGGATGCGCCGGTGCTGATCCTGGACGAGGCGACGTCGAGCCTCGATTCGGAATCGGAGGCACTGATCCAGCAGGCGATGGAGCGGCTGATGAAAGGCCGCACCTCGATCGTGATCGCGCACCGGCTGTCGACGGTGAGGAGCCTCGACCGGATTCTGGTGTTCGACCGCGGCGAGATCGTCGAGCAGGGCACCCACGCCATGCTCGCCGGCAAGCCCGGCGGCGTTTATCGCGGCCTGTTCGAGCGCCAGGTCGTGGAGCTCGGACACGTCGCAGCAGCGGAGTGACAGACGCACGGCTGTGGGACGAACTCCCGCTGTCACGCGGCCCAAGGATGGAATGAGATGAAAGACCTGACAAACGGCTCCATCGTGAGCCACATCCTGGGCATGGCGCCTCCGATCGTGGTCGGAATGATCACGATCATGATCTGCCAGCTCGTCGATCTGTATTTCGTGTCGGGTCTGGGCGAGGCGGCGATCGCCGGCGTCGCAGCGGCCGGCAACGCGGGCTTTCTGGTCAATGCGCTGATGCAGGTGCTCGGCGTCGGCACGGTTGCGCTGATGGCGCACGCCGTGGGGCGGAAGGACCGCGGCGACGCCAATCTGGTCTTCAACCAGTCGGTCGTCCTGTCGGTATTGTTCGGGCTGCTGACATTGGTCGCGGGCTTCGCGCTGTCGCGCCCTTACATGCGCGCGGTTGCAGCCAACGAAGCGACGGTCGAGGCCGGCACCGTTTATCTGCTCTGGTTCATGCCGGCGCTGGCGCTGCAATTCGCCACGCAAGTGATGGCGTCAGCATTGCGGGCGACCGGCATCGTGCGGCCGAGCATGGTGGTGCAGGCGCTGGCCGTGGTCATCAACATCGCGCTGGCGCCGGTCCTGATCACAGGCTGGGGCACCGGACATGCGCTCGGTGTCGCCGGTGCCGGACTTGCCAGCTCGATCGCCGTGTTTATCGGCGTGCTGATGCTGCTCGGGTATTTCCTCAAGCTCGAGCGTTACGTCGCGTTTCATCCTGCGCAATGGCGGCCGCAGCTTCGGCAGTGGAAGCGGATCCTCAACGTCGGCCTGCCGGCGGGCGGCGAGTTCGCGATGGTCTTCATCATCATGGCCGTGGGCTATTACGTGCTGAGCGTTTTCGGCCCGGCGGCGCAGGCCGGATTTGGCATCGGAACGCGTCTCCTTGGCTTGCTCCAGATGCCGGCGCTCGCGATCGCCCTCGCCGCAGGGCCGATCGCCGGCCAGAACTTCGGCGCCGGCAATGGCGCGCGGGTGCGTGAGACCTTCGTCAAGGCAGCGCTTATTGCCACTGCCGTGATGGTCGTTTTCCTGATCACCGCGCAGCTCGCGCCAGGTCTGTTGCTTGCCGGCTTCTCGAATGACCGGGAGACCATGGCGGTCGCGTCGCTCTTTCTGCGGATCGTCTCGCTCAACATGGTGGCGCAGGGGCTGATCTTTACCTGCTCCAGCATGTTCCAGGGGCTCGGCAATACAAAGCCGGTGTTGTTGACCTCGGCGATGCGGGTCCTCACTTATTCCCTGCCGTCGATCTGGCTCTCGACGTGGCCCGGCTTCCGGATGGAGCACGTATGGTATTTGTCGATCGCGACGACGACGCTGCAGGCCGCCCTGAGCGTCTGGTTGCTCCGTCGCGAGTTCAGCAAACGCCTTGCGTTGCCGCTGCAGGAGAAGGTCGTAGGGCCAGCGGTCGTCGAACCGGCCGTGCCACCCGTGCGCGAGCCTGCGTAGCGACGGCTTGTTCGATCCCCACGGCTCCGGCTAATTTGCGGGCGCCGTGGGGAAGGCTGAAGGGGTGCGATGACCGGAGTGACGAACGAGCAACTGCCGGCATCCATGCTCTCGGCGATCTGGGCGGCGCGCTATCGCACGCCGGCCCGCTTCGTCGCGCTGATCGCGCTGCTGCTGCCGTGGACCACGACCGGGCTGACTTTTGCGCTCATCCCCTGGCTGATCGCCTTTGCGTTCGTCGATCTCCGCGAATTCCCCCGTTCGCTGCTCCGCCCGATCTGCCTGCTGCCGATCGCGCTGGTCGTCCTCGCAACTGCGGGCACGCTCTGGTCGGACGCGCCCTGGCCGGAGCGGATCCATGCGATCGGGCCAACGGCAAAGCTGCTGGTGATCCCGCTGCTGATCTACCAATTCGAGCGCTGGCCCTACGGCAATTGGGTCTTCTCGGCGTTCCTGGCGTCCTGCGCGCTGCTGATGTTGTATTCCTTCGTCGTCGCGATCGATCCGAACGTCTCGCTGAAGCTTTACTTGTCGCGCGGGCCTTACAAGGTCGAAAGCGGGATCGCCGTGCGCAACTATATCGACCAGAGCCAGGAATTCGCGCTCTGTGCGCTCGCGCTGGTCTATCCGGTCGTGGCGCTGTTCCGCGCAGGTCGTGTCCGCGTCGCCGTGCTGTTCGCGCTGCTTGCGATCGGCTTTCTCGCCAACATGATGTTCATCGTGGTCTCGCGCACGGCGCTGGTGACGCTGCCGATCCTGGTCGTGGTGTTTGCGCTGCTGCATCTGCGCTGGCGCGCGGCTCTGGTTGCCGCCGGTGCGATGGGGCTGTTGGCGGTGCTGGTGTGGAACGTCTCTCCGCATCTGCGCATGACGGTCGCCAAGTTCAGCGGCGACTACGAGACCAGCATCGTCGGCAACGAGGTCAGTGGCATGGGCTCGCGTGTGGAGTATTGGCGGAAGTCCCTGCGCTTCGTCGCCGATGCGCCGCTGCTCGGTCATGGCTCCGGCTCGATCCGCGGGCTGTTCGCAAGCGTGGCTGGTGATGCGCAGACCGACCCGCTGCGGGGCGAGGTCGTCAGCAACCCGCACAATCAGACCCTCAGCGTTGCCGTGCAGTGGGGCGTCGTCGGCGTCCTGATCCTCTACGCGCTGTGGTTGGCACATCTCCTGATGTTTCGCGGCGCGGGGCTCGCCTGCTGGATCGGACTGCTGGTCGTGGTGCAGAACATGCTGTCCTCGCTGTTCAACACGCATCTGTTCGATTTCACCGCGGGCTGGATCTACGTGCTCGGCGTCGGCGTCGCCGGCGGCATGGCGCTCGCCGCGAGGAGAGAAGAGGGTTAAAGCGCGCCGATGCTGTTCCAGACGAGGGTGGCACCCGACAGGAACAACAGGCCGAGCACGACATCGCCAAAATGCTTGTCGCTCAGCGCGTGATAGACGCGCGCGCCGGCCCATGCGCCGATCAGCGTGCCGGGAAACGCGACAGCTGCGAGCCAGACCACCTTGAACGCAACGAGGCCCGACGCCGTCTGCAGCACCAGCGCGGTGGCGAGCACAGTGAAATTGAACAGTTGGAAGATGCCGCGCCGCTCATGCTTGTTCCAGCCGCGGATGTTGGCCCACAGGATCGGCAGCGGCCCGGACAATCCGGCAAGTCCGCCCAAAATGCCGCCCGCAAAACCGATCGCGCCGTCGGCGATCCGGCCGCCGAACGTGATGGCGAGCGGCCGCTTGTTCAGATAGAGCGCGGTCGAGAAGATCAAGAGCAGCACGCCAACGCTCAGCTTGAACACTTTTGGATCGGCGGAGGCGACCATCATGGTTCCGAGCGGCACGCCGATCAGCCCGCCAATCAGGAACGGCCAGACCAGCGAGAGGTCGAAGCTCTTCCACATCGACGGCAGCGTCGAGGTCTGTGCGATCACCGAGCAGATCAGCACCAGCGGCACCGCAAGCGAGGGCGGCAGCACGTAGAGCCAGATGCCGAGCGCCATCAGCGCCGTGCCGAACCCGGCCAGGCCCGAGACGAAGCCGCCGGCCAATGCACCGAACAGCAGCAGCGCGTAGGTGAGCGTTTCCACCAATCATGTCCTGTCGTTAGCGGCGACGTCGAACGGTCGATCGCCACTTGGCGTCTACCTTGGCGCATAGCACAGATGCGGCCGGAGAGGTCAATTTCAAAACCGCACGCAAGCGTGATCCCCAGGGGCGGGTCAGGGGCGGGCGTTCGCGGAAGACGCGCCTACATGATGGGCGTACTTCAATCCGGGGGCAGCCCTGCGCGATCATGCGCTTCGATTGGCCCGTCCCCGAATGAGATGATGGAGAATGACCATGACTCGCACGAACATTGCCGTCGCGGCCGCGCTGCTGTCGTCGGCGGCGTTGATGCCGACATTGGCGCAGGCGCAATTTTCCGAGCCTGCGGCCTATCAGGCCGCGCATCCCGACCGCGACGTGCTCAATGGCGGCCAGCTCACGCCGGCGGGCAGGGCGGCCCGTGGCGAGACGGCGGCACCGAGCGATGCTTATGCGGCATACCCGTCCGTCGCGACGCCGGCTGTTCGCCCGCGCCATCGCCGTCAGCATCAATAGGTTTTTGCTAGACGATTTGTCTCGTGTCGGCGGGCCTGTGCAGCGCGCCGACGAGGATGCGCAGCGCCTCCGTCAATTCCGCCCTGTTGCGCGCCGCGCCCAGCGAGACACGTGCCGCATGCGGCGGCGTTCCATCGACGGTGAAGGCATCGCCGGCGACGACCGCGAGTCCATTCCGCAGCAGATGCGCGGTGACGTCGGGCCGGCCCTCCGGCAGCCGCAGCCACAGATGGTGCGCAGCGGGCTTGGCCAGGAACTGAAGGCCCTTCAGTGCGCGCTGCGCCAACTGCTGGCGGCCGACCGCTTCGCTGCGAATGGCGGTGATGATGCGATCGGCGATGCCGGTCTCGATCCAATGTGTTACCAGCGCGACCATCAGCGGCGCCGGCATCTGGACGGTGGCCTGCAAAGAGCTGCGCATGGCCTGCTGCGTTTCACCGTCGGGCGTCACGAGATAAGCGACGCGCAGTGCCGGCGCGATGCATTTGGACAGCGTAGTGGCCAGATATGTCCGCTCCGGAATGAGGTTCGCGATCGGCGCTGCCGAGCGTTCGAGCAGCCCGTAGGCGTCGTCCTCGATCAGCACCGTGCCGGCATCGCGGATGATCTTTGCGATCGCGCTGCGCCGCTCGGGGAGAAGCGTCGCGGTGGTCGGATTGTGCAGTGTCGGGATGAGATAGACGGCTTTCGGCTTGTGGACGCGGCAGGCCTTCGCCAGCGCATCGGGCAGGATGCCGCCATCATCCATGGCGACGCCGACGAGCTCGATGCCGAGCCGCATTGCTGCGGCCTTGATGCCCGGGAAGGTCAGCGCTTCCGTGAGCACGATGTCGCCGGGCCGGGCGAGATGAGCGAGCAGGTTGAACAGGATCGTCTGCGTGCCGGGAAAGATCACGAGCCTGTCGGCGTTCGCGTGCGGGACGCGGGCGCGCATCCAGCGCGCCCCGACCTCGCGCTCGTGCGCGCTGCCGCCGGGCGGCTGGTAGTTGAGATGCGCCGTCAGGCCCGATTGCGCGCGGATGGCTTCCATCCCGGCGATGATGCGCTCGTCGAGCTGCGCCTCGAGCGGATGCGGCGGTACGTTCATCGAGAGGTCGATCGCGACGGGATGCGGCAGGTCGGCCGCGCGGCGCGCGCTGGTCTCCGACACGAACGAGCCCTGTCCGACGCGGGCTTCCATGATGCCGCGGCGCCGCGCCTCGGTGTAGGCGCGCGTCACCGTGGTGAGGTCGATGCCGAGCGCTTTTGCCAGTGCGCGCTGCGTCGGCAATTGCTGGCCGCGCACCAGCCGGCCGGCGGCGATGTCGGCCTCCATGGCCTCGACGATGCGCTGGTAACGCGGCCCGCTCAGCTCCGAGATTGTAGGGGTCCAATCCATGCAATTCAGGCCCATATCCTTTGAATGTATGGATGCAAGATATTATTGTATGGATCAGCGAAAAGGAAGAGGTGCTGTCATGGCAACCGGTTCAGTCTCTCTGTCGAAGGCGATGTGGCGCGGCTTTCTGGGCAAGTGTCCGAACTGCGGCGAAGGACACGCGTTCGGCCGTTTCCTGAAAGTGGCGGACAGCTGCGACCATTGCGGCGAGGAGCTGTTTCACCAGCGCGCCGACGACTTTCCGGCCTATCTCGTGATGGTCGTGGTCGGCCATCTCGTGGTGCCGGCGATCCTCGCAGTCGAGACCGCCTATGCCCCGGCGGTCTGGCTGCAACTGGTGGTCTGGCTCCCGGTGACGCTGTTCGCCTCGCTCGCGCTGCTGCAGCCGACCAAGGGCGCCATCGTCGGCCTGCAATGGCAGATCGGCATGCATGGTTTTGAGGCCGGCAAGCTCCGGCGCGAGGCCGGTGCGCTTGCGCCCGTCCTCGTGAAGGCGAACACGCGCGCGGCCTGAGCGGGGCGCGTTTACATCGCGCGGCCGCCCGCTACACTTCACCCACAAGCAAGAACGATGGAAACGCCGATGGCCGGACATTCGCCCAAGACCTTCCTGCTCTGCCATGGCGCGTGGTCCGGCGGATGGGCCTGGAAGAAGATGCATCCGCTGATGGCGCAGGCCGGCCACCGTCTGGTCGCGCCGACCTATACCGGGCTCGGAGAACGCGCGCATCTGGCCAATCCCGCGATCGATCTGGAGACGCATATCCAGGACATCCTCAACGTCATCAAGTTCGAGGACCTCAACGACATCGTGCTGCTCGGCCATAGCTATGGCGGCATGGTCGCGACCGGTGTCGCCGACCGCGCGCGCGAGCGCGTGATGCAGCTGATCTATCTCGATGCCTTCGTGCCGCGCGACGGCCAGTCGCTGTTCGATCTCAACGAAAGCGGGCGCGAGCCGGCGCGCAAGGCGGCGGCCTCCGCGGATGGCTATCGCATTCCGCCGAACCCGCCGCCGCCGGATACGCCGCAGGCCGATCTCGACTGGCTCAACGCCCGCCGCGTCGCCATGCCGGTCAAATGCTTCGAGGCCAGCTTGAGGCTCGAACATGGCGAGCCGGCGATGCCGCGCAGCTATATCTATTGCAAGCGCATTCCGCCGGGCGATGTGTTCGGGCAGTTCGCACAGCGTACGAAGAGCGAGAAGGGCTGGCGCTATTTCGAGCTCGATGCGAGTCATGCACCGAACGTCACCGCGCCGGAGGCGGTGATGGGTGTGTTGAACGAGATCGTTGCCTGACCCGCGGCCTGCCAGACATGGTGAGGGGCCCGATGCGCTGACACCGAGCCCCCCGTTACTTTCTTAGCAAGACGCGTTTTCTTCACGCGAACCGGAAACCCACTTCGCTCGAAAACGCTTTAGAATATCAGCCGGCCTGTAAGCCGGGTTCTGTAGGGCACCGTCCGCTTGCGCGCACGATACGTGACGGCCATTCCTCTGGGACCATGTTCGCACATGGCCTCGAGCAACCTACCCGGACGGCGGGCCTGACATCGCCCCGCGGCGTTATCGCTTGCGCGATCGGCCCGCATTTGCCGTCCCTATTCGGTTTTGCTCCCGGTGGGGTTTACCATGCCGGCTCCGTTGCCGCAGCCGCGGTGCGCTCTTACCGCACCTTTTCACCCTTACCTCGCCGAAGCCCCGAAGGGGCGAAGGCGGGCGGTTCGTTCTCTGTGGCACTTTCCCTGGGGTCGCCCCCGCCGGACGTTATCCGGCACCGCATGTCAAGGGAGCCCGGACTTTCCTCCCCGGCGGCCTTTCGGCCGTTGCCGGAGCGGCCGTCCGGCCGACTGACGGGGCAGGCATGGGCATTTATGACGGTTTCGTCAAGCTGATATCGCCGCGCACGTTTTGCCGGGAATAATTTATCCTGAAGATGTCGTTTGGTGCGCGCCCCGTTCGACTGGATGTCGGCAACCCAGCCGAACAACAGGAGTCTAGCCATGCAGTATCTGCTGCTGATCTACCGGAACGAAGCGGAATTGAACAAGATGAGCCCGGCAGACCGTCAGGCGATGTCGGCGGAGTACGGCACGTACACGCAGTCCATCGTCCAAAGCGGACATTTCAAGGCCGGTGACGGACTTCAGCCGACCACGACGGCGACCACCGTCCGCGTGCGCGAGGGCAAGACCCTGACGACCGACGGTCCGTTCGCGGAGACCCGCGAGCAACTCGGCGGCTACTATCTGGTCGAGGCGAAGGATCTCGACACCGCCATTGGGCTGGCTGCGCGGATCCCCGGAGCCAGGGAGGGCTCGATCGAAATCCGGCCGGTCATGATCTACAAGTGATCTCTCCTGCCGACATCGACAAGATCTTTCGCGACGAGGCGGGGCGGGCGCTGGCCACGCTGATCCGCCTCGTCGGCGATTTCGATCTCGCCGAGGACGCGCTCCAGGAGGCCTTTGCCGTGGCGCTGGAGCGGTGGTCGGCGGGCGATGCGCCCGACAATCCACGCGCCTGGCTGGTCAACGTCGCCAAGCACAAGGCGATCGACCGTGTCCGCCGCCAGATTGCCTTTCGCGGCAAGCAGCAGGCGCTGGTGCACGAGCTGGAGCTGAATGCGCAAACGCCGGACGAGCCGCCGGCGATGCTCGACGACGACATGCTGCGGCTGATCTTCACCTGTTGCCATCCCGCGTTCGCGCCCGAAGTCCAGGTCGCGCTGACGCTGCGCACCGTCTGCGGGCTATCGATCGCACAGGTCGCGCGCGCCTTCCTTGTCGGCGAAGACGCGATGGCGCAGCGGCTCGTCCGTGCCAAGCAGAAGATCAGGCTCGCCGGCATCCCCTATGAAGTGCCCGAGCGCGATGCGCTGGCGCCGCGGCTCGATGGCGTGCTTGCCGTGATCTATCTCGTCTTCACCGAAGGCTATGTCGCAACCGCAGGCGCAGACCTGATGCGGCCGGATCTTGCGGCGGAGGCCATCCGGCTCGGCCGTTTGCTCGACCGGCTTCTGCCCGATCGCAGCGGCGTCAAGGGCCTGCTGGCCTTGATGTTGCTGCACGATGCGCGCCGCGCCGGACGCGAGACGTCGGCCGGCGACATCGTTCTGCTGGAAGAGCAGGACCGCACGCTCTGGGATCGCGTGCAGATCGAGGAGGGGCTGCATCTCGTGGACGACGCCTTGCGCGTGCCCGGCCGGCCGCAGGCCTATGCGGTCCAGGCCGCGATCGCCGCGCTGCATGCGCGCGCGCCGAGCTTTGCGGAGACCGATTGGCCGCAGATCGCCGGGCTCTACGAGGTGCTGCTGCGCATCAACCCGTCACCGGTGATCGAGCTCAACCACGCGGCCGCAATCTCGATGGTCGACGGCCCGGCGCGCGCACTCGATCTCGTCGATGCGATTGCCGCGCGCGGCGGACTGGATGGCTACGAGCTGCTGCCCGCGGTGCGCGCGGATCTGTTGCGACGGCTGGGGCGCAAGGACGAGGCGATGATGGCGTATCGCGCGGCGACGGCGGCGACGCAGCTCGAGCCGTTGCGACGGCTCTATGCGCGGAGGATGAGGGAGATGGACTGAGTTTCCGTCATGGCCGGGCCTGTCCCGGCCATCCACGTTCTTCGTGCGCGGAGACAAAGACGTGGATGCCCGGGACAAGCCCGGGCATGACGGAGCAAGAGGTCACAGTCTCGAAGACGTCTGCTATTTCGACGCGATCGCCGTTCCCTCCGCCGGCAAGCTCGCCAGCAGCGCCTGCAATGTCGTCAGCGTCGAATGATCCGCGACCCCATCCAGCCGCGCCGGGCGGAAGTGGCGCTGGAAGGCGGTGACGACTTCCATCGTCGCGGCGTCGTATTTGCCTGATAGCGGCACGCCGTAGCCGTATCTGGCGAGCGCCTGCTGAAGGCTCAGCACCTCGTCGCTGATGGTGCCGAGCATCAGGCTCTCGCCGCGCACGACTGGCGCGGGCGTGACCCAGTGGCCGACGCCGGAATTGGCCAGCGAATGCCAGGGAAATTTCTCGCCGGGATCCTTCTTGCGCGCCGGCGCGACGTCGGAATGGCCGAGCACGCGGTGCGCCGCCACCTTGCGGCGGAGCATGATGCCGCGGCACAGCGCGATCACGGCCGCGATCTGGCGCAGCGGAAACTCCGGATAGCCCCAGTCGTGGCCGCGATTGACGATCTCGATGCCGATCGAGCAGGAATTGACGTCGTCCTCGCCGGCCCAGGACGAGACGCCGGCGTGCCAGGCGCGCCTCGCCTCGGGCACGCATTGCACGATGCGGCCGTCCTCCAGCACGACGTAATGCGCCGACACGTCCGTGCCCGCCGTGCACAGCCGCGCCAGCGCGCCCTCGACGTCGGGCATGCCGGTGTAGTGCAGCACGATCATGTCCGGCTGCCGTCCCTTGTTGCGCTCGCCATGGTTGGGCGAGGGGATGATGTCGGAGACGATCGAGGAATCCGGCTCGAACGTCCGCATGTTCGCCGCGGCCTTGGGAACCGGGAGAACACGTTGACGCTTCGAATCAGTTCCAGATGGCGTGGACGAACCGGACGACATAATCAGCTCAAGTCGGGCAGGAGAGTGGGCCAAGCCCTCATCTTTACCATTCCTTTACCCTCCGCCGTGCGCAATCGCGTGTCGCGGTTAACGGATACATTTTGGGCGGGTGTGTGGATGGGGCATCACCGGCAAGTCTCCTGATCGGACCAAATGACCTTTTCGACTTGTAACGGGCCGATCAACGCTTTCTTAACGCTAAGGGCCGTTACTGAGGGATGAAGAGCCGACCCGCGTCCGGAGGCGGCCAAAGCGTATTTTGGCTCGAAATCCCATGGCTGCCCGACAAATTCCAAGGGGAATACTGGGTTTGCGGCCCGGGACGACCGGGCTCGGTAACCATGTTGGACGAGGGCTTGGTCGTGGAACCGCCGCGACGCGGAATTATTCGAGGCGTGATGGGCTTGCTCGTCCCCGATCTCTTGTGGGCGTTCGGCAGGCTTGGCCTCAACAGGCTTGGCGTCAGCAGGCTTGGCGCATGAGCGCGGTTCCGCACATCCCCGTGCTCGGCCGTGAGGCCGTCGACCATCTCGCCCCGCGCACAGGCGGGATCTATGTCGACGCCACCTTCGGCGCCGGCGGCTACAGCCGCGCCATCCTCGACGTGCCTGGAACCCGACTCATCGCGATTGACCGCGACCGCACGGCAATCGCTGGCGGCGCCGAACTGGTTGAGCGCTCCGCCGGTAGGCTGACACTGGTCGAGGACCGCTTCTCCAATCTCGCCGAGGTCTGTGCGGCACAAGGCGCCGAGACCGTGGACGGCGTCGTGATGGACGTCGGGGTGTCCTCGATGCAGCTCGACCAGGCCGGCCGCGGCTTCTCGTTCCGCCTCGACGGTCCGCTCGACATGCGGATGGGGCAGGCGGGCCCGACGGCGGCGGACGTGGTCGCGCGCGCCTCGGAAGCCGATCTTGCCGACATCATCTATCTCTTCGGCGAGGAGCGGCATTCGCGCCGCATCGCCCGCGCCATCGTTGCCGATAGGCAGGAGACGCCGTTCACGACCACGCGCGCACTCGCCGATCTCGTCGGCCGGGTGGTGCGTTCGAAGCCCGGCGACATTCATCCGGCGACGCGGACGTTCCAGGCCCTGCGCATCTTCGTCAACGAGGAGCTCGAGGAGCTCCAGACCGCGCTCATTGCGGCCGAGCGCGTGCTCAAGCCCGGTGGCCGGCTCGTGGTGGTCTCGTTCCATTCGCTGGAAGACCGCATCGTCAAGAATTTCCTTGGCCTGCGGTCCAAGACCGGCGGCGGCTCGCGGCACCTGCCGGAAGTGTCGCAAACCGCCCCGAGCTTTCAGCTCCTGACGCGGCGGCCTGTCGTCGCCGGTGAGGACGAAGTTGCGCATAATCCGCGCGCGCGTTCGGCAAAACTGCGTGCCGCGGAGCGCACCGACGCGCCCGCGCACAAGGACGATGAGTCCTCGTCCTGGCCAAGACTTTCCGACGTGATGAGGGGAGGCTAGGGCATGCGCTTCATCCACCTCCTCGTCATCGGCGCGCTGATCTTCGCGGCGGCCCATGTCTACCGGATCAAGATGGACTCCACCGCGCGCACCGAGAAGGTGTTGCGGCTGCATGCGGAGATCCGCGAGCAGCGCGATGCGATCGCCTCGCTCCGCTCCGAATGGGCCAAGCTCGACGCGCCTTTGCGCCTGCAGGGCCTGTCCGACCGGCATCTGCCGCTCAAGCCGGTCAACGGCATGCAATATGATTCCTTGAAGAACTTGCCGGAGCGTCCGCCGCGGATGTTCAGGCCGGGCGAGCCCGACCCGATCGGGGCCATGCTCAACACCATCGAAGCCGCGAGCGATCCTGACACCGTGACGGGCTCCGTGCCTCAGCCCGAGGACAAGCAATGAGCGCTCTGACCCCGGCCAAACCGACCGAAAGGCCGACCGAACCGTGGCGGCAGCGGCTGATCCGCAGCCTGCTCTACGGGCGCAATGTCGATCGCGCCGCGAAGGCGCGTGCGCGCGTCGGGCTGGCGATGCTCGCCTTCGCCTCGGTCTATGCCCTGATCGGCGGCCGGCTCGTGATGTTCGCCATCGGTGCCGACGCTCACAGTGCGCGCCGTGCGGCGTCCCAGGAGGTGGTTGCGACCGCGCGGCCCGACATCGTCGACCGCAACGGCGCTATCCTGGCGACCGACGTCAAGGCGTCGAGCCTGTTCGGCGAGCCGCGGCGCATCATCGACAAGGACGAGGCGATCGAGCTTCTGACCGCCACCGTGCCCGACCTCGACGAGGCCGAGGTGCGCGAGCGCCTGAAGACACGCAAGGGCTTCGTCTGGCTGAAGCGCGAGATCACGCCGAAGCAGCAGCAGGACATCCACAAGCTCGGCATTCCCGGCATCGGCTTCCTGCGCGAGAACAAGCGCGTCTATCCGACCGGCAACGAGGTTGCCCACCTCATCGGTCTCGTCAACATCGACAACCAGGGCATCGCCGGCATGGAGAAGTGGCTCGACAATCAAGGGCTCGCCGATCTCCATCGCGCGGGCTTTGCCACCGATCGCCTGCAGAAGCCGATCGAGCTCTCGGTCGATCTGCGCGTCGAGCACGCGCTGCGCGACGAGCTCTTGAAGGCCAAGGAAAAGTATCACACCAAGGCCGCCTCCGGCATCGTCTCCAACGTCAAGACCGGCGAGATCGTCGCGATGGTCTCGCTTCCGGACTTCGACCCGAACAATCCGAAGGAAGCACACGACCCCGACCGCATCAACCGCCTGACCACCGGCGTCTACGAGATGGGCTCGACCTTCAAGGCATTCACGCTGGCGATGGCGCTCGATTCCGGAAAGATCAATCTGAACTCGTCGTGGGATGCGCGCGGAAACCTGCACTACGGCAAGTTCACCATCCACGACAGCCACGCGCTCGGACGGTTCATCAACACCAAGGAAGTGTTCACCTATTCGTCCAACATCGGCGCGGCGCGCATCGCGCTCGGCCAGGGCGTCGAGGCGCACAAGGCGTTCCTCGCCAAGATGGGCCAGCTGACGCGGCTGCGCACCGAGCTGCCGGAGAGCGCGGCGCCGCTGATTCCGCGCCGCTGGGGTGAATTGAACACGGTGACCATCGCGTTCGGCCAGGGCATGTCGGTGGCGCCGCTCCAGGCGGTGATGGGCATCAACGCGCTGGTGAACGGCGGCTACCTGATTCCGCCGACCTTCATGAAGCGCAGCGAATCCGAGGCGGCGGCGATGGCCAAGCGCGTCATCAAGACGGAGACCAGCGACAAGATGCGGTTCCTGATGCGGCTCAATGCCGAAATCGGGACTGCCAAGACCGCGGACGTCAAGGGCTACTATGTCGGTGGCAAGACCGGCACGTCCGAGAAGGTCATCAACGGCCGCTATGCCAAGAAGCGCGTGCTCAACTCCTTCACCGCGATCATGCCCTGCGACGATCCGAAATATCAGATCCTGATCATGCTGGACGAGCCGCAGGCGATCCCTGAAACGAAGGGTTTCATCACCTCGGGCTGGAATGCGGTGCCGACCGGCGGCAAGGTGATCGAGCGGATCGCGCCGCTTCTGGGCGTCGAGCCGCGGTTCGACCTGCCGCCGTCCGAGCGCCTTATTCTTGCAGCATCCAGGACAACCCAGTAATCAACCGGGGTGGCCATCGCCGCCGCTGAGTCGGGATTTTCCCGGGAATTCGGCTTTCCGGCAGGGCATGTCGACTGGAAGACCATGAAGCTGCGCGACCTCTCAGGTCAGGATGTTCTGGGCAATGATGCCGTCATCGCGCCCGCCGTCGCGGCGCTCGAGGTGACGGGGCTTGCCCTCGACAGCCGCGTGGTCAGGCCGGGCGATCTCTTCTTCGCGCTCGCAGGCAGCAAGACCGACGGCGCACGCTTCATCGACGCTGCGATTGCCGCAGGTGCGGTGGCGGTGGTCGGCGATCATGCGCCGGAGGGCGGCAAAGTGCCGTTCATCGCGGTGGCCAATCCGCGCCGCGCGCTGGCGCTGGCGGCGGCAAGATTCTTTCCGGCGCAGCCCGCAACCATCGCCGCGGTGACCGGCACCAGCGGCAAGACCTCGGTCGCGGCGTTCACGCGCCAGATCTGGCAGCGGCTCGGGCACGCCTCCGCCAGCATCGGCACCATCGGCCTCGTCTCGCCCAAGCGCACGGTCTACGGCTCGCTGACCACGCCGGATCCGATCGCGCTGCACCGGCAGCTCGACGAGATCGCGCGCGAGGGCGTCACGCATCTCGCCTTCGAGGCGTCCTCGCACGGGCTCGACCAATATCGCCTCGACGGCGTGCGCGTCTCCGCGGGCGGCTTCACCAATCTGTCGCGCGACCACATGGATTACCATCCGACCGTCGCGCATTATCTTGCGGCAAAACTCCGGCTGTTCCGCGAGCTGGTCCCGCCTGATGGCGCGGCCGTGATTTCGGCCGATCATGATTGCTCGGCGGAAGCGATCGACGCCGCGAAGGCACGCGGCCTGCGCGTGATGGCGGTCGGCCGCAACGGCGACGGGGCAGGCGAGGGCATCCGTCTCGCCGATGTCGAGGTCGAGGGCTTCTCGCAGAAGCTCGCACTTGAACATCGCGGCAAGCGTTACGTGGTCCGGCTGCCGCTGGCCGGCGAATTCCAGATCGAGAACGCGCTGGTGTCCGCCGGCCTCGCGATCGGCACCGGCAGCGATGCTGCAGGCGTGTTTGCGAGCCTCGAGCACCTCGAAGGCGCCAAGGGCCGGCTCGAGCGCGTCGGCGAGCGCAACGGCGCGCCGATCTTCGTCGACTATGCGCACAAGCCGGATGCGCTGGCGAAGGCGCTCCAGGCGCTGCGTCCTTACGCGAAGCGCAGGCTGGTCGTCGTGTTCGGCGCCGGCGGCGACCGCGATGCCGGCAAGCGTCCGATCATGGGCGGGATCGCGGCCGAGAATGCCGATGGCATCATCATCACCGACGACAACCCGCGCAGCGAGAAGCCGGAAGCGATCCGTGCCGCGATCCTCGCCGCGGCGAAAGGCGCGCGCGAGATCGGCGACCGCGCCGAGGCCATTCGCGCCGCGATCGAGGAGCTGGAAGAGGGCGATGCGCTGCTGATCGCCGGCAAGGGCCATGAGACCGGGCAGATCGTCGGCGGCGAGGTGCTGCCCTTCAGTGATCACGAGGCGGTTGCCGCCGCACTAGCATCGAGGGGCGCATGAGCGGGCCACTATGGACGGTTGCGGAGGTGGCGCGTGCGCTGGGTGTTGCCGGATCATTCCCGGACACGCCGATCGACTTCGTGACGCAGGACAGCCGCCTGGTGAAGCCGGGCAGCCTGTTCGTCGCCTTGAGCGGCACGCCGAGCGGCGGCTTCATCTCGGCCTTCGCCAGCGCGCGCGACGGCTGGGAGTTCGCCGACAAGGCGGAGGCTTCCGGCGCGGTCGCGATGATCGTGCCGCACGAGATCGCGGGCATCGGCATTCCCCAGATCGTCGTCAAGGACACGCTGATCGACGGCCTCTGGGGCCTCGCGCGCGCCGCACGCGCGCGTTTCAAAGGCCCGGTGATCGGCCTCACCGGCAGCGCCGGCAAGACCAGCACCAAGGAATTCCTGGCGGCCTATCCGAACGCCTATGCCAGCCCGTCCAGCTTCAACAATTTCTGGGGCGTGCCGCTGACGCTGTGCAATGCCAGGCCCGACGCCAGCCTCTGGGTCGTCGAGATGGGCATGAACCAGACCGGCGAAATCGCGCGGCTCAGCGAGTTGACGCGGCCGACGGTTGCGCTCGTCGTCAACGTCCAGCCCGTGCATCTGGAGAAGCTCGGCTCGCTCGAGGCCATCAGGCGCGAGAAGGTCTCGATCGCGCTCGGCCTGCCCGAGGATGGCGTGCTGGTGCTGCCCGCCGGGCTCAAGGCGTCCGAATGGAAAGGCAAGGTCATCCGCTTCGGCGAGAAGGCCGAGGTGCACGAGGTCAAGCACGCGCCGCATGGCGAGGGCTGGCAGGTGCTGGCCGCGATCGGCAAGAAGGAGATCGCCTTCAGCCTGACGCCGGGTGCGCCGCACCGCGTCCAGAATGCGCTCGCCGCGCTCGCTTCGATCCGCGCGGCGAATCTCGATGTCGCGACGCTCGCGATCAAGCTCGACCGGGTCGGCATCATGACCGGTCGCGGCGTCGAGCAGGCGGTCGGCGGCGTCACCGTGATCGACGACAGTTTCAACGGCAATCCGGCCAGCGTGGCTGCTGCGCTGCAAAGCCTCCAGGCACGTCACATGACCGGCGGCCGCCGCATTGCGGTGCTCGGCGACATGCTGGAACTGGGCGATGCCGCACCGAGCTACCACACCGGCCTTGCCAGGCACCTCGAAGGGATCGATGGCGTCTATTGCGTCGGCCCCCTGATGCGTCATCTCTATGACGTATTGCCATCAGGCAAGGGCCTCGGCTGGCACGACGATCCCGCGACGCTGAAGCCGGGCGAGGTCGCGAGCCTGCTGAAGGCAGGCGATGTGGTGGTTGTCAAGGGCAGCAAGAAGATGTTCTGGGTCAACAAGTTTGTGCCGGGCCTAGTGGCCGCCTTGCAGGCAAAGGCATAAACTGCTTGGAAGGCGCTGTTCCCAATCCGACTCTTTGCGGCGCGAAGCCGTCCGGTTTCCCAGAGGTCGCCCGACCCCACAATGAAGACCAGCGAATGCGCGTGAGGCAGGTCGAGGCCGAAGGCCGAGAACAAGACCGCGTGCGAAAGGCGCCATAGGACCGACTGAATGTTTTACTGGCTGATCGAGCTCTCCAATACATTTCCGGGCTTCGGTGCAGTTCGCACCGTTCTGAACGTCTTCCGCTACATCACCTTCCGCACCGGCGGCGCGGTCGTCACCGGCGCGCTGTTCGTGTTCCTGTTCGGGCCCTGGATCATCGATCACTTGCGCATCCGCCAGGGCAAGGGCCAGCCGATCCGCACCGACGGCCCGCAATCGCATCTCAGCAAGAAGGGCACGCCCACCATGGGCGGGCTGATGATCCTGTCCGGTCTCACCGTCGGCACCGTGCTGTGGGCCAATCCGCTCAATCCTTATGTCTGGATCGTGCTCGCCGTGACGCTCGGCTTCGGCTTCGTCGGATTCTACGACGACTATCTCAAGGTGACCAAGCAGACCACGACCGGCTTCGGCGGCAAGCTCCGCCTGCTGATCGAGGCGGCGATCGCGCTGGTTGCCTGCTACGCACTGGTGCGGCTGAACCGCGATCCCGCGTCCACCGCGCTGACGATTCCTTTCCTGAAGGACACCGTGCTGCATTTCGGCTGGTTCTTCGTGATCTTCGGTGCCTTCGTCATTGTCGGCTCCGGCAACGCGGTGAACCTCACCGACGGTCTTGACGGTCTCGCCATCGTCCCCGTGATGATCGCGACAGCGAGCTTTGCGATGATCGCCTATCTCGCCGGCAACGCTGTGTTCGCCGAATATCTCCAGATCAAATATGTCGCCGGCACCGGCGAACTCGCGGTGCTCTGCGGCGCGCTATTGGGCGCTGGCCTCGGTTTTCTCTGGTTCAATGCTCCACCAGCGTCGATCTTCATGGGCGACACCGGCTCGCTCGCGCTCGGCGGCATGCTGGGCGCGATCGCGGTCGCGGTGAAGCACGAGATCGTGCTCGCGGTGATCGGCGGCCTGTTCGTGCTGGAAGCGGTCTCCGTCATCGTGCAGGTGGTCTCCTTCAAGCTCACGGGCAAGCGCATCTTCCGCATGGCGCCGATCCACCACCATTTCGAGCAGCTCGGCTGGACCGAGCCGCAGATCGTGATCCGCTTCTGGATCATCTCGGTGATGCTGGCGCTCGCCGGCCTGTCGACGCTGAAGCTGCGGTGATCGATCGATGATCCCGGTCACTTCCTTCGCCGGCAAGACGGTCGCGGTGTTCGGCCTCGGCGGCTCGGGGCTGGCGTCCTGCCACGCCTTGAAGGCCGGCGGCGCCGAGGTGATCGCTGCCGACGACAATGCAGAGAACGTCGCCAAGGCCGCGCAGGCCGGCTTCATCACCGCCGATTTGCGCAATGTCTCCTGGGCGAATTTTGCCGCGCTGGTGCTCGCGCCCGGCGTGCCGCTCACCCATCCGGTGCCGCATTGGAGCGTCTTGAAGGCGCGCGAGGCCGGCTGTGAGGTGATCGGCGACATCGAGCTGTTCTGCCGCGAGCGGCGGCGGCACGCGCCGGATGCGCCGTTCGTCGCCATCACCGGCACCAATGGCAAGTCGACCACGACGGCGCTGATCGCGCATTTGACCAAGGTTGCCGGTTACGACACCCAGATGGGCGGCAATATCGGCACCGCGATCCTGTCGCTGGAGCCGCCGCGCATGGGCCGCGTCCACGTCATCGAGATGTCGTCCTACCAGATCGACCTCACGCCCTCGCTCGATCCCTCGGTCGGCATTTTGCTCAATGTCAGCGAGGACCATATCGACCGGCACGGCACCATCGCGCACTATGCCGCGGTGAAGGAGCGCCTCGTCGCAGGCGTCCAGGCCGGCGGCACCTCGATCGTCGGCGTCGACGACGGCTTTTGCCGCGACATCGCCGACCGGCTCGACCGCGCCGGCAAGAATGTGGTGCGCATCTCCGTCAAGAACCCGCTGGCGAGCGGCATCCATGTCGAGCACGGCACCATCGTGCGGACCGCGGGCGGCGCGCGCAGCGAGGTCGCCGCGCTCGGCGGCATCGGCTCGCTGCGCGGCCTGCACAACGCGCAGAACGCAGCCTGCGCGGCGGCTGCCGCGCTGGCCATGGGCATCAGCCTCGACGTGCTGCAGGACGGTCTGCGCAGCTTTCCGGGCCTTGCGCACCGCATGGAGCAGGTCGGCCGCCGCGGCAATGTGCTGTTCGTCAACGACTCCAAGGGCACCAATGCGGATGCCACCGCGCATGCGCTGTCGTCCTTTGCCGACATCTTCTGGATCGCCGGCGGCAAGCCGAAGGCGGGCGGTATCACCAGCCTCACGGGCTTCTTCCCGCGTATCCGCAAGGCCTATCTGATCGGCGAGGCCGCGCAGGAGTTTGCCGGAACGCTCGGTGCGCAGGTGACGCACGAGATCAGCCAGACGCTCGATGTCGCAGTCGAGCACGCCGCGCGCGATGCGGAGGCATCAGGCCTCACCGACGCGGTCGTGCTGCTGTCACCCGCCTGCGCGTCGTTCGACCAGTACCGCAACTTCGAGATCCGCGGCACAAAATTCCGCGAGCTGGTGCAGGCACTGCCGGGTGTGAAGCCGGTGGTGTGAATACGCCGAAATCAACGGCCAAGTGGGATGACGTATGAATTTGGTAGGCGCGTGGCTGGTTGATGAGACCGATCAGTTGGCTCTGACCCGCCTAGGGAGTGTCCTGCTTGAGTTCGATGAAAGTGGTGGGCTGCGCTACACAATTCGCGAGCAGGACAAGCGTCAAATTGTCAATCTTCGATATCGGGTGGAGGGCTCGACGATTGTCACCGACCAGCCCTCGGCGCCACAGGTTGAGCGCACGCAATTCTCGTTTGCGAAGAATGGTGTTCTGACCCTCGCCTTTGGCGGTGTGCCGTATCGGTTTGTCAGAGCGCCTTGTCCGTAGTCCAGTCCGAGTACTTCCCTCAAAAGTTACCCTCCGCATTAACCCCCCGGTAACCAACCTCGGCGACCAATGGACCGACCTCTGTCCGAAAGCGGCCGCCCATGCTCTCCCGTGAAGAACGCACCCCCTTTTCCGAGTGGTGGTGGACCGTCGACAAGCCGCTGATGGGCGCCATTTTGGCGCTGATGCTCACCGGCGTGATCCTGTCGCTGGCGGCGAGCCCGCCGGTTGCGACCCGCATCGGGCTCGATCCCTTCCACTTCTTCAGCCGCCACGTGATGTTCCTCCTCCCGTCCTGCCTGGTGCTGCTCGGGGTCTCCTTCCTGTCGCCGCGCGCGATCCGCCGCTCGGCGCTGATCATCTTCGCAGCCAGCATCATCCTGATCGTGCTGACGCTCGCGATCGGCCCCGAGGTGAAGGGCTCGCGGCGCTGGATCACGCTGCTCGGCGTCAACATCCAGGCCTCCGAAATCGCAAAGCCTTCGTTCGTGGTGATCGCCGCCTGGCTGTTTGCGGAATCGACCAGGCGGCCGGAGATGCCGGCGACCTCGATGGCGCTGGTGTTGCTGATGATGCTGGTCTCGCTGCTGGTGATGGAGCCGGATTTCGGCCAGACCATGCTGATCCTGATGGTGTGGGGCTCGCTGTTCTTCATCGCGGGCATGCGCATGATCTGGGTGTTCGGTCTTGCGGGCGCCGCCGCGGCCGGCCTGTTCAGCGCCTATCTGTTCGTGCCGCACGTGGCGGGACGCATCAAACGCTTCATGAATCCGGCCTCGGGCGACACCTTCCAGGTCGATACCGCCATGGAAGCGTTCTACAACGGCGGATGGTTCGGGCTCGGACCGGGCGAGGGCATCGCCAAGCGCAGCCTGCCGGACAGCCACACCGACTTCGTGTTCGCGGTCGCGGCCGAAGAGTTCGGCATCATCCTGTGCCTGGCGATGCTGGCGCTGTTCGCCTTCGTCGTCATCCGCACGCTGTCGCGCGCCTACGCCAATGAGGACATGTTCTCGCGCTTCGCGGCCTCGGGCCTTGCGATCCTGTTCGGCGTGCAGGCGGCGATCAACATGTCGGTCAACCTCCAGCTCATCCCCGCCAAGGGCATGACGCTGCCTTTCATCTCCTACGGCGGCTCCTCCATCGTCTCGCTCTCCTATGGCGTCGGCATGATGCTGGCGCTGACGCGGCTGCGCCCGCGCACCGAGGTCGAGGCCAGCGGCCACGCCGAGGCGATGCGCAGCTACGCGTAGTCGTCAATGTGGACGCGTAGCCCGGATGGAGCGAAGCGCAATCCGGGAAAGTCTCACCGCGGATAGACCGCCCCGGATTACGCTTACGCTCCATCCGGGCTACGAACTCTTCGCTGCGCTCGCAATGACGGCGGAGGCCTTGTAAAAGGGCGTCCATGGACACCTCCCCCCTGATTCTTCTCGCCGCGGGCGGCACCGGCGGCCATCTGTTTCCGGCCGAGGCGCTCGGCGTCGAGCTGATCCGGCGCGGCTTTCGCGTCCGTCTCGTCACGGACGAGCGCGCGCTGCGCTATAGCGGGCTGTTCAGCAAGGACATGATCGACGTCGTCTCGAGCGAGACCGCGCGCGGCCGCAATCCGTTGCAGCTCGCCTATGCCGGCCTCACGCTTGCCATGGGCACGCTGTCCGCCTACGGCCTGATCAAGCGATTGAAGCCGGTCGCCGTCGTCGGCTTCGGCGGCTATCCGACGCTGCCGCCATTGGTCGCGGCGAAATTCGCCGGCGTGCCCGGCATCATCCACGACGCCAATGCGGTGCTCGGCCGCGCCAACCGGTTCCTGTCGAGCCGCGTCCGCGCCATCGCGACGTCGCTGCCCGGCGTGCTCGACCGCGACCCCGCGCTGTCAGGCAAGACCACGACCGTCGGTACGCCGATGCGGCCGGCGATCCTCGCCGCAGCCGCCGTGCCCTATGTCGCGCCGGAAGCGAACGGGCCGCTGCGCCTGCTCGTCGTCGGCGGCAGCCAGGGCGCGCGCATCATGGCCGACATCGTGCCGGGCGCGATCGAGCGGCTCGAGCCTGCGCTGTGGAGCCGGCTCGTGCTGACCCAGCAGGTCCGCTCCGAGGACATGACTCGCGTCCGCGCCGTCTACGACAAGCTCAAGATCAAGGTGGAGCTGGCGCCGTTCTTCACCGATCTGCCGGCGCGGCTCGCCTCCAACCATCTGATTGTGTCGCGCTCCGGCGCCGGCACCGTCGCCGAGCTCGCTGCGATCGGGAGGCCCTCGATCCTGGTACCGCTGCCGGGCTCGATCGACCAGGACCAGTTCGCCAATGCCGGCGTGCTGGCCAAGGTCGACGGTGCGATTCGCATTCCGCAGACCGAGTTCACCTCGGATCGGCTGGCGTCCGAAATCTCCGCCTTCGCCGCCGAGCCGGCGCGCCTTGCCGCCATGGCTGCGGTCGCGAAGGGGGCAGGGCGGCTCGATGCCGCCGAGCGGCTGGCCGATCTGGTGGTCAAGGTCGCGGGACTCTGAGCGTAAACGGACCGATTTTCGTATTTTTGCCGTCATGGCCGGGCTTGTCCCGGCCATCCACGTCTTGCATGAAGTAGCTTGGGATTCGTGGATGCCCGGGACGAGCCCGGGCATGACGACGGAACCCATGGGATAAAACATGAGACTGCCGCGCGAGATCGGACCCATCCACTTCGTCGGGATCGGCGGGATCGGCATGAGCGGGATCGCCGAGGTGCTGGTCAATCTCGGCTATGCCGTGCAGGGCTCGGACGCTTCCGACAATTACAATCTCGACCGCCTGCGCAAGAAGGGCGCCAAGGTCTCGGTCGGCCACAAGGCCGAGAATGTCGACGGCGCCGAGGTCGTCGTGGTGTCCACCGCGATCAAGCGCGACAATCCGGAACTGATGGCGGCGCGCGAACGGCGCATTCCCGTGGTGCGCCGCGCCGAGATGCTGGCCGAGCTGATGCGGCTGAAGAGCTGCGTCGCGATCGCCGGCACCCATGGCAAGACCACGACGACCACGATGGTCGCGACGCTGCTCGACGCCGGCGGGCTCGATCCCACCGTCATCAACGGCGGCATCATCAATGCCTACGGCTCCAATGCGCGGCTCGGGGCCGGCGACTGGATGGTCGTGGAAGCCGACGAGAGTGACGGCACGTTCCTGAAGCTGCCGACCGATGTCGCGATCGTCACCAATGTCGATCCTGAACATCTCGATCACTTCAAGACCTTCGAGGCGGTGCAGGACGCCTTCCGTCATTTCGTCGAGAACCTGCCGTTCTACGGCTTTGCCGTGATGTGCATCGACCATCCCGTGGTGCAGAGCCTCGTCGGCAAGATCGAGGATCGCCGCATCATCACTTATGGCGAGAACCCGCAGGCCGATGTGCGGTTCGTCGATCTCACCCCGATGGGCGGCGGATCGAAATTCAAGGTCGCGTTCCGCGATCGCAAGACCGGCGCGGTGCACGAGATTTCTGATCTGATGCTGCCGATGCCGGGACGTCACAACGCGTCCAACGCGACCGCCGCGATCGCGGTCGCGCGCGAGCTTGGCGTCTCGGACGAGGCGATCCGCAAGGCCATCGCCGGCTTCGGCGGCGTCAAGCGCCGCTTCACCAAGACAGGCGAATGGAACGGCGTCACCGTGATCGATGATTACGGCCACCACCCCGTCGAGATCGCGGCGGTGCTGAAGGCGGCGCGGGAATCCACCAACGGCAGGATCGTCGCCGTGGTGCAGCCGCATCGCTACACCCGCCTGCAATCGCTGTTCGAGGAATTCTGCACCTGCTTCAACGATGCCGATGCGGTTGTCGTCGCCGACGTCTATGCCGCCGGCGAAGCGCCGATCGACGGCATCGATCGCGATCATTTCGTCGAAGGCCTCCGCGCGCACGGGCATCGCGAAGTGGTGCCGCTGCCCGCGGCGCCGGAGCTCGCGGGCATCGTCAAGGGACTGACGAAGTCCGGCGATCTCGTCGTGTGCCTCGGCGCCGGCAACATCACGCAATGGGCGTATGCGCTGCCCGGTGAATTGAAAGCGCTGGGTTAGGGCGGTGGAATATCCCGACATCACGCCGGAGCTGAAGGCGGCGATGCCCGAGCTTCGCGGCCGGCTGCTCGCCAACCAGTCGCTCGCCGAGCTGACCTGGTTTCGCGTCGGCGGTCCCGCGCAGGTGCTGTTCACGCCGGCGGACGAGGACGATCTCGCTTATTTCCTTGCGCACCTTGCGGCCGACATTCCCGTCTACGTCGTCGGCGTCGGCTCCAACCTGATCGTGCGCGACGGCGGCATTGCCGGCGTGGTGATCCGTCTTGCGCCGCGCGCCTTTGGCGAGGCGAGCGCGAGCGGCGATATCGTCACAGCGGGCGCGGCCGCACTCGACAAGCGCGTTGCGGAGGTCGCCGCCTCCGCCAATATCGGCGGGCTCGAATTCTATTTCGGCATTCCCGGCACCATCGGCGGCGCGCTGCGCATGAATGCGGGCGCCAATGGCGGCGAGACCAAGGACGTGCTGATCGAGGCGCGAGGCGTGGCGCGCGACGGCACGAAGCACACCTTCTCCAACGCCGACATGAAGTTCGTCTACCGCAACAGCGGCGTCGACCCATCCGTCATCTTCACGTCCGCGCGCTTTTGCGGTGAGGTCAAGGATGCGGAGGCGATCCGCGCGCGCATGGCGCAGGTGCAGAGCCATCGCGAGACCGCGCAGCCGATCCGCGAAAAGACCGGCGGCTCGACCTTCAAGAATCCGCCCGGCCATTCCGCCTGGAAGCTGGTGGATGCCGCCGGCTGCCGGGGCTTGCGCGTCGGCGGCGCTGAGGTCTCCGAGATGCACTGCAATTTCCTGATCAACACCGGGGACGCCACCGCGCACGACATCGAGACGCTCGGCGAGACCGTGCGCGAGCGCGTGAAGGCCAATTCCGGAATCGAGCTGCACTGGGAAATCAAGCGGATCGGGGTTTCCGGCTAACCTGGACAAGCGACGAGAACATGCGCATCACCATCCTCTTCGGCGGCTCCAACCGCGAACGTCTGGTTTCGGTCGCCTCGGCCCAGGCGCTGCATCAGGCGCTGCCCGAGGCCGATCTCTGGTGGTGGGACGTCGAGGACAAGGTGCACGTCGTGCCGTCGAAGCAGCTGCTCGAGCATGCCCGCCCCTTCGAGGACGAGTTCAAGCCGGGCACATCAGGCATTCCACTGGCGCAGGCGCTCGACCGGGCCAAGGCGGAAGATCGCGTGCTGGTGCTCGGCCTCCATGGCGGACGTGCCGAGAACGGCGAATTGCAGGTGATGTGCGAGGCCCGCGGGGTGCCTTTCACCGGCTCGGGCTCGGCTTCCTCGCATCTCGCCTTCGACAAGATCGCGGCCAAGCATTTCGCCGCGCTCGGCGGCGTGACGCCGCCGGCAAACATTGCGCTCGATGACATCGACGAGGCTTTCGCCGAATACGGAAGGCTGATCGCAAAGCCGGCGCGGGACGGGTCGAGCTACGGCCTGATCTTCGTCAACGCCAGGCAGGACCTCGTCGCGGTCCGCAATGCGGCGAAGCACGAGGAATATGTGATCGAGCCCTATATCGCCGGCATCGAGGCAACCTGCGGCGTGCTGGAGCGCACCGACGGCTCGATCGTCTCGCTGCCGCCGATTGAGATCATTCCGGGCGAGGGCAATTTCGACTACGCCGCGAAATATCTTCTGAAGTCGACCCAGGAGATCTGCCCCGGGCGTTTCTCGTCCGAGATCACGGCTGCGCTCAAGGAGCAGGCGATGCTGGCGCACCGGGCGATGTCCTGTACCGGCTATTCCCGCTCGGACTTCATCGTCACGGCCAAGGGCCTCGTCTATCTCGAAACCAACACGCTCCCCGGGTTGACCAAGTCCTCGCTCTACCCCAAGGCGCTGAAGGCCGAGGGCATCGCGTTCGTCGACTTCCTGCGCGGTCTGGTCGAGCTCGCCGAGCGGGATGTGCGGAAATAGTTAGGACTGGTTAACGGCCAAACGGGCGAAACGGCCCGGTTCGGGCCCCAAATCCGGTAAAATGCCGGGTATCGCGGCATAAATGCCTCACAGGGCTGGGCAAAAAGCGTCCGGCGTTAACGAACTTTACCTTTTGTTTACCAGGACATCCGAAGGTTAACGCTGGCGGCGCATATGGCGCTTTGGCTGCCGGCGCGTGAGCTGTTGCGGGTGATGTCACCTCCAGCGAACGCTTTTGACGGGAGAGGCTTCGTCTGCTGATCCGGCCCGGCACGTCCGAGACGTCATGTTCGCCAGGACCCGCGCGATGTCGCGGGCAAACTGTTGACGAGCTCGTGCAATGGATGGTGCAGGAAGCCTCACCCGGTCGTTTCTGAGATCGCTGAGGCCCCAAGCTGATCTGAAGGCGGCCGCTATCGGAGCGGTCGTGCTTCTGCGCGAGTGGGTGCAGGAGAAGCGCGTCGAGGCGCGCGATGCCGCCAAGGACAAGACCAGGGCCAAGGCCAGAGCCAAAGCCGTCGTCGAGCGCGAGCCGCCGCCGCGCGTGGTCGCGCTGGTCGAGCGCTATCTGCCCCGCCGGGTCGGGATCAGCATGACCGTGCTGCTGCTGATCGGCAGCTGCGGCTTCGGCATCGTCAAGGGCGGCCATCTCCAGGATTTCATCACCGCGGTCAGCGATGCCCGCAACGCGATGGCCAATTCCGCCGGCTTCCGCATCACCTCCGTCGTGATCAACGGCCGCAAGCAGCTCACCCAGGACGAGATCCTCGCGATCGGCGGCGTCAGCGGTCGCTCCTCGCTGCTGTTCCTCGACGCCGATGCGGTGCGCGACAAGCTCAAGGCCAATCCCTGGATCGCGGATGCGACCGTGCTCAAGCTCTATCCGGGCCAGCTCATGATCGAGCTCACCGAGCGCAAGGCGTTCGCGCTGTGGCAGGAGGCGGGCCGCCTCTCCGTCATCGCCGACGACGGCGCCGTGCTCGAGCCCTATGTCTCGCGCCGGTTCCTGTCGCTGCCGCTCGTGGTCGGCAAGGGCGCCGACACGCAGGCCCGCGATTTCCTCGCGCTGCTGGCGCGCTATCCGCAGGTCAACTCGATCACCAAGGCTGCGATCTATGTCGGCGAGCGGCGCTGGAACCTGAGGCTCAAGGACGGCCTCGACATCCGCCTGCCCGAGCAGGACGTCGGCAACGCGCTTGCGATGCTGTCCAGGCTCGACAAGGAGGACAGGCTGTTCTCCCGCGACATCGTCGCCGTCGACATGCGCCTGCCCGATCGCCTGGTGGTGCAGCTGTCCGAGGACGCCGCCAAGGCCCGCGAAGAGCAGTTCAAGGACAAGAAGAAAAAGAAGGCCGGGGACGCAGCATGACCGGTCTTGATCGCACCCAGACGCCGAAGACGCGCCAGATGCCGCACAAGCGCGGCGGCCTCGTCGCCTGCCTCGACATCGGCACCAGCAAGATCGCCTGCATGATCGCGCGGCTGAAGCCGTCGGCGCCGAGCGAGGCGTTGCGCGGCCGCACCCACGCGGTGGAGCTGATCGGTTACAGCCAGATCCAGTCGCGCGGCATGAAGGCCGGCGCGGTGGTCGATCTCGGCGAATGCGAGCAGGCGGTGCGCCAGGCCGTCGGGCTTGCCGAGAAGATGGCCAAGGTGCGGGTCGAGTCCGTGCTGCTCTCGGTCTCCGGCGGCCGGCTCTCCGGCCAGCTGGTCGAAGCCGCCGCCGACATCCGCGGCGGCGCCGTGACGCCGGCCGACGTCAGCCGCGTCACCTCCACCGGCATGCGCCACGCCACCGGCGAGGGCCGCACCGTGCTGCACGCGCTGCCGGTCGGCTACACGCTCGACGGCGTCAAGGGCATCCGCGATCCCCGCGGCATGGTCGCCCATCAGTTCGGTGTCGACATGAACGTCGTCACCTGCGACGCCACCGTGGCGCGGAACCTGATGCTCGCGGTGGAACGCTGCCACATCAATGTCGAAGCCATGGCGGCGAGCCCCTATGTCGCCGGCCTGTCGGTGCTCACCGACGACGAGGCCGATCTGGGCGCGGCCGTCGTCGAAATGGGCGCGGGCACCACCACGATCGCGGTCTATTCCGGCGGCCGCTTCGTGCATGCGGCCGGATTTGCGGTCGGCGGGCAACACATCACGATGGATCTGGCGCGCGGACTCTCCGCGACCATTGCCGATGCCGAGCGAATCAAGACGTTATACGGGACCGTCATCACCGGCGGATCGGACTCGCGTGAGCTGATGTCTGTACCGACAGCCGGTGACGAGCAGGATCTGCCGCAGATCGTTTCCCGCGCTACCATCGCCAACATCGTCAAGCACCGTGCCGAGGAAGTCTTCGAAATGGTTCGGGACAAGCTGAAGGATTCGCCGTTCGCCTCAGAGCCGAACGGCCGCGTCGTGCTCTCGGGCGGCGCCTCGCAACTGACCGGCCTCGTCGAACTCGGCACACAGATTCTCGGCCGGCCCGTGCGGGTCGGACGTCCGCTCGGCTTCGGCCGGCTGCCCAACGAGGCGAAGAACGCCGCGTTCGCGGTGCCGGCCGGACTCCTCGTCTACCCGCAATATGTTCACCAGGAACATGTCGAACCGCGGCATACGCGGCAGCAGGTCAGGACAGGGACCGGCGGTTATTTCGGAAAGGTTGGACGATGGCTACGCGAGGGCTTCTGATGACTCCTTTCCGCAATTCCCGATTTTCACCAACTCCCGCGGCCGCCGGCCGGGGCGAACCCACGCGCGCGTGATCGAGAGGCAAACATGACCATCAGCATCAATGTTCCTGATATTCACGAACTGAAGCCCCGGATCACCGTGTTCGGCGTCGGCGGCGCCGGTGGCAACGCCGTCAACAACATGATCACGGCGGGCCTCCAGGGCGTCGACTTCGTGGTCGCCAACACCGACGCGCAGGCGCTGACGATGTCGAAGGCGCAGCGCATCGTGCAGATGGGCACGGTGGTCACGCAAGGCCTCGGCGCAGGTTCGCAGCCGAACGTCGGCGCCACCGCGGCGGAAGAGGTGATGGACGAGCTGCGCGACCATCTCTCCGGCGCCAACATGGTGTTCGTCACCGCCGGCATGGGCGGCGGCACCGGCACGGGTGCTGCTCCCGTGATCGCCAGGATCGCGCGCGACATGGGCATCCTCACCGTCGGCGTCGTGACCAAGCCGTTCCACTTCGAGGGCGCCCGCCGCATGCGCACGGCTGAGGCCGGCATCGCCGAGCTGCACAAGGTCGTGGATACGCTCCTGATCATCCCGAACCAGAACCTGTTCCGGGTCGCCAACGAGAAGACCACCTTCGCCGACGCCTTCGCGATGGCCGACCAGGTGCTCTACTCGGGCGTTGCCTGCATCACCGACCTGATGGTCAAGGAAGGCCTGATCAACCTCGACTTCGCCGACGTGAGAGCGGTGATGAAGGAGATGGGCAAGGCGATGATGGGCACGGGCGAGGCCTCCGGCGACAAGCGCGCGCTGACCGCCGCTGAAGCTGCGATCGCCAACCCGCTGATCGACGATAGCTCGATGAAGGGCGCCAAGGGCCTGCTGATCTCGATCACCGGCGGCAAGGACCTCACCCTGTTCGAGGTCGACGAAGCCGCGACCCGCATCCGCGAGGAGGTCGACCAGGACGCCAACATCATCGTCGGCGCCACTTTCGACGAAGCCCTCGACGGCCTGATCCGCGTTTCCGTCGTTGCCACCGGCATCGAGCAGGCGACGATCGCCCGCAACAGCCAGGCCACCAGCGCTCCGGTTGCGAACGCGGCGCCGCAGGTGCAGCAGGCTCCTGCTGCTCCGGCCGCCGCTGCCGAGAGCCGTCTTGCCGACCTGACCGCGCGCCTCCGTGCCGACAATCAGCGCCTCGCCGAGCGCGCCCAGAAGCTGGAATCGCAGGTCCCGGCCGCTGCTGCGCCGATGGCGCCGCGTCCGAACGTCGAGCGTGCGGCGCTCGCCGCCATCGCGGCGGCCGTTGCTGATGTCCCGCAGACGCAGGCGCCGATGCAGACCTATGGCGACGTCACCGTGCGCCCGATCGCGCAGAAGCCGACCCTGTTCCCGGAGCCTGACATGGCCCCGGCCGCGATGCAGGAGCCGATGACGCCTGAAAACTTCATCCCGCCGCAGGCCGAGCGTCCGCCGGTCCGTGCGCCGCGGATGCCGCGTATCGAGGAACTGCCGATGCCGGCCCAGGCCGAGATTCGTCAGGCCCGCGGCGAGGTTGAAGAAGAAACCCCGCAGAAGAGCCGCCTGTCGCTGCTGCAGCGCCTCGCCAATGTCGGTCTCGGCCGCCGCGACGAGGAGAGCGAGGCGCCGATCGCGGCCCGTACCGCCGGTCCCGCCATGCCGCCGCTGCCCGATCGCCGGCCGCAGAAGACCGTGGCGCAGCAGATCGCGGCGACCGAGCCGGTATCGGAGTATGCCCGCCGTCCCGCGCCGCAGGGCCTCGACATGCACGGTCGTCCCGCGCCTGTTGCGCCGGCGCCACAGGGCGACGACCATCTTGATATCCCGGCCTTCCTGCGGCGTCAGGCGACCTGAGGATTGTTACAATAAGGCGGACGCAAGAAGGCCCCGGCAGCAAGCTTGCCGGGGCCTTTTTACGTCTACCAAGCATGCTCGGGGTGCATGGCCAAGCAACTGATTTTAAATCATTAATTATGTATTCGGTGGTTCAGTAAAACCGCCGGCAGCGGCCCAAAACATCGGCGCAATTTGGTTAAGCCTTGGCGCGAATACGGCAGGTTTGGGGTAACAATCGGTAAAAAAGCGTGAGTTGGCGCTGTTTGAGGCAGTGACTATGGTTTGCCGTGACTTGGGGATACGGATTCGGACGGGCGGCCTTGGCCGGTCAGTCGGGTCAAGTATAAGTCGCAGTTGGTCGTAGTGGGGCGGTTCCTGATGAAATTTAGCCGGCAAACAACGCTTCGTGCGCAAGCCACCGTGGCCGGCGTCGGCGTTCATTCCGGTCTTCCCGTCACCCTCACGCTCGGACCTGCGCCTGTCGACGCAGGTTTTGTTTTTGTCCGCACCGGCCTCGAGGGAAGCGACCGCGAAGTTCAGGCGACGGCTGAGCAGGTGGTTGCGACGGATCTGGCGACCGTGCTGGGCGACAGCGAGGGACCGCTGGTCTCGACCGCCGAGCATGTGCTTGCTGCACTGCGAGGCATGGGCGTCGACAACGCCACCATCGAGGTCGATGGCGCGGAAGTGCCGATCATGGACGGCAGCGCGGCGGCTTTTGTCGCGGCGATCGATCAGGCCGGCATCGTCACCCAGTCGGCGCAGCGTCGGTTCATCCAGGTTTTGAAGCCGGTTTCGGTCGCAAACGGCGACTCCTACGGCGAAGTGCGGCCCTACGCCAACGGCTTCCGCGCCGAGGTCGAGATCGACTTCGCCAATCCCGTGATCGGTCGGCAGACTTACGCGCTGGAGCTCGTGCCGGAACGCTTCCGCCGCGAGGTCGCTCGTGCCCGGACTTTCGGTCTGATGTGCGATCAGGCGCGGCTGTGGGCCGCGGGCTATGGTCGCGGTGCTTCCTTCGACAACACCGTCGTGTTCGACGAAGAACGGCTGCTTAATCCCGAGGGCCTGCGCTACGCCGACGAATGCGCCCGCCACAAGGTGCTGGACGTGATCGGCGACCTCGCGCTGGCCGGCCTGCCGCTGCTTGGCGCCTACCGCTCGGTGCGCGGCGGCCACAAGCTCAACCACGCCGTCCTGACTGCGCTGCTCGCCGACCGTACCGCCTGGCGGGTGGTCGAGGGCGAGGCGGCCCGTCGCACCACGCGTCCCGTGGTCGAAACCGGTCGCGGCATCGTCGGCGGCCGGATCGCGGCGGCTTACGGGCCGGACGTATCCTGACGAGACCGGTAGCCGTTGGCGTCTGGCGGCGGCTTCTCCGGGAAACTCCTGGTAACCATGATCGACTAGCATTGCGGCACGTTCGCCTTAATCCGGGCGGAATGCCTGCCTATCCGGTTGGTTAACGATCGTTTTTCGGATACATCGGCGTGGTTGCGTGGCAGGCACCATGGCTACATTTCGCGCCCGTGACGGGGTTCATGGGCTGGCGGGCACCGCATCACAGGGCGTCAGGGCTTAAACTCATGTCGGCACAGCGTATGACGCGCGGATATCTCTCGGTCTCGCCCTTCGCCCGTGGGCTGCTTCAGGCTGTCACCTTCATCATGCTCGCGCTGCCGCTGGCCGGCTGCGGCACCGGCTCGCTCTGGGACAAGTTCACCGCCAAGGACGACACGTTCGTCGAGGAGCCCGCCGACAAGATCTACAATGAGGGCCTGTACCTCATGAACGAGAAGAAGGACATGAAGGCGGCGAACAAGAAGTTCGAAGAGGTCGACCGCCAGCATCCTTATTCCGACTGGGCCCGTAAATCGCTGCTGATGTCGGCCTATGCGTCCTACCAGGGTGGCGACTATGACGGCTGCATCGGCGCGGCCACCCGCTACGTCACGCTGCATCCCGGCAGCCCGGACGCGGCCTATGCGCAATATCTGATCGCCGCCTCGCATTACGACCAGATCCCGGACATCAGCCGCGACCAGACCCGCACCGAGAAGGCGATCGCCTCGCTGGAAGAGGTGATCCGCAAATATCCGACGTCCGAATATGCGACCTCGGCCAAGGCCAAGATCGAGGGCGCCCGCGACCAGCTCGCCGGCAAGGAAATGAACGTCGGTCGCTATTACGCGCAGAAGCGCGACTACACGGCGGCGATCAACCGCTACAAGGCGGTGGTCACGCAGTACCAGACCACGCGCCATGTCGAGGAGGCGCTCTACCGGCTCACCGAGGCCTATATGGCGATCGGCATCGTCGGCGAGGCGCAAACGGCGGCGGCCGTGCTTGGCCACAATTTTCCTGACAGCCGCTGGTACAAGGACGCCTATAATCTTGTAAAATCCGGCGGTCTCGAGCCGAGCGAGAATCAGGGGTCCTGGATCAGCAAGACCTTCAAGAAGATGGGTCTCGGCTAGGAAATTTGGTTCCATGCTGGCGCGTCTGTCGATCCGCGACATCGTCCTGATCGAGCGGCTCGATATCGAATTCGCCACCGGGCTTGCGGTTTTGACCGGCGAGACCGGTGCGGGCAAATCCATCCTGCTCGATGCCTTCGCGCTGGCGCTCGGCGGCCGCGGCGACGCCGGCCTCGTGCGCCATGGCGCGGAGCAGGGGCAGGTCACTGCCGTCTTCGATATCCCCAAAAATCACCCCGCAATGAAGATCCTGGCCGAGAACGGCCTGGATGACACCGGCGAAATGATCCTGCGCCGGGTGCAGCTTGCCGACGGCCGCACCCGCGCCTTCATCAACGACCAGTCGATCAGCGTGCAGACGCTGAAGGCGGTCGGCGCCGCCCTGGTCGAGATCCACGGCCAGCACGACGAGCGCGCGCTGGTCGATGCCGCCACCCACCGCCGCCTGCTCGATGCCTTTGCCGGCCTCGAAAAGGACGTCGCGGCTGTCGAAGCCCTCTGGGACGCGCGCCGCGCCGCCAACAGCGCGCTGGAGGAGCATCGCGCCGGCATGGAGCGTGCCGCGCGCGAGGCCGATTATCTGCGCCACGCCTCCGACGAGCTGAAGCAGCTCGCGCCGAAGGACGGCGAGGAGACCTCGCTGGCGTCCCGCCGCACCACCATGATGCAGGGCGAGAAGATCGCCTCCGACCTGCGCGAGGCGCAGGAGGTCGTCGGCGGCCACAATTCGCCGGTCGCGGCCCTCTCGGCCGCGGTGCGCCGGCTGGAGCGTCGCGGCGTCAATTCGCCGGCCCTGGTCGAGCCCGCGGTCAAGGCCATCGACGTCGCGATCAACGCGCTGGAGGAGGCCGATCAGCATCTCCTGGCCGCGCTCGCCGCGACCGATTTCGATCCCTCGGAGCTCGAGCGCATCGAGGAGCGCCTGTTCGCCTTGCGCGCCGCCTCGCGCAAATATTCGACGCCGGTCGACGGGCTCGCTGCCCTCGCCGCAAAATATGCTGCCGACGTCGTGCTGATCGACGCCGGTGCCTCGCGGCTGAAGAAGCTGGAGCAGGCCGCGATCGAGGCAGATAGCCGCTATGCCGCTGCCGCGAAGAAACTGTCGACGGCGCGGCAGAAATCGTCCGAGAAGCTCAACAAGGCCGTCAATGCCGAGCTCGCGCCGCTCAAGCTCGAACGCGCCAGGTTCATGACGCAGGTCGAGACCGACGAGAGTTCGCCGGGGCCGCAAGGCTTCGACCGCGTCGAGTTCTGGGTGCAGACCAATCCGGGCACCAAGCCGGGGCCGATGATGAAGGTCGCCTCCGGCGGCGAGCTGTCGCGCTTCCTGCTGGCGCTCAAGGTCGTGCTGTCCGACCGCGGCTCGGCGCCGACGCTGGTGTTCGACGAAATCGACACCGGCGTGGGCGGTGCGGTCGCGGATGCCATCGGCGCGCGGTTGGCGCGGCTTGCCGGCAAGGTGCAGGTGATGGCCGTCACCCACGCCCCGCAGGTCGCCGCGCGGGCCGACCAGCATCTCCTGATCTCCAAGGATGCGCTGGACAAGGGCAAGCGCGTCGCCACCCGCGTCAACGCGCTGGCCGCCGACCACCGCCGCGAGGAGATCGCGCGCATGCTCGCCGGCGCCGAGATCACCGCCGAGGCGAGGGCGGCTGCGGACCGGCTGCTCAAGGCGGCCACGGCTTAGGTTCACTTGTCCCGGACGCGCGTACCGCGAGCCGGGACCCGGAATGCCTCTCCATGGGCCCGGCTCGGCAGCGCACCGCTCAAGAAGCGCTGCGCTGCGTCCGGGGCACGAGATGTCCACGCACCTTTACCGTCCCACCCGCTCTGTAATATTCAACCACCATGGCAAGAGCAGCAAGATCCAAACCGCCTCGCGACGTCGCCGATCTCACCAAGGCACAGGCCAAGGTCGAGCACATGCGGCTGGCGCTCGAGATCGAGGGGCACAACGAGCGCTACTATCAGGAGGACGCGCCCACTATCACCGACGCCGAGTATGACGAGCTGCGCCAACGCTTCAACGCGATCGAGAAACGCTTTCCTGAATTCGTCAGCGCCGACTCGCCCTCGCAGAAGGTCGGTGCCGCACCCTCGGGCCGCTTCAAGAAAGTCCGGCACTCCGTTCCCATGCTGTCGCTCGACAACGCCTTTGCCGAAGAGGACGTGCGCGACTTCGTCGGACGCATCGTGCGTTTCCTCAAGCTCGATGACGACAAGATCGACTTCTCGGCCGAGCCGAAGATCGACGGCCTCTCGATGTCGCTGCGCTATGAGGGCGGCGAGCTCGTCACGGCGGCGACACGCGGTGACGGTGCCGAGGGCGAGGACGTCACCGCCAATATCCGCACCCTCGAAGACGTGCCGCAGAAGCTGAAGGGGCGTAACGTCCCTGATATCTGCGAGGTGCGCGGCGAGGTCTATATGACCAAGAAGGCCTTCCTGGCGCTCAACGAGCGGCAGAAGGCTGCCGGCGACACCATCTTCGCCAATCCGCGCAATTCGGCCGCAGGATCCTTGCGCCAGAAGGATCCGACCATCACCGCCTCGCGTCCGCTCGGCTTCTTCGCCTATGCCTGGGGCGAGATGAGCGCGATGCCGGAGGAGACCCAGAGCGGCATGATCCACTGGTTCGAGCGCTGCGGCTTCAGGACCAATCCGCTGACCAAGTTGTGTCATTCGGTCGAAGAGCTGATCGCGTTCCACCAGAGCATCGAGGAAGAGCGCGCCGAGCTCGACTACGACATCGACGGCGTCGTCTACAAGGTCGACCGCATCGACTGGCAGGAACGGCTCGGCTTCGTTTCGCGTACGCCGCGCTGGGGCATCGCGCACAAATTCCCGGCCGAGCGCGCCATGACGGTGCTGCGCGACATCGAGATCCAGGTCGGCCGCACCGGCTCGTTCACGCCGGTGGGCAAGCTCGAGCCGGTCGGCGTCGGCGGCGTGATCGTGCAGAACGTCACGCTGCACAATGAGGACTACATCAAGGGCATCGGCAACAAGGGCGAGGTGCTGCGCGAGGGCCGCGACATCAGGATCGGGGACACCGTCGTGATCCAGCGCGCCGGCGACGTCATCCCGCAGGTCGTGGACGTCGTCCTCGACAAGCGGCCCAAGGGCGCCAAGGAATTCCACTTTCCCAAGAAATGCCCGTGTCCGCTGCACACCGACGTCGTGCGCGGGGAAACGGCCGCCGGCGAAGAAGAAGCCCGCGCTCGCTGCACCGGCGAATTCGCCTGCCCGTATCAGAAGATCGAGCACCTCAAACTGTTCGTGTCGCGGCGCGCCTTCGACATCGACGGGCTCGGCGAGAAGCAGCTTCAATACTTCTTCGACGAGGGTTTTGTGAAGGAGCCCGCCGACATCTTCACGCTGGAGAAGCGCAATTCAAAGCTCAAGCTCGAGGAGATCGAGGGTTACGGCGAAACCTCGGTGCGCAACCTGTTCGGCGCCATCGAAAGCCGGCGCAAGATCGCATTGGAGCGCTTTGTCTATGCGCTCGGCATGCGCCATGTCGGCGAGACCACCGCGCTGGCCCTCGCACGCGGCTATGGCTCCTGGGAGGCGTTCCACGATGCCTGCCTCAAGGTCGCCAAGGGCGACGAGGAGGCGATGGCGGAGATGGATGCGCTCGACCAGATCGGCGACACCGTGATCAAGAGCATTGCCGATTATTTCGGCGAGAGCCACAATCGCGGCATCGTCGAGCGCCTGACGAAGGAAGTCGAGATCGTCGACGCCGAGAAGCCGAAGAGCAATTCGGCGGTCGCCGGCAAGACCGTAGTGTTCACGGGCTCGCTGGAAAAGATGACGCGCGACGAAGCCAAGGCCACCGCCGAGCGGCTCGGTGCAAAAGTGTCGGGCTCGGTGTCGAAGAAGACGGACCTCGTCGTCGCTGGCCCCGGCGCGGGCTCGAAGCTCGCCGAAGCTAACAAGCATGGCGTCAAGGTGCTGACCGAGGACGAGTGGCTGACGCTGATCGGGGAGTGAGGTTTCTCAGCGTCATTGCGAGGAGCGAAGCGACGAAGCAATCCAGACTATGTCCGCGGTGACAGTCTGGATTGCTTCGCTTCGCTCGCAATGACGGGGAGAGGGGGCCGCCCCTTACATCATCCCGCTCTCTTCTTCCGCCTGCTCGATCAGCGTCTCGCTCACCACCACCTCCCGCCGCGGCACGACGAACATCATCATGCAGGCGCAGAGCAGCGAGATCGCGAGCACCGCGGAGGTCAGCGGCAGCGTCGTTGCGGAATGGCCGCCGAGATAGGCGCCGAATTGCGACATCAGCGCGCCGATGCCCTGCTGGAGGAAGCCCATCGCGCCTGACGCGGTGCCGGCAGCCTCGGGGCGGATACTGATGGCGCCGGCAGCTGAATTCGCCATCACGAAGGCATTCCCGGCCATCACGATCATCTGCGTGCCGAACAGCCAGGCGGGCGCTTCGTTCCACCCCGTAAAGCTCCAGAGCAGGTTCAACAGGCTGCCGCTGAGCTGGAGGCCGAGCCCGAACCAGATCAGCTTTTCCAAAGCGTGGCGCGGCGCAAAGCGCACGCAGAGCAGATTGCCGACGAGATAGGCAAAGCCAGACGTCGCGAACCATGCGCCGTACTCGGCGCTGCTGCGGCCCATCTGCGTCACCACGATGTAGGGGCCGCCGCCGGCGAAGGTGAAGATGATCTGCGAAGCCAGCACCTGGCACATCACGTAGCCGACGAAGGCGCGGTTTCTGATCAGGACGCCGATGTCGGCGCGAAAGCCGCTGCCGGCGGCGCGGGTGCGGCGCGTCTCCGGCAGCGCCACGGCGATGCCGACGGCGACCATGATCGCGCCGATGGTGATGGCGTAGAAGATCGCGCGCCAGCCGAATGCGGTTTCGATCAGGCCGCCGGTGAGCGGCGAGAGCATCTGCCCGATCATCAGGGCCGCGATGACGAGGCTGATCATGGAGGCGACGCGCTGGCGCTCGTAGATGTCGCGGATGATGGCGCGGCTCACCACCATGCCGGTGGCGCCGCCCAGCGCCTGGAAGAAGCGCGCGGCGATCAGTTGCGGCAGGTTCTGCGCGAAGATGCAGGCAATGCTCGCCGCCACCATCAGCGCCAGCCCCGCGAGCAGCACCGGACGCCGCCCGAACTTGTCCGACAGCGGCCCCATGATGAGCTGCGAGCAGGCGATACCGACCATGAACAGCGACACCGTCATCTGCGCGACCGAGATGTCGCTGCCGAAATTCGTCGCCAGCACCGGCAGCGCCGGAACCAGCATATAGAGCGAGATCGGCGCGATCCCGGTCATGACGACCAGCAACAGCAACACCACGCGTGAGGTCGCGATGTTCTTCGCCGCTTCCGGCGGCCTGTTGATCGTGCCGTGCATAAGGTGTCCGTCTTTCGAATTCGAATCGACTGTAGCGTGCTCACGCAAGACGGATATCGGCGTTTCGGAATGCGGCTATACGGATTTCGGGACGGTTATGATGAGGGCACAATGGCGACCGATTGGGCGCGTTGCGCGTGCAAAAAATTCGGTGTCATTCCACGCGAAGGCGGGGAATCCAGTATTCCAGAGGCAGTCGTGATTGAATCGTGAGGCTGCGGCGTACTGGATGCCCCGCCTTCGGGGCATGACAGCCATGGCGAGGAGAGAGCCTTGCGCAAATCGCGTAGCGCTATGCGCGCTACGGCTTCAGTTCGGCCGTCGCCTGAACGAGCCACGCCCTGGTCGCCTCATCCAGCGCCGGCCCGACCTCGGCCCTCACACGCGCGTGGTAGGTATTGAGCCAGTCGAGCTCGTCCTTGGCCAGCATGGCCACATCGATCAGCCGCCTGTCGATCGGCGCCAGGGTCAGCGTCTCGAACGCGTTCATCGGCTTCTCGGCGCCCTTGATGTCGGCGGCGACGACCAGTTCGAGATTCTCGATGCGGATGCCGAAACCGTCGGTCTTGTAGTAGCCGGGCTCGTTGGAGAGGATCATGCCGCGCTTCAGCGGCGTGGTGCCGAGCTTCGAGATCCGCGCCGGTCCTTCGTGAACACTGAGATAGCTGCCGACGCCATGGCCGGTGCCGTGCTCGAAATCGACGCCGGCGGCCCAGAGATATTGCCGCGCCAGCGTGTCGAGCTGCGCGCCGGTGGTGCCGTCGGGGAAGATCGCGCGCGCGATCGCGATGTGGCCGCGCAGCACGCGGGTGAAGCGGTCGCGCATCTCGCCCGTGGGCTCGCCGACCGCCATGGTGCGCGTCACGTCGGTGGTGCCGTCTTCATACTGCGCACCCGAATCGATCAGCAGCAGGTCGCCGGGCGCGATGCGCCGGTTGCTCTTGCGGGTGACGCGGTAATGCACGATGGCACCGTTCGGGCCGGTGCCCGAGATGGTCGGGAAAGATACGTCCCTCAAGGCGCCGGTGTCGCGGCGGAACGTCTCCAGCGCCTCGACCGCGTCGATCTCGGTCAGCTTGCCGCTTGCCGCCTCGCGATCGATGAAGGCGAGGAAGCGCGCCAGCGCCACGGCATCGCGGCGATGCGCCGTCTGCGTGCCCTTGATCTCGGTCGCGTTCTTGACCGCCTTGAGCAGCGCAATCGGATCGCTGCCGCGCACCGGCTTGCCGCCGGCGCCGGCGATCAGCCGGCTCAGCGCGTCGGCCGCGGTGGCATTGTCGAGCGCGATCGCGGCGCCGCTCCTGGCCAGCGCCATCAGCGTCGGCGCCATCGCGTCGGGCTCGCGCACGTCGGCCGACTGCTCGAGATGGTCGCGCGTCAGGTTGGAGAGTTTTCGGTGGTCGATGAAGATCGTCGGCCGGCCGTCCTTCGGCACCAGGGCGTAGGACAGCGGCAGCGGGGTATGCGCGACGTCGGCGCCGCGGATGTTGAAGGTCCAGGCCACCGCATGGCTGTCCGACAGCACCAAGGCGTCGGCGCCGAGCTTGGCGATCTCGCTTTTGATCTGCGCCAGCTTCTCGGCCTCGCCGATGCCGGCATGTTGCATTCCGTGCACCGCGACGGGGGCCAGCGGCGGCTGCGGCCGGTCGTGCCAGATCGCGTCCACCGGATTGCTGTCGACGGCCACCAGCTCGGCGCCGGCCTTGGCGCAGGCGGTGGCGAGGCGCTCGGCTGCCGCAAAAGTGTGCAGCCATGGATCAAATCCGAGGCGGTCGCCGGCTTTCAGCTGCGCGGTCACCCAGCTCTCCGGCGGCGGGTCGATCAGCGATTCCACCGCCCAGGCCTTCGCATCGACCTGCTTGGCCGCCTGGATCGTGTAGCGGCCGTCGACGAACAAGGCGGCCTCGTGGGTCAGCACCACCGCCAAACCCGCCGATCCGGTAAAGCCGGTCAGCCAGGCGAGCCGCTCTTCCGAGGGCGCCACATATTCATTCTGCTGCTGGTCGGCGCGCGGAATGACGAAGCCGGTCAGCTTGCGGCGGGCGAGTTCTTCACGGAGCGCGGCAAGGCGCGCCGTCAATGCGACGCCGGCCTCGGGCTCCTCGAATGTCTGGAAGTGTGCTTCGAACATGGTGGATCACTTTAGGATCATGGGGATCGCTCCGCAATGTGGACGCATTCGCGGCGCCATGTGGCATGGACTGTGCTTGAAAAGGTTCCATTCGAATTGAGTGGAGTACGGGATGCAGCTGTTGCGCTTCGTCCGCATAACAGGGAAATTCGAGCAGGTGGTTCATCTCAACGGCGAGGGGACACACGATGCCAGCGTTCACGTTTGAGAAGATTTCGCCGCCGGTGCGCCGCGCCCCGGCTGCCACGACACCGAAGAAGCCGCGCGGCCTCATCAGCCAGATGATCGACCGTTTCGCCGAGCGCCGCGCCCGTCGCGCCTTGCAAGGCGAGCGCGCGATACGCCGGGACGAGAAGCCGGCGGAGTAGCGGGGCGAGGGAGCGCACCGTCGCCGCGGATGCAGCTCACCTCACCTTGCAGCTCACCCTACCTTCCTCAGCAACAGACTGCTCCACCCCTCGATCCGCAAATGCCGCAACGGCACGAGGCCGCGCGCGCGATAGGCGGCGATCACGGCGGGGGCCTGGTGCGTCAACAGGCCGGAGAGGATGACGCGCGCGCCCGGCGCGAGGTGCCGCACCATCGGGCTCGCCAACTGCCGTAGCGGGTTGGCAAGGATGTTGGCCAGCACCAGGTCGAACGGGCCTGCGCGCGCAAAATCCGGCGCGGCGAAGCCGGTGGCGCGGATCACCCTGACATGGTGACCGACTTCGTTCAGCCGGGCGTTCTCGGCCGCCACCCGCACCGAGGGCGCGTCGATGTCGGAGGCAAGCACTGCACCATGCAGTGCCTTCGCCGCTGCGATGGCCAACACGCCGGTACCGGTGCCGAGGTCGAGCAGGCGCTTTGGCCGCGCGCTTTTAAGGACATGGTCAAGCAGCAGTAAACAGCCGCGGGTGGTGCCGTGGTGTCCGGTGCCGAAGGCGAGCGCCGCCTCGATCTCGATCTTGAGCTTGTTCGGCGCGACGCGGTCGCGGTCGTGGCTGCCGTGCACGACAAAGCGCCCGGCCGGGACCGGAACGAGATCTTCCAGGCTGGCCTTGACCCAGTCCTTGGCCTCGATCGTGTCGAAGACAAGCGTATCGGCGATGTCATTTCCGGCTGAAGTTGCAACGAGTTCGCGCAGCAAGACGTGGTCCGGCGCGTCCGCGAAATGCAGCGTGACGTCCCATTGTCCGTCCGGACGCTCGAACGCGGCGACCGCCGCGTCGCCCTCGAAGAACACCTCGGTGAGGACGTCCACGACACGCCTGGCCGCGGCCTCTGTGCCGATCGAAAAGCTGGCGCGATGGGTGGGAGAAGGCTGCATTCTAGGGTTCCGTCGCGTTCAATTTCTGGAACTTTTGTTCCCAATTTTCCGACAAGTTGCAATCGCAGGATTAACCGCGCCGTAGGTTGCGTCCCGTAGATTTCCGGGTGTTGGGGCCAACCAACACAGCTTGAAATGGAAATGGAGGCGAGTCTTGAAGCGCATGGTTTTGAAGTTCTGGTCTGACGAGTCCGGTGCGACCGCTATCGAATACGGCCTGATCGCGGCCGGTATTGCACTGGCGATCATCACCGTGGTGAACAGCCTGGGCAGCACGATGAACGAGAAGTTCGGTTCGATTAGCACCTCCTTGAAGTAATTTCCGCCTCCCATTTCCCAGCGGGGGCTACTTTCTTCATAGGCTGCATTTTTGACACGCGCCCGCTGGGGGAATTGCCCCCTGGCGGGCGAAGTCGTTTTGAGGCCGGTGCTTGGACGGTGTTCACAGGTTATCCGCCGTCTTGCATGGGGCTATCCACCGGCCTTTCCAGTCATTGTCCCGGAATTTTCCACCGGCTTTCCCCAGCCTGTCCCGATCGGTCTTTCGCAGACGTCCGCTGCTTGATCACAGCCCTGCCAACAGCCTGTCCACAGCTCATCCACAGACCTATCCACGGCTTCCGAACAGCGAGCGGTGATCCCTCAGGATCGCCTGGGCCGCGTTGTGGCCGGGGGCGCCGGTGACGCCGCCGCCGGGATGGGCGCCGGAGCCGCAGTGATAGAGGCCCTTCAGGGGCCCGCGATAATCGGCATGACCCAGCATCGGCCGCGCCGAGAACAGCTGGTTCAAGGTCAGCGCGCCGTGGAAGATGTCGCCGCCGAGGAGGCCGAACTGCCGTTCGAGATCGAGCGGGGAGAGGATCTGGCGGCCGAGCACGCTGGCCGCAAAGCCCGGCGCGTATTTGTCCACCGTTGCGATCATGAGATCGGCGACCTCGTCGCGATGATCGTCCCACGACGTTCCGTCGGGAAGCTCCGGCGCGACGTGCTGGCAGAACAGGCTCGCGACATGTTTTCCTTCGGGCGCCAGCGTGTCGTCGAGTGTCGAAGGGATCAGCATTTCCACGACAGGCTCGCGGCTCCAGCCCTCCGCCCGCGCATCGAGCCAGGCGCGGTCCATGTAGCCGAGGCTGGGTGCCAGGATGATGCCGGAGGAGAGATGATCGCCATCGCCTGATAGCGCCGTGAAGGAGGGCAGGCGGTCCAGCGCCACGTTCATGCGGAACGTGCCCGAGCCGTTCTTCCAGTGGCGGATGCGGGCGAGAAAGTCCTGGGGCAGGGCGTCGGCCGCGACCAGCCGCGTATAGAGCAATTTTGGATTGACGTTGGCCGCAACATATTTCGCGCGGATCGTCTCGCCGTTCTCCAGCACGACGCCGACGGCGCGGTCGCGCTCGACGATCACCTCGCGCACGCCGGCATCGGTGTCGATCGCGACGCCCCGGTCGCGCGCGGCACGCGCCATGGCCTGCGTGATCGCGCCCATGCCGCCGATGGCGTGGCCCCAGACGCCCTTCTTGCCGTTCACCTCGCCGAAGGCATGATGCAGCATCACATAGGCCGAGCCCGCCGCGTAGGGGCTCGCGTAATTGCCGACGATGGCATCGAAGCCGAACAGCGCCTTGACCAGATCGTGCTCGAACCGCTCGTCCAGCATCTCGCCGGCCGAGCGGGTGAAGAGATCGAGCAGGTTGCGGCTTTGCTCCAGCGTCAGGCCGCGCAGGATGTTGGCGCTCTGGAGTGCGTTCACGGTCTCGCGGATCGCGTTCGTGCCAAAACCGTCGAGCAAGTTCGGCGGCGCCCGCAGCACGAATTGCCGGAGCACGTCGGCGATGTCTTCCAGCTCCCGTGAAAACCCGTCGAGCGCCTTCGCATCATGCGCGCTGAGCCGCGCGACTGACGCCTTCGTCCGTCCCTCGCCGGTGAGGAGATAGCTGCCGTCCGGTGCCGGCAGGAAATTCTGCGCCCGCCGTTCGACGACACGCAGGCCATGCTCGGCAAGCTTGAGGTCGCGGATCACCTGCGGATTGAGCAGGCTCACGGTGTAGGCCGCGACGGAATTGCGGAATCCCGGGTGAAACTCTTCGGTGACCGCGGCCCCGCCGACCACCTTGCGGCGCTCGACCACGCGCACGCGCAGGCCCGCCATCGCCAGATAGGCCGCGCAGGTGAGGCCATTATGGCCAGCGCCGATGATGACGACGTCGGTTTCGCTCATGGGGTTCTGAATGTTCCGCGGTCGTTCCGGGATGGCCCGAAGGGCCGGACCTGGAATGACATCTCTATATCAAGCATTTCTCGCTGCAACATCACGAGACCCTTTATTGCCCGTTCAGGCGCCTTGTGCTCCATTGCGCCCGTCCGGCGCCCGCCGGAGCGTTATCCGACGCGTTTTCTCGCGCGAACCGGTGCCTACTTCGCTGCAAAACGCTTTTGCTGGAGCTTCCATGGATTCGATCGTGCAACCCGCCGCCACGGAGCAGCCGTCCTCGTCGCGCAACCGGCTGCTGCTGGCGGTCTACACTGCTGCGATCTTCGTCAGCGCGCTGCTGCTGTTCTCGGTGCAGCCGCTGTTCACGAAGATGGTGTTGCCGCGGCTCGGCGGCTCGCCGGCGGTGTGGTCGGTGGCGATGGTGTTCTTCCAGTCGCTGCTGCTGGCGGGCTATGCCTATGCGCATCTGTTGATGCAGGTCAGGAACCGTATCGTGCCGGTGGTGGTTCATCTGCTGTTGCTGGTGCTGGCCTTCGCGACCCTGCCGCTCGGCATCGCCACCGCTTATGGCGAGCCGCCCGCGTCGGGCTATGCGGTCTGGCTGCTCGGCCTGTTCGTGGTGTCGATCGGGCTGCCGTTCTTCGCACTTGCCGCCAACAATCCGCTGCTGCAAGCCTGGTTCGTCCGCACCGGCCATCCCGCCGGCCACGATCCCTATTTCCTCTATGCTTCCTCGAACATCGGCAGCTTCCTCGCGCTGCTGTCCTATCCGTTCCTGCTGGAGCCGATGTTCACGCTGCACACGCAGAACCGGTTCTGGACCGGCGGCTATGGCCTGCTGATTCTCCTGATCGCCGCCTGCGGCGTGCTGCTGCTGCGCTCGCCGAAGCTTGCGGTGGTCGACGCGCGAACCGAGGAGATCAATGCGCCGGCGCCCGGCCTCGTGACGCGGCTGCGCTGGATCTTCCTGGCCGCGGTGCCGTCGGGCCTGCTCATCGCCGTCACCGCGCACATCTCCACCGACGTTGCCGCGGCGCCGCTGCTCTGGGTGCTGCCGCTGTCGCTGTATCTGCTCACCTGGGTGGTGGTGTTCCAGTCGCGGCCGCTGCTGCCGCACAAATGGATGCTGATGCTCCAGCCGGTGGCGATCGCGGGCGTGGTTTTCCTGCTGGCCTTCGGCGGCGAACAGAATCTGTTGCTGACGCTCGGTGGTCACCAGCTCTGCTTCTTCGTCATCGCCATGGCCTGTCACGGCGAATTGGCGCGCACCCGTCCGGCCGCCAAATATCTCACCGGCTTCTATGTCGCGCTGTCGTTCGGCGGCATGGTCGGTGGCCTCTTTGCCGGCCTCGTTGCCCCCTTCACCTTCTCGTGGATCGCCGAATATCCGATCCTGGTCGCGCTCGCCGCGCTGTGCCGCCCGTCCGCCAACGAGCGTCTCGCCGGCATCGTCAAATGGTACTGGCTGGCGCTCGCCGCACTCGCGGTGGCGCTCGTTGCACCGTCCACCACGACGGGGGGCCTCTCGACCTGGTTCGAGGATCACCGCGTCTGGGTCGCCGGCGCCGTTGGCGTCCTCGCCGCGCTGCTGGCATTGGCGCTCAATGCCGGCCGCTGGAAGATTTTTGCCACCGTCGCGCTGGCGCTGGCGCTGATCCGCATCTATCCCCCGGACGAAGGCCGCGTCACCACCGTGCGCAGCTTCTTCGGCGTGCACAAGATCGTGGAGACGCCGGGCGGCTATTTCCACGTGCTGATGCACGGCACCACGATCCACGGCGCCGAGCGCTTCCGCAACAATGACGGCACGCCGGTCACCGGCCGGCCCGAGGCGATCACCTATTATCACAAGGACGGCGGCATCGGTCAGGCCATCACCGCGATCCGCGAGCGCAAGGGCGCGCCGCTCAAGGTCGCCGCGATCGGCGTCGGATCGGGCACGCTTGCCTGCGCCGCTGAGCCCGGCGAAAGCTGGAAATTCTTCGAGATCGACCAGTCGATGGTCGACGCGGCGCGCGACCCGAAGAATTTCCGCTACATCTCGAGCTGCCTGCCGGACCTGAAGCCGGTGATCGGCGACGCGCGCCTCACCTTCGCGAAGGAGCCCGACGGGGCCTATGATCTCATCATCGTCGATGCCTATTCGTCGGACGCGATCCCGATCCATCTTGCGACCGAAGAGGCGATGAAGATCTACAAGGACAAGCTCGCGCCCCATGGCGCCGTGGTGATGCATGTCTCGAACCGGCACCTCGACCTCGAGACAGTCGTGGTCGGCATTGCCGACGCCAACGATCTCAAGAGCTGGGTCTACAACGAGGATTCCGGGCGCGATGCCGACTACATCTTCTCGACCGACGTCGTCATTTCCGCGCGCGAGGAGGCCGATGTCGGCAAGCTCGCGTCGTCCAAGGTCTGGGAGCAGACCGAAGCCGACGACAGGGTGCGGGTCTGGACCGACGATTATTCCAACATACTGGGCGCGCTGTACCGGCGCTTGAGGGATGGGGAGTAGGGTATTCAATGGTACGCCGCGCAGATTTACGAGAGGTCGTCATGCCCGGGCTTGTCCCGGGCATCCACGTTCTTCGCACCGCGGGGCAAGGCGTGGATGGCCGGGGCAAGCCCGGCCATGACGGCGGATAGACCTTACGGCTCCACCGGCGTTCCCGCCGGCAGCGCAATGCCCTTCTCGCCGGCCACCTGCCGTAACAGGTCCGGCCTGTCCGAGATGATCCCGTCGACACCGATCTCGATCATGCGCGCCATGTCCTCGGGCTTGTTGACCGTCCAGACCACGACGCGCAGTCCGAGCCCATGGGCCTCGGTGATCAGCGCCGCGGTCACGTCGCCGAAATAGGGCGACCAGATCGCACCGCCCGCAGCCTTGATGGTGCGCGGCAGTGAGCCGCCGTGATCGGCCGGACTGAAACCCGCGGTCCAGTTGGTGGCCTTGTCGAGCGCGACCGTCTGGCCCGAGCCGCGCTGGAGCGTCAGGTACACCGTTGGCACGTTGGGCGCTTGCTGCTGGACGAGCTGCAGCGTCCGCCAGTCGAACGACTGGATCATGACGCGATCGGAAAATTTTTCGGCCGCGATCAGCCCGAGCAGCTTGGTGACGAAGCCTTGCGGGTCGAGGGATTCGTCCGGGTGGTTCGGGTCGATCTTGGTCTCGATGTTGAAGCGCACGCGATTGTTGCCGGACTTGCGCACCAGCGCGAACAGCGCGCTCAAGGTCGGAATGCGCGTTCCCGACACGGCGCGCTGCTGCGGGAATTGCCTGGCATAGGCACTGTCCGGACGGAGCTGGCCGACGTCATAGCGCCCGACCTCTTCGAGCCGCAGTTTCACGAACGGCGTGCCGGGCGACGCGACATAGGCGCCGCTCGCATCCCGTGTGATATCAGGGTTGAGCCCGCGTTCGTGCGAGATGATGACCACGCCGTCGGCGGTGACGCCGACATCGAGCTCCAGCGTATCCACGCCCATCGACAGCGCATTGGCGAAGGCCGGCAGGGTGTTTTCCGGCAACAGCGCCCGCCCGCCGCGATGCGCCTCGAGATCGAAGGCCATGCACTCTCCCCCAATCACGATCGAGATCGTCGCCAGGATTGCCGCACCACGTGACGTCATCACAGTCCGAAGGGCAAGAGGAAGGCGAGAGGAAGGGCCGATATTCAACCGCATTTCGGCGAGTTTGGCCTATCTTATAGGCTTTTGCGCCTGTTGAAACCTTGGGCTGTGGCTTGGGTTGCGTCCGTCCGGCTTGTATATACTCTTGGAGGCCGCCCTGGAATTTCCGACCGTGCAACAGAAACGCGATCACCGCATCATTCGCAGCCGGCATATTCACAAGATGCAGCGGCGGCATTTCATCATGTTCGACGTTTTGCCCTTCGTCGGCACTTTGGTTGCGCTGGGCTTGTTATTCTACCGATCGATCGGGGTGATGGAGCTCAGCCTGTTCTTCGGCCTCTGGCTGATCACCGGGCTCGGCCTCACCGTCGGCTATCACCGCCTGTTCACCCACCGCGCCTTCGCGACCTCCACGACGATGAGCGCGATCCTGATCGTCATGGGATCGATGGCGGGCCGCGGTCCCATGCTGTCCTGGGCGGCGATGCACCGGCGGCACCATGAATTGTCCGATCACGACGGTGACCTGCATTCGCCGCGGCTGCACGGCGACGGCGCCATTGGACGGCTGCGCGGCTTCCTGCACGCGCATCTGACCTGGATGGTCGAGCACGATTATCCCAACGTCGCGCATTACGTGCCGGACCTGATGGCGGACCGCAGGCTGATTGCCGTCAACAGCTACTACTACACCTGGGTTGCACTCGGCCTGCTGCTGCCGGCCGCAATCGGCGGCCTGGCTACCATGAGCCTATGGGGCGCGCTGAGCGGCTGCTTGTGGGGAGGCGTGGTGCGCATGTTCGTGGTCGAGCAGACCTTTTCCGCCATCAACTCGGTCATGCACACCTTCGGTGCACAGCCATTCGTCACCCGCGACGACAACAGCCGCAATCTCGGCTTGATGGCCTGGCTCGCCTGGGGCGAAGGCTGGCACAACAATCACCACGCCTTTCCCTATTCCGCGGCCTTCGGCCTGCGCTGGTTCGAGTTCGATCCCGGCTTCATCTTCATCCGCGCGCTGGAGGCGCTCGGGCTTGCCTGGGATGTCAAGGTGCCGAGCGAGGAGAAGATCGCGCGGCGCATGTCGCGGCAGCCGGGCGATGCGGCGCCCGACCTGGAAACAGGCTGAGCATCATCGGCCGGCGTGAACGCCGGTGATGATGCAGCTTTGAACCGATGCTGTTCAACGACTACCCCTTTCTCCTGATCTTCCTGCCTGCGGCGCTGCTGATCACCCGCCTGGCCGATCCCTATCCGCATTTGCGGATCGGCGTGCAGGTCGCGCTGTCGCTCGCCTTCTACGCCTGGGGCAGCCCGTCCTTCATCCTGCTTCTGGTCGCCTCGATCGCGATCAACTGGATCGCGTCGGTCGCCTATGGGCGGGTGAAGTGGAAGGCGGTGCTGACGCTGGTGATCGTGCTCGATCTCGCGGTGCTGGCGCTGTTCAAATACGCCAATTTCGTTCTCGCTAATCTCGGCCTTGTGCTCGGCACGACGCTGCCCGCACTCGACATCGGGCTGCCGCTCGGCATCTCCTTCTTCACCTTCCACCACATCATGTATCTGGTCGATCTGAAGCGCGGCCGTGCGCCGCTCTACACGCTCGACCGCTACACGCTCTACATCGCCTTCTTCCCGCAGGCGATTGCGGGGCCGCTGGCGCGCTGGTCGGAGGTGATGCATCAGTTCGGCCGGCAGGTTTATGTGCCGGGCTGGCAGCGCCAGTTCTGCATCGCGACCTGCTTCATCGCGCTTGGCCTGTTCGAGAAGGTGGTGATCGCCGACAGCATCGCGCATCTGCTCGATCCCATCTACGTGCAGGCAGCCAGCGGGCCGCTTGCGAGCGGCGATGCCTGGCTCGCCTTCTGCTTCTCCTTTCAGATCCTGTTCGACTTCTCCGGCTATTCCGACATCGCGATCGGCCTTGGCTTCCTGTTCGGCGTGCAGCTGCCCTGCAATTTCAATGCGCCGCTGCGCTCCACCAACATTCAGGATTTCTGGCAGCGCTGGCACATCACCCTGATGCTGTTCTTGCGCGACTACGTGTTCTATCCGCTGGTCAACATGCGCCTCTTGCCGCGTCGCTTTCTGCCGGTCCAGTTCTTCGGCGCGATGATGATCACCATGGCGCTGTGCGGCCTGTGGCACGGCGCGAGCTGGACCTTTGTCCTGTGGGGCGTGCTGCACGGCCTCGCGTTGGTCGTCTGCACGCTGTGGCGCCGCTATGGACCGGATTTCCCCTCGTGGCTGGGCTGGGCGCTCACCGTGCTGTTCGTGCTCGTAACGGGCGTGATTTTTCGCGCGGGGTCGGTGGAGGCTGCCTGGCACGTTTTCGTCGGGCTTGCTCAACCCTTGCCGCTCGCGCGCGGCGGACAATTGTGGCCGCTGGTGGCGGCACCGCCGGTCGCGTTCCTGCTGCCGGCGAGCCAGGACATCGTGGCATTCTTCACCCGCCGTCCGAATGTGCTGATGGCCGGCCTGCTCGGAATTGGCATTCTGGCGCTGCTGATTCAGATCGGCGAACGAGGGATACATGAGTTCGTCTATTTCCAGTTCTGACGTCTCACCCGGATGGGGCCGCAGCCTTGCTGCCTGCCTCGGCGCGCTCGCGCTCGGCGCCGCGTTGATCGCGACCCTCGTGATCCTTGTCGATCCCTATGACAGCGGCCGGTTTGGTGCCTTCGGCATTGTCGGTGTTGGGGACCGCAATCCGTGGACAGCCAATGTCAGTCGGGCACGCGACGGGCAATTCGATTCCGCCATCCTGGGCAATTCCACCGGGCAGTTGCTCGAGCCCGCAAGACTGGACCCCGCAACGGGTCTGCGTTTCGTTCAGCTCGTCGCGCCCGGTGCCGATCCGCGCGGCGATCTCGCGATCCTCGATTTCTTCGCCAGGCACCACCAGGCGATCCGGGCCCTGGTCGTCTCGGTCGATCAGCCCTGGTGCAACAACGCCCTGCTGCCGCTGTCGCAGGACCCCTTTCCGTATTGGCTCTATGAGGGCGGTACGCTGCGTTATCTCGGCAATCTCTTCACCTGGGCTGCGCTCGATCGATCCTTCCAGCGCATCGCTATCGCGCGCGGCGCACGCCAGCCGGTCCGCGCCGACGGCTACTGGAATTACGAGGAGCTATGGGCGCCCGGCGCGAAGCATCCCGACGCCGCGCAGCCGGCGAGGGCGGCGCCGTTCACGGGAAAAATCACGGGCAGTTTTCCCTATGCCGGCATGCTGGCGGCTGTGATCGCAAAACTTCCGCGCGATGTGTCGGTCGTGCTGGTGATGCCGCCGACCTTTTACACGGCGGTGCCTGTTCCCGGCAGCCGCGATGCCGCGGCTCATGCGGCTTGCAAGGACGCCTTCCGCGCCATCGTCAGCGGGCGCGCGAACAGCAATCTGATCGACTATCGCGTCGACAATGCGCTGACGCGGGATCCCGCCAATTTCGCCGACCTCGTCCACTACCGCGCGGCCATCGCGCGCAGGATCGAGCAGGGTATTGCAGCCAGCCTGCGTGCCGGCGAGAAGGCCGAGATCAGCTTCTGAAGCCTAGCCGATCTCCTCGAACCCGCCATCGAGCCAGAGTTTTCGCGCCAGCTTGCGCTGGATCTTGCCGCTGGTGGTCTTCGGCAGGCGACCTGGGCGGATCAGCGCGATGTGACGTGCGGAGAGCTCGTGGCTGTCGGCAACGGCCTCGCGGATCCGGCCCTTGATCTCTTCGCTGTCGATCGTGTGGCGTGCGGTGCGCTCGACCTCCTGCACGATGACGAGCGCTTCCTCGCCGTTCTCGTCCGGCACCGAGAACGCCGCGCCGCAGTTCTCACGAAGTGCGTCGTCGAGCGACTGCACCGTGCGCTCGATATCCTGCGGATAATGATTGATGCCGCGGATGATGATGAGATCCTTGATCCGCCCGGTGACGAACAATTCACCTGATCCATCGAGGAAGCCGAGATCGCCGGTGCGCAACCACGGTCCGTCCTCGCCGGCGATCTCCGGATTGAGGCTGTCGCGCGTCGCTTCATCATTGCTCCAATAGGCGCGGGCGACATTGGCGCCGGCGACCCAGATCTCGCCGACGCGGTCGGCGGGCAGCCGTTTTCGGTTCTCCGGGTCCACGATCGCGATCCGCTCATCGGTGAGCGCGCGTCCGCAGCCGACAACGATCTGCTCGTCATCGGCACCGGAAGGTGCCTCTGCCGCACGCGCCTGAAGCGCTGTGCGGCTGACGCTGCGCGTGACATGGCCGCGGCCGCGCATCCCGCCGGAAATCAGCAGCGTCGCTTCGGCCATGCCGTAGGCCGGGTACGTCGCGCGTGGATCGAATCCGTGTGGGGCAAAGGTCTCGACAAAGCGCTCGATCGTTTCGGCGCGTACCGGCTCTGCGCCGTTGAGCGCGATCCTGAGCGAGGAGAGATCGATGCCGTCCATCTGGTCGGCGCGATAGCGGCTGACGCAGAGGTCGAAGCCGAAATTCGGGCCGCACGCCACCTCCGCGCGGTAATGCGAGATCGCGCGCAGCCAGCCGAGCGGCCGCTGCATGAACGCATTCGGCGCCATCAGCACGCAGGTCGCGCCGACATAGAGTGCTTGCAGCGCGTTCAGGATCAGTCCCATGTCGTGATAGAGCGGCACCCAGTTGACATAGGTGGATCGCCTGGTGTTGCCGAGCGCAAGCCGGATCATCTCGAGATTGGCGAGCAGATTGGCATGACTCACCATCACGCCCTTGGGCTCCGACGTCGAGCCGGAGGTATATTGCAGGAAGGCGATATCGTCGGGCACCGGTTCGGGCAGATCGGCGATCCCGCCGTCACCGGCGAGATCGACCTCGATCCACCGGATGCTCTCTTGCGCAAAGCGCGCCTGCAGATCGCCGCGGAGCGCGAAGGCTGACGTGGTGAGCGCCAGCGACGGCGTGCAATTGGCGAGGATCGCGAAGCTGGCATCACGCGCGCCGTTTCGCCGTGGCATCATCATCGGCACGGCGATGATACCTGCCATCAGGCAGCCGAAGAACGCCACCAGAAATTCGAGGCCGGGTGGAAACACCAGGATGGCGCGCTCGCCGGGCCGCGCGACTTTGGTGAGGCGCGAGGCGAGCGCCGTTGCGGCGTCATGCAGTTCGCGGAAGGTGAGGGTGGCTTCCTCCGTTCCGCGGTCGGAGAGGAATACATAGGCGCGGTCATCAGCCTGCTCCGCCGCGCGCCGGGCCAGCACAGCCACCAGCGAGCGGAAAGTTTCCATCGGGCTGCGCCGGTTTCAGCCGCCCTCAGGCGGCGGTGCGGATCGCGCGCTTGTCGGCGAGAAATCGCGACAGCGCCTCGACGGTCGGATGGTCGTAAAAGTCGTCGGTCGACAATTCGATGTCGAGCTTCTCCTCAAGTTCCATCATGAGGTAGACGAGCATCGCCGAATCGAGGCCGAGGCGGTTGAACTTTGTGGCGGTGTCGACCCGATCCCTCGAGATTCGTAGGATGTTGGCCAGAGCGGTCACGCAAAAATCCGAAATCTGCTCGCGTGTCATGTCATTTCCCAGAAATAATGGAAAGACAATACGGACGACCCCAAGGTTGTCAATTTGGCGCAAACGCTGCGGCGTTGAAGGTTGGGGACTGTTGCACTCCTGCGTCGCCCGGCTGCTCAGTTCATGCCCAGGCTGGCGTGATTTCCTGCTGTCGACAGGGGCAAGGGCTGCCCGTATCCTCCGAGGATTGCCTTTTGATGCGCGTGACGGGATTTTTGCATGAGCCGCGCCCGCTTGTTTGCCGCTTTGTGCATTGTGGTCCTGATCTCCGGACCGGCTTTCCCGCAGCGCGGCAATGATTTCGATTCGCTGCTCGCGCAGATGAACGCGGCGACGCAGACCGGGCGCTGGGCCGACGGGCTCGCCGCCGCCCAGAAGCTCGAAAACCTGGTGCGCCGCCGGCAGGGTGCCGACAGCATGAACTATGCCGGCGTGCTGCACAACGAGGGCATGTTCCTGCACAATCTCGGCCGCTACCCCGAGGCTGTCGACAAGCTGAATGCGGCGCTCGCCATCAAGCTGCGCAACAACGACGTCGCCTCGACACTACGCACCTCGCACATCCTGGTCGGATCGCTCGGCATGCTCGACCGCCGCGCCGAGGCGACCAATGTGGCCGAACGCGCGCTTGCGCTCGGCACAAGCGCTTTCGGCGCCAATGACGTGCGCCTCGCGGACACGCTGGCCGCGCTCGGCGGCCTGGCGCGAGACAAGGAGAATTTCAAGGAAGCGGCGGGCTATTTCGAGCGGGCGCTCACCGCATTGCAAGTCGCCAATGCGCCGCCTGTCGATGTCGCCTCCGCGATGGACAGTCTCGGCGACGTTTACGGCCTGCTCGGTCGCTTCGACGACGGCGAGCGGCTGCTGAAGCAGGGGCTCGATCTGCTGGACCGCAGCCTCGGCGGAGGCGCCGAGGCCGCGCCGAACTATGACAAGATGCTCAACGACCTCGGCAACCTCTATTCGGACGCGGGCCGCCTGACGGAAGCCGAGGCGGCGATGCGGCGCTCGCTCGCGATCAGCCGGATGCGCAACGGCGAATCGCATCCGAACACCGCGGCGGCCATCGGCAATCTCGCAACCGTGCTCGAGCATGAGGCGCGCTATGCCGAGGCGGAAAGGCTCTACCAGCAGGCGCTTCAGGCTTATGAGCGGATCTACGGTCCCAACCATCCGACCACCGCGATCGGGCTGAACAATCTCGCCAATGCCTATTCGGCCCAGGGCAGGAACGAGGCGGCCGCAGGCCTTCAGGAACGTGTGCTCGCGATCTATGAGAAGGCCTTTGGCCCCGACAGCCCCGATGTCGGGCGCGCCCTGAACAACCTCGCCAACAGCTACGCCAGCCTCGGCCGCAACGATCAGGCGATCGGTCTCTACCGCCGCTCTCTGGCCGTGATCGAGCGCAAGTTCGGTGAAGGCAGCGGTCCGACCGCGCTGGCGATCGGCTCGCTGGGACGGTCCCTGATGGACGCCGGCCAAATGGATGAGGCCAGGCAATATCTCGTCCGCTGCCTCGAGATTGACGAGCGCGGGCTCGGTGGCAAACATCCGCGGCTCGTCAAGGATCTGCGCGCCGTCGCGCTGCTCGATCTCAAGACCGGTAATCTGGCGGACGCCCGCAGCCGGCTCGACCGCGCGCTGGCGATCGCGCAGGACAGGCTCGGTCCGCGTCATCAGGACACCATCGCAACCCTGATCAATCTCGCCGACGTCGATCGCCGCGAAGGCAAATGGCCGGACGCCCTGGCACGGCTGCGGTTGGCAGCCGCCGCGCTCAACGCGCAGCGGACTACGCAATTCACCCGCTTCACCGAGCTCGATCCCTGGCTGATCGAGGCGATCTGGCGCGTGACGGACGGCAGGCCCGACAACGCGGCAAAGGACGAGGCTTTTGGCGCCGCGCAACGCGCGCACGAGACCAGCGCGGGCGCCGCGCTGGCGCAGATGGCGGCGCGGTTCGGCGCCGGCAATGACGCGATCGCAGGGCTGGTGCGACGGCAGCAGGACCTGAAGGCGAGCCTGGCGACACTCGACAAGCGTGTGACCGTGGAGCTTGGACAAGCTGACGGCAAGCGCAACGACGCGCTGATCGCCAGCCTGCGTGCGCAGACGGCGCAGACGCAAAAATCGCTCGATGACGTCACGGCACAGCTCGACCGCAACTTTCCCGCTTATGCCGATCTGTCCAACCCGCAGCCGCTGTCGATCGCACAAACGCAGGGCCTGTTGAAGCCGGACGAGGCGCTGGTGGCGTTCATCGCGCTCAGTGACAAGACCTACGCCTTCGCCGTGACGCGCGAGACGAGTGTGCTACGCCAGATCGCGCTCGGCAGCCGCGAGATAAGCGACCGTGTCGCGCATCTGCGGCAGGGGCTCGCCGATCCGGAGGCGGCCAAGGCGTCGTTCGACCTCGATGCGTCTTTCGAGCTCTACGCCGCGCTGTTCGGTCCGATCTCGGCCGACATCGCCGGCAAGCCGAAACTGTTGATCGTCCCGGTCGGCGCGCTCACCAGCCTGCCGTTTCACGTGCTGGTGACGAAGAAGCCGGACACTGCGTCCGCCGATCGCTATCGGCAGGCGGCGTGGCTGCTCAACGAGCGCGCCATCACGGTGCTGCCGTCGGTGTCGAGCCTGCGCGCGCTGCGGAGCTTTGCCAAGGACTCGCGGGCGCAAAAGCCGTTCATCGGGTTCGGTGATCCCGTGTTTCAGCGCTCGCCGGGTGACAAGCGTGCCGGGCGCAACGTGCAGCCGTATCAGAGCTATTATGACGGCACCGCCGTCGATCTCGATCGGCTGCGCACTGGCCTGCCTGCATTGCCGGAGACGGCAGGCGAGCTCCAGGCCGTGGCGCGCGCGCTCGGCGCGTCGCCGCAGGACGACGTCAAGCTCGGCCCGGCGGCAACCGTGACCAGCGTGAGCACCTTGCCGCTCGATCAGTACCGCGTCGTCGATTTCGCCACCCACGGCCTTGTTGCCGGCGAGGTCAATGGCCTCAGCGAGCCGGCGCTGGTTCTGACGCTGCCCGAAAAGCCAACCAGCGACGACGACGGTTTGCTTACCGCCAGCCGCATCGCCCGGCTCAAGCTCGACGCGGACTGGGCGGTGCTGTCGGCTTGCAACACCGCCGCCGGCGACAGGCCGGGCGCGGAGGGTCTCTCAGGCCTCGCACGCGCGTTCTTCTATGCCGGCGCACGCGCGCTGCTGGTCTCGCACTGGCCGGTGGATTCCGATGCGGCGGTGCGCCTGACAACGGGAGCATTCTCGGAACTCACCGCGCATCCCGGCATCGGCCGCGCCGAGGCATTGCGCCGGTCGATGAAGGCGCTGATCGCCGACCGGTCGTCGCCGCGCAATGCCGATCCGGCGGTGTGGGCGCCGTTCGTGCTGGTCGGCGAGGGTGGTTGACGCCAGCCGCGAAGGGGCGAAACTGATCTTCAAAAGAAGATCGGTTCCGGGAGTGACTCTCATGCGGCTTATCTTCATCGCAGCGATGGCGGTGCTTATGGTTGGGCAGGCGGCAGCCAAGGATGTGCTTTCGGGCGCGAGCCTCTATGAAGATGTGAAGCGCTATGCGTCTTTCGGCCTGCACCGCTTCGGCTCACCCGGCGATCGCGCAACGGCGGACTGGATTGCCGGCGAGATGAGGCAGGCCGGCTTCGAGGTCAGCTTCCAGCCCGTCGTGCTCGGCCGGCAATATGTCGTCGAGCAGGCCAGCGCCGAGGCCGCCGGCACGGCTGTCGAGGCGACGCCGTTCTGGTGGCCGCCGGAGGACAAGGCCAGCTTCCATCTCGCCGCGCCGCTGGCGCGTGATGGCGATGCCGCCGGCAAGGTCCTTTTGCTCGATCTGCCGTTCGATCGCGGCGCCTATCTGGGGCCGACCCACCGTGCGGCGATCACGGAAGCCGCGGCAAGGAAGCCGGCGGCCATCCTGCTGATGATCGGCAATCCCGCCGACGATCGCTTCGCCTACAACGTCACCCAGGAGGATGCGCCCTGGCCGGTGCCGGTGATGGTGGTCGGTGCGAAGTCGCGTGGCGTGTTCGAACGCGCGCTCGCCTCAGGCGCGCCCGTTACCTTCGACGTCAAGGGCCATTACGAGCGCGATGTCGCCGGCCGCAACGTCATCGCCGAGACCGGGGCCGGCCACGGGCCGACCATCGTGGTCTCGACGCCGATGACCGGCTGGTACTCCTGCGTCTGCGAGCGCGGCCCCGGCATCGCCAATTTCCTTGCGCTGGCGCGCACCGTCGCCGCCGAAAAATGGCCGGCCCATGTCGTCTTCATCGCCACCGCAGGCCATGAGATCGGCCATGGCGGCATGGAGCTGTTCCTGAAGCACGGCGCGCCCGCGCCGAAGGACACGCTGGCGTGGATCCATTTCGGCTCGTCGAACGCGTGCTACGCCTTTGCGGAAGGCGCCCGCACCGAGCGGCCCGAGGAGGAGCGCTATCTCGTGCTGAGCAAATCCGCCGTCGCACTGACCGACGAGGCTTTCGCCGGGGTCGCGGCCAAACGCCTGGTGACGGAGAAGCAGGCGGTCGGCGAGTTGCGCGACGTGCACGCGGCGGGCTATGCCAATTTCCTCGGCATGGCCGGCCGCCATCGCACGTTCCACACGCCCTCGGACGATCTCGCCGCGACCGGGCCTGAGATCCTCGAGCCGGTGGCGCGTGCCTTCGTCGACGCTGCGCGAAAGATCGTCGAACGCGGCGACGCCGCGTTCAGATAGCATCAGTTCTGGTAGTAATAGCCGCGCGGCTGATAAACCTGCCGGGGCTGCGGCTGATAATAGGTGCCCTGCTGGCCGTAGCCTTGATTGTAATATTGCTGCTGTTGCGGCTGCTGCTGATAGACCTGCGCGTCATAGAGCGGGCGGCCGGCCGAGCGCGGCGCCGGATAGCGCGCGCCGGTGTCGCTGCCGTCGGCCGGATAGATGTAATTGTCGTCCTGCGGCATGTAGCGGCGGGCGGGCTGCGCCGGCGGTGCGAGGTTCACGGGATCGCCCGTGGTGGCGTACTGCTCCTCGGCCGGCTGCTGCGGGGCGCGCGCGACTGCAGTGTTGTTGCGGCCGCGCGGATTGCGCGCGAGCGCCACCTGCGCCGAGCCGGTCAGCGTCACCGTGGTGTTGAGCACGCCCTGTTGCTGCACCAGCGCGTAGAGCGTCGAGGCGTTCTGGCGCGACAGCCGCACGCAGCCGTGCGACGCCGGCGAGCCGAGTCGGCCGACCGAGTCCGTGCCGTGGATGGCGTGCCCGACCTTGGTGAAGAAGATCGCGTGCGGCATCGGCGCGTCGTCGAATTCCTTGGAGTAGTGGTCCTCTTCCATGCGGAAGGTGCGGAAGGCGCCATTCGGCGTTTCGCGGGAGGGGATGCCGGTCGACACCGGCCAGTGATAGCGCGCGACGCCGTCGACGGCGACGGTCATCTGCTGATTGTCCTTGTCGACGGTGATCTCGACCTTGGCCTGCGCGGTGCCCGCGCTCAAAAGCATCAGGGAGGTGAAAGCGATGAAATATGAACGCATCTGGAAACGCATTTGAGTCCTGAAACGCATTTGAGTCCTGGCCTCCGGCCTGTTCGCGCAGGCGCCGCGGCTCTCCGTCCCCCGGCGTGCACTATGCCTGCAATCCGGCTTTCGTTCCAGCGGCCCGCCTCCCCATCGTTAACGTGATGCCGGACGTAAGCAAGGCCGCTTCGTGCCGCGCCGCCAGCTGCGATGCTGACATTTTCGCGAGCGGACATGCGTTCACGACGCCGACAATTCGTCACAAAGGCGCAACCATTTGGCCGCTCCGAGCGTTGACGATGGCCTACCCTGACGGGCGGTTTTCGCCGCCGTTGACCTCTGTATTCCCTTGGGATCGAAGATGAACAAAGTCCGTATCGCCGCTGCGCCATTGCCGGCCGGTTTGCCTGTCCGCCTGCTTTTCGCCGCCGCCGCCATCCTGCTCGCGCTGATCTTTCTGCCGCAAGCCGGCCATGCCCAGGGCATCGTGCGCGGCGCCCAGGAAGGCGCCCATGAAGGCAATCGCATTGCCGGTCCGGTGGGCGGTGTGGTCGGAGGCGCGGTCGGTGCCGGTGTCGGCGGCGCCGTGGGCGCGGTGGAGGGTGTGTTCGGCATTCCACATCACCGCCATTACCGCTGCCGCGGGTATTATGACGGCTATCATCGCTTCCACTGCTATCGGTGACCTCACCGCCGTCAATTCCGGGTTCGCCCTTCGGGCGCCCCCGGAGTGACAGTCAGTTCTTCAGCCGGTACCCGGTGCGGAAGATCCACCAGATCGCGGCGAGGCAGATCACCAGGAACGCCGTCGTCATGCCGATGCTGACGGCGACGCTGACGTCGGCGATCTCGTAGAAGCTCCAGCGGAAGCCGGAGATCAGATAGACGACCGGGTTGAGCAGCGCCACCGTACGCCAGGTCGGCGGCAGCATGTCGATGGAATAGAAGCTGCCGCCGAGGAAGGTCAGCGGCGTCACCACCAGCATCGGGATCATCTGCAGCTTTTCGAAGCCGTCGGCCCAGATGCCGATGATGAAGCCGAACAGGCTGAACGTCACCGCCGTCAGCACCAGGAAGGTCAGCATCCAGATTGGATGGTGGATATGCAATGGAACGAAGAGGCCGGCCGTTGCCAGGATGATGAGGCCCAGAATGATCGACTTGGTCGCGGCGGCGCCGACATAGCCGAGCACGATCTCGACATAGGAGATCGGCGCCGACAGGATCTCGTAGATCGTGCCGGTGAACTTCGGGAAATAGATGCCGAACGAGGCGTTGGCGATGCTCTGCGTCAGCACCGAGAGCATGATCAGGCCCGGCACGATGAAGGTGCCGTAGCTGACGCCCTCGACCTGGCTGATGCGCGAGCCGATCGCGGCGCCGAACACCACGAAATAGAGCGAGGTCGAAACCACAGGCGAGACGATGCTTTGCAGCAGCGTGCGCCAGGTGCGCGCCATTTCGAACAGATAGATGGCGCGGACAGCGCGATAGTTCATGACGTCCTCACGAGGTCGACGAAGATGTCCTCGAGCGACGATTGGGTCGTGTCGAGATCGTTGAAGCGGATGCCGGCATTGCGCAGGTCGCTGAGCAGGCTGGTGATGCCGGTGCGCTCGCCCTTGGTGTCGTAGTCGTAGACCAGCGTCGCGCCGGAATCGCAGAGGTCGAGCTCGTAATGGCCAAGGCTCTCCGGCAGCACGCTGAGCTTGCTCTGCAAATGCAGCGTCAGCCGCTTCTTGCCGAGCTTCTGCATCAAGGTCGCCTTGTCCTCGACCAGCACGATCTCGCCCTTGTTGATGACGCCGATGCGGTCGGCCATCTCCTCGGCTTCCTCGATGTAGTGCGTGGTCAGGATGATGGTGACGCCGGACTGCTGGAGGGTGCGCACCACCTCCCACATGCCCTTGCGCAGCTCGACGTCGACGCCGGCGGTCGGCTCGTCCAGGAACAGGATCTGCGGCTCGTGGGAGAGCGCTTTCGCGATCATCACGCGGCGCTTCATGCCGCCGGAGAGCGTGATGATCTTGTTGTCCTTCTTGTCCCAGAGCGAGAGGTCCTTCAGCACCTTCTCGATGTGCGCAGGGTTCTTCGGCTTGCCGAACAGGCCGCGGGAGAAGCTCACGGTCGCCCAGACGCTCTCGAAGGCGTCGGTGTGGAGCTCCTGCGGCACCAGGCCGATCAGCGAGCGCGCCTTGCGGTAGGAGGTCTGGATGTCCTCGCCGCCGACGAGGACCTTGCCGTCGCTCGGGTTGGCGATGCCGCAAATGATCGAGATCAGCGTGGTTTTGCCGGCGCCATTGGGGCCGAGCAGCGCAAAAATCTCGCCGCGCTGGATGTCGAGATTGACGTTCTTGAGCGCCTTGAAGCCGGACCCATAGGTCTTCGACAAATTGGCGACGGAAATGATGGAGGACATGATGGCCGCAAGTCTGAGGGCAAAGGCTGGGGAGGGGGGAGGCTGGAACCGGCCGGGCGGGCTGGTCAGCGGAGCCCTGAGATAGGAATGCCCTTGCCCGGTCGCAATTGGCCGGAGAAAAATGGTCCCAAAACAGGCGCTTCGGTGGCAGGTTTCGGGCAAGTGTTGCGCGATGGTCACGTGCTGCGGCTAAGATTGCCGCTCACGCGGCTCTTTGTTGCGTCTGCGAGCAGGCCATGGCTACGATTCCGGCCAATCGCAAAGCGTATTGTTCCCAGGGAATAGATCGATGAGACCGAACGGCCGTCACACCGCCGGCGCCAGCCAGTTGCCCGCCATCCGTGTGTGGGCGATGTGCCTGCTCCTGCTGTCAGCTGTTGCCATGAGCCCGACCACCGCAAAGGCGGCGCCGAGCCAGGCAGCCGCTGCGACCACGCATGTCTACCTGCTGCGCGGCGTGCTCAACATCTTCTCGCTCGGGCTCGACACGATCGGTTCCCGGCTTCAGGCGCAGGGCATTCCGGTGACGGTTGCCAATTTCGTGTCCTGGTCCTCGCTCGCCGATGAGGCCGCGACCGCCTACAAGGCCGGCCGCATCAAGACCATCGTCCTGGTCGGCCATTCCTCGGGCGCGACCGCGCTGCCGGACATGATCGCCAAGCTCAACCAGCTCGGCGTGCCCGTGAAGCTCGCGATCGGCCTCGACTCCGTGTTCAAGACCAAGCTGTCGACCGGCGCCGAGCGCTACATCAACATCTATATCGGCGATGGTCCCGGCGAGCCGGTGCGCGCCGCAAACGGCTTCCGCGGCAAGCTCGACAATGTCGACGTGCGCGGCACCGGCGTCGGCCACATCTCGATCGACAAGAACGAGGCGATCCAGCGCCGCGTCATCGCCGAGATCGACGCCGCGATCATGCGCTCGCGTGCGCCGGCGGCGCCGGTTGCTGCCGAGCCGGGCACACCCCGGCAGGCGCGCTCGGCCGCGGCCACGGCACCGCCGCGGAACTGAGCGCGTCGCTCCCGTCGGGATCCCGGACCCGCCTGATGCAGCCTAGCAGGCGGTCACGCGGACCGGCATGGTCTCCAGCCCGCGCAGGGAATTGTTGAGCCTGCGTCGCGGCTCCCCCACAAGCTCGATCGTCTTCACACGCCTCGCAAGCTCGCTGAAGATCAATTCACCCTCCAGGCGTGCGATCATCTGGCCGACGCAGGCGTGAATGCCGGCGCCGAAGCCGACATGCCCCGTCGCAACCCGTTCCACCTCGAAACGGTCCGGCTTGTCCCATCGTGCGGGATCGCGATTGGCGGAGGCCATGAACAGCAGCACCTTGCGGTGCGCCGGGATCACGCCGCCGTCGGTCTCGACGTCGCGCGAGGTGGTGCGAAAGAACGTCTGCACCGGTGAATCGTAGCGCAGGCCTTCCTCGAAGGCGTTGCGCGCCAGCTCCGGCTTGTGGTGGAGCTTGCGGTATTCATCCGGGTGCGTGGCGAGCGCGAGCAGGGTATTGCCGATGCCGTTGACCGTGGTGTCGATCCCGGCGGTGAGAAACGGCCGCACCAGATGGGTGGCTTCGTGCTCGCTGATCTCGCCTTCGTCGGCCGCCTGGTAGATCATCATGCCGAGCCCGTCGGGCTGCAGCGCATCTCGCGCGCAACATTCCATGATCCAGCTCTGCGCCGCGAGCCCCGCTTGCCGTGATGCCGCCAGCTGATCGTTCTCGGGACCAAAACTGTCGAACACGAAGGTGCTCCAGGCCAGCAGCTTATCGCGGCCGTCCGGCCGGATGCCGATCGCATCCGGAAACACCTTCATCGGATAGGCTTCGGCGAGATCGGCCACGGCATCGAACGTGCCTCTGTCGAGCAGCTCCGAAATCTTCTTCTCCGCCTCCTGCTGAAACGTCTCGCGCAGCCGCCGCGCAACGCCCGGCGACAGCGTGCGGCCGAGGACCCGCCGCCCCTTGTCGTGCTCCGGAGGATCGATCTGAAGCGTCAGCGGTCTCGGCAGGGCAGGGTTCATCCCGTTGAGGCCGACCCCTTCGCCGCTGATGAATGTCTTCCAGTCCTTCAGCGCCGCCTCGACCCCGGCATAGCCCGCCATGGCCCACACGTCGTAACGCTCGAGCTTGAACACCGGCCCGAGCGCGCGTAGCGCTTCATAGGCGGGGTAGGGATCGGCCAGGAAATCAGGCGCAAACGGATCGGCCTGGCTGCATGCGATGCCGGTCATCGTGAACTCCCGAAGCTGCTCATGGACTGGAAAGCGCACACTTGCCGTCGCCCTCCGGCCGGAACGCATCCTCACCCTTGATCGTGCCGGCGACCTTCAACAGGTCCCAGGCCGCGGTCGATTCCTCCGGCGCCTTGACCTGGAGCAGGTAGAGCGGATGGATCTTGCGACCGTCCTTGCGGATGTAACCCTTGCCGAACAGCGCATCGTCGGTGGGCAGGTCCTTCATCACGGCCACGACCGCCTTGCCGTCCTTGGCGCCGCCGGCCTTGTCGACCGCCTTGAGATAGTGAATGACCGACGCGTAGACGCCGGCCTGCATGTCGTTCGGATAGGCCTTCGACGGAATGCGTTCGGCGAAGCGTTTGGCGAAAGCGCGCGTGCCGTCGTTCAGATCCCAGTAGAACGGGTTCATGATCTGCGCGCCCTGCGCGAACTTCAGCCCGAGCGCGGGAAGGCCGTTCATGCCCAGGATCAGTCCGACGAGCTTGTGGTCCTTGGTCAGCCCGAACTCGGCGGCTTGCTTCATCGACGTGATGGTATCGTCCCCGGCATTGGCGAAGCCGATGACGTTTGCGCCCGAAGCTTGGGCCTGGAGCAGGAAAGAGGCGTAATCGGCCGTTCCCAGCGGATGTCGCACACTGCCGAGCACTTCGCCGCCGGAGGCTTTCACGGCCTCCGCGGCCTGCTTTTCCAGATCATGACCGAAGGCATAGTCGGCCGTGATGAAGAACCACTTCTTGCCGCCCTGCTGGACGATCGCCTTGCCGAGGCCGCGCCCATAGGCATAGGTGTCGTAGGTCCAGTGGATGGTGTTTGGCGTGCACTTCTCGCCGGTCAGCAGCACCGTTCCGGCGCCCGATCCGACGAAGACCTTGTTCTTCTCGGCGCTCATGCCGGCCACCGCGAGCGCGATCGACGAGTTCGGAATGTCGAAGATCGCATCGACGCCGTCGTTCTCGTACCAGCGTCGCGCAATGCCGATCCCGATATCGGTCTTGTTCTGGTGATCGGCCGCGACGACCTCGACAGGCTTGCCGGCGGCCTTTCCGCCATAATCCTCGACCGCCATCTTGGCGGCGACGACCGAGCCGATGCCCTGATAGCTCGCGAACGGGCCCGACTGGTCGTTCAGGATGCCGATCTTCACCACATCCTGGGCAAATGCCGGCGCCGCGGCGGCCAGCATCACGGCCGAAATGCATAATTTATGCAGGAATTTGCTGTTCATTGTGTCCCTCCCAAGCGCGGTCTTGGTGCCGCTGAATTATAGTTATATTTTATAGCTATTTTGCGGAGTGTCAATTCGGTGGACGTTTGGCCGCCGCGGTTTGAGGATCATGAGCCCGTGAAACCCGCAGTGAAGTCCGGCCGGCAGCCGGAGAAATCGTTGGATCTGAAAGCGCTCCAGCGCACGCCCGGCTTCATGCTGCGGCTGGCGCAGCTGAAGTTCTTCGAAGGCTTTTATGAAGAGTTCGCCGCATTGGGGCTGACGCCCGCGACCTATGCGATTTTCGCCGTCATTCGTGACAATCCCGGCGTTCCCCCGAGCAGCCTCGCCAGCCTGCTTCGGCTGCGCCTGCCGAACCTGATCAAGATCCTGAACGAGCTCGAATCGTCCGGCTTCATCAAGCGCAACCGCTCGAAGTCGGATCGTCGCGCCGTCGAGCTCATGCTCACGCCAAAGGGCGCGAAGATCATTCAGGAGGGGACGAGGCTCACGGAGCCCTATAACCGGAAGATGCTGGCCCCGCTCACCGAGGCCGAGCAGCGCACCTTGCTCGAACTGCTGAACCGGATGCTGCCGCTCTAGGCCAGGCCGCAGCGAACGGGGATCGCGATCGGCAATGTGCCGAGTTCTCAATGCGCGCGTCTTCCCCCGTGGACGCTCGATCCGGCAACAATCCAGCAACATTTCGTCATGAGAACATCAAGATTAAAGAGTTCCCTCTCGTCACGTTGACGCGCGACTGGGGGCGAGAGAGTGACTGCCGGAGTAATCTCTCCAATGGATTGTCTCGACGCGCGCCGGGCCAGGCGCTTGCGATGGGCGGTCCTGATGTCTGTCGCGCTTGCGCTCGGGGGATGCGCGACCGCGCCGCTTGAACGCGCCGGCTCGCTCAGGAGCTACGACCGGATGTCGGACGCGAACGGGCTGATGACGCGATCGCAGATCCGCGTGAACAAGCAGGACGTGCTGGCGGCGAAAACAATCCGGATTGCATCGACAGTCTTTCCCGCGCGCGGCGATGTCCCCTTGAATGAAAAGGAGCGGCGTCTCGTCGCCAACGCCATCAGCCGCGAACTTTGTCTCCGCTTGAGCGAACGCTTCCGCATCGTTGCCGCCGATGACGACGCGGACCTCACCGTGCAGGCGACGGTGACTCATGCGGCGCCGACCAACCCGACCGCCGCCGGCGCATCCCGGGCCCTGTCGATCGCCAAGACCGTTGCGCTTCCCGCCGTGCCTGTGCCCGTGCCCAGGCTTCCGGTCGGGCTCGGCAGTCTGTCGGTCGAGGCGGAAGCGCGCGACTTCGCCGGATTTCAGAAGGCGGCCATGGTCTGGGCGCGCGGCGCCAATTCGATCACGAATTCTGCGCGGCTCGCCAACGAGGGGGACGCCTACGATCTCGCGGCCGATTTCGGCGCCGACTTTGCCAAGCTGGTTGCGACCGGAGAGTCGCCGTTCGGCGGCGTTCCTGCGCTGCCTCCGATGGAAAGCATTCCCGTGCGCCTCGGCGGCGCGCCCAAATATGTCGCGTGCGAGGCGTTCGGACGGTTTCCAGGCGTGACCGGCTTCGCGGGACAGGGGCTCGGCCTGCCGCCTGCATGGACGGATTCCGGCGCCAAGGACGGTCCGCCCCCGGCCCCGGCGCCCGAGGTGAATTCAGAGCAGACACTGACGCAATGACGTCGATGCGTTGTTGGCCGCTTTCCGCGTGGCGACCGTGCTCGACGCCTGCGCAGCCGACCTGCCACGGTCGCGGGCTCCTTGGTCTCCAGAGCCCGGTTCCGTGCCCCAAATTCCACCCAATCGGTGGTCACTAAGCGCCTTGGGAAGGCGGCGGCCTTCCATCGTGGGACTGTTGGACTGATGATTGATTTGAGGCGACTAGTCGTGCTGGCAGCGGTCGCGCTGCTCGCCTTGAGCACCGGCACGGCCGTTGCCTCACCCGCCAAGTCAAAGCCTGCAGCGGTCGCACCCGTCGCTCCGCCGCCACCTCCACCGGCCGAGCCGCTGCCGCCGCCGAAAATCTATCTGTTCCGCGGCGCCATGGGGCCGATCTTCTCGACCGGCATGGATCGGCTCGAAGAGAAGCTGACGAAGGCCGGCTTCTCGGCCAACGTCTATGAGTTCACCATCTGCCGGTGGATCGGCGACCGTGCCATCGCCAGCTACAAGGAAAGCCCGGCGCCGATCGTGCTGATCGGCCACTCCATGGGCGGGTTGTGCTCGATCGTCATCTCGGAGATGGCGGCCAAGGAGAATATCCCGATCAGCCTCGTCATCGCCATCGATCCTGCGCATGCGACCGGCGACGTGCCGCTCAATGTCGAGCGCTTCATCAACATCTTCCTGTCCGACAGCGTGCTGGGCGGTGGCGATGTCGTGGCGGTGCCCGGCTATCGCGGCCATTACGCGAGCTACGACCTCAAGGAGAACAGCCGCGTCTCGCATATCAACATCGAGAAGTCCGACGACATCCATCGCCAGATCGTCGAGATGGTGACGCAGTTGCCGCGGATTCAGGCGCAGACCCAGGCCGATGCCGTGCCGCTGCGCTATGTCGTGCCGGCGAATACGCTGGTGGAATTGTGGGACTCCGGCGTGCGGGTGCCGGTACGCCGCGGCGACACCATGGAGAGCATCGCCGCGGCCAATCGCGTGCCGCTGTGGTCGCTTGCGCAGAGCAACTCGCTTGCGGAAAATGCGCCGCTCACGCCCGGCCAGTCCATCATCGTCCCCCGCCACCTGACGCCGCCCGAGCCGGCGGCCGCGATGGCAACGCCGCCGCCGGCGCGGCGGTAGGCCGTCAGGAGCGGAGATGGCCGGCACGGGCATTGCCTGACGCCGAGCGTCGGCTCCGTACCTCGTCTCGTCATTCGCGCATCTGCTGCCGCGGCAGCCACCTTGATGCTGGCGTCGCCGAGGAGGAGCGCGCCATGGCGGAGGCTTGGCTCGCCGGCCGATAGGGCGCGGCGAGAAGCATCAAGAACAATGCCCTTTCAGCCGCATATTTCGCCGCAGGCCGGTTGTTTTCGGACCCATGCATGACGAGGTGTCCTTCCGTCGTGCAGACGCGCCACCGCCATGTCCTTCGCCGGTATCTCCTCAAGAACATTTCGAATGTCGGGAGGTTGTCGGACATGTCAATTCGCCGCGGCAGCTTGCGTCATGAGCGTGGTTGCGTTCCGGATCGGCCTCTTTGGAGGTCGAAGGGCGAGGGGAAACGCGGAGGCTGCGAGCTTCTCGATCGCGCGGCGCTCCTCGGACAGGCGCCTCTCGATGAACCGCCGCTCGACCTCCGTCAGTTTGGTCTCGAGCAACCGTTGGTAACGGCCGATGTTGTTGCGGTGTGCGCGCAACAACGCCAGATCTTCATCCATCATCATCGCAATCCCCCTTGAGCCGTCGTTGCCTAGGCTGCGAGACCGGTTCGCAAGATGGATCGCGTGCGGACCGGCTTGCCACCCGGAGGGCCCTTTGGATGGTGGTCCAGCGTCGCGAGCGCTTCCAGAATCTCGTCGATGGGGACGGGCTGGTCCGAGCCCGGCAGTTCTCTGAGCGCCGGGTTTGAGGCAACGCTGGCGGCGTCCGAAGCCCAGGACGCCAGGATCGCGCGCTTCTCGCCGATCGACAGAGCCGGATCCGCGACGACGTCGCGAGGATGATCGTAGACAGAGCCGGGGTGCAGTATCGCGTTCAGGTCGATGATGTTGTCAGCATGATCGATCATGAGAGGTCCTCCTTCTCCTTTCGCTAAAACCTCTGGTTTGCATCGGGGGGTACGCGGTCGAAGGCAGGGTCGATCCCGCCCGACGATCAGGCGGGATCACCAGGTCTCCGACGAGCGAAAATCAGGCGGCTTTGCTCTCGAGCTGATGCACGGTGCCCGACGATGCGCCGTTGATGGCGATGCGCCGCGGCTTCATGGCTTCGGGGATTTCCCGGATCAGCTCGATCTTCAGCAGACCGTTCTCGAATGACGCGCTCCGCACCTGAACGTAGTCGGCAAGGTTGAACTGCCGCTTGAACGGCCGTGCGGAAATGCCCCGATAGAGATATTCGCGCTCGGCCTTGTCGGCCTTGTTTCCCTCGACGGTCACCGCGTTCTGCTCGGCAGTCACCGAAACCTCGTCCGGCGAAAAGCCCGCGATCGCAAGCGAGATCTGGTAGCGGTCCTCGCCGACGCGTTCGATGTTGTAGGGGGGATAATTGTCCTCGCCGGCACGCTGTGCCGTCTCTACGAGGTCGAAAAGGCGGTCGAAGCCAATGGTCGAACGCCACAGGGGAGAGAAGTCGTAAGTGCGCATAGCCAGATCCTCCAAGGAGCAAAATGGATACGAGCGGCACCGGACACGACCGGTGCCCGTCTCAGTCTTTCCCGACCCATCAGGCGCCGGGAACGCCACCTCTCGGCGGCATCGGAAAAATAAAAAAACTCGTTTTTGGTTTCAAGAGGGGAGGTCAAGAATTTTTAGAACCACCTGCGCCACCTGAGAGAACCGGCGCCCCCTGAACCAAAAAGGGACGCCGTACCAGGCGGTGCTGTTCGGCCTTCTACACATTCGATCCGTGAATCGCGTCGATCACGGCATCCGTGACTTCCTTCGTCGTCGCCTTGCCGCCGACGTCGGGCGTCAGCACGCCGGCTGCGCAGACGCGCTCGACGGCCGCCATCAGCCGTACCGCGGCGTCCTTCTCGCCGAGATGCTCGAGCATCTGCGCGCCGGTCCAGAAGGTCGCGACCGGGTTGGCGATGCCCTTGCCGGTGATGTCGAAGGCCGAGCCGTGGATCGGCTCGAACATCGAGGGGAAGCGGCGTTGCGGATCGATGTTGCCGGTCGGCGCGACGCCGAGGCTTCCGGCGAGCGCGCCGGCGAGGTCGGAGAGGATGTCGGCGTGGAGGTTGGTCGCCACGATGGTGTCGAGGCTCTTCGGATGCAGGGTCATGCGCACGGTCATGGCGTCGACCAGCATCTTGTCCCAGGTCACATCGGGGAATTCGGTCGCGACTTCGGCTGCGATCTCGTCCCACATCACCATGCCATGGCGCTGCGCGTTCGACTTGGTCACGACCGTCAGGAACTTGCGCGGACGTGACTGCGCGAGCTGGAAGGCATAGCGCATGATCCGCGTCACGCCGACGCGGGTGAAGACCGCAACCTCGGTGCCGACCTCTTCCGGCAGCCCCCTGTGGGCGCGACCGCCCATGCCGGCATATTCGCCCTCCGAATTCTCGCGCACGATCACCCAGTCGAGATCGCCGACGCCGACATTGCGCAGCGGCGAGGCGACACCCGGCAAAATCCTGGTCGGCCGCACATTGGCGTATTGGTCAAAGCCCTGGCAGATCGGCAGCCGCAGGCCCCACAGCGTGATGTGGTCGGGCACGTCGGGGGCGCCGACCGCGCCGAAATAGATCGCGTCGAACTTCTTCAGTTCAGCAAGACCATCGGCCGGCATCATCACGCCGTGCTTCTTGTAATAGTCCGAGCCCCAGTCGAAGGTTTTGACGTTGAAGGCGAGGTCGCCGCTGCGTTTTGCGAGAGCCTCTAGCACACGGACCCCGGCCGAGATGACCTCGGGGCCGATGCCGTCGGCGGGAATGGCTGCGATCGAATGGGTGCGCATGAAGATGCTCCGTGTGGGATGTCAGCGGGATTGCGGGACGGGTTCGGCGGGCGCGGTCTGCGCGCGCGACAATAGCAGGGTCAGGACCGCGGAGAGAACGAGCAGACCGCTGACGAAATAGAGCCCGCCGACGAAACTGCCGGTCTGGTCCTTGATCCAGCCGATCATGGCGGGCCCGACGAAGCCGCCGAGATTGCCGATCGAGTTGATGGTGGCGATGCCGGCTGCGGCCGCCGGACCGGACAGGAACAGCGTCGGCATGCTCCAGAGCGGCGGCTTGGCCGAGGAGATGCCGATGTTCACCAGCGCCAGCGCGACCAGCACGGCGACGACGCCGGTCGCAAGGCCGGCAGAGGCAAGGCCGGCGGCGGCGATCAGGCAGGCCCAGACGACATGCCAGGTGCGCTCGCCGGTGCGGTCCGAATGCCGCGCCCACAGCACCATGGCGACGACGGCCGCGGTCGCCGGCAGCGCATTGAGGAAGCCGACCTGGAGCGAGGACAGGCCGAACTGCTTGATGATCTGCGGCGCCCAGACGCCGAGCGTGTAGAGGCCGGCCGAGGTGCCGAAATAGATCAGCGACAGCGCCAGCACGCGCGGATCGGCAAGCCCGCGCCAGATGCTGTGGCTCGCGGTCGCGGCCTTGCTGGTGGTCTCCACGTGCATGGTCTCGATCAGCCAGCGGCGCTCGTCATCCGCGAGCCATTTCGCCTTCTCGGGACGATCGGTCAGGAAGCCGAGCACGACGAAGCCGAGCAGCACGGCCGGCAGCGCCTCCAGCACGAACAGCCATTGCCAGCCCTTGAAGCCGAACATTCCGTCCATCTCCAGCAGCGCGCCCGAGATCGGCGAGCCCAGCACGGTCGAGAGCGGTGCTGCCGCCATGAACAGCGCCGTCACCGCGGCGCGCTGGCGCGCCGGGAACCAGTAGGAGAGATAGAGGATGATGCCGGGAAAGAAGCCGGCTTCGGCGACGCCGAGCAGGAAGCGCAGGATGTAGAAGCTGGTCGGCCCTTGCACGAACGCCATCGCCGCCGACACGATGCCCCAGGTGATCATCACCCGCGCGATCCAGATCCGCGCGCCGATCTTGTGCAGGATGATGTTGGAGGGCACTTCGAACAGGAAATAGCCCCAGAAGAAGATGCCGGCGCCAAAGCCGTAGACTGCCGGCGACAGGCCGATGTCCTTGTTCATCGTCAGCGAGGCGAAGCCGATATTGACGCGGTCGATGAAGGCCACGAAGTAGAGCAGCATGATGAAGGGAACGATGCGCCAGGTAATCTTGCGCAGTACGCGCGTCTGAATCTCGCTCGTCATCCTCGCCTCCCTCGGTTCCGGCTTGTTGTTGTGTCGGCGGACCCGGAGGTCCATGCCGGCAGCGAGCCTAGGCGGGGGGAGGAGGCATACTCAATTGGCGCTGGTTTATACAAAAAAATGATATAATCATCGCGGGGCGAGACAAGAGGATCCGGGATGGAATTGCATCAGTTGCGATGCTTCGTGGCGGCGGCCGAGCAATTGCATTTCGGCCATGCGGCGCAGCAGCTCCGGATGCTGCCCTCCGCACTTGGCCGGCAGATCAGGCTCTTGGAAGAGGATCTGGGCGCGCGGCTGTTCGCGCGGACGACGCGCGCCGTCTCGCTCACGGAAGACGGCGCGACGCTGCTGCGCGACGCCCGCGCGATCCTCGCCAAGGTCGAGGCGGTCGAGAATAATTTGCGCAACCGCTCGCGTGCGGGCGCTGCCCGGCGGCTCCGGGTCGGCGCCATCGACAGCGCGGCGGCGGGATTGCTGCCGGCGCTGCTGCGCGATTTCCGTGACAAGCATCCTGATATCGCGGTCCAGCTTCTGGAGGACAAGACGGTCCGGCTACTGCCAAAGATTTTGACCGGCGCGCTCGATCTCGCCTTCGTCCGTCCGCCCGACAGTGCCGACAAGCGGCTCGAATTCCGCGATCTGCTCCAGGAGACCGCCATCGTGGCGTTCCCGCAGCGGCATGCGCTGGCGGATCGCAAGTCGATCACGCTGGCGCAGATCGCCGACGAGGCCATGCTGGTGCCGGACCGCCGCTCGCGGCCGCACAGCCACGACCTCACCATCAAGCTGTTCGAGCAGGCCGGATTGACGCCGCACATCGTGCAGGTCGCCGACGAGAAGCAGACCATCATCCATCTGGTGGCGACGAAGCTCGGCGTCGCGATCGTGCCGCGCTGGACCACGCGAATGGCGGTGACGGGCGTGCGCTTCGTGCCGCTCCGGCCCAAGCAGAGCGGCCCGGTCGGCCGGCTGCCGCTCGCCGCCGCCTGGCTGCGCGGCTCGCGCGATCCGGCCCGCGATGCCATGCTGGCGGTGCTCGAGGCGCGCCTGCGCAGCTATGCGCGCGAGGCCTGAGCGGCTATGACATTGGCGTCGATAGGAGGTGGAAGATGATGACGGATCAGAAAGCTTCGAGCGAATTGCGGGTGGCCATCGCGGGCCTGGGCTCGATCGGCACCAGAATCGCGACCGCGCTCGATCAGGGCATCGAGGGACTGACGCTGTCCGCCGTTGCCGTGCGCGATCCCGCCAAGCATCAGGCCTTCCTCAACGGCCTGCGTCGCCCGCCCTCCGTACTGCCGATCGACCGGCTCGGCGAGGCCGCCGACATCGTGGTCGAGTGTGCACCGAGCAGCCAGCTGCGCGCGATCGTCGAGCCGGCGGTGACACGCGGCAGGGCCGCGGTCGTGGTCAGCGTCGGCGGTCTGCTCGACAATTTTGATCTGGTCGATCTTGCCCGCGCCAATGGCGGCCGCATCATCGTGCCGACCGGGGCGCTGATCGGGCTCGATGCCGTCAACGCCGCGGCCATCGGCACCATCCATTCGGTGAAGATGGTGACGCGCAAGCCGATCGACGGGTTGCAAGGCGCACCCTTCATCGTCCAGAACAATATCGACATTGGCAATCTGCGCGAGCCGCTGAAGCTGTTCGAGGGCACCGCGCGCGAGGCCGCCAAGGGTTTCCCGGCCAATCTCAACGTCGCGGTGGCGCTGTCGCTCGCGGGCATCGGGCCCGATCGCACCTCGGTGCAGATCTGGGCGGACCCGACCGTGACCCGCAACGTTCACCGCATCGAGGTCGAGGCGGATTCGGCGCGCTTCTCGATGTCGATCGAGAACATCCCGTCCGAAAATCCCAAGACGGGGCTGATCACCGCGCTGTCCGTGATCGCGCTGCTGCGGAAGCAGCGCGCCACGTTGTGCGTCGGGACGTGATGGGTTGAGGCTCTATGGCCAGACGGCGATGCGCTCTATCACCGTCACCCTGAGGTGCTCGCCTTTTCGGCGAGCCTCGAAGGATGACGGAATGCATATGAGATCGCCCGTGGCGATCTCAGCACATTTCTTACTATTAAGCCCCCGTCACGCGCCAGATCACGTTGCCGACGTCGTCGGCCATCAGCAGCGACTTCTTGTCGGGGCCGATCGCGACGCCGACCGGGCGGCCGTAGGATTCCTTCTCGTCCGGGGACAGGAAGCCCGACAGGATGTCGCGACCGGGGCCCGAGGGCTTGCCGTTCTCGAACGGGATGAACACCAGCTTGTAGCCTGAGAGCTTGCTGCGATTCCACGAGCCGTGCTGGCCGATCACCATGCCGTCGGGGAAGCCGGGCAGCGTGCCTGCCGGCATCCAGCACAGGCCGAGCGAAGCGGTGTGGCCGCCGAGCGCGTAGTCGGGTTGAAGCGCCTTGGCGACCATCGCCGGATCCTGCGGCACGCGGTCGTCCACCGTCTTGCCCCAGTAGCAATAGGGCCAGCCGTAGAAGCCGCCGTCGCGCACCGAGGTGAGATAATCCGGCGGCGTCTCGTCGCCGAGGCCGTCGCGCTCGTTGACGACGGTCCAGAGCACATTCGTGTTCGGCTCCCACGCAAGTCCCACCGGATTGCGCAGGCCGGCGCCAAAAATGCGATGCGTGCCGGCGGCAAGATCGAGCTCGTAAACTGCGGCGCGGCCTTGCTCGACCTCCATGCCCATCTCGGCGATGTTGCTGAGCGAGCCGACACCGGCATAGAGTTTTTTGCCGTCGGGGCTGGCCAGAAGACTGCGGGTCCAGTGGCCGCTCGGCTTGAAATTGGTGAGCCGCTTGCCCGGTGCGGTGATGCGGTCGGCATTGGCGACGTAAGGAAATGCCATCACGCCGTCGGTATTGCCGACATAGAAGGTGTCGCCGACCAGCGCCATGCCGAAGGGCTGGCTGAGATTCTCCATGAAGGCGCCGCGGACTTCGGCGACGCCGTCGCCGTCCTTGTCGCGCAGCAGCGTGATGCGGTTGGCGGAAACGCCGAGGGCCGCGGCGCGCCGCATCGTCGCCTGCATCGCGTAATGGAACACGCTCCGCGGCGCGCCCGCGATCTGCGTTGCTTCCGCAATCAGCACGTCGCCATTGGGCAGCACCTCGATCCAGCGCGGATGGTCGAGGCCGGTCGCGAACGCATTGACCTTGAGCCCGGGTGCGACCGTCGGCGTCTGGCCCTCGCTCCAGCCGCGCGCGGTCGGCATCTTCAGGGTCGGCAGAGCCCCTTGCGGCTTCGCCTCAGGGATAGCCGGCGCCTGGCCCCAGGCCGGTGCAGGCGTGGTGCCTGACAGCTTTCGCCATTGCAGCGCGATGCCGCCGATGAACGCGACGAACTGCGCAAAGATGCTGGAAAAAGTCATGAGAGGCCCCCGTGTGCGCGCGCATCCAACTGGCTGAACGGGCACACGTCAACCTGTGCGGCGCGCCGGCCGGGCCTATTCCAGTGGAATGGCAGCCGATCGAATTTGCATGGCAGAGTGGGGTGTCCGCGGATCAGCGGCCGATCTGCCGCTCCAGCCGCCGTGCCGTACGAAAATCATCGAGGTGATGGATGTTCGGCGTCAGCGCGGCTTCCTTGGACAGGAGATGATAGACCCGCGCCACCGTGCGCTGCTTCTGCTTCGGTCGTCCCGGCGGCAGCGCCCGCGCCTTGCGCGCGGCGGCAATGGCGTGCTCGCGAAAATAATCGTAGGCGTCCGACATGGCTCGATGCTCTGCGCTCAGTGCAGGTGTCGAGGGGATAACGGGCTTGGGGAGGGGCGGTTCCTGGCAAAGGCGCGCTGCCTCCATGACGTCGTCCTGGCTTTCGCCAGGACGACGTCGGAGGATATAGCGGCTTGTTACATCACTGCGGCGACAGGAACGGGATGATCATCGGCACGCGGCGGCAATAGGCGCCGTAGGCGTCTTCGCCGAGCTCCTTCGACAGGAACACCTCTTCCATCCGGCCCTTCTGCCACATGCCGAGCGAGATCAGGATGGCGCCGAGGATCGTCGTCACCAGGCCGATCGCAACGCCGGTCACCAGCATGCCGAAGATCAGCCCGGTGTAGATCGGGTGGCGGACGATGCCATAGGGGCCGGTGTCGATGACGCGGTGATCTTCCTTGTGGGTGATGGTGTTGGACCAGAACTTTCCGAGATGCAGCCGGCCCCACCAGGCGAAGGCGATGCCGACGACCGAGAGGACGGCGGCAATGATGATGCCGGTGTTGCCGAGCACCCAGAGCGGCTTCCAGCCCAGGATCTCCGCAATCCAAGGCGTGTACAGGATGCCGCCGACCAGGATTGGCAGGCGATAGCGCTGCGACTCGAGTGTCATGACCTGCTTCTTGGTCTGCCCCTGCCAGAACGAGGCGCCCACCCAGCTGGCGAGAAAGGCGAGCCAGATCAGGGCCAGGAGTTCAGTCGGCCAGGTCGTGGTCCAGCCACCCCAGGCGACAGAGAGAAGCTTGCTGAAATCGAAGGACATGAAGGTTCTTTGCGTTAGGCGGCGGCTTTAGCCCGCGCGCGAGGAGAGCGCGTGTTGCTTGATGGCGCCGGAGGGCTGCACGCCGCCGCGGGCGAGCAGATAGGTGATGGTCTCGCGCAGGACCGGTTCGATCGGGCGCGGCGAATAGCCGAGCTCGTTACGGGCTTTGCCGATCGAAAGATCGCTCGCGGCCAGCGCGATGCGCACGCCTTCGGCAGTGCCGTTGGGCGGCCGGCGCGTGAAATTGTCGGACAGGTATTCGAGCATGATGCCGGAGAGCTCGGCGATCTTGCCGGGCACGACGACCGGGAACTGCCGGCGGCCGCTCATCGCCGACATCATCCGCAGGATGCGGCCGAGCGGGACGCAGTCGCCGCCGAGGATGTAGCGCTGGCCGTTGCGGCCGCGCTCCATGGTCAGCACGAGGCCCATGGCGACGTCGCGGACATCGACGAGATTGACCAGGAAGTTGAGATGCGGCTGCACCTTCTTCTGGAGGAAGTACCAGAGCATCGCAGTCGGCGGCGTCAGATTGTGGTCGGCAGCTCCAATCGGCATGGTCGGCGTGCCGATCACGAGCGGAAAGCCATCGGCCGCGGCCTTGGCGGCGTGATGCTCGGCGAGCGACTTCGAGCGCGTATAGGCGCCCGGCATCGCGTCGGCCGGCTGCAGCGCCTCTTCGGCGGCAACGCCGTTGAGGTCGGTATAGGGGAACAGGATCGATTCCGTCGAGCAGTGCAGGAAGCGCGACACGCCGTGCTTCATCGCGGCCGCGAGCACGACCTCGGTGCCGCGGCAATTGACGTCGTGGAAGTCCTGCTTGTTGGCGACCCACATGCCGGGCAGGCCGGCGAGGTGATAGACCTGATCGACGCCGGCCAGCGCGGCATCGACCGCGGCGCCGTCCAGCACCGAGGCATGAACATAGTCAACGTCGGCGTTCGCCGCGGCGGGCGGCCGGACATCGAGAACACGCACCCGCTGCCCGCGGGCGCGGAGCGCTTCTACGAGATGATGTCCGATGAAGCCACTGCCACCGGTAACCAGGACGAGAGCCATGAAGAAGGTTTGCTGTTTCGCTTCTGGAGCTATCGGGTTGAAAGGGAATTGGTCGGAAGAGGCGCCAGAATCGCGGCAAGGTCGCGACGGAAGCCCAATGCAATGAATAATTTCGCCATGACAAACATCGGTCCAAGCAGAAAATGCGTGGGGTGATCGACCATCGACGGCTGGCGTTCCTCGAATACCTTGTGGCCGACGATCTGCGCTGCGACGCCAAATCCGATCAGCACTGCAAAAATCGACCACATCATGACGATCGAGACCTGATTGCCGATCGCGGTTGCGACCGAAAGCAGCACGATCATCGCCGCGAGGATACCGAACCCGACCCCGGCGTCCAGCATCAGCCAGTATACCAGCACCGGAAGCGCCAGAATCACCGCCAGGCTCACCTCGATCCCGAAGACGGAGAAATGCACGAGGGTTAGCGGCAGCACGGCGCCGGTGAAGAGCAGCAGGATTCCGACCACGTGCATCGCGCAGTTCCAGGGATCGCGATGATATTCGACGTAGTCGGCCAGTTGGCGTTGAAAATAGCCAGCCATCTCAATCTCGTGCGGCACGGGGGGCGGGAAGGATGAAAAAAGCCTATAGCACCTGATAGGGCGGTGCACAAACCGGCACAATTGTCGCGCAAAGCCGTGCCGTCGTGCTGTGAAGCAGGTCACAAACGATCAGGACTTCAAAGGGTTCCGTCAGGCGCCGCGGCGCGCCTCCTCAGTGCTTCTTGGCGGGCTTTTTCGCCGCAGGCGCAGGTGCCGCAGCCGGGTGCGCAGGCGCCTCTTCCGGCACCTTGGCATAGGTCAGGATTTGCAACTGGCCGTTGACGGCGGAGGTCGGCTTCGCCCGGTCGAGAAACTGCTCCTCGCCGAGGCCGATCGGGTGCAGCCGCTTGGTCGAGATCTTGAACGTGTTCACCAGCACGTCGCGGATCGCGTCGGCGCGGCGCTGGCTCAGGATCGCGTTGGCCTCCCGCGTCTTCGAATTGGATTCGACATGGCCGACGATCAGGAAGGTGTAGGGCAGCAGCGAGGCGTGAACCAGCGCGTCCGCGATGCGGCCGACGGTCTGGTAGGACGCCGGCTGGATGATCGGCGTGTCGGCGTCGAACTGGATCTGCGCATTGAAGGCGGGCAGCTTGGCCAGATCAGGCGCGATCGGCGGCCGGTTCACCGGACCCGGATCGTTCTTGATCCTGGCCTTGGCGCGCTCCATCACCTGCTGTTTCAGCGCAGGAAGATCGATTTCGGCGGCCTCTTCGAAATGGTTCAGCTTGCCGACGATGTCGTCGCGGGTCGGCGGCGCCGTCTGCGCGCCCGCTGCGCCCGTGAGCAAGGCGAGACCGAATGCGATGCCGGCGGTGGAGAGCCTCTTCGCGCGCATCATCGATACCCCGCGTCGTCCACGGCCTTCAGGCAGTTGTTGCTGATGCCCTTGGGTGTCGAGACCAGGCAGGGGACCGATTTGCTGGTCTCCTTGGTCGAGCCGCCGCAGACCTTGACGATCTCGCGCTGGCAGGCGTTCGCCACCGTGATGCGTGCGGCGACGCGCTTCTGGATGGCGTCGAAGACGCCGAGATAATCGCTCTGGCACTGCGGCGAGAGCACGTCGCGGTTACGCGACAGGCACTCCTTCAGCCGGGTCGAGTCCGGATTGACGCCGCGGCAATTGGCGACGATCTCCGCACCGCAGCTCGCCGCCAGCTTTCCGATCGAATCGCCAAAGCTCATGGTCTCCGCCGCCGCAAGCGACGGCATAACCAATGCCAGCAAGATCAGTGTGATGGAGCCCCGGACCATGGGCGCATCTGATACGGGGAAGTTCGCGGTGGTCAAGGGGCGTTCGGGCGAGAACTGTCGAGAGTCCGGCGAGTGCGGCGAACAGTCCTCACTCCTCGGTGCTGGGGGATTCGATCCGGGCCACCAAGTGGTTCCCCACAGGCGGGATCGGCGTCAAGCTCGGCCAGCGTTCTCGGCGGGGGACGTTGGTGGTCCTCCCCGATCAGGTCTTGCGCGTAAGGCGCGAGCGCTTCGGATGCGTTCTCCAAGGCCCAGGAGCTCCTCAATAGGACTCTTTATACCTCCCTCTAATCCGCCAATTGGGGACGTGTGCGCATCTTGCAACCTAAGCGGTTGGCATGGCAGCGTATTTCAACTTTTGGATTCGTCCCCAAAGACGGCGGAACATATGACTTTCACAACTTATCAAGAAACAAAATTGTGGAAAAACGCGTTTTCTGAACCTCGGAAGGACTCAAGTTCTGACGAGCAAAAGTTCTTTCAAACCCAGTATCAACTACTCAGAGAAAAAGCCGCAGCGTTGGTCGCTTCGATCGAGGGAGACGTTCCGGGACTTACAGTGCATGACATCGGCCACCTTGATGCTTTGTGGGATATGGCGTCACTAATTGCCGGCGACGTCATAGATTTGAATCCTCCCGAGGCCTTTGTCTTTGGCGCGGCTGTTCTTCTGCATGATGCTGGCATGAGCTTGGCAGCCTATCCAGGCAGAGTGGCCGACCTAAAATCGACGACTACCTGGAAAGACCTCGCAGCTCTCTCTTCCACTACGACAGGTGCTGTAAACGAGAGAGAACTCACTTCTTTCGTTCTTCGAAAGCTTCACGCAGAAAAGGCAGGCGAACTTCCCGTTCAACCGTTCTTCCTGGCTAAAGATCAACAACTCTTCCTTATCGAGGAGGTCGATCTGCGACGGTTCTATGGAAGATCGATTGGTCTTTTGGCGCATAGCCACTGGTGGTCAGTAGAACGCGTCGAGGAGGAATTTACAGCGGCCTTGGGAGCGTTTGCTCCCTATACAAGATGCCCTGTCAATCGGCTAAAATTAGCATGCTTGCTTCGGGTGTCGGACGCCATTCATTTGGATCGGAGGCGTGCCCCAATCTTTAGGAGGGCGTTGGTCGATCCTCACGGAGTATCGTTAGCTCACTGGGTGTTTCAGGAGAAGCTAGCATCGCCTCAATTGGAAAATGACTGTTTGGTCTTCACAGCCAGTAGTGTGTTTCCACGTGCGGAGGCAGGTGCATGGTGGCTTGCATACGAGTCTATTGTTTATGCAGACCGGGAGCTCGTAAATTCGAATAGGTTGTTGAGGGAGCGAACCGGCTTTGAATTTTCTGCGAAGCGCATCAAGGGCTCGCTTACGCCGGAAGACTTCTCCAGATTTATTCCCGTCGAGGGTTGGAAGCCCGTTGAGTGTAAGATCCATGCATCGAGCATTCCACGGATAGTAGAAAGCTTTGGTGGAAGTAAGCTCTACGGCGATGACCCGCTCGTTGCTGTACGCGAGCTGATCCAGAATGGTCGCGATGCCATTGATGCGCGGCGTCGAAGACAGAGCCGCGCAAAAACGTGGGGATCAATACGACTAAGCAGCTTTAGTCGAGATGGCACAACTTGGCTCGCGATCGAGGACAATGGTGTCGGTATGTCTGAGCGAGTCTTGGCGGGGCCGTTGATTGATTTTGGCGTATCACTTTGGAGCTCACCGCTACTTCATGAAGAGTTTCCTGGGCTTGCCACCATCGGCGTCAATCCGGTCGGTAGATTTGGAGTTGGATTTTTTTCCGTCTTCATGCTTGGAAAGCGAGTAAGAATAATTTCGCGGCCATATGATCACGGAGAGGATCAAGCGCTAGTTCTGGAGTTTTCTGAAGGTCTGGCGAGTCGGCCGGTGCTTTATCGCCCCCTTCCGACCGATATTGTGCCAGTGGATGGCGGTACCCGTGTTGAGGTCACTCTTGAAGGTCCTGATGCATTTGGCTTCCAAAGGCGCGAGGCTCGAGGAAAAGCCAAGGGGATTGGTTTTAAGTCGATGGTTGCCGCAATCGCTCCAACGATCGATGTTAATATTCAAGTTGAGAAGGAGACGGTCATAAGGCCGTCTGACTGGCGAAAACTTGAGCCAAAGAAGCTGTGCCAGAGATTCTTGCCCTCGATGGAGCACTTGCGTGTTGGGACCGTTCCAGAAGACGTAAATCGCCTAATGTCCCCAATTTTTGGTGATGGGGGTGAGATGGCTGGACGAGCAATGATTTGGCCATCCGGTGAGTACACCCAAGCCGCAATTGTAACAGTTGGCGGAATGACTGCGTCCGGTTTGCTGAACGTTGCCGGGATTCTTGAGGGTGAACCAGCAACTGTTGCGCGGAATGAAGCAAGTTTGCGTATCGATATGCGCAGCCAAGGAATTTGGGCTACCGAACAAGCGAAGCTGCTTAAGCGGCAGCGGTACGAACCAATTCTTGAAGCGAAGGTTGCAGAAATCGTCTTGGGGTGTGGAGGTGATCCGAAAAATCTATTTGTTGCAAAGCTAGGGAGCAACTGGCTTAGCTCGAATGATCTCGTCAAAGTCTTACGGTCTGCGGAAGAAATCTCGGTTCACTTTGGAGAGATCGTGTTTGACGAAGAGGATGGAATCCCCCGAAGCTCATTTGACGTTTTTTTTCAGCAGTTGGGCGATGTTCTTATGCTTCCGCAGTATGACGGCAGGATAAGGCCAGTTTCGCATCGGTCGGCGGTTTATGATTTCAGATTCTATGACGAATATCTTGTACAGGAGTGGTTCTTTCAAACGATCGAGAGACTTTGGAAGTCTCTTGAGCAAGAGGAAACCGAAGGCGTGGTGGGTTTCGTTGACGGTGTTGAAATTAGGCGGAACATCACATTGTTTAGGAAGAGCGTGAGCGGCAGAACGCGTCGTTAGGCTTCACGCCCGCTGCACGAAACTGTCCACGACCTTCTTCTCGCCGGCCTTGTCGAAGGCGATGGTGAGCTTGTTGCCGTCGATCCTGGTGACGCGGCCGTAGCCGAATTTCTGGTGGAAGACGCGGTCGGCGAGCGAGAATTCCGAGGTCGTGCCGGTGGATTTGGCGACCAGCTCGCCCTCGATCGTCATCGGTCCGCGGCGGCGCGAGGAGAAGCTGCCGAAATCGGGCGAGGACGACGAGGAGGAGAAGGTCGAGGCCTCTTCCTCGAAACCGCCGCTTCGGCCCCCGCCAGTGCGGCCTTGTCCTGTCGCCTGGCCCCGGTTGCGATTGGCCTGGGCGCGCTGCCAGCCCGGCGTCGAATAGGTCGACCCGAACGCCTCCATGTCGTCGAAGCGCGAGGCGCCGTAGCCGCCGGTGCCGCCCCAGGCCGAGCCGCCCTTGGATTCCGTGATCTCGACATTGGCCGCCGGCAGTTCGTCGAGGAAGCGCGACGGGATCGTGGTCGACCAGGTGCCGTGGATCCGCCGGTTGGTCGCGAAATAGATCATGGCGCGGCGCCGCGCCCGGGTCAGGCCGACATGGCCGAGCCGGCGCTCTTCTTCCAGCCCGGCGCGGCCCTGTTCGTCCAGGGTGCGCTGGCTCGGGAACAGGCCTTCCTCCCAGCCCGGCAGGAATACGTTGTCGAATTCGAGCCCCTTGGCCGAATGCAGCGTCATCAGCGACACCGCGTCCTCGTCGGCGCCGCTGTCGCGGTCCATCACCAGCGAGATGTGCTCCAAAAACCCTTGCAGGTTCTCGAACTCCTCCATGGAGCGCACCAGCTCCTTGAGGTTTTCGAGTCGGCCCGCGGCATCTGCCGAACGGTCCTTCTGCCACATCTCGGTATAGCCGCTCTCGTCGAGCACGATCTGGGCCAGATCAGTATGCGCGGTGACCTCGCGCTGGGCGCGCCAGCGGTCGAACTGGGCGACGAGGTCGCGCAAGGAGCCGCGCGCCTTCGGCTTCAGCTCGTCGGTCTCGACCACCGCACGGGCGGCCTCGAACAGCGGAATGCGGCGCTTGCGGGCGTGGTCGTGCAGCATCTGCACGGTGGCATCGCCGAGGCCTCGCTTGGGCGTGTTGACGATGCGCTCGAAGGCGAGATCGTCGGCCGGCGAATTGATGACGCGCAAGTATGCCAGCGCGTCGCGGATTTCGGCGCGCTCGTAGAAGCGCGGGCCGCCGATCACGCGATAGGGCAGGCCGAGCGTGACGAAACGGTCTTCGAACTCGCGCATCTGGTAGGAGGCGCGCACCAGGATCGCGATCTCGTTGAGCTTCTCGCCCTGGCGCTGGATCTGCTCGATCTCCTCGCCGATGCCGCGGGCTTCCTCTTCGGAGTCCCACGAGCCCGTGACCGTGACCTTCTCGCCCTCGACGTCCTCGGTGCGCAGCGTCTTGCCGAGCCGGCCTTCGTTGTGCGCGATCAGGTGCGAGGCGGCGGCGAGGATATGGCCGGTCGAACGGTAATTGCGTTCGAGGCGAATGACCTTGGCGCCGGGAAAATCGTGCTCGAAGCGCAGGATGTTGTCGACCTCGGCGCCGCGCCAGCCATAGATCGACTGGTCGTCGTCGCCGACGCAGCAGATGTTCTTGACGTGGGGTGTCTTCTCCTCCCCGTCCTTCACGGGGAGAGGGTCGCGGTGAGCGGCTGTCTCCACGAGCGCGGTCTCTGGAGAGTCCCCCTCACCCGCATCGCTCAGGCGCGCAATTGCGCTGCCGGGCGATGCGACCTCTCCCCGCACGCGGGGAGAGGTGAGGGAAGACGGCGCCTGCGACAGCAGCCGCAGCCACAGATATTGCGCGACGTTGGTGTCTTGGTACTCGTCGACCAGGATGTATTTGAAGCGCTGCTGGTATTGCCGCAGGATGTCCGGGTGCTCGCGGAAGATGCGGATGTCTTCGAGCAGCAGATCGCCGAAATCGGCGGCATTCAAGATCTTCAGTCGCTCCTGATAGTTCGCATAGAGCTTGCCGCCCTTGCCGTTGGCGAAGACGGCGGCTTCGCCCGAGGGCACCTGCGACGGCGTCAGGCCGCGGTTCTTCCAGCCGTCGATCAGGCCGGCCAGCATGCGCGCCGGCCAGCGCTTGTCGTCGATGTTGTCGGCCTGGAGCAGCTGCTTCAGCAGCCGGACCTGGTCGTCGGTGTCGAGCACGGTGAAGTTCGACTTGAGCTGTGCCAGCTCGGCATGGGTGCGCAGGATGCGGCCGCCGATGGAATGGAAGGTGCCGAGCCACGGCATGCCTTCCACCGCGTGGCCGAGCATCTGGCCGAGCCGGTGCTTCATCTCGCGCGCGGCCTTGTTGGTGAAGGTCACCGACAGGATCTCGGCGGGGCGGGCGCGGCCCTGGCTCAGGATATGGGCGATGCGCGTGGTCAGCACGCGGGTCTTGCCGGTGCCGGCGCCGGCCAGCACCAGGACCGGGCCGTCCAGCGTCTCCACCGCCTCGCGCTGCTCCGGATTGAGCCCGGACAGATATTTCGGGCCCACGGAGGCGCGCGCACGCGCGGCGATGCCGCCGGCCGCGGGCTGGTGGTCGGGGACGTCCTGGGAGGTGATCTTGCTCGGCTCGGTCATGCGAATCATTTGGCCCCACGATGGCACCGCGGGGTGACGGGAGGGAGCCTTCATAACAGGGATGGTGCCTATATGGGGCGCCGGTGCGGGGTTTTCCACGTGCGCGGCAGGCCGATTTGTTCCTCCAGGAGCCGCTAATTTCCACCCTTCATGCGGCGGAACCATCGTTTCCGCGTCGAGATTGTCTTGGCAGGTGGCGCGGCCCAGCCGCGCCGACGCAGACAACATCAAGACGAGGGTTTGACCATGCTTGGCTGGGTTGTGACGTTTCTGGTTATCGCACTGATCGCCGGTATTCTGGGCTTTGGCGGCATCGCCGGCGCATCGATCGAAATCGCCAAGATCATCTTCTTCATCGCGATCGTGCTGTTCCTGGTCTCGGCCGTGGTCGGATTGGCCCGCGGCCGCAGGATATAGGTGTGACCTGGCAAGAAGCGTGTTTCACCTCTCCCGAAGGGGGAGGTGAACCAAAATCGGCTGACGATATTTGAGCCACTAACGTTTCGAGGGCATCGCCACGCTACGGCCGATGCCCTCGGGCCGGGTTAGGGCGCGGTGAGCCTTGGCGATGCCTGCAATGCGCTGCTGGATGTCGGGCGGAAACGCCGCAACGCGCCGCGCCTTCATGTCCATGTGCAGCGACATGTTCTCCGAGGTGGCCGAGAGCCAGCCTTCGGTGGCGTGTCTCATCTCCTCGAACGTGTGCAGCCGCTTGTCGTCGGCTTCCAGCAGCCACACCAGGATCCGCACGGGATCGCCGAGGTGGATTTCGCGCAGGTACCGCACATGGCATTCGGCGGTGAAGGTCGAGCCGTGACGCTCCTTCTTGTAAGTGGGACCGATGCCGAGCTCGAGCCAGAACTCGTCGATCGCCCGGTCGAACATCACGTTGTAATAGGCCATGTTGAGATGGCCGTTATAGTCGATCCATTGCGGCTCGACCTGCATGATCGAGGCGTGGAACGGCTCGGGCTTGGGCGCAACGGTGGCAGTCTCCGGCATGTGTTCTTCCCTAGCTATGCGTCCGGTCGCTTGACTTGACCGGTTAGATGTCCTTTGCCACGTTCCTTCTGTCGGAGGAATTTCCGTGGGTACGACCATCACCAATAATCCGCCGCGGCCGGAGCCGAAAGCCCTTGCGAGCGCGCTCGAGCAGCTTGCCGCACGCTTCGGCAACCGCCTCATCACCTCGCAGGCCGTCCGCGAGCAGCACGGCCATACCACGACATGGATTCCCAACCAGCCGCCCGATGGCGTGGTGATGGCGCAGGAGACCGCCGACATCCAGGACGTGGTGCGGATCTGCGCCAAGAACCGCGTGCCCGTGATCGCCTTCGGCACCGGCACCTCGCTGGAGGGGCAGGTCAATGCACCCGCCGGCGGCATCTCGATCGATTTGCGCGACATGAACAAGGTGCTCGCGGTGCATGCCGAGGATCTGGACTGCGTGATCCAGCCCGGCGTCACCCGCAAGGCGCTCAACGAGCATCTGCGCGACCAGGGCCTGTTCTTTCCGATCGATCCCGGTGCGGACGCTTCGCTCGGCGGCATGGCCTCGACGCGCGCCTCCGGCACCAATGCGGTGCGCTACGGCACCATGCGCGACAGCGTGCTGGCGCTGAAGGTCGTGCGCGGCGACGGCGCGATCATCACGACAGGCACGCGCGCCAAGAAATCATCCGCCGGCTACGACCTGACGCATCTGTTCGTCGGTGCCGAAGGCACGCTCGGCATCATCTCCGAGCTGACCATCCGCCTGCGCGGCATCCCCGAGACGATCGCGGCCGGCGCGGTGTCGTTTGAGACGGTTCACGGGGCGTGTCAGGCAGTGATCCTGGCGATCCAGACCGGCATTCCCGTGGCGCGCATCGAGCTGCTCAATGCCGCGCAGGTGAAGGCCTGCAATGCCTATTCCAAGCTGACGCTGCCAGAGACGCCGCTGCTCCTCATGGAATTCCACGGCAGCGAGATCGAGGTCGCCGAGCAGTCCAAGGCGTTCGGCGAGATCGCCAGGGACTGCGGCGGCGGTGATTTCTCCTGGACCACGAAGCCGGAAGATCGCACCAAGCTGTGGCAGGCCCGGCACGATGCCTATTGGTCCGTGAAGGCGCTGCGGCCCGGCGACAGCATCGGCGTGGTCGCCACCGACGTCTGCGTGCCGATCTCGCGGCTTGCGGAATGTGTCGGCGAGACCGAGGACGATCTCAAGCGGCTCAATCTGCTGTCGCCGATCGTCGGTCATGTCGGCGACGGCAATTTCCACTGCTCGCTGGTCTGCGACACCAACGATGCCGACGAGATGGCGCGCGGCGAGGAGTTCATGCATCGCCTGGTCGAGCGCGCGCAGGCGATGGACGGCACCTGCACCGGCGAGCACGGCATCGGCCAGGGCAAGCAGAAATATCTGAAGGCGGAACTCGGCCCCGAGGCGCTCGACGCGATGCGGGCGCTGAAGCAGGCGCTCGATCCCCAAAACATCTTCAACCCCGGCAAGATCGTCCCGGAGGCGTAGGCCCGCGCGCTCAGGATCGGGAACTTTTGGCAGTGCTGCCGGTTCCAGATCCCGCCAAGGTTCCGATGCCTCGATGGCAGGGCTCTGCGCGGGAGGATGCGATGGTGCGACCGGTCGTTGGGATTGCCGCAGTGGCACTTGCCTGCATTCTGGCGGGCGCGGCTCTGGCGAAGGGCGGACATGGCGGCGGCCATGGAGGAGGGCACGGCGGCGGTCATGGCGGTGGCCATCGCGGCGGCGGCCATTTCCACGGCCACGGGCACGCGCAAGGGGGCGGGCATCATCGCGGGATGCGGTTTGCCCCCAGCGCCCGACGCGGCGGCCCAAATTTCGGTCAGATCCGCAACGCGGCGATACGGCCCGCGAACTTCCGCAACGCCCTGAACGCCAGCGCACTCCGGAACGGCCGGCTGATCAGCAATCCGGCGGCGCGTGCGCAGATCGCGACCGCGGCCGCGCTTGCCGGCTGGCACGGTGCGAGCAGTGGATGGTGGCAGCATGCGGGCGGCGGCTATGGCTGGGTCGGACCGCTGTTCTGGCCGTTCGCCTATAACGACCTCTACGATTACACGATCTGGGGCGACGGGCTCGGCTTCTGGGGCTACGGCTATCCGGACATCTATGCCGGCATTTTTGGTCCCTATGGCTATGATGGCCTGTCGGCCTATCTGCCGCAGCGTCCGCAGGGACGACGGCGGGCGCGAAGCGCTCCGCTCGACCAGCTCTGCGGCAGCGACCGCCGCGAGATCGTTGGCCTGCCCATCGATCAGATCGCATCCGCAGTGCAGCCGACGGACGTGCAAGGTGCTGATCTCGATGCGCTCGGCAATGCCTCGATCGACGCCGCAGGGCTGATCCGCACGTCCTGTCCGACGCAGGTCGCAGCGACGGCGCCCGGCCGGCTCGCGACGATGCAGCAGCGTGTCGAGGCGATGCAGAAGGCGGTCGATCTGGTCCAGCCGGCACTCGACAAGTTCTACGGTTCGCTTGTCGACGAACAAAAGGCGCGCTTCAACGCGCTGGCCGATGACCAGCGGCGCGCGACGGCGCCCGGCAATGCCAATGGCTCGCTCGTCCAGAATTGCGGCGCGTCCCTCGCGCTCGATTGGCCCGGCGCCGAGCTCGAGCAGAGACTTCGTCCAAACGACACCCAGCGCGCCGCGTTGCAAGTGCTCCAGGATACCAGCGCCAAGGCCAACGCATCCCTCAAGGCTGCCTGCCAGCCCGGTGACGTGATGACACCACCGGCGCGCCTGGTCGCGATCCGCAAGCGGCTCGACGTGATGCTGGACGGCATCAAGTCGGTGCGCGGGGCGCTCGACGATTTCTACGCCACGCTGAATGACGAGCAGAAGGCGCAGTTCGAGGCGATCGGGCCGCGCCGCACGTCCTGAACGTGTCGCACGCGAACCGGCATGCGGAAAAAACTGCCTCGCCGATCTCGATCCGGTTCAATATGGTGGGCGCGTCTGCAAGATCGCGGGTGGCGGAGCGATGACGTGGTTCGCGAGGCAAACGCCGAGGGACATCTGGGACGAAGCGATCGAATGGCCCCTCGGCGACATCGAGGCCGCCGAACGCATCCGTGCGATCTGTGAGGCCGCGCGCGCGGCAGGCTCGGCGCGGAGTGACAAGCGTGAAGGCCAGCGCTACGAGCGCGCGGCCAAGGTCGCGATGGAAATCGCCATGAAGATCGCCGACGGCCTGATGCGCGACGATGCGGTTCGCCGCATCGTCGATCTCTGCATGATGGCGAGCGACGTCAAGACCGCGCAGATCCTGTTTCGCGCGATCCATACCAGCTGGATCCGCGAGACGGTGCAGCGGGATCATCCGACACTGGTGCAGTAACAGTCCCGTGCCGAATGCGCCAGCACGATTGCCGCAGCAGCGAAGTCCGCAAGCCATCGGCTTGCGGACATCTCTTCGCGGCGCGGGCGGGAGCCTCAATAACGGCCGCGGTCGTGGTGATAATCGCCGCCGCGACCGCCGCCACCCATGCCCATGCCAATTCCGATCCCGATGCCGATGCCTTGCAACACGGCGCCTGGCGGCGGGCCGCGATCCGGCGGCGGGGCGCGCTCGTAGACCACTTCCTCGGACGGAGGAGCAGGCCGGCGCTTGGGCGGGGTCTCGACCACCTTGCGCTTCGGCGGCGGGTCGTCGACGCGCTTCTTGATCACCGGCGCGACCGCCGGGTTGACCGGCGAGGCTGGCGGGGTGGGCGTCGAGCACGGGCAGGTCGGCGCCATTGCGACGGCGATCGGCGCGGGGGACGCCGCGGCGGCAACCGGCAAGGCATAGTTGCGGTTCTGCACGCGAAGCAGCAGCCGGCGTGCGGTCGCGGCGAGATCGCTGCTATCCCAGTTCGCGAGATAGGCCTCGAACGAGGCGCGGGTATTGATCGCGGTGGCGCGCTCCCAGGCCAGCATCTGGCGCCGGCGCTCCAGGACCGTGCGCAGGCGCTGCGTGTAGGAGGCTTGTGCGTAGAGCTCGATATAGGCCTGATAGGCCTCTACGGTGTCTTCAGCGATCACGAGATCGTAGGCGACCTTGGCGTCCTTGCCCTGCAAATCCCTGCGCCAGTCCGCGACGCTGCGTGCACCGCCGGCGAGCGCCATGGCGGAAGCGCCGGGAAGAGCAGGCTGACCGCCACTGCTCTCGCCGCCGAAGAATTTGAAGTCGGTCGTCAGCGAGGAGCTTTCCCAGGGGATCTGCCGCCCGTCGGTCGATTGCGCCACGGCGATGCGGATGCGCTTGAACACTTCCTCGATCGGCAGGTTCGGTTGCTTCACGATCGAGAGCGCCGCGGTGGTGTAAGGGCTGTCGATGCCGGAGCCGTCCTCGGCTTCGGCGCCGGGCGAGGTCGAATAGGAAATGAAGGAGCCGGGCGCGCCCGCCTTGGTGTCGACGATCGCAAGTCCGTGGCCGGCGCCGCTGAGCGCGGGGAAGGGATTGTTGCGGCAGGCATCGAGCATGAAGATGCGCGCCCGCGTCGGCAGCGCGCCGAGCGTGTTGAGCAGATCGTTCAGCCGCACGCCCTGGAGCGGAATGTCCGCCTCGCGCTTGGGATCGAGATCGACCGGCACCAGATAGTTCTCGCCGTCGATCTGGAGCCCGTGGCCGGCATAGAACACCAGCGCGACGGTGTCGGAGCCGCTGGCGCTGACCTTGCCGGCGAAATCCGAGATCGCCGTGCGCATCTCGTTCTGCGCCAGATTGGCCGCCGTGGTGACGGTGAAGCCGGCATTGCCGAGCATCTCGGTCATGCCCTTGGCGTCGTTGGCGGCGTTGGGCAGCTCCGGCACGGTGCGATAGGCGGACTGGCCGATCACGAGCGCAAGCCGCGCTTCGGCGGCCGCTTCCGTCGGCGTCATCAATTGCGTGAGCGCGAGGAAGCTGGAGGCAAGGAACAAGTTACAAAGGATTGGGCGGCGCATGATGTCACCTCCATCGGCAATGGGCGCGAGGATGTCACCTTTTCTAGTCGCGCGCCATGACCCTGTCTGTGCACTGGATCACGCTGCGGGCTGCGGCAAAATGGGCAGCGGGACTGCCGCAGCCGGCGCGCCGGGCCGTGCGCCGTCAGAACAGTCCGCGGTCCCAGGGCGGGTCAGGCGCAAAACGCGCGGCGAGAAAGTCGATGAAGGCGCGTACCTTGGCCGGCGGACGGCGGTCGTGCAGATAGACTGCATGGACCGCGGAGGTCTGGATCTCCGGCTGGTCGAGCGGAAGCGCGACCAGCGTGCCGGCGCGCAGATCGTCGGCGATGATGAAGGTCGGCTGTCGCGCGAGACCGAGGCCCGCCAATGTTGCCGCGCGCAGCGCATCGCCATTGTTGGCGCGCAAGGTGCCGCCGACCTGGACGCGAATCTCGCCGTCGACGCCGAACAGCCATTCCGCCGCGCTCGACTGCTGCGAGAGCGTGTAGCCGAGACAATTGTGAGTGGCGAGATCGGCGACGCGGCGCGGCGTGCCGTGCTTCGCCAGGTATGAAGGCGCTGCGCAGACGACCAGGCGGTTCGGCGCGAGCCGCCGCGCCACCATGCTGGAATCGCGCAGCTTGCCGATGCGGATCGCGAGGTCCCAGCCTTCCTCGGCAAGATCGACGAGGCGGTCGTTGAGGCCGAGCTCGACGGTGACCTCGGGATGGGCTGCCGAAAACTCCGCAATCACCGGCGCGATCTGCCGCGTGCCGAACACGACGGGGACGTTGACCCGCAGCAGCCCGCGCGGCTCGACACGCTCGCGCGCCACCGCTGCGTCGGCAGCCTCCATGTCGGCGAGGATGCGCTCGGAGGATTCCAGATAGTTCCGTCCGGCCTCGGTGATCCACAGCCGCCGCGTGGTGCGGTGGAACAGTCTTGTGCCGAGCCGGGCCTCGAGCGCGGCGACATGCTTGGTCACCATGGTCTGTGACAGGCCCATGGCCCGGGCCGCGCCGGACAGGCTGCCGATCGCCGCCACCTTGGCGAAGACCTCCAGGCTGGTCAGCCGGTCGAGCATTTATTTCACTCTCATGGTGTGAGGTATAATTCCAAAATAGCTGATTATCATTGAATTTGAAATAGATCATAGCGCAGTGCAGCAAAGGAGACCGCCATGATCGATTCCCGTACCGCTCCCTACGCCGCGCTCGTGCTGCGCGTAACGCTGGGCGCGCTGTTCCTCGCCCACGCCGGCCTGAAGCTGTTCGTGTTCACCCCCGCCGGCACCGCAAAGTTCTTCGGCAGCCTCGGCTTCCCGCCCGAGCTCGCCTATCTCATCATGACGGTGGAAGTGCTCAGCGGCGTCGCGCTGATCCTCGGCGTCTGGACCCGCTATGCGGCGCTGGCCGGCATTCCGATCCTGCTCGGGGCGATCTTCACCGTGCATGGCGCCGCCGGTTTCTTCTTCACCAATCCGAAGGGCGGCTGGGAATTTCCCGCCTTCTGGGCAATCGCGCTCGCGGCGCAGGCCCTGCTCGGCGACGGCGCCTATGCGCTGCGTCCGTCCCGCGATGTCGCGGCGGCAAGCGGGCAGCTCAGCGGCGCGCATTCGCGCTGAGGTCACGGCATCCGTTCAAGCGTGAAAGCCGCGGGATCACGATCCCGCGGCTCGTGCCGTTTCGCACCGATCAATCTGCGTTCGGCATTGATCCATACCTGAATTGGATCGATCCGCGTCGATCCGGCATGGCGGGCGTTGTCGCTGCCGTGCGGCATGATCGAAAACACCGATAAATACAGGCGTTCCGCTGCGTCTCTGCCGGCGCGCCTGCTTCTTGCACCGTCGCGGCGCCCCCGGCCGCAACCCTTGCCTGGGCCGTCGCTTTGGCCATACAGTCCAGGCAAAGGCGGCGGCAATGATCGCGGCCGCGAATAAAAAATACCGGGAGAGACCGCACCATGACCATCGTGCCCGTGAACCGTCGCGCGTTCATCAAGTCATCGGCGGCGGTCACCGCCGGCCTCGTGCTCTCTCCCGCGATCATCGGCCGTGCCGAAGCTGCGACGCTGAAGCTGAAATGCTCCTCCTCGCTGCCGAACGACCCGAAATACGCCAACGGCCGCGTCTACTACGACAACCTCGTCAAGAACCTGAAGGCGAACGGCCTCGGTGAGCAGATCGAGGTCGCCTTCTTCCCGGACAACCAGCTCGGCCAGGAAATCGACGTCATCAATTCGGTGAAGCTCGGCGTCATCGACCTCATGGTGTCGGGCTCGTCGATCTCGGCCAATCTGACGCCGCTGGTCGGCACCTTCGACCTCGGCTATCTCTTCACCAGCTTCGAGCAGCAGACCAAGGCGTTCGATGCCGGCGCCGCCAAGCCGATCGAGGATGCCCTGCTCAAGGGCAGCAACATCCGCATCATCGCCTGGGCCTATAATTTCGGCGCCCGCAGCGTGCTGGCGAAGAAGCCGGTGAAGACGCCGGAGGATCTGGCCGGCCTCAAGATCAGGACGCTGCCCAATCCCGTCATCACCGAATGCCTGCGCCTGATGGGCGCCGCGGCAACGCCGCTCGCCTTCGGCGAGATCTACACCGCGCTCCAGGCCGGCGTGCTCGACGGGCTCGAGCACGACGCGCCGACCATCCTCGCCAGCAAGTTCTTCGAGACCTCGAAGCACTATGCGACGACGCAGCACATCTTCTCGCCGCTCGCGATCTATTTCAGCGACATGACCTTCAACCGCATGGACCCGAAGCTGCGCGAAGGTTTCCTCGACGCGGCGAAGAAGGCGGCGGCCGACAGCCGCACCCATGGCCGCGCGGTCGAGAAGGAGGCGCTGACGACGCTCGGCGAGAAGGGCGTGACCGTGATCGAATGCGACCGCGAGGCCTTCCGCAAGCGCGTGTTGCCGCAGACCGAGAACTTCATCAAGGCGCGGCCGGAATCCAAGGCCATCATCGACATCATCCGCGCGACGCAAGCTTGAGATGGCCAAATCTGAACTGACCATGACAGCCGCCATGCCCCTCTCGGGCGGCCGCCACGGGAGCATTACGCTGCTGCTTCGCCTCAGCGACGCGATCGCGGCCCTTCTCCTGGCTGCCGATCTCGTGGTCGTCTGCGCGTCCGTGCTGCTGCGCTTCTTCTTCAACGCGCCGGTCGAATGGTCCGACGACGTCGCGCGCGGATTGATGGTCGGCTCGGCGTTCTTCGGCGCGGCGAGCGCGCTGGCGCGCGGCGAGAATGTCGGCGTGTCCTTCTTCCGCGACCTCCTGCCGGTCCGCCTGCGCACGCTGGTCGACGCCGCCAGCGCGCTGCTGGTGGTGCTGATCTCGGGCTACGTCGCCTATCACGCCATCAAGCTCGGCTCGCTCACGGCGGGCCAGACCACCGGCTCGGGCCTGCCGCTGGAGCTGACTTTCTATCCCATGGGCGTCGGCGCGCTGTTCATGACGGTGTTCGCGATCGATCAGCTCTGTGCAAGGCCGCTTCCGGATATCGTCAGGGGCCTCGTTGCGATCGTCATCGTCACTGGCCTTTATCTGGCCTGGGATTATCTGTCGCCGTCCTCGGTGCCGTCGGCGGGCACCTTGATGCTGATCGGCTTCTTCGCAACCCTGTTCGGCGGATTGCCGATCGGATTCGCGCTGGCGCTGGCCGCGCTGATCTTCATCTGGGTCGAGGGTGCGCTGCCCGGCGTGATCTTCGCCCAGCAGATGGCGCGCGGCATCGACAATTTCGTGCTGCTCGCGATCCCCTTCTTCATCCTCGTCGGCTACCTCATGGAAGCCAACGGCATGTCGGTGCGCCTGATCGAATTGTTGCAGCGTGCCGTGGGGCGCATGCGCGGCGGCCTCAACGTCGTGATGGTGGCCTCGATGGTGCTGTTCTCCGGCATATCGGGCTCGAAGATGGCCGATGTCGCCGCGGTCGGCTCGGTGCTGATCCCGGCGGCGCGCCGCTCCAAGCAGAATCCCGGCGGCGCGGTGGCGCTGCTCGCCGCGTCCGCGGTGATGGCGGAGACCATTCCGCCCTGCATCAACCTGATCATTCTCGGCTTCGTCGCAAACCTGTCGATCGGCGGCCTGTTCGTCGCCGGCCTGCTGCCGTCGGCGCTGATGGCGCTGGTCCTGATCGCCGTCTCCATCATCTTCGGCAAGCGGCCGACGGAAGCCGAGGACGTCGAGCCGCAGATGCCGGTGTCGGGCCTGTGGAGCGGCGCGATCGCCTCGTTCGGCCTGATCTTCATGATCTTCTTCGGCTTCAAGAGCGGCTTTGCCACGGCCACGGAAATCTCCGCGTTTGCCGTGGCCTATGCCCTCGTCGTCGGCAGCCTGGTGTTCCGCGAGCTCGGCTTCAAATCGGCCGCGCACAGTTTCGTGCAGGCGGCGACCCGCTCCGGCCTCGTGCTGTTCATCGTCGCCGCCGCGCAGTCGCTGGCGTTCACGCTGACCTTGCAGCAGGTCCCGCATGCGGTCGGCGACTTCATGCTCGGCTTGTCGAAGACCTCAGGCGTCTGGCTGTTCATCCTGCTCGCGATCGCGGTGCTGATCGTGATGGGCTCGGTGCTGGAAGGCGCGGCCGCGCTGATCATCTTCGGGCCGCTGCTGCTGCCGGTGGCCGTGCAGCTCGGCATCGATCCCCTGCATTTCGGCGTCGTGCTCGTCATCGCGATGGGCATCGGCCTGTTCGCGCCGCCGCTCGGGCTCGGGCTCTATGGCGCCTGCCTGATCGGCAACGTGCCGATCGAGCAGACGGTGAAGCCGATCATGGGCTATCTTGGCCTCTTGTTCCTTTGCCTGCTCGTCATTGCGTTCGTGCCATGGCTCTCGACCGCGCTGCCGCGAGCATTCGGCTACTGACGGAGTCTTGTCTTGAAAGTGTTGCTCGCCCATACGCCGGAGATGCGCCGCAATTACTACGGCGACCGCAGCCTGAACGGCCTGCGCGCGGCCGCCGAGGTGATCCTCCACGAAGGCGATCAGCCGCTGGACGCAGCGAGCCTCGTCCGCGCGGCCAAAGACGTTGACATCATCGTCGCCGATCGCATGACGGAAGGGCGCGGCGAGATCTTTGCGCAACTGCCGCATCTGCGCGCCTTCGTCCGCTGCGCCGTCGATATCCGCAACGTCGACGTCGACGCGGCCTCGAAGGCGGGCGTGCTGGTGACCCGCGCCGGCCCCGGCTTCGTGCAGGCGGTGGCCGAGCTCGCGCTCGGCTTCATGGTCGATCTCTCCCGCGGCGTGTCGCGAACGACGGCCGACTACCAGGCCGGCCGCAAGCCGGAGGCGCGGATGGGCCGCCAGCTTGGCGGCAGCAAGATCGGCATCATCGGCTATGGCAGCATCGGGCGCTATCTCGCCGAAATCGCCAGGGTGCTGCGCATGGAGGTGCTGGTCTGCGACCCCTTCGCGACCGTCAGCGACGGCGCGATCCGGCAGGTCAGCCTCGACGAGCTCCTCGCCGCATCGGACTACGTGGTCTGCCTCGCCATCGCCAACGAGCAGACCGAGAATTTGATCGGGGAGGCGGCGCTGGCGCGGATGCAGAAGCACGCCGTGTTCATCAATCTGTCGCGCGGCAACCTCGTCGACGAGGCGGCACTGGCACGCGCGCTGTGCGAGAACCGCATCGCCGGTGCGGCGATGGATGTCGGCCGCGCGCCCGACCAGATGCCGACGCCGGAGCTGGCCAAACTTCCGAACGTCATCGCCACGCCCCACGTCGGCGGCCTGACGCCGCAGGCGATCGAATACCAGTCGCTGGAAACCGTGCGGCAGGTGGAGGCGATCGTCAAAGGCGAGGCGCCGCAGGGCGCCGTCAACGCCGAGCGCTGGACGCGGCGGCCCTAAAGCCGATCCACCGCCTTGAACGTCCCGTCCTTCTGGATCACCGTCAAAAACACCTTCGGCGGCGTGTCGATCGCGTGCGTGCCGACGGTGACGACGTTGCCGCTGATGTCGAAGCGGCCGACGTCGTTGATGGCGCGCAAGAGGCTCGCGCGCGTCGGTTTCGGTCCGGCCTTTTCCAGCGCCGCGGCTGCGAAGCGGCCGGAGAGATAGCCTTCGAGCGACACGAAGTCCGGTGTCAGCACCGGGTCGAACGCCGCCTGTGCCGCCTGGTAGTCCGCGACGAGCTTGAGCGAGCGATCCCAGGGGAATGGCACGACCTGCGAGACGATGACGCCTTCGCCGTCGGGGCCGAGCTCCTTGGCGAGCGCGTTGGCGCCGACGAAGGAGATGTTGACGAAGGTCGGATAGGCGCCGCTGCGGTGCGCGAGCTTGATGAACTCGGCGCAGGGACCGTAGGTCCCGACCATGACGATGGCCTCGGGCTCGGCGCGCTTGATCATCCGCCAGGCCGCGGCGACCGCGCGGGTGTTGCGCTCGAAAGTGCCTTCGGCGGCAAGCTCGAGACCGCGCTTGGCGAGCGCGCGCTTCACGCCGGCCAGACCGTCGCGGCCGAATGAATCGTCCTGGTAGAAGATGCCGATGCGGGTGAATCCGCGGTCCTCGGTGAGGTGCTTGATCCACGCTTCGGCCTCCGCGCCGTAGCTAGCGCGGATGTTGACGACGTTTGGAAGCTCGAGGTCGCGCAGGAACTCGGCGCCGGTGAACGGACCGATGAAGGGGACGTTCCTCGCGCTGGTGATCGGTATCGTCGCGATTGCGGTCGGCGTGCCCACCGCGCCGATCAGCGCGAACACCTTGTCGTTCTCGATCAGCCGCAACGTCTGCGCCACCGAACGATCAGGATCGTAGCCGTCGTCGCGGCTGATGAGCTGGAGCTTGCGGCCATGGACGCCGCCCTTGCCGTTGATCTCGGTGAACGCCGCGACGATGCCTTGCCGCATGCGCTGTCCGAGCGCGGAGGAGGGGCCTTCGAGTGCGGCCGCCTGGCCGAACAGGATCGCATCGTCGCTGACGCCGATCTCGTCGCCTTTCGCGGGCAGCATTGCAGCGGCCAGCAAGGCGATGGTCAAGGCGGCGTATGTCGTGGGTCGCGATCGTGTCATGTGGATGCTTGTCGGATGCAGGACGCGTTGCGGAAACGATAGCCGTGCGGGCTGAACAGGTCGCTAACCCGCGCCATGCCGACGTTCCGTAAGACTCCGGGCAAAACCGGCAACTTACTGCCAGTCTGCCGCAACTTGCAGGGCAATCGTTAACTAAGCCGCGCAATGCCGGCCGAGCGGGTTCCGAAATTTTGCAGTTCTTAACCCCGATCCTTGTCCGATAGTGGTTCCGGGGGCTCAACCAGAAGTTCGAGCTGCCGTGCCGATGGGGGACTTGCGGATCAAGATGGGCGGTCGCGATCAGAACGATCAGGATCGGAGACGGACGACCGGATGGTGGCGTGCCGCGCCGCTGCTCGGGCTCTATCGCCCTGCGCTGGTCGCAGTCGCCGTCGGGCTGCTGTTCTCGATCGCGGGCGCGGCCGCCGTCGCGCGGTGGGAAAACCGCGTCAACAAGATCGAGTTCGAGAACGCGGCCGAAACCGAAGCGATCGTCATGCAGAATGGCATGGGCGAGTACATCAGCAGGCTCGTCGCGCTGCGCACGCTGTTCGAATCGACCAACGACGAAATCACCCGCAGCGAATTCGAGACCTTCAGCGCGCGCCTGTTCGAGCGCCATCCCGGCATGCTGCGCATCGCCTGGCTGCCGCGCGTCAACCGCAAGGAGCGCGCCGAATACGAGGCCGCCGCGATCGCGGATGGCGTGTCCGGCTATCGCATCAAGTCGCTCCAGGGCGGCGGCTTTGCGACGGCGCCGCAGAGCGACGAATATTTCCCGGTGTTCTACTCGACCCAGCCGAAGACCTCACAGGTCTACGGCATGGACTATGCGACCGTCCCGGAACGCCGTGCGGCCCTGGAGCGGGCGCGCGACAACGATCGGATCGCGGCGATCCGCGCCCGCCTCTTCGAACCCAGGGATAGCGGACGGCTGCCCGACGTCCTCGTGGCCATTCCCGTCTATGCCAAGGGGACGTCGCGCGAGACAATCGCGGACCGGCGCCGCAATCTGGCCGGCTTCGTCGTCGGCGTGTTCGACCTGCCGATGCTGGTCCAGTCCATTCGCGTGACCACCGGCGCAAGCCCCGCGGTCAGCGTCAACGTCTATCCGCCCTTCACGGGCCAGATCGTCAGCCTGGAGGAAATCCGGCCGGATTATTCGTCGGCCGCCACGGCGCCGCAGTCGATGCGGGACGTCGCGCGGGCCCTGCACTGGTCGGGCAATCTCAAGATCGGCGACACCGACTGGCAGGTGCGCGCCATGCCGACGGCTGGCGGCGCGCTGGAGACGTCCTACGATCGCGCGGTCGCGGTCTTCATCGTCGGCATGCTGCTGACATTGTCGCTGTCGACCTATCTCATGCTCGCAAGCCGCAATTCGCGGCGATTGTCGCTGGCGAACCGACGGGTGCTCGAGCTCGCCCAGACCGACATCCTGACCGGGCTGCCGAACCGCGCCTTCTTCCTCGCCCGGCTCGACGCTCTCAACAGCCAGCTCGACGGCAGGGGGGAGAGCTTCTCGATTCTGATGCTCGATCTCGACCGCTTCAAGAACGTCAACGATTCCCTCGGTCACGGCGCCGGCGATGCGCTGCTGCGCCAGGTGGCGCAGCGGCTGAAATCCGCGCTACGCGCCAGCGACGTGCTGGCACGGCTCGGCGGCGACGAGTTCGCCATCATCCAGGAAGGCTGCGAGGACCAGCGCGTCTGCTCCACCGAGCTGGCGGGCCGGATCGCCAAGCTCGTCGCCGAGCCGTTCCTCCTGCCCGGACATCGCGTCGAGATCGGCACCAGCATCGGCATTGCGATCGCGCCGGATCATGGCAGCGACCAGGAGCAGTTGCTGAAAAAGGCCGACCTCGCGCTCTACCGCTCGAAATCGGCAGGCCGCAACTGCTTCACCATCTACGACGAGGCGATGTCGGCCGAGCTCGAGGCGCGCAACACGCTGGAAGGCGATCTGCGCGACGCCATCGCGCGCTGCCAGCTCGAGGTACACTACCAGCCGTTCGTCGATGCCCTCAGCGGCCAGCGGCGCGGCTTCGAGGCGCTGGTGCGCTGGCGGCATCCGACGCGCGGATTGATTCCGCCGGACCAGTTCATTCCGCTTGCCGAGGAGACCGGGCTGATCGTCCCGCTCGGCGAATTCGTGCTGCGGCGCGCCTGCGCGGACGCGACCGGCTGGCCCTCCGATCTCGCGGTCGCCGTGAACCTGTCGCCGATCCAGTTCAAGGAAGCCGAGCTGTTCGAGGTGATCTGCGCGGCGCTCGCGGCGTCCGGCCTGCCGCCGGAACGGCTGGAGATCGAGATCACGGAATCCGTGCTGCTGGAACGCGGCGGCGAGAACCACGCCTTCATGGAGCGGCTGAAGGGCATCGGCATCGAGCTCGCGCTCGACGATTTCGGCACCGGCTATTCCTCGCTCAGCTATCTGACCGCGTTCCCGTTCGACAAGATCAAGATCGACAAGTCGTTCATCCGCAACCTCACGCATCAGCCGCGCAGCTCCGCCATCATCTCCTCGATCGTGACGCTGGCGCGCGGGCTCGACATGTCGGTCACCGCCGAGGGCGTCGAGACCCGCGAGGAGTTCGAGCGGCTGAAAGCGCTCGGCGTCAATTTTGCGCAAGGCTATCTGTTCGGGCGTCCGCAGCCGGTCGACCAGATCGCATTCGACGCGCCCGTTCAGTCTTCGCGGCTCGACGCCGCCTGAGCGCGCGCCTCGTCCTTCGAGACGACCGCTTCGCGCTCTCCTCAGGATGAGGCTAAGCGGCATCGGTGCCTGTTGAAACTGCTGCCGCGCGCTCCGTCCTCATCCTGAGGAGCCCGCCTGAAGCGGGCGTCTCGAAGGATGGGCCGCAAGAAATCGTCCAGCCTCGTTTCTCTCGCATGCGATTGCGGTGCGCCTGACGGAGACCCGCGAAAATCGCTTGACCCAGGCGGCCCCGGATGGTCGGTAGGATCGTCTAGGGATGAAATAAAGACAACATGCGGCTTCCGTTCTTCTACGGCTGGGTCGTGGTCGCGGTGACCTTCGTCACCATGGCCATCGGGGTCAACGCGCGCACGGCGTTCTCGCTGTTCTTTCCGCCGATCATCTCCGAGTTCGGCTGGGAGCGCGGCGTCACCGCAGGTGCCTTCTCCTTCGGCTTCGTGGTGTCGGGCGTGGTCAGTCCGCTGATCGGCCGCCTGATGGATCGCGCAGGTCCCCGCGCGGTGATGGAGCTCGGCGTCGTGCTGATGGGCGGCGGGCTGCTGCTCGCCCCGCTCACCAGCGAGCCCTGGCATCTCTATGTGACCATCGGCGTGATGGTCGGAGCCGGCAGCGTCTGTCTCGGCTATTCCGGCCAGTCGCTGTTTCTGCCGAACTGGTTCATCCGCAAGCGCGGCTTCGCCATCGGCATCGCCTTTGCCGGCGTCGGCATCGGCTCGGTGACGCTGCTGCCGTGGGTGCAGCACATGATCGAGCAGACCGGCTGGCGCACCGCCTGCACCGCAATGGGCCTGCTCATCCTGATCGTGCTGGCGCCGATCAATCTGTTCCTGCGCAAACGCCCCGAGGATGTCGGCCTTCAGCCGGACGGCGATGCCGCGCCGGTCGCGGGTGCCGCCAAACCAATCTCCAACATCGTCGATCCCGTCTGGGTCAATACCGAGTGGACGCTCAAGCGTGCCGTCGCGACGGCGCGGTTCTGGTGGATCGCGGTCGGCTATTTCTCCGGCCTGTACATCTGGTACGCGGTGCAGGTGCACCAAACAAAATTCCTGCTCGATATCGGCTTCAGTCCCGGTGTCGCGGTGTGGGCGCTCGGCGTCGTCAGCCTGCTCGGCATTCCCGGCCAGATCGTGCTGGGCCATGTCTCCGACCGGATCGGACGGGAATGGGTCTGGGCGATCAGCTGCACGGGTTTTGTCATCTGCTTCGCCGCGCTGATGGCGCTGAAGTATCAGCCCTCGCTCTGGCTCGTCTATCTCATGGTGTTCGCGCAAGGCGCGCTCGGCTACGGCCTCACCTCGATCATGGGCGCGGTGGTGTTCGAGATTTTCCAGGGCAAGCACCAGGGCAGCATTTTTGGGGTGATCATGCTGGCGGCGCTGGCGGGCGGCGCGGCCGGTCCCTGGGTGACGGGTATCCTCCATGATCGCACCGGTGACTACACGCTCGCCTTCGCCATCGCCGTCGTCATGAGCGGACTGTCGGCGCTGTCGGTCTGGCGGGCATCGCCGGGCAAGGTGCGGGCTGTCGCCGGCCGGCTGCACAAGCTGCACGGTGGAACCGCTGCGGAATAAGTTCCGCGAGCACCAAAATACCTTCATTGCTTTCGCGGAATGTTAAGCATGTCGCCTCATCGCCCGAGGCGACGCTGTTGCAAAAACGTCTTGGACACCATCGGAGCATTAGCGTCGAGCCGATTGCCGCATCTTCCCGATGCCTCCGGGTCAGACGATGTCCGCCTCCGATTGCCTTGTGACAGAAATTCCGGACGTGCTGCGCGCCGCGCTCGAACGCGCCGACGATGGTGTCGCCATCGTCGATGACACGCATCGCATCACGTATTTCAATGCCGCAGCCGAGCGGATCTGGAAGCTCGCACGCGCCGAGGTGCTCGGCCGCGACGCCGACATTCTCACCCTCAGGTGCCTTCAGGCCGATCCAATTGCCGGTTTCCGCGATGAGATCAGCCTCGTGCGGCGCGACGGCAGCCGCATCAAGGCGCTCGTGTCGATGTCGTCTGCGACCGTCGACGGCAGGGTCCATCACATCGTATTCGCGCGCGACGTCACCGCTGACGCGGAACGCCGCGTCAGGATCGGGCTTCTCCACGCCGTCTCCGACCAGACCAACCGCGCGGTCATCATCACCGACGTCGAACAGAACATCGTCTACGTCAATTCGGCATTCACGGCGCTGTTCGGCTATACCAGCGAGGAGGCCGAAGGGCGTCGCGCCGGCGAGCTCATCGCCGGCTGCCACACCGATCGCAAGGCCGTCGCGAAGCTCGTCAAGCGCCTGATGACTGGCGGCCGGCGCAGCGAAATCGAGACGCTGGTCTACGACAAGGACGGCGAGGAGATCTGGGTGTGTGCCCGGATCGACGCCTTCCGCGACAAGAAGGGCAGGGTCAGGCATATCTTCGCGCTGCTCGAGGACATCACCGAGACCAAGCAGCTCCGCTCGCTCCAGCAGCTCATCATGAGTGCGCTGGCCGACGAGGTTCCGATCGCCGAGATTGCCGACCGGCTGTGTCGCCGCGTCGAGGAGATCGCGCCCGACGTGGTCTGCTCGCTGCTTCACGTCGATGCCGCGGGCCTGATCCATCCGCTCGGCGGTCCGAGCCTGCCCGAGGACTATTCCCGCGCGCTGGACGGCGTTGCGATCGGTCCCAATGTCGGCTCCTGCGGCACCGCCGCTTTCTATGGCGAGCCGGTCCTGGCTGAAGATCTCGACACCGATCCGCGCTGGCAGCCCTACAAGGCCATGCCGCTCGGGATCGGCCTGCGCGCCTGCTGGTCGACCCCGGTCAAGGCCAAGGACGGTCGGGTCATCGCCACCTTCGCCTTCTACTATCGGGAACCGCGTGCGCCGAGCAACTGGCACCGGCGCATCGTCGATGCCTGCGTCAACCTCGGTGCGTTTGCGATCGAGCGCAAGGAGGCACGTGCGGAGATCGCGCGGCTTGCCTATCACGACATCCTCACCGGCCTGCCCAACCGCGCGCAGCTGCGGCACCTGATCTCGGCCGCAATCGACGCCTGTCCGGCGGGCAGCCACGTCGCGCTCGCCTTCCTCGACGTCGACCATTTCAAGGACGTCAACGACACGCTCGGTCACGCGGCGGGCGACGAGCTGCTGATCCAGCTCGCGCAGCGCCTGCGCGAGCAGATCGGGCCCGAAGACATCCTGGGCCGGCTCGGCGGCGACGAATTCGTCGTGTTGCTGCCGCATCGCGACGCCGAGGGTGCGGAGCGTGTCGCGACCGGGATCACCGAGGCGCTGTCCGCGCCGCTGCGGTTCGGCTCCAGGCAGATGCAGATGTCGGCCAGCATCGGCATCAGCCTCTATCCCGATCATGCCACCGACATCGACACGCTGATGCAGCAGGCCGACGCCGCCATGTACATGGCCAAGCAGGCCGGACGTTCGACCCATCGGCTGTTCAGTGCCGAGATGAACGGGCTCACCGAGCAGAGGCTGGCGCTGATCGCGGCGCTGCGCCGCGCCATCGCCGAGGGCGAGCTGACGCTCAGCTACCAGCCGCAGATCCGCAGCTCCGACGGCGCGATCCACGGCCTCGAGGCGCTGGCGCGCTGGCATGATGCCGTGCTCGGCGACGTCTCGCCGGCAAAATTCATCCCGCTCGCCGAAGAGTGCGGCCTGATCGAGCAGATCGGCCTGTGGTCGGTGCGCGAGGCCTGCCGGCAGATGGCGAGCTGGCGCCGTGCCGGCCTCAACATTCCCTGCGTATCGGTCAATTTGTCGCCGATCAATTTCCGCAACGTCACGCTGGCCGCGCGGCTCAAGGGCATCCTCGCCGAATACGATTTGCCCGCGGATGCCTTGATGCTGGAGATCACCGAAGGCGCGTTCATGCAGGACAGCGTCGCCGCGCTCGATACCATGAACGCGATCCGCGAGCTTGGCGTCGGACTCTCGGTGGACGATTTCGGCACCGGCTATTCCAGCCTCAGCCGTCTCGCCCATCTGCCGATCCGCGAGCTCAAGATCGACCGCAGTTTCATGCGCGATATCGAGAAAGACGCGGGCGCGCTCGCCATCGCCACCGCCGTGGTGCGCGTCGGCCAGGGCCTCGGCATGACCGTCGTCGCCGAAGGCGTCGAGACCGAGGGCCAGCGCAAGGTGCTGGCCGAACTCGGCTGCGACGTGGTGCAAGGCTTCCTCTACGCGCCGGCTCTTGCGCCCATCGCGTTCGAGCGCTGGCTGATCGAGCACTGTGCCGAGCAGGCGAGGGCGATGCTGGGAAGGCTCGGCGTTGCGCCTGCGGATCGCGACGTGGTGAAGCGCTCGGCGTAGGCCCGGGATCTGTTGCTCACGCATCGAATGATGCGTATTGGGCCCGGCAAGACAGATGCCATTCAATCGACTTCACGTTCCGCAGGCATTGGCGATTGCGACGTGCCAGGCAATCAATGCGTGCCTCTTCAGCGGAACTGGATCGGTCAAGTCGGTTCTGGGCTATCGTCGATAAACCCAGCCGCTCCGCGATCGAGCTGGAAAGCCTCCGGCCAAAACGCTTCCATCAAACGTCGGTCGCGCTCACCCTGCCGCCAACCCCGTCCTCCGCCGCAAATCCGTGATCGCGCGCAGAAAGCTGTCGGCCGGCGTCGTCTCCGGATCGATCAGCCGGTGCAGCCGAAAGCCATCCTCCAGCGCCAGCACGACGGAGGCCATCCACGGCGGGTTCAGCGAGTTGTTCCTGCCATTGCTCTTCAGCGTCGCCTCGACGATGTCGGCGATCAGCTTGCGCCGCGCGCGCAGCCGTTTTGCAAGTTCCGGGCGGCGCTTCTCGGCGCGCGCGACGAACAGGATCATCTCCATGTGGAGGAGCGGCGAGCGGCCGAGCGGATCCTGCCGGGTGCGGTCCATCGCCTTCAGCGCGGCGATGAAATCGTCGAGATTGTCGTGCTGGGCGAGGATGTCCATGTTGCGCCGGATCGACTGATCGACATGGTCCTCGAGCATGGCGATGATCAGCTCGTCCTTGCTCTTGAAATTCGAGTAGAACGCGCCGCGGGTGAAGCCGGCCGCAGCCGCGATCGCCTCGATGCTGGCGCCGCCGATGCCGTCTGCCTCGAACACCCGCGCGGCCGCCTCGAACAGCCTGTCGCGCGTATCGTCCCTGGTCGGCCTGGTTCTCACCCTTGACATGGCGCCAGGTTAGGGCAGAATGCAACTCGATACAATAATGTATCGAGTTGATAATTGACTCGAACGATTTCGGGGATGGTTACGCCGGGCTTTGGGGCAGCCTTGCGTATTCGTGTCATGCGGCAACCGATGTGAGGTCACCATGAACGAGCAAGCGCAACCCACAGGCGGCGATCCGCTGTTCAATCCGCTGGCGCCGGACTTCATCCGCGATCCCTATCCGCATTACGACCGGCTGCGCACGATCGATCCCGTCCACGTGACGCCGTTCGGCCAGTTCGTCACCAGCCGCCATGCCGACGTCAGCCTCGTGATGCGCGACAAGCGCTTCGGCAAGGATTTCGTCGAGCGCTCCAAGCGCCGCTATAGCCCCGCCATCATGGACGAGCCGGTGTTTCGCAGCATGAGCCACTGGATGCTGCAGTCCGATCCGCCGGACCATACCCGACTGCGCGGCCTCGTCGTGAAGGCCTTCACCGCGCGCCGGGTCGAGGACATGCGGCCGCGCATCCAGGAGATCGTCGACCAGGCCATCGATGCGGTGATCGAGCGCGGCCACATGGACCTGATCGACGATTTCGCCTTCCGCCTGCCTGTGACCATCATCTGCGACATGCTCGGCATCCCCGAGGACCATCGCGAGGTGTTCTACAAGAGCTCGCGCGACGGCGGGCGGCTGCTCGATCCCGTGCCGCTCTCGCCGGAGGAGATCGCCAGGGGCAACGCCGGCAACATGATGGCGCAGATGTATTTCCAGCAGCTGTTCGATCTGCGTCGCAAAAATCCCGGCGACGACCTCATCACCCAGCTGGTGCAGGCCGAGGAAGACGGCAACAAGCTCACCAATGAGGAGCTGACCGCCAACATCATCCTGCTGTTCGGCGCCGGCCACGAGACCACCGTCAACCTGATCGGCAACGGCCTCCTGGCGCTCTACCGCAATCCGGACCAGCTCGCGCTGCTCAAGGCGCGGCCGGAGCTGATGATTGGCGCGATCGAGGAGTTCTTGCGCTACGATTCGTCGGTGCAGATGACCGGGCGCGTCGCGCTGGAGGACATCGAGGATCTCGGCGGCAAGAGCATTCCCAGGGGCGAGACCGTGCTGTGCCTGCTCGGCTCGGCCAACCGCGATCCGGCGGTCTACCCCGACCGTCCTGATCAGCTCGACGTCACCAGGCAGAACGTCAAGCCGCTGTCGTTCGGCGGCGGCATCCATTTCTGCCTGGGGGCCCAGTTGGCGCGGATCGAGGCCGAAATCGCCATCGCCACGCTCCTGCGGCGGCTGCCTGACTTGCGCATCGACGACATCGAGAACCCGGAATGGCGGCCGACCTTCGTGTTGCGCGGCCTGACGCGCCTGCCGGCCAGCTGGTGAGGCCGGCCCGTTAACCTCCGCGCGCAACAGTCGCTGTGACTTCGCCACACTTCCCCCTATATAAGGAGCTGTTCCGGCGCGCCTGAGGCCCTCAGGTTGGGCCCGGGCCGGTTTGGCCGAGGGGAGACCCGTGCAGACGACGCTGCTCGGATTGGCGATTGCCTTCATCATTGCGCTGCTGGCCGCGCTGATCGGGCCTTACTTCATCGACTGGAACCAGTTCAGGCCCCAGTTCGAGGCGGAGGCAGGCCGGATCATCGGTGTGCCGGTGCGGGTGGCGGGCGAGCTCGACGCGCGGCTGCTGCCGGCGCCGACCCTGCGGCTGCGTTCGGTCACCTTCGGCGGCAACAACGATCTCGGCCGGCTGCGCGCCGACAAGCTCGACGTCGAGTTCAGCCTCTCCTCGCTGATGCGCGGCGAATGGCGCGCCACCGAGCTGACGGTCAATGGCATGGCGGTCGATCTCGGCCTCGACGCCCGCGGGCGGGTCGATCTGCCGTCCACCGCGCGCGGCACGTTCAATCTGGCTTCGCTGGCGATCGAGCGCCTCAATCTCACCGGCCGCATCGCGCTGCATGACGCCGCCAGCCGCTCGACGCTGGAGCTGAGCGACATCGCCTTCTCCGGCGACGTCCGCTCGCTGGCCGGCTCGGTGCGCGGCGACGGCAGCTTCACCGCGATCGGGGTGCGCTACCCGTTCCGCATCTCCTCCGGCCCGAGCGCCGACGGCAGCGCCACCCGTCTCCACCTCAACATCGATCCCGGCGAGCGCGCTGTCCTCGCCGATCTCGAAGGCGTGCTCGCCTTCGACAACCGCCTGCCGAAATTCGACGGTGCGCTGACGCTCGCGGTGCCCGCCGTGAAGAAGGCCGGCGAGGCCGGGCCGATGCCCTGGAAGCTCACCGCAAAACTCAAGGCCGATCCCGCCGGCGCCAAATTCGACCAGATCGACGCCAGCCTCGGCGCCGAGGACAACGCCTTGAAAGTCGGCGGCGTCGGCGACCTCAGGTTCGGCGCCTCGCCGCTGCTGCGCGCGGTGCTGTCGGCGCGCCAGATCGATGCCGACAGGCTGGCCGGCAAGGACGATGCCGAGCCGCTGCGCATCCTGCCGGCGCTGCGCGCAGGGCTTGCCGCAATCCCGCAGGCGCCGATCCCGGCGCAGATCGAGTTCAACTCCGACCAGATCATGCTGGGCGGCCGTCCGCTGCAGAACATCGCGGCCGAGCTCAAGACCGACGGCCGGTCCTGGACTTTCCAGCGGCTCGAGCTGCGCGCGCCCGGCATGACGCAGCTCTCGCTCAACGGCTCTGCGCCCGGCGCCGACAGTTTCAGCGGCCGTCTCAGCATCGAATCCTCCGATCCCGATACGCTGGTGGCCTGGCTTCAGGGCCGCAGCGAGATCAATCGCCGCAGCACGCGGCCGCTGCGCCTTGCCGGCGATGTGACGATCGCCGCCAATCATCTCGCCATCGACAGGCTGAAGGCCGACATCGAAGGCGGCGCGGTCGAGGGCCGCATCGGCTTCGTGCAGACGGGCGCGAGCAAGGGCTCGCGGATCGACGCGGAGCTCAAGGCCGATCGTCTCGATCTCGACGCCGCCGCAAGTTTCGTGCGCGCGCTCGCCGGGCCGCAAGGCGAATGGCCGGAGGAAGCAAAGCTCTCGCTCGATATCGGCCGTGCGATCTCCGCCGGCCAGGAGCTGCGGCCGTTCGCGGCCAAGCTCGGCTACGGTCCAAATGCGCTGTCGCTGGAGCAGTTGCGGTTCGGTCAGACTAGCGGCGTGACCACCGAGGCGAGCGGCAGTTTTGATCGCACCAAAGCCACCGGCAAGCTCGCGCTGAAATCCTCGGCCAATTCGCTGCGCGAGCTGACCGCGCTGATCGAGCCGTTTGCGCCGTCGGTCCGCGCACGCTTCGATGCCCTCCCGTCATTGCCGGGCGCGACCCGCCTTAAACTCGATCTCAGCCTCGACAGGAACGCCGAGCATACCGATCGCAGCGACGCGCGCGCCGTGCTCGATCTCGACGCGCCGCAGCTCAAGGTCACCGCGACGCTGGCCGCGCAGACGCCGCTCGCAGCCGTCAACGGCATCGACATCGACCGCCTGCGCAACAGCGACTTCACGCTGGACTCGAAAATCTCGACGCCGCAGGCGGGCGCACTGCTGGCGCTGCTCGGCCTCGATCGCATGGTGGCGGCAGGCGAGGGCGCTTCGCAGTTCGAAGGCAAGGTGAACGGCGCCTGGCGCCAGCCGCTGCAATTGAATGCGAAGTTGAGCGGCGGCGGGCTGGACGCGGACGCGCAAGGCAGCGTCGAGCTGTCGGAGCCGAAAGCCAACGTGAATCTGCGCGTGCGTAACGTCAACCTCGCGCCGCTGTTCGGCACCAGCCCCGCGGACAAATCGACTCAGAACGTCAACCTGTCGTCCCGCCTCACGCTATCGGGCAACCGTCTGACCTTCGACGATCTCGACAGCAGCATGGCCGGCTCGCATCTGCGCGGCCGTCTGGCGGTCACGCTCGACCAGGAGAAGAGCGTTGACGGCGAGGTAGGCCTCGACTCGCTCGATCTTGCGCCCGCGCTCGCGATGGCGATCGGCGCGGCGGGACATGATGGCGGCGAGCCGCTGCGCGCGGGGCTGCTCGGTGGCTGGCGCGGCCGCATCGCCTTCCAGGCGTTGCGCGGCACGTTGCCGGGCGTCGAGTTGCGTCCCTTCGGCGGAACGATCCGCAGCGACGGCCAGTCGCTCGCGCTCGATGCGCTGAAGGGCAATGTCGGCGGCGGCGAGATGTCGGCGAGTCTCGACGCGCGCAATGGCGCCAATGGCCTCGCGCTGAACGCGCGCGTCGATCTCAGCAATGTCGATGCGACGACGCTGCGCTACCGCGACCTTGCGCTGCCCAAGGGACGCGCGTCGGTGCAGATGGCATTGACCAGCCAGGGCCGCAGCGTTGCGGCCCTCACCGGCGCGCTCGCCGGCAACGGCACGGTGACGCTGGACTCCGCTGAAATCAGTGGCCTCAATCCCCGCGCCTTCGAGATCGCCATCCGCGCCAGCGACGGCGGCCAGGTCGCCGACGACAACCGCCTGCGGCAACTGGTCGAGCCTGCGCTGGCGGCGGGTCCGATTGCGGTCGCCTCGGCGCAGATTCCGTTCACGATCCGCGACGGACGGCTGCGCGTCGGTGCCACGCCGCTGGAAGCGAAGAACGCCCGCGCCATCGTTTCCGGCGGCTACGACATTCCCGCCGACCAGGCCGACATCCGCGCCAGCCTGACGCCGATCATGACCGGGCTCTCCGGCGCGCCACCGGAGATCCAGCTGTTCGCGGCGGGTCCCCCCGACAAGCTCAATCGCACCGTCGATCTTGCGCCGCTGTCCTCGTGGCTCGCGGTGCGCACGATCGATCGCGAGACGCGCCGGCTGGACGCGATCGAGCGCGGCGAGCCGCCGCCGGCGACCGCGGCGCTGCCGATGCTGGTCTCGCCCGATCCCGCGCCGGAGCCGTCGCTCACCGACGTGCCGATGCCCGGCCGCGATCCGCGCCGCGCGCCGCCGAAGCCCAGGCTCGAGCCAAAGGCCGCGCCGACGCCGAAGGCGCCGCAAGCCGCGCCCGCCGTGCCAAGTCCTCCGCTCGCAAGTCCTCCGCTCGCAAGTCCGCCGCTCGCAAATCCGCCACTCACGAGCCCGCCGCTCGCCAGCCAGCAGGTCGCGCCCTTGCCGCCGCCGATCGAAGTGCGGCCGGCCCCGGGCCCTGCGCCCGCAAAGCCCAAGCCGAAGCCGCCGCTGGTGCTGACGCCGTCGAACCCGTAAACGCAGCACTCGTCATGCCCGGGCTTGTCCCGGGCATCCACGTTCTTCGTCCCGTGCGGTGAGGCGTGGATGGCCGGGACAAGCCCGGCCATGACGTCGGAGAGACATCAGTGCCTCAAGCTTCTCCCGCTTGCGGGAGAGCCCACCTCCCACGCCTTGCGCGCCGGTAAATCCATTCCCTCGCATTTTAACGAATTTTGCCCGGCAAAACTGATCTGCCGGTTTTACTGGATTCTCGCGTTTGTTCCCTAGTCTCGGCTCTCAGAGGAATTCGGCGTCGCGCCAACACGGGCGGGACGGCCCGCCAAGAAGCTGGCCAAGAACTCGGCCAAGAACTGGGGTGATCGACATGAACGGGGCGAAATCGCTTCTACAGGATCTGGACGACGCGATCGCGCGCGGCACCGACGAAAGCCGGGCACGCGCGCTGTGGCACGCGACCGACATTCTGATCACCGGCCGCTACAGCGACGACGAGATCAGCATGTTCGGCGAGGTCATCGGCCGGCTTGCCGACGAGATCGAGGTCGCGGCGCGAACGCAGCTCTCCGAGTTGATGTCGGCGTGCGATCATGCCCCGCTCAACGTCATCGAGAAGCTCGCGCTCGACGACGAGATCGCGGTCGCCGGTCCCGTGCTGCGCGACTCCACGCGGATCGACGAGAAGATGCTGGTCGAGAGCGCCCTGACCAAGGGCCAGTCGCATCTGCTCGCGATTGCCCAGCGCAAGTCGATCGGCGAGGCCGTCACCGACGTGCTGGTCAAGCGTGGCGACCAGGAGGTCGTGACGTCCGTCGCAAAGAACGAGGGCGCGCGCTTCTCCGGCTCGGGCCTGCTGCACATGGTCCGCCGTGCCGAGGGCGACTCGATTCTTGCCGAGCAACTCGGCCTGCGCAAGGACGTGCCGCGGCACATCTTCCAGCAGCTGATCTCGAAGGCGTCGGAAGACGTCCGCCGCCGGCTCGAGAGCGAGCGCCCCGAGATGATGGCGCAGATCCAGAGCTCGGTGACCGAGGTCACCGGCGATCTGCAATCCAAGTTCGGTCCGTCCTCGCGCAGCTATTTCGTCGCCAAACGCGTGGTGACGACGCAGTACCGCCAGGGCAACCTCAACCAGGATTCGATCTCGAACTATGCGCGCCAGCATCGCTTCGACGAGGTGCAGATCGGCCTGTCGCTGCTCTCGGCGCTGCCGGTCGACGTGATCGAGCGCGCGCTGATGGACCGCAACCGCGAGATGATCCTGGTGCTGTGCAAGGCGCTCAACTTCTCCTGGGACACGACGATGTCGCTGCTGTTCCTCGGCGCCAAGGATCATTTGATCACCGCGCGCGAGCTCCAGGACAACGAGCGCGAGTTCGGCCGGCTCAAGATCGAGACCTCGCGCAGCATTCTGAAATTCTACCAGTCGCGCAAGACCGGCGCGGGTGCCGATGCGGGCCGCCAGCCCGAGCTGCAGGTGCACTGAGCAGGTTCACTGGGCATCATCCCGGAATTGGCAGGGGAGTATTCGCAAATGTTGCCTCAATTCGGCACCGCCGTTCGCAAGAAGAAGCTCGACAACGCCTTCGCCGCCGATGTCGGCGGCGGAGCTCCGGACAAGGCCTCGGTCGACGCCGCCTGGCTGGTGCTGGAGGCCGCCAACGACCTCGGCGATCACGCCGCGATCGAAGCCTGCCGCCGCGTCATCGACGCCGAGCTGAACGGCACGGTCGCCGGCGGTGCGGACCTTGATCTGGTGCTGGGGTATTTCAGGTAGGTTCCGTAGCCCGGATGGAGCGCAGCGCAATCCGGGGCTGCTGTGTCTGCGCAAGAAGACCCGGATTGCGCTGCGCTCCGTCCGGGCTACGCGACCATTTCCGAGCAGTCATTGCGAGAAGCTCTTGCGACGAAGCAATCCAGACTGTCTCCGCGGAAAGAGCCTGGATTGCTTCGCTACGCTCGCAATGACGGAGTCCGGGGCGCCGTCATTGATTCTGCGTTGAGAGCGACGTAGCTCGAAAATACTTCACGCGTTCGCGCCGCCGTCGACCGTCAATGTCGTTCCCGTGATGTACTTGGCCTTCGCGCTTGCGAGGAACGCCACGGCGCTCGCGATGTCATCCGTCGCGCCGTACCGGCCGAGCGCCATGAACTGCTTCAACGTCTCCGCGGTCGGGCCACTCGCCGGGTTCATGTCGGTGTCGATCGAGCCCGGCTGCACCAGATTGACCGTGACGTCCCTGGGGCCGAGCTCGCGCGCCAGCGCCTTCGTGAACGCGGCCAGCGCTGCCTTCGACCCCGCGTAGACGCCAAGCGCCGGCGAGGGCACGCGGTCGGCGAAATAGCTGCCGATGGTGATGATGCGGCCGCCCTTGCCGAGGTGGCGCAGCGCGGCCTTGCTCGCGACGATCGGCGAACGGACGTTGACGTCCAGCAGCGCGTCGATATCCCCGAGCGAAATGTCGTTGAGGCCGCCCAAGCGAAGAATTCCGGCGTTGTTGACCAGAATATCGAGCCCGCCCAGCGCAGCGACGGTCTTTTCGACCGAGGCCTGAACGGCGGCGACATCGGCGCTGTCGGCCTGGATCGCCACGGCCTTTCGCCCGCTCGCCTTGATGGCGTCCACGACCTTCGCGGCGCTGTCCGCGGACTTCTCGTAGGTGATCGCGACATCGGCGCCTTCGGCGGCAAGCGCCTTCGCGATGGCCGCACCGATACCCCTGCTTGCGCCCGTCACCAGGGCCCGTTTTCCTGCCAGCGTCATCTGATCTCTCCAATTCTGTAACGATCGACACAGAATATGTGGAGTCTTGATCGCGGCGGTCAAGTCAATTATGTGTTGATCATTACAGAAAGGCGGGCGATGGCAGGTCGGCCACGGGAATTTGATCGCGACGCGGCATTGGAAGCCGCCATGCTGCTGTTCTGGCGCAAGGGCTTTGCCGCCGCCTCGATGCACGACCTCTGCGACGCCATGGGCGTCCGCTCGCCGAGCCTCTATGCGGCCTTCGAAAGCAAGGAGGCGCTCTACCTCGCCGCGATCGAGCATTACGTCCTGGCTCACGGGCAGCCGGTCTGGGACAGGCTCGCCGAGGGCGCAACCGCGCGCGAGGGTGTTGAGAACCTGCTGGCCGCGGCGACCGAGACCCTGCCAAAATCCCGGATGACACCGGCGGGCTGCATGGCCGTGCTGGCAGCCGTCAGCGATGAATGGCCGGCCTCCATCGCCCGTGTGATCAGGAAAGTCCGGCTCGACATGCTGGATAGTTTGCGCGCGCGGATCGAGACTGCGGTCGCCAACGGCGAACTGCCTGCTGCGACGGACATTGATGCCCTGAGCCGGTTCTATCTCAGCGTCTTCCAGGGCATGGCCATCCAGGCCAAGGACGGCGCCACGGCGGCGGAGTTGGGGGGGACAGCCAAGGCGGCGATGGCGGCGTGGCCGGCAGAAGGCCGCAAATAGACAAGCCTACGAGACAGGTGCCCAATGGACGAACCTACCGACGATCAGGCAGGCGCTCAACAGGCCGGGTTTGCCGGTGTCGCTCATTGCTGCCGATCGGGACGCCGGGACGACGGCGAAGGAACAGGCTCCTGCGATCACTCGACGCCGCCTTGAACGGGTACGGCATCGCCTATGTGCCGGAGAACATCGCGCAGCCGCACATCGCGTCAGGCGGCCTCGCATTGGTCCTCGACGACTGGTCCCCATGTTCGACGGCTATCACATCTACTATCCGAGCCGGCGCCAGAACTCGCCCGCCTTCAAGGTCATCGTCGATGCGCTGCGCCATCGCGGCGAGTGACATGCGCATCGCGATGAGACGGAGCGGAGGTTCTTCACGCCGAGGCCTCAATCGATGATGAATCCGACCCCGTCGGTCTGCCGTTGCGGTTTCCGGCGGCTTGCGGTGGTGCCATAGAGGCGATTGATGCTGCCGAGCAGATTGGCCTCCGGATCACTTACATTGGCGAAGCCGTCATCCGGCCTGGACAGGTCCTTCGGGTTTGTCGCGCGAACGATATAGGGCGTCACGAGGACGACCAGCTCGCTCTGATTGTTCACGAAGTCCTGGCTTCGGAACAGGGCGCCGAGAACCGGCAGTTGCATCAAGCCGGGTAATCCATTCACGGCTCGCTTTGTCTGGTCCTGGATGAGGCCCGCGATCACCATGGATCCTCCGGAGGGAATCTCGAGCGTGCTTTCCGCCCGCCGCGTCTTGATGGAGGGCACCGTCAGCGAGTTCGTCGTCGTGTCGCTGACGGCCTGAGACAAGGTGATCGCGTGCTCGTTGGACAGCTCCGAGACTTCGGTCATCAGATGCAGGCTGATGCGCCCTTCGGAGAGAACGACGGGGCTGAAATTGAGAGCCAGCCCGAATTTCTTGAAGCTGATCTGTGTCGTGCAGACATGGGTAGTCGGGTCGCAGGAATAGCCCGCCGGAACCGGAAACTCGCCGCCGGAGACAAAGGTGGCCGACTCTCCTGAAACCGATGTCAGCGTCGGTTCGGCCAGGGTGCGCATGATGCCGGCGGTTTCCATCGCCCGCAGCGTTGCCGTCGTTCCGCCGGCCGACAGCGTCACGTTATTTCCTGACACCAGGTTTTGGCCGTAGGCAATGAACGGATTCGAGTTGGTCAGGCTGACGGCGGTGGTACCGGAACTGAGGCTGGTACTGAGATCGATCCCGAGCTGCTTGACGATCGAGCGCGATACTTCCGCAACCGTCACCTTCAACATGACCTGGTCACGGGCCTGCACGACGAGCGAGTTGACGACCTTGTCGGCGGATCCAACGAGGCGAGCCGCCACGTCATTGGCCTGTTGAGCTTCGATCGGGGTCGCGGCCGTACCCGTAAGCATCACGCCATCGCCGATGCCTTCGATCCGGATATTTGAACGCGGAAACATCTGCCGCAACGTGGCGCGTGCACCGTTGAGGTCCCGTTTGACGGCGATGTCATAGGCAACCATCTGCTGGCCCGCGGCATCGAAGAAGACGATGCTGGTCTGGCCGACGGACGCGCCGATGATGTAGGCCCGCTGCGCGGACCGGACCACGGCATTGGCGATCTTGGGATCGGCGACCAGGATATCCTTGGCGTCCCGCGGCAGGTCGACCACGATCGATTTGCCGACGCCGAGCGAGAGGAATTGATAGTTCGACTGCGAAGCCGTGGTTTCCGGTTGAAGGCGGTGCGCCTCGCCGGCGAAAGCCACGGCCGGCCCCCAGCCCAGAAGGGCTGCGAGCACCGCGACGGTCGAGAGTCGCGGGCGTCGCGCGCGTGGCGATTGCCTCCTGATGCTGTTCACGCAAATTCGTTGATGCACTCTGACGGCTCCAGTCGGGTTCGCTCCCCAGCGCCGCCTGCTTGAACGGTCGGGGGTGTGGCGTCAGGCGCCCGCGGGAACAACTGAAACAAATCTGTGGCCGGCGATACGTTCGGAATGTCGGGAAACAGAGCGCTGGCCGCCCGTTACGCAAGCGCCACGGTGTCGCCGCCTGCAATGGCGTGAAGAGACGGCAGCATTCCGGCTGGCGCCATTGTCCTTGCGGCTGTCACCGTCGGGCGCGATAGATCACGACGTCCTCGCCGTGATGCGTCGTACTCTTCTCGAGGACGTAGTTCGATTTCTCCAGCACGCGGCGCGATGCGCCGTGTCCGACGAAGACCAGGCCGATGAGGGACGGCAGCGCGAGTTGCGACAGCCCGATCTGCGTCAGCGCGGTCGCGATCTCGCTTGCAAGTCCCTGGCCCCAGAGGCTGCGCTTGAACGTGTAGGCGATCTCGATCTCGTCCACATCATCCACGAGGATGTGCCGGATGCCCGCCCGTCCGGCGAACGCGCCGTCTTTCGTTCGCAGGACCCACAGCCCGAAGCCATGCTGGTCCCAATGGGCGACGTTGACGGCGAGATAGGTCTTCGTCGCTTCAGCCGAGCGCACGCCGCCGAGATAGCGCGAGACGTCTGGATCGAGATGGAGTTCGATGAGGTCGGGGAGGTGATCTGCGTGCAGTCGCTCGGCGGTCAGCCTGTTGGTGCTGAAGTGATTCATGGACGCAGATGGCCGCTTGGCGCTTGCCGCGATCTTGATGCCGTCGGGGGTCGAGGATGCCAATATGCCCCTGTTTTGCCCGACGGGTCAAGCGAATTTCGGATAATTCGTAAACTGTTGTTTTCGCTGGCCCGGTCTACTGTGCATGGGGTTGTTTTCGAAGTTTTTGTTTTGGAGGGGCGCTACCCCGCCCCCAGCGCCACCGCGACATTGTACGTCACGAGGCTTGCGGCATAAGCCAGCACCAGCATGTAGGTGAAGGTCACCGCCATCCATCGCCAGCTTCCGGTTTCACGCCGGATCACGGCCAGCGTCGAGGCGCATTGCGGGGCGAAGATGTACCAGGCCAGCATCGACAAAGCGGTAGCGAGCGACCATTTCGTCGCCAGCACCTGGCCGATCTGCTCGGCGGCTTCCTTGCCGCCTTCGATCGCGTAGACGGTGCCGAGCGCTGCGACCGCGACCTCGCGCGCCGCCATGCCGGGGATCAGGGCGACCGCGATCTGCCAGTTGAAGCCGACGGGGGCGAGCAGCGGCTCGAGCGCCTTGCCGATGATGGCGGCGAGGCTGAAGTCGATTGCGGGTTCCGTCGCGCCCGCCGGCGGCTGCGGGAACGAGGCCAGGAACCAGATCAGCACCATCATCGAGAAGATCGTGGTGCCGGCGCGGTGAAGAAACATCTTGGCCCGCGTGTAGACGCCGATCGCGATCGATTTCAGCCGCGGCATCTTGTAGTCCGGCAGCTCCAGCATGAATGGCGCCGGCGCATAGTCGCGCAGCATGAAGAATTTGATCAGGAACGAGACGGCGAGCGCGCTGATGATGCCGGCCGCGTAAAGGCCGAACATCACGAGGCCCTGGAGGTTGATGAAGCCCCAGACGTCCCTTGCCGGAATGAAGGCCGAGATGATCAGCGTGTAGACCGGAATGCGCGCCGAGCAGGTCATGAGCGGCGCGATCAGGATCGTGGTCAGCCGGTCGCGCTTGTTGTCGATCACGCGCGTCGCCATGATGCCGGGAATGGCGCAGGCAAAGCTCGACAGCAGCGGAATGAAGGCGCGGCCGTGCAGCCCGGCGCCGCCCATGATGCGGTCCATCAGGAATGCGGCGCGTGCCATGTAGCCGAAATCTTCCAGGAGCAGGATGAACAGGAAGATGATGATGATCTGCGGCAGGAACACGATGACGCTGCCGACGCCCGAGATCACGCCGTTCTGGAGGAAGCTCTGCAGCAGTCCGGCGGGCAGGGTGGCGTGCACGAACTCGCCGAGCGCATCGAAGCCGTTGTTGAGCAGCTCCATCAGCGGCTGGGCCCAGGCGAACACCGCCTGGAACATCACGAACAGGATCAGCGCCAGCACGATGAGGCCGCCGACGGGGTGCAGCACCACCGCGTCGATCCGCGCGGTCCAGGTGTCGGGTCTCGCAGGCAGGCTGACGCAATCGGCGATGATGCGGTCGGCCTCGCGCTGGGTGGAGCGCAATTCGCCGACGCTGAGCGCGCGCCAGGTGTTCTCCTGGGGCTCGGCGGCGAGCCTGGCCGAGATCTCGTCGGTCAGCGTCAGGAGGTCGGCCGTGCCGCCCTTGCGCACCGCGATCGAGGTGACCACGGGTACGCCGAGCTCCTTGGCGAGCCGTTCGACGTCGACGGCGATGCCGCGGCGGGCGGCGATGTCGAACATGTTGAGCACGAGGATCATCGGGCGACCGGTGCGCTTGAGCTCCAGCAGCAGGCGGATGGTCAGGCGCAGATTGGTGGAATCGGCCACGCACAGCACGAGATCGGGCACCGCCTCGCCGGTGGCCTTGCCGAGCACGAAGTCGCGGGTGATCTCCTCGTCCGGGCTGCGGCCGCGCAGGGAATAGGTGCCGGGCAGGTCGACCACCGAGACCTGGCGTCCCTGGGGCGTGACGAAGAAACCTTCCTTGCGCTCGACGGTGACGCCCGGATAGTTCGCAACCTTCTGCCGGCTGCCGGTCAGCGCATTGAACAGCGAGGTCTTGCCGCTGTTTGGCGTGCCGACCAGGGCGAGATGCAGCAGGGGTGCTTCCATGACTTCTAACGATCTGGGATCAAAGGCCTGGGAACGAGGGTCCGGTCGCTGTCTAAGCGACGATGATGGCCATGGCTTCGCGCCGGCGGACCGCGATCGTGATGCTGTCGACCCTCACGGCGATCGGGTCGCGCCCGACCAGCCCCTCGTGCAGGACCTCGACCCGGGCCCCCTCGACGAAGCCGAGCTCGATCAGCCGGCTCTCGAGCTCGACGTCCGAGAGTGCCGAACCCGCATCCCCAGCAGACAGGTGCTGGATGACGCCGGTATAGCCGCGCAGGGCCAGACCCAGCGGCATGTGAGGGCGCGTATCTTTGGTGTCGGTCATGCCCTGTATTTTCAACGCAGGGCATTGAGGTCAAGCGCACTTGCGCGCCGAAACTGCACCTTAGAGTGATTTTAAAGTGCAGACGCCGGTGTGCGTCGGAAAGTCGCCTCTGCGGCTACTGGGCCGGGACCTTTTCCGGCTGGATGGCGGCCATGGCGCGGCTCTTGAAGTAGTCCAGGACGAACAGGCGGATCGCCGAGGACAGGTTGCCCTGCTGACGGGCACCGTCGATCTCGCCGACGAGCTCGGACAGCGTCATGTTGCGCAGACCCGAGATCTCCTTCATGCCGTTCCAGAACGCCTCTTCCAGGCTGACGCTGGTCTTGTGGCCGGCGACGACGATCGACCGCTTCACGACGGGCGACTTCATGACTGATCCTCGCGATCGATCTGATGCTGGTCCAGGTGCTCCTTGGCCCTGTCCGCGCGCGTCTCCTCCGCCGACCGTTCCGCCTTCGTGCGGCCGAACTTCGCCCGATTGGTGTCCGCCTGCTTCGCCGAGGCTTCCCGCTCGGCGCGCTTCCGGAAACGATTCAGGTTGATGACGTTCCCCATGCCGCGTCTCCATCATCCGATCCTCTTCAGGCAGGATGAAACATTCAGGAGGGCGCGTCGCGCCCCAAAAGACTTGATTGCCATTCGCTCGCCCTCGTCAATCGGCCGCTTGGGCCATCAAACGATGAATTTCGCCCCGTCAAGGGCAGAAGGGCTGCGTAACACGCCGTTCCGCCGCAACATTGACGGTAATCAAATCCCTCCCCCAAAGCCGCATATTTCTGCCGGTCAGGCGCCCGTATCACTACGGATGGCTATCGGAATTCGGAATTTATCCCGGGCTGGTCATCTTCTCGGGGCGTACCAGGCGGTCGAATTCATCCGCCGAGACGAAGCCGAGTCGCAGCGCCTCCTCCTTCAGCGTGGTGCCGTTGGCATGCGCCGTCTTCGCCACCTTGGCGGCGTTGTCGTAGCCGATTTTCGGCGCGAGCGCCGTCACCAGCATCAGCGAGCGTTGCATCAGCTCCTTGATGCGCTTTTCGTCGGCGCGGATGCCACTGACGCAATGCTCGGTGAAGGAGCGGGCGGCATCCGCCATCAGGCGGATCGAGTGCAGCATGTTGTAGGCCAGCACGGGTTTGTAGACGTTGAGCTCGAAATGGCCCTGGCTGCCGGCGACCGTGATCGCAGTGTGATTGCCGAACACCTGGCAGCACACCATGGTCATCGCCTCGCACTGCGTCGGATTGACCTTGCCCGGCATGATCGAGGAGCCCGGCTCGTTCTCCGGCAGGATCAGCTCGCCCAGGCCCGAGCGCGGGCCCGATCCGAGCAGGCGGATGTCGTTGGCGATCTTGAACAGGCCTGTTGCGACCGAATTGATGGCGCCGTGCGCCAGCACATAGGCATCGTTCGAGGCCAGCGCCTCGAATTTGTTGGCGGCGCTGGTGAAGGGCAATTTGGTGATGCCGGCGACGTGCTTGGCGAACAGTCTTGCAAAGCGCGGCTTCGAGTTGAGGCCGGTGCCGACGGCGGTGCCGCCCTGTGCCAGCGGATAGAGATCCTTCACCGCGACCTTCAGTCGCGCGATGCCGCTTTCGACCTGCGCGGCATAGCCGGAAAACTCCTGGCCGAGCGTCAGCGGCGTCGCGTCCTGGGTGTGGGTGCGGCCGATCTTGACGATCCTGGCGAACTCCTTCTCCTTCTTGCGCAGCGCGCGGAGCAATTCCCCGAGCGCAGGAACGAGATCGGCATTGATGCGGCTGGCGGCCGCGATGTGCATCGCGGTGGGAAAGGAGTCGTTCGACGACTGGCTCATGTTGACGTGATCGTTGGGATGCACCGGCTTCTTGGCGCCGAGCTCGCCGCCGAGCAGCTCATTGGCGCGATTGGCGATCACCTCGTTGAGGTTCATGTTGCTCTGGGTGCCCGAGCCGGTCTGCCACACGACGAGCGGAAAATGGTCGTCCAGTCTGCCCTCGATGACCTCGCGCGCAGCGCGGATGATGGCATTGGCGCGGCGCTGGTCGAGCAGGCCGAGCTCGCGGTTGGACTGCGCCGCGGCGAGCTTGACGATGCCGAGCGCATGCACGAGCGAGATCGGCATGCGATCGGTGCCGATGCGGAAATTCTGGCGCGAGCGCTCGGTCTGCGCCCCCCAATAGCGATCGGAGGGGACCTCGATGGGACCGAAACTGTCGGTCTCGATGCGGGTCGCGGGGCGGGCGGTCTTTGAGTTAGTCGGCTTGGAGCGAGCAGCTTTGGCCATGAGCACATCCATTCCGCCGCGCGAAACGCCGCGCGGCCTCTTCAGGTGCTCTTCTATATAGGCAGTTTTGCCGGGCGCGACCGTTTCGCGGCCAACCTAGATCATTTCTTGCGGAAACGATCGAGCCGCACGACCTCGGCGCCGCCCTGGCTCGGCGGGGTCGGCTCTTCCGCGGTCTCCGCCTTGTCAGTGGCGGGCGTGGGCACCGACAGGGCCGAGGGGGCGGGGGCTGCCGGCAACGTCTCCGGAGCGACCTCGGCGACATCGGACGTGTCGAACTGGAGGCCGAATTTCACGGACGGATCGAGGAAGCTCTTGATGGCGCTGAACGGCACCACCAGCCGCTCCGGAATGCCGCCGAACGACAGGCCCACCTCGAAGCGGTCCTCGAGCACGGTCAGATCCCAGAACTGGTGCTGGAGGATGATCGTCATCTCTTCCGGATATTGCGCCAGCAGCCGCGACGACAGCTTCACGCCCTCGGCCTTCGACACGAAGGTGATGAAGAAATGATGCTCGCCGGGCAGTCCATGGGACGCGGCGTCGGTCAGCACCTTCCGCAGCACGCCGCGCAGCGCGTCGCGGGCCAGCACATCGTATCGGATATGATCGGTCGCCATGGTGTCCTGTTGCATTCCAGGAGTTGGGCCCTGCCGGCCCGACTCGCCAAGTCGCAATAGTACCGCGCCTGACGGGTCAGCAGGAGTCCCCGCCGGGGAGGAAATAAAATGTAAGTGGAGGCTTCTGTTGCCAGGTGCCTCCGAACCCCGCCTAACGGAGCTTAACCCGTTAGGACTTTAAGATGGTCTTTCAAACTGCGTTACGCAGCCTGAGCAACCGGAGCAAAGTTGTCGTTGGCAACTATTGCAGTAGCCCGATAACGGCGGAACAATACCGGGAAAAAGCACGCCCTTTACGCCCTCGTCGATCCTATTTCGCCCCCGCCAAAACCCGCTTCCAGGGCTCGCCCGCTGTGGGCTTTGGTGGAGGCGCCGGGTACCGCCCCCGGGTCCGAATGGTTTATTGCGACGACCGTTTATTTCCATAGCCGGCGAACCGGCCCCCCCAATATAGGGGGCAAAGGTTTAGAAAGACAGGGGTTTGGCGCAGGCATGGCGCGGTTCCCTTTGGATAGGTTCCGGACAGCCTTGGCCTTGCGGCGGCCCACGTTCTAAGCTCCTGACATGTCCCCGGATTCAGCACCGGCCGCCCAAGAGCCGGATCGTGCCGCGACCAGCGGCCCCCCGCCCAGCCTGGCCGCGCTGTTCGTGGCTTTCGCCCGGATGTCGCTGGCCGGTTTCGGCGGGGTCCTGGTGTTCGCCCGGCGGGCGATCGTCGAGCAGCACCGCTGGATGACGGCGGACGAGTTCAACGAGACCTTTGCGCTCTGCCATTTCCTGCCCGGACCCAACATCGTCAATCTGTCGATGGTGTTCGGCGCGCGGCTGCGCGGGATTGCGGGCGGCGTTGCCGCCTTTGCCGGCCTGCTGCTGCCGCCGACGCTGATCATGACCGTGCTTGCGATCATCTACGCCCGGTTCGGCGACGTGGAGGTGCTGCGCCGCATCCTCGCGGGCATCTCCTGCGCGGCGGTCGGCCTCCTGATCGCGGTCGTCTTCCGCATGATGACGCCGCTGCTCAAGCGGTTGGAGCCGGTCGCGCTCATTCTGATGCTCGGCGTCTTCCTCGCCATCGGCGTGCTGCGCCTGCCGCTGCAGGCGGTGCTGCTGGTCGCGATCCCCGTGAGCATCAGCGCCACCTACCTCCTGCGGCGGAAGGTAGCAGCGTGAACGCCGAGAACCCGATCTGGGCGCTGATCTCGACCTTTGGTCTGATGTCGCTATTCGCGGTCGGCGGCGCCGCGGCGGCGGTGCCCGAGATGCACCGCATCGCGGTCGACGTGCATCACTGGATGACCGACAAGCAGTTCACGGATGCCTATGCGATCGCGCAGCTCTCGCCAGGTCCGAACGTGCTTATCGTGACGTTAATCGGCTATGCGGTCGCCGGCATCCCCGGCGCGCTGGCGGCGACGCTGGCGATGTGCCTGCCGACCGCGCTGGTTGCCTATTATGTCAGCCGTCTGTTGGGCCGGCCCAGCCAATCGCGCTGGCCCGGCCTGATCCAGGCTGCACTGGTTCCGCTCTCGATTGGATTGATGGCAGCCAGCGCCCTGATCCTGGCCCAGTCGACCGATCGCACGATTGCTGCACTGCTTCTGACCGCGGTGGTTGCGGTGGTCGCGTCTGTCTCGCGCATCAATCCACTATGGCTCCTGCTCGCCGGGGGCTTGTTGGGTTTTGCTGGCATTGTGTAATGAAAATCGCTAGGCAGTGATCCGGGCGGGGGATCCATTTCCAGCCGATTAGAACAACACTGCGCGTGACTTACGGGTCGCGGAGGAGACATGCATGGCCGATACGATGGGCCACTCAGCGACGGCCACCCGAAACACATCGGTGGCGATCGGCTTTTGCCTGCTGGCGATTGCGCCGCAGATCTTCGAATTCATCTGGTCGATCGGGACGATTTTCGGCTGGGGCGCGGGACGCGGCCCGGCCACCGTCCTGATCAGCCATGCCACCGCGCTGGTCGCGGGCGCTCCCGCTGCGCTGATCGGAGCGGCCAGTGGTGACACCAAGAAGGCGTCATCCGATGTGCTGCTGGCGCTGATCTATTCCTACCCGATCCTTGTGGTGGCGATCGTCACGCTTTTCATGACCATCCGGTCGGCACAGGATTATGTCGGCGGCATCATCCTGATGGCGCTGGCTTTGTTCGCGCTGTGGGCCTCGAGCGATTTGCAGGGGATGCGCGGCTTCTCCTTCGGCGCGGGCACCGCGCCGCGCATGTTCGGCGGGCTGCTCGTCGCCTTGTCCGCTGGCATCGCCTTGACAGGCCTACTGACCGATGGGCCGGCGATGGCGCATTATGCCTGGCGCGGGCCGATGTTCGTGATGGCCTCGATCGTGTTTTTCGCGCTGGCGATCCGGCCACTCGGTGTTGTGGTCTCGGCCTTCGTCAGCTTCATGATCGCAGCGACAGGATCGCATGAGACGCGCTGGCTGGAGGCTGCCATCGTCGGCGCCTGCCTGACGCTCGGCTGCGCGATCCTGTTCCCGTACGTGCTCGGGCTGCCGATGCCGATGTTCCCGCGTTTCCTGGTCCAGTGAGGGCGTGATGGATATTTTTGCCAACCTCGCTCACGGCTTTGCCGTCGCGCTCTCTCCGATCAACCTGCTGATGTGCCTGATCGGCGCCCTCGTCGGCACGCTGGTCGGCGTTCTCCCTGGGATCGGCACCATCGCCACGGTCGCGATGCTGCTGCCGATCACCTTCGGTCTGCCGCCGGTCGGCGCGCTGATCATGCTCGCCGGCATCTATTACGGCGCGCAATATGGCGGCTCGACCACGTCGATCCTGGTCAATATTCCAGGTGAGGCGACATCGGTCGTCACCGCCATCGACGGTCACCAGATGGCCAAGCAGGGTCGCGCCGGTCCGGCGCTGGCGATCGCCGCGATCGGCTCGTTCTTCGCCGGCTGCGTCGCGACTGTCCTGATCGCTGTCCTCGGCGCGCCACTCACAAAACTCGCGCTGGCGTTCGGTCCGGCCGAATATTTCTCGCTGATGGTGCTCGGCCTGATCTTCGCGGTCGTGCTGGCCAAGGGCTCGGTGCTGAAGGCGATCGCGATGATCGTGTTCGGTCTGCTGCTCTCGATGGTCGGTTCGGACATCGAGACCGGCGCCTCGCGCATGGCCTTCAACATTCCTGAGCTTGCCGACGGTCTCGGCTTTGCCACGGTGGCGATGGGCGTGTTCGGCTTTGCCGAGATCATCCGCAATCTCGACGCCGGCGCCGAGATGAACCGCGATCTCGTGCAGCAGAAGATCACCGGCCTGATGCCGACCAGGAAAGACCTGACCGACTCGGCGCCTGCGATCCTGCGCGGCACGGTGCTCGGCTCGATCCTCGGCATTCTGCCGGGCGGTGGCGCGGTGATCGCGTCCTTTGCGGCCTACACGCTTGAGAAGAAGCTCGCCAAGAACCCGTCGCGGTTCGGCCGCGGTGCGATCGAGGGCGTGGCGGCGCCGGAAAGCGCCAACAACGCCGCGGCGCAGACCTCCTTCATTCCGCTGCTCACCCTCGGCATCCCGCCCAACGCGGTGATGGCGCTGATGGTGGGTGCGATGACCATTCACGGCATCGTGCCGGGCCCGCAGGTGATGCAGAAGCAGCCGGATCTCGTCTGGGGCATGATCGCCTCGATGTGGATCGGCAACCTCATGCTGATCATCATCAACCTGCCGCTGGTCGGAATCTGGGTCCGCCTGCTGCGCGTGCCCTACCGGCTGATGTTCCCCTCGATCGTGATCTTCTGCGCGATCGGCATCTACTCGGTGAACAACGCGCCGGTGGACGTCATCCTCGCGGGCGTCTTCGGTCTCGTCGGCTACTGGCTGATCAAGCACGATTTCGAGCCGGCGCCGCTGCTGCTCGGCATGGTGCTGGGCCCGCTGATGGAAGAGAACCTGCGCCGTGCGCTGCTGATCTCGCGCGGCGACTGGAGCGTGTTCCTGACGCGTCCGCTGTCGGCGGTGCTACTGGCGATCGCGGCATTCCTGCTGGCGCTCACGCTGTTGCCCATGCTGCGCGCCAAGCGTGACGAGGTGTTCACCGAGTCCGAGAACTGAGCGCACCTGCGTCGGCGCGGCGCCCTGCGTCCGGGCGCCGCATTCGGAAGTCGAATCGACTTGTGTGATGTCTTCGTGACATGAAAATGCCGGCCCTTGTGGCCGGCATTTTTGTTTGTGTCCCGGGGGAAACGACATGATTTCTATTCGCGCGCTCGCGACGGGCGCATGTGCTGCTGCGCTCGCATCGCTGTGTGCCTTTGTCGCACCGGCGAAGGCGCAAACCTATCCGACGCGCGGCATCACCATGATCGTACCGTTCGCTGCCGGCGGCCCGACCGACGTGATCTCGCGCATCGTCACCTCGCATATGGCGCAGACGCTCGGCCAGAGCATCATCATCGAGAACGTGGTGGGCGCCGGCGGCACCACCGCGACCACGCGCGCCGCGCGCGCGGCCAATGACGGCTATACGCTGATCACGGGGCATATGGGCACGCATGCCGCTTCCGTGCCGCTCTATCCGAAGCTTGCCTATCATCCGGAGAAAGACTTCGAGCCGATCGCGCTGCTCGCGGGCACACCGATCCTGATCCTGGCGCGCAAGGACTTCCCGCCGAAGGACCTGAAGGAATTCGTAACCTACGTGAAGGCCAATGCCGAGAAGGTCAACGCGGCGCATGCCGGCGTCGGCTCGGTCTCGCATGTATCCTGCGAGCTCTTGCATTCCATCCTGGACATCAAGCCGGTCGGCGTGCCCTTCAACGGCACCGGTCCCGCGATGAACGCGCTGGTGGCGGGGCAGGTCGACTACATGTGCGACCAGATCGTCAACGCCGTGCCGCAGATCAACGCGGGCACCATCAAGGCCTATGCGATCGCGACGGCCGAGCGCAATCCGTCGCTGCCGAACGTGCCGACGACGACGGAAGCCGGGCTGCCTGCGTTCCAGGCCCAGGCCTGGAACGCGATATTCGCCCCGAAGGGAACGTCGCCGGCGATCGTGGCGAGCCTGAACGCCGCTGCCATCAAGGCGCTCGACGACGAGACCGTGAAGAAGCGCCTGCTCGAACTCGGCAGCGTCATCCCCACGCCCAAGGACCGCACGCCGGAGGCGCTGGCGACCCTCGTCAAGAGCGAGATCGCGAAGTGGACCCCGGTGCTCAAGCCGGCAAGTTAGCCAGCACTTTCAGACCGATAGGCAAGGGGCGGGACGCCAAGTTCCGCCCCTTGTCGTTTGTGCCGGGAACGCTCACTTTTCCGGGTATAATCGGTGGAGGCAGCGAATCGCCGCTGTCGCAGCGCGGGGGCGGCCGTTAAGTTCGCCGCTTCCCCAAAGGCTCACGGCACATGCACCAGTATCAGGACCTGCTCGAGCGGATTCTTTCAGACGGCGCCGAGAAGACCGACCGGACCGGCACCGGCACGCTCTCGGTGTTCGGCCATCAGATGCGCTTCAATCTGTCGGCCGGCTTCCCGATGCTGACCACCAAGCGGCTGCCGCTCAAGGCGATCGTGCACGAGCTGTTGTGGTTCCTGAAGGGCGACACCAACATCAAATATCTGCGCGATAACGGCGTCACCATCTGGGACGAGTGGGCGGATGCCAATGGCGATCTCGGCCCGGTCTACGGCCATCAATGGCGTTCCTGGCCCGCGCCGGACGGACGCAGCATCGACCAGATCTCGAATGTCGTCGACATGATCAAGCGCAACCCGGACTCGCGCCGCCTGATCGTCTCGGCCTGGAATCCGGCCGAGGTCGACAAGATGGCGCTGCCGCCGTGCCATTGCCTGTTTCAGTTCTACGTCGCCAACGGCAAGCTGTCGTGCCAGCTCTATCAGCGTTCGGCCGACGTGTTCCTGGGCGTGCCCTTCAACATTGCCTCCTATGCGCTGCTCACCATGATGGTGGCGCAGGTCACGGGTCTCAAGCCCGGCGACTTCGTGCATTCGTTCGGCGACACCCATCTCTATTCCAACCATCTGGAGCAGGCGAAGCTCCAGCTCACGCGCGCGCCGCGTGCGCTGCCGGTGATGCGGATCAATCCCGATGTGAAGGGCATCTTCTCCTTCCGCTTTGAGGATTTCGAACTCGTCGGCTACGACCCGCATCCGCACATCAAGGCGGAAGTCGCGGTCTAGATGTCGCTGAACATTCGCCGCGCGCGCCCGGGTGAAGCCGGGCTCGTTCTCGACTTCATCCGAGAACTTGCCGAATACGAAAAGCTCACGCACGAGGTCGAGGCGACCGAGGCCGACATCGCGGCCGCGCTGTTCGGCGAGAGACCGCAGCTCTATTGCGCGATTGCCGAGTGGAACGGCGAGGCGGTCGGCTTTGCGGTGTGGTTCGCCAATTTCTCCACCTTCAGCGGCCGTCACGGCATCTATCTCGAAGATTTGTATGTGCGGCCGTCGCATCGGGGCAGGGGCCTCGGCAAGGCGCTGCTGGTCTATCTCGCCAGGGAATGCGTCGAGAACGGCTGGTCGCGCCTGCAATGGGCGGTGCTCGACTGGAACGCGCCGTCGATCGCGTTCTACAAGTCGCTCGGCGCCGTCATGATGGAGGACTGGACGCTGTGCCGCGTCACCGGTCCTGCGCTGACGCGGCTTGCGGGGAGTGTTGCCTGATGGAGATCGTCTTCGTCGTGGCGATTGCGGAGAACGGCGTCATCGGCGCCGGCAACGCCATTCCTTGGCGATTGAAGTCCGACATGGCGCGCTTCAAGGCGCTGACAATCGGCAAGCCCATGATCATGGGCCGCAAGACCTTCGAATCCCTGCGCCGGCCGCTGCCGGGCCGCACCCACATCGTGATCACGCGCGATCCGGACTATCGTGCCGCTGGCGCCATCGTCACGACATCGGCCGCGGACGCAGGCGCGATCGCCCGTGGCGATGCCCTGCGGCGTTCGGTCACCGAGATCGCGGTGATCGGCGGTGCCGAGATCTATCGGCAATGGCTCGATCGTGCCGATCGCCTCGAAATCACCGAAGTGCATGCGCGGCCCGAAGGTGACACGCATTTCGACATCGACAGGGCAGAATGGGAGGAGACGGCGCGCGTCCGTCATCCTGCCGGAGCGGACGACAGCGCCGATTTCTCCTATGTGACATATCGTCGGCGGCCGCCCCATTAACCGCATTCGTCAATGTTTACATTGACTTTTTCGTGCCCGAGCATAGCTCCAAAGACAGGCCGGGCTGCGTTGTAAGGGACTTGCCTGTCCCCTATAAAGCCGGACCGGACAAAGCGGGCAGGGGCAATTCCACCCCGCCGAGGAGAGCGTCGAATGCCGTGGAAGAATCAGGGCGGTGGCCCATGGGGCTCGGGTCCAAAGGGACCATGGGGTTCAGGCCCGCAACCGGTCGGGCCGAGGCCGCCGGATCTGGAAGACCTTCTGCGGCGCGGCCAGGATCGCCTCCAGCAGATCATGCCGGGCGGCTATTTCTCCGGCGTCGGCATCACGCTGATCATCCTGCTCATCATCGCGTTCTGGCTGCTGTCGGGCTTCTTCCGCGTGCAGTCCGAAGAGCGCGGCGTCGTGCTGCGCTTCGGCAAGCATGTCCGCACCGTGGATCCGGGCCTGAACTATCATCTGCCCTATCCGATCGAGACAGTGCTGCTGCCCAAGGCGCTGCGCGTCAACACGATCTCCATCGGCATGACGCTGATCGACGATCCGGCGCGGCGCGGCCGCTCCATTCGTGACGTGCCGGAAGAGAGCCTGATGCTGACCGGCGACGAGAACATCGTCGACGTCGATTTTACCGTGCTGTGGCGCATCAAGCCCGACACCGCCGGCGTCGGCGACTTCCTCTTCAACATCCAGAACCCCGAAGGTACGGTGAAGGCGGTCGCCGAGAGCGCGATGCGCGAGGTGATCGGCCGTTCGCAGATCCAGCCGATCCTCACCGGTGCGCGCAACGTCACTGAACAGGGCGTGCAGGAGCTGATCCAGAAGACCCTGGACAGCTACGGCGCCGGCATTCAGATCAGCCAGGTGCAGATGCAGAAGGTCGATCCGCCGGCGCAGGTGATCGACGCCTTCCGCGACGTGCAGGCGGCGCGCGCCAATCTCGAGCAGTTGCAGAACGAAGCGCAGACCTACGCCAACCAGGTGGTGCCGCAGGCGCGCGGACGTGCGGCGCAGATCATGCAGGCCGCCGAAGGCTACAAGGAGCAGGCGGTTGCCGAGGCCAAGGGCCAGAGCTCGCGCTTCCTGAAGGTTTACGAGGAATACAAGAAGGCGCCCGACGTGACGCGTGAACGGATCTATCTGGAGACGATGGAGCGCGTGCTCGGCGGCGCGGACAAGCTCGTCTATGACGGCGGTCCCTCGGGCCAGGGCGTCGTGCCCTATCTGCCGCTCGGCGAATTGACGACCAAGCGGCCGCCTACCCCCGGTCAGCAGTCGAGCGGAGGCACGAGATGAGGTCTCCGGTCACAGGTATCGTCACCCTTCTCGGACTCCTGCTCGTCGTGATCGTCGGCTACATGTCGCTGTTCACGGTGCAGCAGACCGAGCAGACCATCGTGCTGCAGTTCGGCAAGCCGGTCGACGTCGTCACCGATCCCGGCCTGCACTTCAAGGCGCCGTGGAATTCGGTGATCAATGTCGACAAGCGGATCCTCGATCTGGAGAACCCGTCGCAGGAAGCGATCGCGTCCGACCAGAAGCGGCTCGTGGTCGACGCCTTCGCGCGCTACCGGATCAAGGACGCGCTGCGCTTCTATCAGAGCGTCGGTTCGATCCAGGCCGCCAACATCCAGCTCACCACGCTCCTGAACGCGGCGCTGCGCCGCGTGCTCGGCGAGGTCACCTTCATCAACGTGGTGCGCGACGACCGCGAGAAGCTGATGCTGCGTATCCGCGACCAGCTCGATCGCGAGGCCGACGGTTACGGCATCCAGGTCGTCGACGTTCGGATCCGGCGCGCCGATCTGCCGGAGCAGAACAGCCAGGCGGTCTACCAGCGCATGAAGACGGAACGCGAGCGGGAAGCCGCCGAGTTCCGGGCGCAGGGCGGCCAGAAGGCGCAGGAGATCCGCTCCAAGGCCGATCGCGAGGCGACCGTGATCGAGGCGGAAGCCAGATCGCTGGCCGAGCAGACCCGCGGCGTCGGCGACGCCGAGCGCAACCGCCTGTTTGCGGAAGCCTACGGCAAGGATGCCGACTTCTTCGCCTTCTACCGGTCGATGACCGCCTACGAGAACGGGTTGCGCGCGAATGACACCCGCTTCCTGCTGCGGCCGGACTCGGATTTCTTCCGGTTCTTTGGTAACCCGTCCGGCAAGGCGGCGACCGCGACGCCGGCAAAGCCGTAAGCCAGGCAAGGGCGGCAGATATGGCCGCCCTTCGCCCAGAAGAACAGCACAACGGGAGGTTCCAATCCGATGAGGTCCATTGCGTTCGCCGACTTCCTCATCGGCTTAGGCATCCTGTTCGTGCTGGAAGGCTTGATGTTCGCGGCGAGTCCGAACTGGATGCGCAAGGCCATGAAGAGCGCGATCGCCACGCCGGACAACGTCCTGCGGGCGGTCGGGATCGGTTCGGCCGTGGCCGGCCTGATCCTGATCTGGGTGATGCGGCGTCCGATTTAGGCCTCGCGCCAACGCCAAAGTGAAGGCGAGGGACCGGTTTTCGCCGTATTATCCGGGTCTTGGGGCCCGTGAAGCTCCGCGCTTGCGCCGTCCCCCCGTTCGAGCGCAGTCTTGACGCCGAATCCCTTTCTCTGGAGATCACAATGACCGCTGCCATCATTGCCCCGTCCCGCTTGCGCCATCGTGCGCGACTTGGCGTGCGAATTGGGCTGGCCGCGCTCGCCGTCAGTGCTTTCGGCGCGTTCGGCGAGCCGGCTCATGCGCGCGGTCCGGAGGGCATCGCCGACGTCGCCGAGAAGGTGATCGACGCGGTCGTCAACATCTCGACCTCGCAGACCGTCGAGGCCAAGGGCGGCGGCAGCAACACCATGCCGCAACTGCCACCCGGCTCGCCCTTCGAGGAGTTCTTCGACGACTTCTTCAAGAACCGCAGGGGTCCCGGCGGCGGCAAGAGCGACAACGGCCCGCCCCGCAAGACCAACTCGCTCGGCTCCGGCTTCATCATCGACACCGCTGGCGTCGTCGTCACCAACAACCACGTCATTGCGGATGCCGACGAGATCAACGTCATCCTCAACGACGGCACCAAGATCAAGGCCGAGCTGGTCGGCGTCGACAAGAAGACCGACCTCGCCGTGTTGAAGTTCAAGCCGACGAAGCCGCTGGTCGCGGTGAAGTTCGGCGACTCCGACAAGCTGCGGCTCGGCGACTGGGTGGTCGCGATCGGCAACCCGTTCAGCCTGGGCGGTACGGTGACGGCCGGCATCGTCTCGGCCAAGAACCGCGACATCTCCTCGGGTCCCTATGACAGCTACATCCAGACCGACGCCGCCATCAACCGCGGCAATTCCGGCGGTCCGCTGTTCAATCTCGATGGCGACGTCATCGGGGTCAACACGCTGATCATCTCGCCCTCCGGCGGCTCCATCGGCATCGGCTTCGCCGTGCCGTCGAAGACGGTCGTGGGTGTCGTCGACCAGCTCCGCCAGTTCGGCGAGCTGCGCCGCGGCTGGCTGGGGGTGCGCATCCAGAGCGTCACCGACGAGATCGCCGAGAGTCTCAACATCAAGCCGCCGCGTGGCGCGCTGGTGGCCGGCGTCGATGACAAGGGCCCGGCGAAACCCGCCGGCATCGAGCCCGGCGACGTCGTCGTCAAGTTCGACGGCAAGGACGTCAAGGACCCGAAGGACCTGTCACGCGTCGTCGCCGACACGGCGGTCGGCAAGGAGGTCGACGTCATCATCATCCGCAAGGGCCAGGAGGAGACCAAGAAAGTCACGCTCGGCCGTCTCCAGGATCCCGACAAGGTGCAGGCGGCGGTGAAGACCGACGAGCCCGCGCCCGAGAAGCCGGTGACACAGAAGGCGCTCGGCCTCGATCTCGCCGCGCTGAACAAGGACCTGCGGACGCGCTACAAGATCAAGGACAGCGTCAAGGGCGTGGTCGTCACCAATGTCGACGCCAATTCCGACGCTGCCGAGAAGCGGCTCTCCGCCGGCGACGTCATCGTCGAGGTGGCGCAGGAGGCGGTATCGAGCGGTGCCGACATTCAGAAGCGCGTTGACCAGCTCAAGAAGGACGGCAAGAAGTCGGTGTTGCTGCTTGTCTCCAACGCCGACGGCGAGCTGCGGTTTGTCGCGCTGAGCGTGCAGTAGGCGCGGTACAGTCTCGTAGGGTGGGCAAAGCGACTTGTCCGCCGTAGCTCGAAGGGCGAAGGCGGGAGCGTGCCCACCATCTTTCCACCATCACGGCAGGAGTGGTGGGCACGGCGCAAGCGCGCCTTTGCTCACCCTGCGGCTGCTGAGCAGGCAGCAAGAGCTGACGACGGAGGAGGCTAGGCCTCCACAAACTCCTCGCGCCGATACCCCTGCGCATAAAGCAGCGCGGTGAGATCGCCGTGGTCGATCCGCGCGGCTGCTGCCGCAGCAACGGCCGGCTTGGCGTGATAGGCCACGCCCAGCCCCGCCGCCTGGATCATCGCCAGATCGTTGGCGCCGTCGCCGACCACGACCGAGTCGATGTCGTCGAGATCGAACGATTCCATCAGATCCACCAGCGTCGCGAGCTTTGCGGCGCGGCCCAGGATCGGCTCCTTCACCTCGCCGGTGAACTTGCCGTCGCGCACGATCAGCTCGTTGGCGCGGTTCTCCTGGAAGCCGATCCTGGCGGCGACCGCGCTCGTGAACAGCGTGAAGCCGCCCGAGACGAGGCAGGTATAGGCGCCGTGCGCCCGCATGGTGGCGACCAGCGCGCGGCCGCCCGGGGTCAGCGTGATGCGCTTGTCCAGCACCTCGTCGACGACGCTGGCGGGAAGGTCCTTCAAAAGCGCGACGCGTTCACGCAGCGCCGGCTCGAACTCGATCTCGCCGCGCATGGCGCGTTCGGTGATGCCTGCGACATGGGCCTTCATCCCGACGAGATCGGCGAGCTCGTCGATGCATTCCTGACCGATCATGGTGGAATCCATGTCGGCGAGAAAAAGCTTCTTGCGCCTGAAGCCAACAGGCTGCACGACGATGTCGATCGGCAGGTCGCCGCGAAGTTCGCGCAACCGCTGTTCGATGGCGTGACGGTCGCCTTCGAGGTTACTGTCGGCGCCGAAGGGAATGTCGACCGCAACCCCGTCGAACAGCCAGTGCGCAGGCGCCGCCTGAGGCAGCACGGCGCGGGCGCCGTCGACGAAGGTGCTGTCGAGCGCGGGACTATCGGGATTGCAGATCAGCGTGGCGACGAGGGACATTTGAGGTTTTCGTGAGCGAGGGGCAAGTCAGCAGAAGCCAAGTTGGCAAGGCCGTGCTTATCGCAGGCCCGACCGCCAGCGGCAAGTCGGCGCTGGCGCTCGAGCTTGCCCTCGGCGCCGGCGGCGTCGTCATCAACGCCGATTCCATGCAGGTCTACCGCGACCTGCGCATCATCACGGCACGTCCCACGCGGTCGGATGAAGCGCGCATTCCGCATCGCCTCTACGGCCATGTCGATGCGGCCGTGAATTTCTCGGCCGGCGCCTGGGTGAGCGATGCTGCGAAGGCGCTCGAAGAGGCCAGGGCCGAAGGCCGCCTGCCGATTTTCATCGGTGGCACCGGGCTCTATTTCAAGGCACTGACCGCGGGTCTCTCGGTGGTGCCGCCGATTCCCGCGGAAGTACGCGACGACGTGCGCGCGCGGCTGGAGCGGAATGGCGTCGAGGCGCTGCATGCGGAACTCGCACGCCGCGATCCGCGCGCGGCCGGGCGATTGAACCTGCGCGACCGCACCCGCGTCGCGCGGGCGCTCGAAGTCGTCGAGGCGACCGGCCGCTCGCTTCTCGACTGGCACCAGGAAGGCCAGCCACCTTTGTTGCCCAGGGACAGTTTTCACGCGGTCTTTCTCGCTCCCGAGCGTGACGAGCTCTATGCCCGCATCGATGCCCGTTTCGACGCCATGCTCGGCGCCGGCGCCTTGAGGGAGGTCGAGCGCCTCGCCGCCAGAGAGCTCGATCCGCTGCTGCCGGCCATGAAGGCCCATGGCGTGCCGGCCTTGATCAGGCATCTGCGTGGCGAGCTCAGCCTGGAGCAAGCCGGCACGATCGGCCGCGCCGATACCCGCCATTACGCCAAGCGGCAATTCACCTGGTTCCGGCACCAGCTGCCGGAATTCGAATGGGTGAAGCCGGAGGAGGCACGGGGGTGGCTTGCGGCGCTCGTGAAGGCGGCCCGGGACCCCGGCTGACACGGTTTTGTGCCGCAGTTCCCGAATTTACCTCTCGCCGAACCCCGGGAACACCGCTACACTGCCAAAATCGCGCGGGAACGGCCGCATCGCCTTGACATCCAGGCTTTGGCCGCTATGTTTCGCGCAACCTTTGGGAAGCCGGGCACCTGCCATGCGTAACATTATTACCAAACTCCTTATCGCCGTCGTACCCAGGCACACCGCCGGGGATGGCTAGCTGCCATCCACATGACAGGCGGTGTGCATGGGCCCTCTTCGGGGCCTTTTTTATTTCCCGAACCCGACACGAACGAAGCCGCTGACAACAGCGCATCCGGAGCAAGCCAATGAGCGACAAGAGCCACGATCCGAACCAGATGACCGGCGCTGCGATGATCGTCCGCGCGCTCATCGATCACGGCGTGACCGACATTTTCGGCTATCCCGGCGGCGCGGTGCTTCCGATCTATGACGAGATCTTCCAGCAGAGCGAGGTCCAGCACATCCTGGTCCGCCACGAGCAGGGCGCGGGCCACGCTGCCGAGGGCTACGCGCGCTCGACCGGCAAGCCGGGCGTTGCGCTGGTGACCTCCGGTCCCGGCGCCACCAACATGGTGACGCCGCTCACCGACGCGCTGATGGACTCGATCCCGCTGGTCTGCATCTCCGGCCAGGTGCCGACGCACCTGATCGGCAACGACGCGTTCCAGGAATGCGACACGGTCGGCATCACGCGCCCCTGCACCAAGCACAACTGGCTGGTGCGTGACGTCAACGACCTCGCCAAGGTGCTGCACGAGGCGTTCTACGTTGCGACCACGGGGCGACCGGGCCCGGTGCTGGTCGACGTGCCCAAGGACGTGCAGTTCGCGACCGGCACCTATCATCCGCCGCGCAAGTCCGACGTGCACCGCTCCTACGCGCCGCGCGTGAAGGGCGATGCGACGCAAATCCGCAAGGCCGTCTCGCTGCTCGCGAACGCCAAGCGGCCGGTGATCTACAGCGGCGGCGGCGTGATCAATTCCGGCCCCGAGGCAACCAAGCTGCTGCGCGAGCTGGTCGAGGTCACCGGTTTTCCGATCACCTCCACGCTGATGGGCCTGGGGGCGTACCCGGCGTCGGGCAAGAACTGGCTCGGCATGCTCGGCATGCACGGCACTTACGAAGCCAACATGACGATGCACGATTGCGACGTCATGCTGTGCGTCGGCGCGCGCTTCGACGACCGCATCACCGGCCGCGTCGATGCGTTCTCGCCGGGCTCGAAGAAGATCCACATCGACATCGACCCGTCTTCGATCAACAAGAACATCCGCGTCGACGTGCCGATCATCGGCGATTGCGGCAATATCCTCGGCGACATCCTCCAGGTGTTCAAGGCGGAAGCGAAGAAGCCCGACATCAAGGCGTGGTGGCAGCAGATCGCGCAGTGGCGCGCCCGCAACTCGCTCTATTACAGGAAGAGCAGTGACGTCATTCTGCCGCAGCACGCGATCCAGAGCCTGTTCGAGGCGACGCGCGGCAGGGATACGTACATCACCACCGAGGTCGGCCAGCATCAGATGTGGGCGGCACAGTTCTACGGCTTCGAGGAGCCGCATCGCTGGATGACATCGGGTGGTCTCGGCACGATGGGCTACGGCTTGCCGGCCGCGGTCGGCGTGCAGGTGGCGCATCCGGACAGCCTCGTCATCGACATTGCAGGCGATGCCTCGGTGCAGATGACGATCCAGGAGATGTCGACGGCAGTTCAGTACGAATTGCCGATCAAGATCTTCATCCTGAACAACCAGTACATGGGCATGGTGCGGCAGTGGCAGCAGCTGCTGCACGGCAACCGCCTGTCGCATTCCTACTCGGAGGCGCTGCCGGATTTCGTCAAGCTCGCGGAAGCCTATGGCGGCGTCGGCATCCAGGTGCACAAGCCCGCCGATCTCGACGGCGCCATCCAGGAGATGATCTCGGTCAAGCGCCCGGTGCTGTTCGACTGCCGCGTCGCGGCGCTGGAAAACTGCTTCCCGATGATCCCCTCCGGCAAGGCGCATAACGAGATGCTGTTGCCTGAACAGGCCAACGACGAGGCGACCGCGAAGGCGTTCGCCGGCGGCAAGGCGCTGGTGTGAGGCTTCGGGATGTTTGACCTGACAGAGCTCGAACGCGCCCACCAGATGGTCGGTGCCGCCATGCCGGCAACGCCGGCGCATGCCTGGCCGCTTCTCGGCCAGCGCTTGGGGACGCACGTCGTCGTCAAGCATGAGAACCACACGCCGACCGGTGCGTTCAAGGTGCGCGGTGGCCTCGTCTATCTAGATCGGCTGAAGCGGGAGCGGCCGAACGTGCCGGGCATCATCTCGGCCACCCGCGGCAATCACGGCCAGAGTCTTGCCTTCGCAGCGCGGCGTCACGGCGTGCCCGCGGTGATCTATGTGCCCAAAGGCAATTCGGTCGAGAAGAATCATGCCATGCGTGCGTTCGGCGCCGATCTGGTCGAGCATGGTGACGATTTCCAGCTGGCGCGGGAGGAGGCCGGGCGCCGTGCGCAGTTCGAAGGCCTGCACATGGTGCCGTCGTTCCACCCGGACCTCGTTCTGGGGGTTGCGACCTACGCACTGGAGCTGTTTCGCGCGGCGCCTGATCTCGACGTGCTCTACGTTCCGATCGGGCAGGGCTCCGGCATCAGCGCCTGCATCCTGGTCCGAGACCTGCTCGGCCTGAAGACCGAAATCGTCGGCGTGCAGTCGACCGAAGCGCCGTCTTATGCGCTGTCGTTTGCGGCAGGCCACGTCGTGACCACCGAGACGAGCAACACGCTGGCCGATGGGGTGGCGACGCGCTTTCCGGACGCGGAAGCCGTCGCGCTGATCCGCAAGGGCGCTTCCCGCATCGTGCAGGTGACCGACGACGAGATCGCGCGCGCGATTCGCGCCTACTGGACCGACACGCACAATCTCGCGGAAGGCGCCGGCGCGGCCGCGCTCGCCGCGGCGCTCCAGGACAAGGCAAAACTGTCGGGCAAGCGCGTCGGTCTCGTGCTGTCCGGCGGCAATATCGATTTCGATCTGTTCCGCAGTTGGGTCGGGATGGATGCGCCGGCGACGGCGTAGCGACAAGATCAGAGGGGACGATAATGAACCAGCCCGCATCCGCCTATTTCATCGAGGATCGCCACGATCCCAACGAGACGCATACGCTTTCGGTGCTCGTGCAGAACGAGCCCGGCGTGCTCGCGCGCGTCATCGGCCTGTTCTCCGGGCGCGGTTACAACATCGAGAGCCTCACCGTCTCGGAAACCGAGGCCCAGAAGCATCTGTCGCGCATCACCATCGTCACCACGGGAACGCCGATGGTGATCGAGCAGATCAAGCACCAGCTCGACCGCATGATCCCGGTCTACCGCGTCGTCGACATGACGCAGACCAAGCGCTCGATCGAGCGCGAGCTGGCGATGGTGAAGGTGCGCGGACAGGGCGAGCACCGGGTCGAGGCGCTGCGGCTGGCGGATGCGTTCCGCGCCCGCGTGATCGACGCCACCACCGAGAGCTTTGTGTTCGAGATCACGGGCAATACGGACAAGATCAATCAATATATCGATCTGATGCGCCCGCTCGGCCTTGTCGAGGTGTCGCGCACGGGCGTTGCCGCGATCGGCCGCGGGCCTGAAGGGATGTGAGCCATGCTGGCGCGCGACTGGTACTATAACGAGCGGAACCGGATGGGCATCGGGCCCGCGGTGGCGTCGATCTATGACAGCCACGACGATGCCGACCTGCGGGCGCGCGCCGCCCTGAAAATGCTCGGTGTCCAGCGCGGCTGGCGTATCGCCGACATCGGCTGCGGCAACGGCGTGCTTGCGACCGAAGCCGCGCTGATGGGCGCCGAGGTCGACGCCATCGACATCTCGCCGGCGATGCTGGCACTCGCCGAGATCTATGCGCGCGACCGCAAGGCGCCCGTGCGCACGCAGTCTGCCGGCCTGCTCAGCTTCGCCTACCGGCCCGAGTCCTATGATTTGATCGTCAGCGAGTTCACGCTGCACCATCTGCCGGATTTCTGGAAGGCGGTGGCGATGTCGCGGATCTATCGTGCGCTGAAGCCGGGTGCGACGTTCTATCTGCGCGACATCGTCTATGCGTCAATGCCTGATGCGATGGAGCGCGACGTCGAGCAATGGGCCGACTTCCATATCAAGAACCACGATTTCCCGCGCGAGAGCGTGGTCACGCACATGCGCGACGAATATTCCACATTCGGCTGGGTGATGGAGCGGATGCTGACCGATGTCGGCTTCACGCTGGTCTCGGCCGATTACCACGCGCCGATGCACGGCACCTATCTGCTGCGGAAACCGAAAGCCGGCGAACAAGGCTAGACTAGTGGCAACGAACCCAGCCAGCCAGAGCGGCGGTGCGCTCCCTCTCCCGCTTGCGGGGGAGGGTTGGGGAGGGGGTGTCTCCACGAGTCGGAGCCCCCGTGTGGAGAAAGCCCTCACCCGCGCCTTCGGCGCGACCTCTCCCGCAAGCGGGAGAGGTTAAGGAGTTGAGATGAAGCCGGCCGACATCCTCATCGCCGTCGTGGTGGCGATCATCTGGGGGCTTGCCTTCGTGGCGAGCCGGATCGCGCTTGACGAACTTTCGCCGGAGCTGATGACCGCGATGCGATTCAGCATTGCCGCGGTGCCATGCCTGTTCATCCGCAAGCCCAAGATTGCCTGGTCGCTGCTGATTGCGATCAGTTTCACGCTCTTCCTCGGTCAGTTCCTGAGCCAGGCCTACGGCATCGCCCATGGCGTGCCGGTGGGCCTGACCTCCGTCGTGGTGCAGAGCCAGGCGCTGTTCACGATCGGCTTTGCCGCGATCGCCTTCGGCGAGCGGCCGACACCCGTGCAGACGCTCGGCATCGTCATTGCAGCAGTCGGCCTTCTGATGATCTGCGGCACAGTGGGCTACGATTTCAGCGTCGGTGCCTTCGCTGTGCTGATGGTCGCGCCTGTCAGTTTTGCCGTCGGCAATCTGCTGCTGCGCGGCGCCCGCGGCGCGCCGATGTTCGACTTGTTCGCTTGGCTGTGTCTTGCGTCAGCCGTGCCGCTGTTCGCGCTGGCACTGATCGCCGACGGCCCCGCGCCGACCTGGGCCTCGCTGACGCAGATGTCGCTGACCTCCGGTCTGTGCATGCTGGGGCTTGGCGGCATCTCGACCAGCATCGCCTATTGGCTATGGGGCCGGCTGCTGCGCGATTATCCGGCTGCCCAGGTGGTGCCGTTCGCGCTGCTGGTGCCGTTCGTCGGCTCCGCCGCCTCCAGCATCGTGTTCGGCGAGCGGTTCGGACCTTTGAGGCTCGCCGGCATGCTGACCGTGATCGGCGGTATCGCAGTGATGGTGCTGGCGAAGCGTCCGCAAATCCTGCCGAAGACCGCGTGAGGTGACTATGGCCTACTCGCTGTTCTATGCCTTCCTCGCCTTCATGGTGGTGATGTACTTCACCCCCGGGCCGAACAACATCATGCTGCTGGCGTCGGGCCTGACCTACGGCTTCCGGCGCACCATCCCCCACATCGCCGGGATCGTCATCGGCTTTGCCTTCATGGTCGCGGCGGTGGGCCTCGGGCTCGGGACCGTGTTCCTGGCCTATCCGATCCTCCAGACCATCTTGAAATATGCCGGCGCCGCCTATCTGATTTACCTCGCGGTGGTGATTGCCATGTCCGGCCCGACCACGCCGGGCGGCGACAGCGGCCGCGGCCCGATGACCTTCTGGGGCGCGGCCATGTTCCAGTGGATCAATGCCAAGGGCTGGGTGATCGTGATCGGCACCATCACCGCCTATGCGGCGATTGCCCAGTTTCCCGTCAACATCGCGATCCAGACCCTGATCAGCCTGCTCGTCGGCACGGTCTCGACCGTGGTCTGGGCCCTGTTCGGCACTGCACTACGGCCGGTCCTGACCTCCGAGCGGCTGGTCCGGGCCTTCAACATCGTGATGGCAATCCTGCTGCTCGCCTCCCTCTACCCCGTTTTCATGGATGCATGATGTCGCGGATTTCCATGCAGAAACGGGTTTCCTTAAGGGGCCAAAATGCTCTAGACAGCCCCCGAAATCCGCAAATTTCGCCCTTCGGACACTGACCTTTGGCCGATTCTGGCCCTGAATGAGGAAACGACTATGCGTGTTTATTACGATCGCGACGCCGACCTGAACCTGATCAAGGGCAAGAAGGTCGCCATCGTCGGCTACGGCAGCCAGGGCCATGCCCATGCGCTCAACCTGAAGGATTCCGGCGTCAAGGACGTCGCCATTGCGCTGCGCAAGGACTCCGGCTCGGTCAAGAAGGCGGAAGCCGCCGGCTTCAAGGTGATGGAAGTCGCCGAGGCCGCCAAATGGGCCGACCTCGTCATGATGCTCACCCCCGACGAGCTCCAGGGCGACATCTACCGCGAGCACCTGCACGACAACATGAAGAAGGGTGCCGCGCTGGTGTTCGCGCACGGCCTCAACGTCCACTTCAACCTGCTCGACCCGCGGGCCGACCTCGACGTGCTGATGATCGCGCCGAAGGGCCCCGGCCACACCGTGCGCTCGGAGTATCAGCGCGGCGGCGGCGTGCCCTGCCTGATCGCAATCGCCAAGGACGTCTCGGGCAACGCCCATGATCTCGGCCTGTCCTACGCCTCCGCCGTCGGCGGCGGCCGCGCCGGCATCATCGAGACCACCTTCAAGGAAGAGTGCGAGACCGACCTGTTCGGCGAGCAGGTCGTGCTCTGCGGCGGCCTGGTCGAGCTGATCAAGGGCGGCTACGAGACCCTGGTCGAAGCCGGCTACGCGCCGGAGATGGCCTATTTCGAGTGCCTGCACGAAGTGAAGCTGATCGTCGACCTGATCTATGAAGGCGGCATCGCCAACATGAACTACTCGATCTCCAACACTGCCGAGTACGGCGAGTACGTCACCGGTCCGCGCATCGTCACCGCCGAGACCAAGGCCGAGATGAAGCGCGTTCTCGCCGACATCCAGGGCGGCAAGTTCGCCCGCGACTGGATGCTCGAGAACAAGGTCAACCAGACCTCGTTCAAGGCGACCCGCGCCAAGCTCGCCCAGCACCCGATCGAGGAAGTCGGCGCGAAACTCCGCGACATGATGCCCTGGATCAAGAAGGGCGCGCTGGTCGACAAGAGCAAGAACTAAGGTTTGCAGTCCCGGACGCCGCTCATCACGCAAGTGGCGCGCGGCATCTGTCGGGCCCGCGCGAGCAACACAGGCTTTGCGCGTCCAATCAAATCTTGAATCTTCGCGGCTACATTCGAGCGAGATCGCACGGCAGCGGTCTCGCTCTTTTCGTCTCGCGCGAACCATGCTGCTTCGTTCAAATTCTTGGCGGGTTGGAATTGCTCCGCGAGCTGACGCCTAAACCAAATTCTTGAAATCGCGTCGCAGGCCTCAACTGGAGAAGCGACACCTGCAATGCCTTGTTGTGGCACCTCGCGGGTGAAGGAAAGTGTCAATGTTGCGCGTGGTGAGAACCGCTGTCCATTGCGCTGGCGCGGCGCTCTCCTACATGATCGTGGGAACTTCGGGGGGAAGAGACCATGCGATCTGTCGTCGTCACCGGCGCGTCTACCGGCATCGGCTGGGCCATTGCAAAATTCCTGGTCGGGCGCGGCTATCGCGTCTTCGGCAGCGTCCGCAAGCAGGCTGATGCCGATCGGCTCAAGGGTGAATTCGGCGCCAATTTCACGCCGCTGCTGTTCGATGTCACCGACGAGGCCGCGGTACTGACCGCGGCGCGCCAGGTGCGCGAGACGCTCGGCGGCGAGACGCTGGCGGGGCTCGTCAACAATGCCGGCGTTGCCGTGGCCGGTCCCGTCCTCGAATTGTCGGCCGCCGATTTCCGCCGCCAGATGGACATCAACGTCATCGGCCCGGTGATCGCGACACAGGCTTTCGGGCCGCTGCTCGGCGCAGACCCGTCGCTGAAGGGGCCGAAAGGGCGGATCGTGATGATCAGCTCGGTCGCGGGCAAGAACGGCAATCCGCTGTCGGCGCCCTACTGCACCTCCAAGCATGCGATGGAGGGACTGTCGGAAAGCCTGCGCCGCGAGCTGATGCTGTTCGGCATCGACGTCATCATCGTCGCCCCCGGCGCGGTCAAGACGCCGATCTGGAGCAAGGCGGAAGAGATCGATCTCTCGGTCTACAAGAATTCGCCCTACCTGCCGGCGCTGAACAAGGTCATGGCGTATATGATGGCGCTCGGCGCGAATGGCCTGCCCGCCGAGCGCATCGCCGAAATCGTATTCGAGGCGCTGACGGCGGCAAGCCCCAAGGTCCGTTATCAGATCACACCCAATCGGATGCGCCATCTGATGATGGCCGTGCTGCCGAAACGGACGCTTGACCGCATCATCGCCAAGCAACTCGGGCTGCTGCCGCGGGGCTGACGCCCGTTTCAGCCTGCCACGGCCGCCCGCCCGCGCGGATGTGCGGCCATCGCGATCAGCCGCAGCGCCATCACGGCGAGCAGAGGGACGAGGAAGGCAGCATAGAGCGGCATCGCCGGCACGCGCTTGCCGAACGACACCATGAACTGGAACCAGAGATAATAACCGGCGGTGAGGTGCAGTGCGCGCCAGGCGCGAGGCCCGATCAGGGCGGCGGTGCGGTCGAACGAGGTCGCACTCATGATGACGATGGCGCCATAGCCGATGCCGCCGAAGATGTAGGAGGCGGCCGAGGTGGCCTCCGCAAAGCCGGCTGGATCCATGTTGGCGAATGCGACGATCGCGACCGCGTGGATCGCGTGGGAGGCGGCGAAGCTCAGGCCCAGATAGCGGCGGTTGCGACGCTGCCAGCGCGTCCACGCATTGGGCCAGAGCCGGGCGAGAGCTGCGGCGCCGAAGGCGAGGCAGAACAGGAGCAGCGAGCTGCGCGCCGTGAAGCGGATCACCATCCGCACGCCCTCGGCCTCGAATTGCCGCATCGAGGCGATCCACAGGCTGAGGACGATCAGGCTGAGAGTGAGGGCGGCCAGCAGCCGCCAGCCTTCGAGCCAGCTTTGACGTTGCGACACGGTTGTCTCCTCCATTATGTAATCATCGATTACATTTACTGTCGCCGTCTCCGTCAACGGTGTAATCGCTGCTTACATTCACGTTCGGGTGATGCTAGAAGGCGCCATGCCCATCCGTCAGACGTCCAAGCCCCGCGCCCGCCGCCGTCCTTCGGAAGCCCGGCCGTACCACCACGGTGACCTTCGCCGTGTGCTGATCAATGCTGCGCTGCAACTGGCGGAGGAGGGCGCCGAAGTCTCCGTCCGGGAGGCCGCGCGCCGGGCTGCCGTGTCGCCGGCGGCACCGTTCCGGCACTTTCCGAGCCGTGACGCCTTGATGGCGGCGGTGGCTGAGGAAGCGCAGCGGCGCCTTCGGACCGAGATCGAGGCGGCGCTGGGCGAGGCCCTGGCCACCGATCCGCTCGGCCGCTTCCGCGCCTTCGCTCTCGCCTACCTGCGTTGGGCGATGCGCAATCCTGCGCATTTCGAGATCATCTCGACGGGACGCTACTTCGCCCATGGCAGCTCCGCGGAACTGACCCGCGACAATGCCGAGCTGATCGCTCTGACGGAGCGAATACTGGCCGAGGCGGCGGAGCAGGGCCTGCTGCGGCCTGCCGACCTCAAGCGCATCCAGATCGCCGGCCGAGCCCTGGTCTACGGTTTTGCCCGGATGAACCTCGATGGCCACTTCCCGCGCTGGGGCGTCGAGGAGGGCGAGATCGAACGGATGGCGGAGGGGGTGATCGACCTGTTCATCGCCGGGATCGCCAAGCGCTAGCGTTGCTCGCCGTGCGGCACATTCGCTCGCCGCTAAGATTAAGCGAAGGTCGGGCCATTGCGCGCGTTGCTTGTCCTTGACCGTTCCGTTACAGTTTTATGACACGGTGCAGGCTTCCGGCTGCGCCGGGCGCCGTGGCCGTTTTCGACCGGCCTGACGGCTTGGCATCACTGCGCCGGACCTCAGTTTAGCGTGTCGTCGATGGCGTCCGCGCCCAATCCAGGTCCTTCTGCCACGACCGCCGTGCTGGCGAGCGTCGCCGCGCTCGGCATCTGGCGGCTGCTCGCGGTTGCCGCGCCGCATCTGGCGGCGCTCGCGCTGATGTACGAGACCGAGACCGATTTCGGCTCGCGCCTCTCCTTCGTGCTCGCCTGGGGCATCCTCAACTTCTTCTGGCTTACGCTGCTGCGGCGGCCGGCGCTGTCGGGCGCGCTGTCGCTGACCATGGTCGTCGTGCTGGTGCTGCTGTCGCGGCTCAAGCACGACGTCGTGCAGATGACGGTCAACTTCATCGACCTGATGATGATCGACCGCGACACCGTTGCGTTCCTGTTCACGATCTTCCCGAACCTGCGCTGGTCGGTGATCCTGACTGGCCTCGTCACGCTGCCGCTGATGTATGCGCTGTGGTGGCTCGATCCGTTCCGCATCCGCCGCCTGCCGGCGCTGACCTGCAAGCTCGCTTGTCTCGCCGCGCTGGTCGGCTATTCGCTCTATCATCCGGACGAGGCCTGGCGCGGTTACTACGACGACGGCTATCTCTCGAAGTTCTTCCGATCCGGCGTCAGCGCGGTGTCCGACTTCGCGCAATACGGTTTCATGGAATCGGCCATCTCGACCGACGAGCGGCTCAACATGCCGCTGGTCGATGCCTGCCATCCCGCGGGCCGGCGGCCGAACATCATCATGGTTCATGATGAATCGAGCTTCGACATCCGCGCCGCGCAAGGAATCAAGGTGCCGACGGGCTATGGCAGTCACTTCAAGTCCTGGGACGGCAAGCAGCGTACGTTTCTGGCCGAGAGCAATGGCGGGCCGAGCTGGTTCACCGAGTACAACGTTCTTGCCGGCCTGTCCTCGCGCTCGTTCGGCCGCTTCGCCTATTTCGTGACGCGCATCGCGACGGGCCGCGTCGAGCGCGGCCTGCCGCTGGCGCTTCGCCGTTGCGGTTACGATACCCTGTCGCTCTATCCCGCCTATGGCGGCTTCATGGGTGCGCGCAGTTTCCAGATGACGACCGGCATCGAGCGCTTCCTCGACTCCAAGGATCTCGGCGCCAAGGACGTCGAGCCCGACAGCTTCTTCTACGACAAGGCGCTCCGGCTGATGGGCGAGCGGACGCCGAACAAGCCGCTGTTCACCTTCATCTATCTCGGCGCCAATCATTTTCCCTGGGAGACGCGCTTCCGTCCCGATCTGATGCCGAACTGGCGCGCGCCGGGCAATGTGGCGTCCATCGACGAATATCTGAGACGGCAGGCGATGAGCGCCGAGCAGTACAGGGCTTTCGTTGCCGGCCTGAAAAAGAATTTTCCCGGGGAGCCCTTCCTGATCGTGCGCTATGGCGATCATCAGCCCGAGTTTGCGCCTGCGATCCTCGAGCCCGGGCTCGACGAAGGCGCTCTCGGCAAGAAGCTCGACGCCTACGATCCGCGCCTCTATGCGACCTACTACGCGATCGACGCCGTCAATTTCGAGCCGGTGAAAAGCGAAGCCGTGATGGACACGATCGACGGCCCCTATCTGCCGCTGGTGATCCAGGAAGCCGCCGGCATCCCGCTCGACCCGTCCTTCGCCGAGCAGAAGGACATCATGCTCCGCTGCAAGGGCGTCTTCTACGGCTGCAAGGACGGCGCCGAAGCGCGGCGGCTGAACCGGCTGCTGATCAATGCGGGGATGATCCGGGGGCTGTAGCGGCCCGGCCAATGCCTTGGACGTGCCTGCATATTCCTGCTGATCCTCCGTCGTTCAATATTTTGTCGATTTGTATTTTGTTGATTTGTGCGATGTTCCTGCGCCTGCTGTCGCCGCAATTTCTCGTGCTTTGGGCCTTCATCGGCTCGACCCTGGCCGTGCACTTTCGCGGGGAAGTGCGGCTCGGCTTCTGGCGTCAGCTCTCCGACCATTCGACGCTGACCGCCCCGTACAACGTGCTGATGTACATGTTCTCGGTGGTACCAAACCGGCCAATCCTGAACGTCGGCATGATCCCCGAGCTCCGTATTCTGCGCGACAATTGGCAGACCATCCGTGCGGAAGCGCAACATGTGTTCGCGCAAGGCGGCATCAAGGCCGCCGACAAGTACAACGACTGGGGCTTCAACTCCTTCTTCCACACGGGCTGGAAGCGCTTCTATCTGAAATGGTACGAGGCGCCGCTGCCTTCCTGCCGCTGGGCGGCCGGCTCGTGCAGCACCGCGATCCCTATGCCGGCTCGTTGCGCTATCACCTCGGCCTCCAGGTGCCGGCCTCCGCCGGCGAGTGCCGCATCTTCATCGACGGGCAGCCCTATAGCTGGCGCGATGGCGAGGGTCTGCTGTTCGACGAGACCTATCTGCATTATGCGGAAAACACCACCAGCGAGGATCGCCTGATCCTGTTTTGCGACGTCGAGCGGCCGCTGACGGCGCACGCGATGAGCGCGGTCAACCGCTGGGTCGCGCGTCACATCATCAACCAGAGCGCGACGCAGAACGTCGATGGCGAACGCGTCGGCTGGATTAACCGAATCTTCGCCTATGCCTACCAGATACGCCTCGTCGGCAAGCGCATGAAAGCCTGGAACAAACGGATCTATTACGTGGTGAAGTACGCCCTGATCGACGCGCCGCTGGCCGCGTTCCTGGCGACGGCGTTTGCGTGACAGCATCGTATTACAGAGCCGTAATCTTGCGAGCGCGCATGCCGTCTTCAAACTAAAGTTTGAGCCGAAGAGGGGCGAAATCACCAACTTGTAACTGGCAGGCCGCTTCGTCTCCAAAACTTTGTCACGATTCCTTCCATCATCCGGTAAGCCGCGACTATCATCTTTCCGGCGGCACGATGCCCGTCCCTGATCCATCCACCTTGCAGGAGTATTGTCCATGCGAGCGCTTGATGCTGCGCGTCTTGCATTTGCCCTCATGCTGCTGAGCCCAGCCGCCCGCGCGGCCGAAGCCGTGCACGACATCAAGGGCCTTTATCTCATGACCGACTATCCGGCGGTCACGGTGCGACCCGGCACCACCGCCAATATTGCCTTGCGCTTGCAGGACTATGGTCTCGCGCCGGAGCGTTACCAGCTTTCGGTGGCAGGCGTGCCGAGCGGCTGGACGGCCACGCTGCTCGGCGACGGCCAGCCGGTCGGCGCGGCGATGCCCGCGCCTGACGGCAGCGTCGCGCTTCAGCTCAGACTCGACGTGCCCGCCGGCAACGATCTCAACGCGCATACGGTCACGGTCAAGGCCGAGGGGCAAGGCAGCAGCGTCGAGCTTCCGATAGCGGTGTCGCTCGCCAAGGAGCTGCCCGCGAAGCTCAGCGTGAAATCGAGCCTGCCGTCGTTGCGCGGCAGTCCGAAATCCAACTTCGACTATACGCTCTCGATCAAGAACGACTCCGGTCGGAATTTCGTCGCGAGCTTCGCGGCCGAAGCGCCGGCGAACTTCGAAACCTCGTTCACCGAGGCTTATGGCACGCAGGAGCTGTCCTCGATCCCGATCGATGCCGGTCAGTCCAAGGACATCAAGCTGAAGGTGCGCCCGCCCACGACAGTCGATGCTGGCCATTTCCCGGTGAAGGTGACGGTGAAGGCGGCTGACGCGTCGGCATCGACCGAGCTCGCACTCGACGTGGTCGGCGAGCCGCAGCTCCAGATTTCCGGGCGCGACGGCCTCTTGAGCGCGCGCGCGGTTGCGGGCAAGCAAAGCTCGATCCCGATCGTCGTGACCAACACCGGCACGGCGCCGGCCGAGAATATAGCGCTGGCCGGAACGGCACCGAGTGGGTGGAAGGTGACATTCGAGCCGGCGACGATCGACCGCCTCGTGCCTGGCAAGGACAGCGAGGTGCAGGCGTTGCTCACGCCGAGCGACAAGTCGCTGGCCGGCGATTACCAGACCAATATCCGGGCGACTTCGCGCGGAGAAAGTGCGTCCAGCCAGTTCCGCATCACGGTCGCCACATCGACGGTGTGGGGCATGGCGGGTGCCGGCGTCATCGGCGTCGCGCTGTTGTTGATGCTGGGTGCGGTTGCGAGGTTCGGACGGCGATGAGCGAACAACAGATCGAGAGCAAGAGCGTGTCGCGCGATCTCGTCATCAGTGCGAGCGGCCTGACCAGGCGCTATGGAAACTCAGCCGTCGTCGATGCCATCGACTTCGGCATCACCCGGGCCGAGGTGTTCGGCCTGCTCGGCCCGAACGGCGCCGGCAAGACAACGACCATCCTGATGATGCTCGGCCTAACCGAGATATCGTCGGGTGAGGTCAGCGTGCTCGGCTTCAATCCCGCGCGCGAGCCGCTGAAGGTGAAGCGGCGCGTCGGCTATCTGCCGGACGCCGTCGGCTTCTACGATCAGCTTACGGCCACGGAAAACCTAGCCTACACCGCCAAGCTGATGGGTCTTGCGCGCGCCGAGCGCGCGCGCCGGATTGAGGCTGCGCTCGCGCGCGTCGGTCTCGCTGAGGTTGCCGCCAAACGTGTCGCGACCTTCTCGCGTGGGATGCGGCAGCGGCTGGGTCTTGCCGAGATCATCATGAAGCGTGCCGAGATCGCGATCCTGGACGAGCCGACGTCCGGGCTCGATCCGCAGGCGACGCAGGAGTTCCTCGGACTGATCGGGGAGCTGAAAGCCGAGGGTGTCACCGTGCTGCTGTCATCCCACATGCTCGACCAGGTGCAGCGCGTCTGCGACCGCGTCGCGCTGTTCCGCGCCGGCCAGATCGTGCTGATGGGTACGGTGCCGGAGCTTGCGGTCAAGGTGCTAGGCGCAGCCTTCGTCGTAGAGGTCGAGGCCGAGGGGCCCGGCATCGCCCGGCGGCTAGCGATGATCCCGGGCGTCACCGAGGTGGAGACCCTGGCCGCCGATCGTTTCCGCATGACTGCCGAGCGCGACGTGCGGCCGGATGCAGCCCGTGCCGTCGTCGCGGTCGACGGGGCGCTGCGAAGACTGTCGGTCGACGAGCCGAGCCTCGAAGCGATCTATGCGCACTATTTCCATGCGCAGCCAACGGGAGACGTTCGTCATGCGGCGTGAGGGATCACCGTTCCAGGGACTGTCGACCGTGTTCGTCAAGGAGCTGGCGGACCATGTCTCCAGCATCCGGATGCTGATGCTGGAGCTCCTCATCGTCTTTACGGCGCTCGCCGCGCTTTATGAGGCGATCAGCAGCCTCAGGCAGAACACTGCCGAAGATCCGTTTCTCCTGCTGCGGCTGTTCACGATCGACCAGGCGCCGTTGCCATCCTTTGTCGCGATCCTCGGCTTTCTCATTCCGCTGATGGCGATCGGGCTTGGCTTCGATGCCGTCAACAACGAGCACAACAGGCGGACGCTGTCGCGCATCCTGGCACAGCCGATCTACCGCGATGCGCTGCTGATGGGGAAGTTTCTCGCGGCCCTCGCCACCATCGGCATCAGCCTCGCGGCGTTGTGGCTGCTCGTCATCGGCCTTGGCCTGATCTTCCTCGGCGTGCCCCCCGGCGGCGAGGAGATCGCGAGATCATTTGTGTTCATGATTGTGGCGATCTTCTATGCCGGTGTCTGGTTGTCGCTTGCGATGCTGCTGTCGATCGTGTTCCGTTCGCCGGCCACCGCGGCGCTGATCTCGCTGGGCATATGGCTATTCCTGACCGTACTCTGGCCGATGCTGACGCCGGCCCTTGCGCAAGCGATTGCGCCGTCCGATCCGCGCTATGCGCTGCTCGGCTTGAACGATCCGGCCACCGCGGTCTGGACGCAGGAGCTGTTGCGGTTGTCGCCAAACGATCTGTTCGGGGAAGCGATGCTCGCCGTGCTGTCGCCGACGACTCGGACGCTCGGACCGGTCTTCCTCGATCAGCTGCGGGGCGCCGTGATGGGTGCGCCGCTGCCCTTCGGCGAGAGCATCATGATTGCATGGCCGCAGACTGTCGGCCTGATTGCGGGCACCATCGTGCTGTTTGCCTTCGGCTACGTGCTGTTCCAGCGGCAGGAAGTGAGGGCCTGAACTGATTGCGCTTTGCCCTCTGTCCCTCCAGAGACGCGCGAGAGGGGTAGCCGAAGTCCCCCATCGCGGCTACTCCCTCAACCTATGCCCTACCGTCGCCCGATCTTTTCCCACAACCACCTTGCCACCACCTCCGGCGACGAATTCGCATCGTTGCCGGCCGCGCGCAAGTTTGCTTCTCGCATGGTGCCGATGTCGATCTTCCCCAGCAGCGGCTTGAGCGCCGCCTGCAATCGCTCGTCGCCGGCGCGCTTCGGCGCGAGCAGCAGGATGGCATCGTAGGGCGGGATCGCGTGCCTGGGATCGTCGAGCGCTGTGAGATCGTATTTCGCGATCAGCCCGTCACTGGTGTAGCCGGCGATGACGTCGACCTCGCCGCTGGCGACCGCTGCATACATGAAGTCCGGCTGCATCTGGCGCTGGGCGCGGAATTGAAGGCCGTAGGCCTTTTGCAGCGCCGCCCATTCGGGGCGCGAGAAGAACTCGTAGTCGCCGGCAATCGACAGCGTCGAGGCGTGTGCGGCAAGATCGGCGATGGTGCGGATGCCAAGCGCCTCGGCGCGCTTTTTCGGGATCACCAGCGCATAGGCGTTCTCGAAGCCGAGTTCGCCGAGCAGGGTGATGTTCTGCTTCGCGAGCTCCGTCTTCAGCTCCGCCACCAGCTCGGCGCGCGGCTTGATGTCGGTGCGATGCAGCTGGTTGGCCCAGAGCGTGCCGGAATAGTCGATGTAGAGATCGATGTCGCCGGCCTTCAGCGCCTCGAAGATCACGCTCGAGCCGAGGCCCGACCGCGCCGTGGCCGACAGGCCCGCCACCTGGAGACGATCCCTGAGCAGGGCCGACAGCACATATTGCTCCGCAAAGGTCTTGGCGCCGACGATGTAACCCTGCGACGAACCGCCCATCGTCGGCACCAGCGTTGCCGCGACCAGAGCCGCGATCCCGACTGCGCCGAGTCCGGTGCGCAGGCGGCTGCGGCGGCGCAGCCCGCCCTCGATCAGGCCGAGCAGCTGATCGACGGCGAGCGCGAGCAGGGCGGACGCAAAACAGCCGAACAGCACGAACACCCAATTCTGGGTCTGCAGCCCCGCAAAAATGTAGTTGCCGAGGCTGGTCTGCCCGATCGGGGTCGAGAGCGTCGCGGTACCGATCACCCACACTGCGGCGGTGCGGATGCCGGCCATCATCACCGGCAGCGCCAGCGGCAACTCGACCATGACCAGCGATTGCCGTGTGGTCATGCCGACGCCCTCAGCGGCTTCGATCAGCGCCGGATCGATGCCGTTCAGCCCGGTGATGCCGTTGCGCAGCACCGGCAGCATCGAATACAGCGCCAGCGCCAGCATCGCCGGCAGGAAGCCGAACGCCGAGAAAGAAACGCCGAACCAGGCGAGCGTCAGGGACGCCGCCGCCAGCAACAACGGATAGAACAGCGCCAGCAGCGCCAGTCCCGGCACCGTCTGCACGATGCTGGCGAGCGCGAGCAGGATGCCGCGCGGCGCCGGACGGTTGCGCGTCAGGATCGCCAGCGGCAGGCTGACGATCAGTCCCAATGCGAGCGCGGCAAGGCTCACGCGCACGTGGTTGCCGAGATAGTCGGGCAGATGCGACAGCGCCTCGCCCCAGCGCGGATCAGTGAAGAGGCTCATGCCGCACCGCTTTGCGGCAGCAGCGCGTTCAGCCGTTCGACCTGGCGCCGCGGCGTGCGCAACAGCTCCAGCACATAGGCCTCGCCGCTCGTGGAGAGCGCCGCGGGCGTGCCCTGCGCGAGCAGCTTGCCTGCGCGCATCACCGCGATGCGGTCGGCAAGCAGGATCGCTTCCGTCATGTCATGCGTGATCATGACGGTGGTCAGGCCGAGCTTGCGATGCAGTGAACGATAGTCGTCGCCGAGCGCGTCGCGGGTGAGGGGATCGAGCGCGCCGAACGGCTCGTCCATCAGCACGATGCGCGGTTTTGCCGCGAGCGCCCGTGCCACGCCGACGCGCTGGCGCTGGCCGCCGGAGAGCGCCTCCGGCAACCGGTCGCGGTGGGCGGCGCGGTCGAGCTGCACGAGCTCCAGCAATTCGTCGACGCGTGCTGCGATATCCGTCGCCGGTGCCCCCAGCAATCTCGGCGTGATCCCGATATTGTCGGCGACGCTCAGATGCGGGAACAGCCCGCCGCTCTGGAAGACATAGCCGATCCGGCGCCGCAGCGCGACCGGATCGACGTTTTGCACGTCCTCGCCCTCGACCGTGATGGTGCCGTGATCCGCCTCGATCAGCCGGTTGGCGAGCCGGAGCAGTGTCGTCTTGCCCGATCCCGAGCCGCCGACGATGGCCACAAACTCGCCCTCGGCGATGTCGAGCGACACATCATCCACGGCCTTGAGAGAGCCGAAGCTCTTGGTGATGTGGGTGTAGCTGATGGCAGGTTTAGAAGGCATCCGACGCGGCTCACTCTTCCTTACCTTCCCCTGGAGGGGGAGGGTCGCTCGCGCGAAGCGCGGGCGGGGTGGGGTGATCTCTCAACACGGGCGGTGTTGGACGTGGAGGGACCGTCACGCACCCCGGCAAGACCCTATGCGTAGCACGCTTGGCGGGTTGATTGAACTTGGCCGCGCGAGCGGCTAAGGCATCGGACCAAATTCGGAGGGAACACATGACGACGCCCACGGCAGTGGCGCTGGAAGATGCCAAGGTCGCGTTCCGGCTGGGGGACGGACGGGTCTATACGGCGGTGGAGAAGGCGCATCTTTCGGTCGCCCAAGGCGAGTTCGTCGCCATCGTTGGCCCGACCGGCTGCGGGAAATCGACGCTGCTCAATGTCGCGGCCGGCCTGCTGAAGCCGGCGGCCGGGAGCGTCAAGATCTTCGACCGGCCGCTCGCGGGGCTGAATCGGGATGCCGGCTACCTGTTCCAGGCCGATGCGCTGTTCCCCTGGAAGACCGCGCTCGACAACGTCGCAATCGGGCTCGAGATCAAGGGCACCCCGCGCGCGGAGGCGCTGCCGCGGGCGCAGAAATGGCTGACATCGGTGGGCCTTGGCGCCTTCGCGGGGCGCTATCCGCACATGCTCTCCGGCGGCCAGCGCAAGCGCGTGGCGCTGGCGCAGGTCCTGATCCGCGACCCAAAAATCCTGCTGATGGACGAGCCGTTCGGACCGCTCGATGCGCAGACCCGCCAGGTGATGGGTAATCTGCTGCTCGATCTCTGGAACGCCGACCGCAAGGCCGTGCTGTTCGTGACCCATGACCTGGAAGAGGCGATCGCGCTCGCCGACCGCGTTGTGATCATGTCGGCGGGGCCGTCCTCGCGCATCATCGGCGACTGGCGCGTCAGCCTCCCGCGTCCGCGCGACATCTTCGAGGTGCGGCTGGACAAGGAGTTCCATGCGCTCCACCGCGAGATCTGGAGCGTGCTCAAGGACGAGGTCATGAAGGGCTACGCGCAATCCACCCAAGCGGCGGAGGCGGTCTGATGTCGCGCCCGACGCTGCTTGCGCTGCAGGTCCTGGTCGCAGTCGTCTGCATTGTGCTGTGGCAGGTGCTGTCGACCGTCCCCGTGTTCGGCAAGATCCTGCTGCCGCCGTTCTTCTTCTCCAACCCGTTCGACGTGTTCAGCCAGATCGTGAAGTGGTTTTCCTCCGGCGTGATCTGGAAGCATCTCGGCATTACGCTCGCGGAATCGATCCTGGCCTTCGTGATCGGATCGCTCGGTGGCGTCCTGGTCGGCTTCTGGTTCGCGCGCCAGCCGCTGGTCGCCGCGGTGTTCGACCCCTACGTGAAAATGGTCAACGCACTGCCGCGCGTCGTGCTGGCGCCGATCTTCGCGCTGTGGCTCGGGCTCGGCATCTGGTCCAAGGTCGCGCTCGGCGTGACGCTGGTGTTCTTCATCGTGTTCTTCAACGTCTATCAGGGCGTCAAGGAGGTCAGCCGCACCGTGCTCGACAACGGCCGCATGCTCGGCATGAGCGAGCGGCAATTGATGCAGCACGTCTATTGGCCGTCGGCGCTGTCGTGGATGTTCTCCTCGTTGCACACCTCCGTCGGCTTTGCCGTGGTCGGCGCCGTCGTCGGCGAGTATCTTGGATCGGCGGCCGGTCTCGGCTACCTGATCCAGCAGGCGGAGGGCATGTTCGACGTTGCCGGCGTGTTCGCCGGCATGTTCGTGCTGTCGGCCTTCGTCATCCTGATCGACTACGGGGTCACGCTGGTGGAGCGGCGTCTGCTGGTCTGGCGGCCAACCGCGTCGGACGGGCGCGGCTAGGCCGCCGCCCCCGACAGCTGACATTTATGTGATCGACCAGCCGGAATAGAACGCGCGCCCACGCGTCAAACCCCCATGCAACCACCTGCATGGGAGTTCAGGATGCCCCCCTCACAGTTTCGCCCCGCGGTAGCGGCGCTCGCAGGCAGATGCCGATGGCCGAGGCCTGGGCTCGGCACAGCGTTCCTTGCCGCGCGCATTCTCGTCGCTTTCGCGCTCCCTCCAATCGTCTTCGCGCACGAGTCCCATCCGAACCCACCTGCTGTGCCGAGCACGGAAGAGAGCGCCTTTCTGCAAGAGAACGATGCCGCCATGACCAGGATGATGAACGACATGGCGGTCAAACCGACCGGCGACATCGATCGCGACTTTGTCGCGATGATGAGCCCGCATCATCAGGGCGCCATCGACATGGCCGTGATCGAGTTGCGGTACGGTAAGAACGAGCAGCTTCGGCGCATCGCTCAGGAAATCATCGTCGACCAGATGCAGGAGATCGCTGCCATGAAGCTCGCCATCGGCGAGCCGGCGACCGACACCACGCCTGCTCCGACCCAGCCGCAATCCGTTCCCATCGCAACCGTTCATCATCATCCTGTGATGCAGATGGACATGTCCACTGGAATGAAGAAGTAGGAGCGGCAGATGACCAGGTCTCGAAGCCATATGATGAAGACCATTTTCCTGGCGGCCACCATGCTCGCCACCGGCTCCGTCGCATGGGCAGGGCAGGCGCCGGGCGCGCTGTCCTCCACCGACATTCCGATCAGTCATCACGATCGGGTCTACGCGGCTGAGCAGTTCTCGAACACGGTTTCGGTCACCGACCCCGTCGACAACAAACTGCTTGGCGTAATCCGGCTTGGTGACCCGCAACCCGGCAATTTCAGCCCGCTCTACAAGGGCCAGGTGCTCGTGCACGGCATGGGTTTCTCGCCCGATCACAAGACGCTGGCCGTGGTGTCGATCGGCTCGAACTCAGTGAGCTTCATCGACACCGCGACCAACGCGGTCAAGCACGTGACCTATGTCGGGCGGTCGCCACACGAGGCGTTCTTTACACCCGACGGCAAGGAGGTCTGGGTTACCGTCCGCGGCGAGAATTACATCTCCGTCATCGACCCAACGAGCTTCAAGGAGAAGACCCGCGTCACGACGCCGAACGGGCCGGGGATGCAGATATTCTCACCTGACGGCAAATACGGCTACATTTGCTCGTCCTTCAATCCCGAGACCGATGTCGTCTCGGTCGCCGAGCACAAGATCATCGCCACGGTGAAGCAAGAAAGCCCGTTCTGTCCGAACATCGCGGCGACGCCCGATGGAGACCAGGTGTGGTTCACGCTGAAGGACGTCGGCCGTACACAAGTGTTCAACGCCAGGCCACCGTTCAACGCAATCAAGACGATCGACACCGGGCCCATCACCAATCACGTCAACTTCGCGCACACCGCCAAGGGCACGTTCGCCTATGTCACCGTCGGCGGCTTGAACGAATTGAAGGTGTTCCGCACCGACGACTTCTCGCAAGTCGCCACGATCCCGGTCGGCAATCTGCCGCACGGCGTGTGGCCGTCCGGCGACGGCACCCGCATCTATGTGGGGCTGGAGAACGCCGACGCGCTCGCGGCTATCGACACCGCGACCAACAAAGTGGTTGGGAACATTCCGATCGGCCAGGCGCCGCAAGCGATCGCCTATGTTCCGAATGCTGCGCCTGACCCGGATGACCGCCAGAACCTGCAGGCACTCGGCGTGGCTGGCCAGGTCGCTCATCTGGCGCTCGCGTCGAAAGACGGCACAAAGCACGGTAAGGCGCCGACCACCGTCTCGCTGTTCGATCAGGGCCTGATCCAGATCCTGCAGGCTTCGGTGACGGGACTTCAGCCCAAGCAGAAATATGTGTTGGCGCTTGCGGAGCGTAGTGACGGGGGCGGCCCATTGCAGCCGCTGGCAGCCTTCATGACCAATCCGGCCGGATCCGCTATCGTCAACGCGGCCGGTCCGATCCGGCAGATCGTCGACCAGTCTGCCGCGGCCGCAAAGCGCTATTTGGTGATAGCGTCCGGCGACGCGGCGATGCCGGGCGAGGCGGTCCAGATCGAGACTCAATGATTCCGGTTCGAACGCCAATGGAGAGATGGCGGAGCGCGTCATGAAGGACATGCTGGTTCAAGTCGAGCTGCTGATCCCCGCGCTCCGCCGCTATGCGCGCGCGCTCATGCGCGAACGCGCCGCGGCCGACGATCTGGTTCAGGATTGCCTGGAACGCGCCGTCGGCCGCTGGCACCAGCGGCGCGATGGCAGCGTGCGCGCCTGGCTGTTCACCATCCTTCACAACCTGGCTGTCACTCAGTTTCGCCAGGCGACAGCGCGGGGCAGGCATATGCCGATCGACGATGCAGGCGAGCGGGAACTTGTCAGCGCGGCGGAGCAAGAGCACAGGCTGATCTATCAGGACGTCCTGGGCAAGCTTGCAAAACTCCCGGAGGAGCAGCGGGCCGTGTTGTTGCTGGTCGCAGTCGAGGATCTCTCCTACGCGGATGCGGCAGTGGTGCTGAACATCCCGATCGGGACCGTGATGTCGCGCCTGTCGCGTGCGCGGGAGAGGCTGCAGCAGGAGATGGATGGCGTTGCGGCGGGAAATGTCGTGGCTTTGCGGAGCGTGAAATGAACCAGCGGCCGATCACCGAGGATGATCTCCACGCCTATGTGGACCAGGCGCTCGAGCCCGAGCGTCGCGCGGAGGTCACATCCTATCTGGACGATCATCCGGATGTTGCCGCGCGCGTTGCGGCCTTCGCTACCCAGCGCGAGCAGCTGCGCGGCGCGCTTGCGCCGATCGCCGACGAGCCGTTGCCGGCAGAATTAAACTTGTCGCGCATCATCGAGAGCCGAAAACGGCGTCCCCTGCGAACGTGGGGAGCGATCGCTGCGATGTTGCTCCTCGGTGTCGGCGGTCTCGGCGGGTGGACCATGCGCAGCGTGTTGCAGGAGGGCTCTAACGGACTGTCTGCGCTGGCACAGGAGGCAGCCTATTCTTATGGCGTCTACGCACCGGACCGCGTGCGTCCGGTCGAGATTCGCGCCTCCGAGAGCGCGGAGCTCACGCGATGGGTCTCGACCCGGCTGAAGCAGCCGGTGAAGGTGCCGGACCTCTCTGTCTCGGGCTATAGGTTGATGGGGGGGCGCTTGGTTGCGACGTCCCATGGCCCGGCCGCGATGTTCATGTACGATGACGATCGTGGCGACCGTCTCGTTGTGCTGACGCGTCCGATGAGCAACCGCAATCTGGACACGCCTATGATGCCGCAATCGACCGGCGATGTCGCGGGCTTCGTGTGGGCGGATGGCGGCATGGGTTACACGCTCGTTGGCCAGCTCCCGGGGGAGACCCTCAAGCCGATCGCGAACGAAATCCGGAAGCAGGCGCGCCCGATCTAGCGCCGGAATTTACCAAGCGGGTCCGCGCAGCGGCGCGAGCCCGAACATTCGCCCCGCGCCGGTTGAGGTGATCTCAATCCAGCAGCTTGGTATCATCCGGCGCCTGCGGCGGCGTCTTGATCGCGATGGCCTTGACCTGGCCGCTGATCGGCTTGGTGCCGCCATGCGGCGTGCCCTTGGGGATGATGACGAGGTCGCCCGGCTTGACCGTGACCTCCTTGTCGCCGAGCCAGATCGTTCCGGTGCCGTCCAGGATATACTGGATCTCGTTGGTGTTGGGATGCATGTGCTTGGGGACGTTGCCGACCTGGATCGAGATGGTGGCGCCGTCCGCGCTTGCGAACATTTTTGAGCGGTAGCCGACATTGTTGGCGGGCCCGAGCGCGTCGCCTTCCATCTCGCCGGTGTGGACGAGCTGCGCGGTGATGTTCTCGGCGGCCAGCGCCGGTCGAAGCAACTGGTTGGCGCCGCATCCGGCGGCAAAGGCGACGGCGATCGACAGTCCGGCAGCAAGGCGATTCATGGATGATTCTCCCCATCAGGAATTGTTCTTGTCTGGGCATGCTATTGCGCCGAAAGGCCGGTGGCGAGTCGCATTTAGGCAGTGCTTCTCAAGCCGGCCCCGCTGCTCTATGGTGCCGCCAGCCGAACGGAGGAACCCAATGAAGAACACGATTGCCAGGCTCGCCGGCGCGCTGCTCGCGCTGACGCTCACCACCTCGCTTGCCGCGGCGCAAAGCAAGGTGACCATCGCGGTCGGCGGCGGGGCCTGCCTGTGCTATCTGCCCACGGTGCTGGCCAAGCAGCTCGGCGAATACGAGAAGGCCGGCCTCAACGTCGAGCTGGTCGACCTCAAGGGCGGCTCGGACGCACTCAAGGCCGTGCTCGGCGGCAGCGCCGACGTGGTCTCCGGCTATTTCGACCATTGCGTCAACCTCGCCGCAAAGAAGCAGGAGCTTCAGGCCTTCGTGGTCTATGACCGCTATCCCGGCCTCGTGCTGGTGGTTTCGCCCGCGCACACGAACGAAATCAAGTCGGTCAAGGATCTCGCCGGCAAGAAGGTCGGCGTCAGCGCACCCGGCTCCTCCACCGACTTCTTCCTCAAATACATGCTCAAGAAGAACGGGCTCGATCCCGCCGGCACCGCCGTGATCGGCGTCGGCCTCGGCGCCACCGCGGTTGCCGCGATGGAGCAGGGCCAGATCGATGCGGCCGTGATGCTCGATCCCTCCGTCACGGTGCTCCAGGGCAGCCACAAGGATCTGCGCATCCTCAGCGACACCCGCACCCAGAAGGACACGCTCGAGACGTTCGGTGGCGAATATCCGGGCGGCGCGCTGTATTCGACCGCGGCCTGGGTCAACGGCCACGAGAAGGAGACGCAGGCGCTCACCAATGCGATCCTCGCCACGCTGGCCTGGATTCACTCGCACTCGCCCGAGGAAATCATGGCGAAGATGCCGGAAGAGACGGTCGGCAAGAACAAGGACCTCTATCTCGCCGCGCTGAAGAACACGATCCCGATGTTTTCCGAGACCGGCAAGATGGACCCGAAGGGCGCGGACGCCGTGCTCGCCGTGTTCAGCGTCGGCTCGCCGGAGGTCGCCAACGCCAAGATCGACGTCGGCAAGACCTTTACCAACAAATATGTCGAGCAGGCCAAGAAGACCACGGGGAGCGCCAAATAACAGACGCGAAGGCGTGGTAACCGACCCGTCATGACATCCCCGGTCATTCATCGCGTCACGTCGCTTGATCTTGCCGTGCGCCAAGGCGTCTGGCCGTTCGCCGAGGAGCGACGCGCCGAGATCGCGGCGCATTTCGCCGAGAAGCAGCGCGAGCGGCCGAAGATCTGGAACGGGCGCGTTCTGCTCGGGCGCGATCCCGTGTTCTCGGACGGCCATCTCGCCGCGACCTATTTCGAGACCGATTTCGCCAGCTTCCTCGCCTGGCGCGACTGGGGCTTTCCCGATCCTGCCGTCTTCAACGGCTTTGGCATGGGCGCGCTGCGCACCTCCGACGGCGCCTTCGTGATGGGCGAGATGGCGCAGCACACCTCCAATGGTGGGCGCATCTATTTCCCCTCGGGCACGCCCGACCCCGAGGACGTCAGGGACGGGGTGCTCGACATTCCCGGCAGCGTCGTTCGCGAGATCGCGGAGGAGACCGGCTTGACCACGGCCGACTACGCGGCGGAAGCGGACTGGCACTGCGTGGTCAACGGCCCCTCGATCGCGATGATACAGGTTCTCAACCTGGATATGCCGGGCGAGGCGATCCGCGCCCGAATCGAAGCCAATCTGGCGCGCGAGGCGGAGCCTGAGCTGTCGGCCATTCATCTCGTGCGCGGGATGGATGATCTCACGCCGAGCATGCCGCGATTTGTCACGGCCTTCATCGCGCAGCAGTTCGCCTCGCGCTGACGCGCGAGACTTGACATCGCTGCGCGCAGCCCATGTGATGGGCAAAAAGCAAAAGCAAGAAGAATGCAATGCACAATCGTCCAGGGAGGTTTAGATGCGCCTGCGCATGGCTGCCCATTTGGTACGTGGGCTATTGGTCGCGATATCGGCGACGGGCTTGGCGGTCTCCGCCCAGGCCCAGGACAAGAAGATCAAGATCGGCGTGGTGTTCGACCTGACCGGACCGCTCGCAGGCGGCGGGTCCGAGCTCAACTATGTCGGCGCAAAGATCATCCTCGACCATTTCGCCAAGACCGGCGTCGAGGGCTACAAGATCGAGGCGGTCTACGCCGATGCCCAGAGCAAGCCCGACATCGCCATCAACGAATCCGTCCGCCTGCTCGAGCAGGAGAAGGTCGACATGGTGCTCGGCTTCTTCTCCTCGGCACAATGCGTGCCGGTCGCCGCCCGCGTCGAGCAGCTCAAGAAGTTCATGTGGATGACGACCTGTATCTCGTCGGCCGTGTTCAACGAGAAGGGCTACAGATACGTCTTCCGCCCGCAGGCGAGCGGCGACCAGTTCGGCATGATGACGATGGATTTCATCGCCCAGAACGCCAAGGCGAAGTTCGACAAGGAGCCAAAGGACCTGCGCGTCGCCATCATCCACGAGGACGGCGCCTATGGCGTCGACGTCTCCAAGGGCAATGAGGCCGGTGCCAAGAAGGCCGGCTTCAACGTCGTGATGAAGGAAGGCTATTCGGCGACCGCGCCGGATCTTTCCGCGCTGGTGACCAAGCTGAAGCGCGCCAAGCCCGACGTCATTTTCCACACCGGCTACAACCCCGATATCACGCTGCTGCTGCGCCAGGCCCGCGAGCAGGGCCTGAAGTTCGGTGCATTGATGGGGCATGGCGCCGGCTACGGCGTCTATGAGAAGCTGAAGGAGGGCATGGGCGCGGACGCCACCTATATCTTCAACGCCGACCCGATCTCGATCTGGCTTGCCAACCAGAAGACCATGGACCCCAAGCTCCCGGCCGTGATCAAGATGGTCGGCGAGGAATTCGACAAGATCAGGCCCGGCGTCGCCATCCGCTCCGCCCATATCGGCATCGGTGCGTCCAACACTTATGTGTTCATGAGCGACGTGCTGCCGCGCGCGATCAAGAAATATGGCGGGGTCGATCCCGACGCGCTGCGCAAGGCGGCGCTCGACACCGACCTCCCCGAGGGCGGCACCATGCTCGGCTTCGGCGTCAAGTTCTACGGCGAGGGTACGCCGATGGCCGGGCAGAACGAGCGTTCGTTCCCCGTGGTGATCCAGTATCTCGACGACAAGTCCCATGTGGTGTGGCCCAAGAGCCAGGCGCAGCGCGAGGCGGTGCTGCCGCTGCCGAAGGGCACCACCTACAGCAACCAGTAGCGCAAATACTCGGAGCAAGGAGGGCGGGGCGGTGTTGGAAGTCAGCGGGCTGGTGAAGCGGTTTGGCGGCTTCACCGCCGTGAACAACGTGTCGTTCAAGGTCGAGCAGGGCGAGATCCTCGGCCTGATCGGCCCCAACGGCTCGGGCAAGAGCACGATCTTCAACATGCTCTCCGGCACGCTGGCGCCGACGTCAGGATCGATCCTGTTCGCTGGCTCCGAGATCGCGGGCCTCGCGCCGCACCGGATCATCAACCGCGGCATCGGCCGCACCTTCCAGATTCCGCGTCCGTTCCGCCGCCTGACGATTTTCGAGAACGTCGCGCTCGCCGGCTTCTACGGCCAGGGCCGCCACAGCCGGATCAAGGCGGAGGAAGCCGCCGAGCGCTCGCTCGCGATGGTCGGCCTGCCGACCGATCGCCATGCCAGCGTCGATGGCTTAGGGGCGGCCGGCCTGAAGAAGCTCGAATTGGCGAAAGCACTCGCCACTGCACCCAAGCTGCTGCTTGCCGACGAAAGTCTCGGCGGTCTCGACGAGGCCGAGATGGGCCAAGCGGCCGACATGCTGCGCAACATCCGCGACGAGCTCGGCATCACCATCATCTGGGTCGAGCACATCATGGGCGTGCTGATGCGCGTCGTCGACCGCGTCATGGTGCTGGATCACGGCGAGAAGATCTCGGAAGGCCTGCCGAGTGCGGTTGCCGGCGATCCGCGCGTCATCGAGGTCTATCTCGGCACCGATGCCGAAACCACGCAGGCCGCGGCTGCCGCAGCGCGCCGTCGCGCGGGAGGGTAGCCGATGCTGGAGCTCCGCGGTGTCAACGCCGGCTATGGCACCTTCCAGGCGCTGTTCGACGTCGATCTCGACGTGAAGGCGGGCGAGGCCGTCGGCGTCATCGGTCCCAATGGTGCCGGCAAGACCACCCTGATGCGCGTGATCTCCGGGCTGATCCGCCCCTCGCGCGGGTCGATCGCCATGGAGGGCGTCGATGTCGTGGCGACGCCGCCGCACAAGATCGTCAGCCTCGGCATCGCGCATGTGCCGGAGAACCGGCGGCTGTTTCCGCAGCTCACGGTCGACGACAATCTCAAGATGGGCGCCTTCATGAAGGAAGCGCGCGGCCATTATGCCGAGCGACTGGAGGTCGTGTTCGACCTGTTTCCGCGCCTGAAGGAGCGCCGCCACCAGATGGCCGGCACCATGTCCGGCGGCGAGCAGCAGATGTGCGCGATCGGCCGCGCGATGATGTCCAATCCAAAGCTGTTGCTGCTCGACGAGCCGTCGGCGGGACTGGCGCCGGTCGTGGTGCAGCAGGTGTTCGAGCTGGTGAAGCGGATCCGCGCCAGCGGGCTGACCGTGCTGATCGTCGAGCAGAACGTACAGCAGGTGCTGAAGGTGGTCGACCGCGCCTACCTGATCGAGGCCGGCACGATCCGCAGCTCAGGCACCTCGGCCGAGATGCTGGCGAGCGACACGGTCAAGGAAGCGTATCTCGGGGTGTGATGTTCATGCAGGGGTTCCTGGACATTTTCGACATCTACCTGCTGGAGGCCGTGATCAACGGCATCCTGCTCGGCGGCGTGCTGGCGCTGCTCGCGATCGGGCTCAATCTGATCTTCGGCGTCATCGACGTGACCTGGATCTGCTATGCCGAGCTCGTGATGATCGGCATGTACGCCATGTATTTCATGGTGCAGTATTACGGCCTCAGCTATTTCATCGCGGCGCCGTTCACCATTCTTCTGGTGGCGCTGCTCGGCGCCGCGCTGCATTATCTCGTGATCGCGCCGCTGCTCACCGCGCCGCCGATCAACCAGCTGCTGGCGACCGGCGGCGTGCTGTTCGTGCTGCAGAGCTTTGCCACGGTCGCCTTCGGCATCGACTTCCGCAATCTCGGCATCCGCCTGCCGGTGCTCGCCTTCGGCGACATGAACTTCAGTTACGCGCGCCTCCTGTCATTTCTCGCTGCGCTGGTCGGCATGGTCGCCGTCTATCTGTTCATGACGCGCACCTTCACCGGCACCGCAATCCGCGCCATCTCGCAGGACCGGCAGATCATGGCGCTGATGGGCGTCGACACGAAGAAGATCTATCTCATCACTTCGGCGCTCGGCGGCGCGCTGGCCGGCCTCGCCGCCTGCCTGCTGGTGCTGCAATACGACGTGCATCCTTTCGTCGGACTTTCGTTCGGGCCGATCACCTTCCTGATCTGCGTGCTCGGGGGGCTCGGCAATTTCATCGGCGGCTTCATCGCCGCCTTCGTGTTCGCCGAGATCATCTCGCTCGGCGGCCTGTTCTCCGACCTCGAATGGGGCTATGTGCTCGCCTTCGCCTTCTTCATCGTCATGATGTTCATCCGGCCCGCGGGCCTGTTTGCGAGGCGCCGATGATGGGGCAGGGGCGGCTTGCAGCATGGGGGATCGGACTGGCGGCGCTGATCGCGCTGCCCTTCGTCTACCGCGACCCCTATCATCTGCACATCCTGGTGCTGATCCTGATCTGGTCGTTCGCCTATACGTCCTGGTCGATGATGGGGCGGTTCGGCCTGGTCTCGCTCGGCCATGGCGGCTTCATGGGCATCGGCGCCTATGTCACCGCGCTGCTGTGGAATCATCTGGGCTGGTCGCCCTGGATCGGCATTCCCATCAGCATGGTGGCGGCGGGTGCGCTGGCGCTGATCGTCGGCTATCCCTGCTTTCGCTTTCGCATCACCGGCCACTATTTCGTGCTGGTGACGCTGGCGCTGTCCGGCATCGTGCTCCAGGTCATCACCGCGACGCGCGACTATACCGGCGGCTCGCTCGGCTACACGCCGAACCGGGCCTCCAGCAACAAGCTGCTGGCGCTGCAATTCGACGACAAGATCACCTGGTACCTGATCGCGCTCGGGGTCTGGCTGTTCGGCATCGTGGTCTGGCACTGGGTCGATCGCAGCATGAGCCGCTACGCGCTGGAGGCGATCTCGGAGGACGAGGACGCCGCGGCAGCCGCCGGCGTCGACGTCACCGCGGAGAAGCTGAAGATCACGCTGCTCAGCGCGCTGATGACGGCGCTCGCGGGCGCGCTCTACTGCCAGTACCAGATGTTCATTACGCCCGACACGGTGAGCGGCATCGCGGTGTCGCTCCAGATGGTGTTTGCCGCCATCGTCGGCGGCCTGTTCGTCTCGCTCGGTCCGACCTTCGGCGCCGTCATCACGATCCTGCTGGCGGAAACCCTGCGCATCGGCTTCGGCACCAAGGCGGTCGGCTGGGACAATCTCGTCTACGGCGTGCTGCTGGTGCTTTTCATCATATTCCTTCCCAAGGGTATCCTTGGTAGCGTGCTCGACCGGCTGAAGCCGCAACGCAAGGTGCCCCGCGCTCATGAACAAGAAGCCGCCCAGATCGCTCGCCCAGGAGCTTGACCGCTACATCACGCCATTCCGCTACGATGGCTCGGGCAAGTTTCATCTCAAGGACCACAAGACCAACGAGAGGGGCGATCTCGACAAGGAGACGGCGCAGGAGCTTCTCGACGCCAACAAGAAGCGGCTGATCGAGTTCCAGGAGAAGCTCTACGCCCAGGACCGCTGGTCGGTGTTGATCGTGTTCCAGGCCATGGACGCCGGCGGCAAGGATAGTGCGATCAAGGCGATCTTCGAGGGCATCAATCCGCAGGGCTGCGAGGTCCATGCTTTCAAGGCGCCGAGCACCAAGGAGCTCGACCACGATTTCCTCTGGCGCCATGCGATCGCGCTGCCGGAGCGCGGCCATATCGGCATCTTCAACCGTTCCCATTACGAGGAGTGCCTGGTCACGCGGGTGCACCCGGAGATTCTTGTCAAGCAGAAGCTGCCGGAAAAGCTCGTTACCAAGAACATCTGGAAGGAGCGGTTCGAGGACATCTCCGCCTTCGAGCGCCATCTCAGCCGCAACGGCACCATCGTGCTGAAGTTCTTCCTCAACCTGTCCAAGGAGGAGCAGCGCGAGCGCTTCCTCGACCGGCTCGATGAGCCGGCCAAGCAGTGGAAGTTCTCGATGGACGACATCAAGGAGCGCGCGCTGTGGCCGCGTTACCAGGCGGTCTATCAGGACATCGTCCGGCACACGGCAACGGCTCATGCGCCCTGGTATGTCGTGCCGGCCGACCACAAATGGTTCGCCCGCGTCGTGATCGGCTCGACGATCGTCGCGGCGCTCGAAAAGCTGGACCTGCGCTTTCCCCGTGCCGACAAGGCCTCGCTGGGGGAGTTCGAGGCGGTGCGCAAGGCGCTGGAGAAGGAGGAAGGAAAGAAGCGTGCAAGATGAAAAATGCGAAAACAACCCCATGCACAGTAGCCGATGACAGTGAAATCAACGGCTTGCGGGCGAGTGAGAAGCGACGTTCGGATTTTAAGAAATTCGCTTGACCCGTCGGGCAAAACAGGGGTATGGTGTGATCATCGCGACAGTGCCGTTTGGCGCATCAAGAGCAGCCCATGACCGGTCCCGCAGGGTGGGCAAAGCGACTTGTCCGCCGTAGCTCGAAGAGCGAAGGCGGAAGCGTGCTCACCAATTTTCATTGCTGATAGAGGTGGTGGGCACGGCGCAAGTGCGCCTTTGCCCACCCTTCGGGTTCTGGGCCAGCCGTCAGTAACCGCGGCCCCACCAATAGCAGAAGCGCTCGACATTGGCGGGAAGGCTCGCTTCGTAGTTCGCCCACTTCTCGTATTTCGGCAGCTTCACCTCCTTCATCGCGGTGTCGAAGCATTTGCCTGAATCAGCCGCCTTCTTCACTTCGGCGGAGAGGTCCTCCATATAGGCGATGTCGTCCTCGATGTCCTTCTTGGTGCCGAAGCGGCCGCCGGCATAGGGATGGCCGGGGATCATGCGTTCCCAATCGAGCGAGGCCAGCTTCTTCAGCGAGGCGATGTATTCCAGCGGCGAGGCGTTGTCGGGGATGTTGCGGAACTGGACGGATTCGATCGGCGCAAAGTCGACGACGAAGACGATCTTCTCCTTCGGCAGCCGCATCACCAGCGAATTGTCGGAGTGGTTGCGGCCGACATAGTTCAGCTCCAGCGTGGTGCCGCCGAGCGTGATGGCCTTCTTGTCGTCGACCACCTGGTCCGGCATCACGACGTCGGCGAGCAGCGAATTCTGCTTCTTCAGCTCGAGCAGGCGCTCCTTGGTCCGCCGGTGGGCGATGAAGGTGGCGCCGAGGTCCCTGAAGGGCTGCCCGCCGGCGATGTGGTCGTAATGATGATGGCTGTAGACGACATATTTGATCGGCTGGTCGGTGACCGCCTTGATCGCGTCGATATAGGGTTTTGCAGGGCGCAGGTAAGAGATCGGGTCGGTCGCGATCACGCCCTTCGGCGTCACCACGAACATCGATTGATGGCCGCCATAGCGGAAGATGTAGACGTTGTCGGTGCCGTCGACCTTCCTGGTGGAGGTCTGCGGCGGGGTTTGCGCGAACGCTGAACCGGTCGCGAGGGCCGCAACAATTGCGATGCAAAATGATGCTTTCATCTCTGGCTTTCTGGAAAAGGGGAGGCGGGAGCGGCGAGTATTCTCTTCGAGAAAAACGCTGCGTCGAGGGATTTATTCCGCTGCTGCACGCGGCCAATCTGTCGCGGGAACGGCATGGAACGCGTCTGCAAATGTGATTTGAGAGCCGTTGATCCCGCTTGACAGTATTGTGTCATGGGAGGAGCATGGCGTTGGTCGCGAATACGCGACGCGCAACGTCCACCTCGTGAGCAAGGGGAGGTCTATGACTCCACCTCCGCAAATCCAGCCGCGTTAAGTGCGATGGAGCTCGTTCGGACTATCGCATAGCGGCAGAAACCGCGAACGGCACGCCGGGTTAAGGTTTAGTGGGCTGCATCAGCGAGGCATAGCCCCTACCTGCCCGGCGCTGTGCGTTTGGGGTCATGCTGCGTAAGACAATCCGGGCCCGCATGGTTCGAGACGCCCGCTTTGGCGGGCTCCTCACCATGAGGGTCTAGAATCTCCATGAAGGTCTAGAATCTCGCCGCGCAACATGTCCTCATCCTGAGGGCCCGCGCAGGCGGGCGTCTCGAAGGATGGGCCGCGGGCGAGCTACCAGCCACCTGCGAACTGGACGCAAAGGACCGCGGTTCCTGCTTCCGGCATTGCGGCAAATGCCAAGAGAATGTCGCCTCCTTGGCCAACTTCCGACACAGCGCCGGGGCGAATAGCAGCGACCATCCGACATGACGCGTGTGCTTCGGCGGTGACGGTCCCGTCGCCGCCGGCGCATTCATTTTCTCAAGGAATCCTCGTGTCGCACAAGCTTGTCCCGGCGCTTCTCGCAGCGCTCTTCCTCGCCATCTCACCGCTCGCCGGCGCCCACGCCGAGCCGCCGGCCGCCAAGGGCGCCGCCGCACTGTCACCCGACGAGGCCAGGCGCGCGCTGGAGACGCTCCAGGACGACCAGAAGCGCGCGCAGATGATCGACACGCTGCGTGCCATCGCGAATGCATCCGGTCAGCAGCAGCCTGCGCCCGAGCCAAAATCGCCGATCCCGCTGTCCGCCGACGGCCTCGGTGCGCAGCTTCTGCTCACGGTCTCCGAGGAGATCGGCGAGATCTCGGGCGAGATCGCCAGCATGGCGCGGACGCTCACGCACTTTCCGGCGTTCTACTACTGGATCATGCGCACTGCGAACGATCCCGCCGCCTACAATCTCCTGATCGAGATCGCCTGGAAGCTCGCGCTGGTGCTCGGCTGTGCGCTCGCAGCCGAATGGGTGATTTTCCGTCTGATCCGGCGTCCGGTCGTATTTCTGGAAGGACGCGTGCCGCAAGCCGTGCAGCTGCCGGCGCAGGCGCTGCCCATTACCGATCCGCCGTCATCGGTGGCCGACGTCACCCCCGCGCCCGACCTGCACAAGCGCCGCCACAGCCTGGCGCGGATCTGGCAGGTCATGCTGCGGCTGCCCTTCGTGCTCGCCCGCCTTCTGCTCGAACTGCTTCCCGTGTTCATTTTCGTGGGTGTCGCCACCACGCTGCTTGGAACCGAGATTGGCGAGCCCAACACCGTCCGCCTCGTGATCCTCGCGGTCGTCAACGCCTACGCATTCTCGCGCGGGCTCATCTGCGTGGTCCGTGCGCTGGCGGGGCCGTTCGGCCTGTTTCCGGTTCGCCCCGAGACCGCGGCCTATATCGAGATCTGGGCGCGCCGCATCGTCGGCGTCGGCGTCTCCGGCATCGCCTTTGCCAATGTCGCGCTGCTGCTCGGCCTGCATCGCGCCGGCTACGCCGCGCTGCTGCGCATGGTGATGCTGGTCGTGCATCTCTTCATCGTCGTCATCATCCTGCAATGCCGCCGCCAGGTCGCCGAAGCCATTCGCGCGCCGGCCGACCGGCAGGGTATTGCGGCCCGCCTGCGCAATCGCATCGCCGGCGGCTGGCACTATCTTGCCATTGCGCTCGATCTTGCGCTGTGGGCGGTGTGGGCGCTGAACATCCGCAACGGCTATGCGCTGCTGCTGCAATATTTCGTCGGCACCATCGCCGTGGCGCTGATCACGCGCGTCGCCATCATGCTGACGCTCGGCCTGATCGACCGCGGTTTCCGCATCAAGCCGGAGATCCTCCAGCGCTTTCCGGGGCTCGAAATCCGAGCCAACCGCTATCTGCCGCTGCTGCGCAAGATTGTCTCCGGCGTGATCGCTTTCATCGGCTTCGTGGCCATGCTCGAGGTCTGGGGCGTGGATGCCATCGTCTGGTTCTATGGCGGCCAGATCGGCAGCCGGCTGATCTCGGCCGTGGTGACGATCGCTCTCGCCGCAGCTATCGCGGCTGCGATCTGGGAAGCCAGCAACGCGCTGCTGGACCGCCAGATCAACACGCTGTCGCGTGACGGGCACTACGCCCGCGCCGCACGGCTGCGTACCTTCCAGCCGATGCTGCGCACCGCGCTGCTCTGCGTGATCGCCGCCGTCGTCGGCCTCACCGCGCTCAGCGAGATCGGCGTCAATGTCGCCCCACTGCTCGCAGGTGCCGGCATCGTCGGCATCGCCATCGGCTTCGGCTCGCAGAAGCTGGTGCAGGATCTCATCACCGGCCTGTTCCTGCTGCTGGAGAACACGGTGCAGGTCGGCGACAATGTCAGCGTTTCCGGGCTGTCAGGCGTCGTCGAGAACGTCTCGATCCGCACCATCCGCCTGCGCGCCGGCGACGGTGCCGTGCACATCGTGCCGTTCAGCGCGGTCACGACCATCACCAATGCCAGCCGCGGTGCCGGCAACGCCTCCGTCAGCGTCAACGTCGCCTACAAGGAGGACACCGATCGCGCCGGCCAGATTCTCAAGGACATCGTCGAGGAGATGCGCCGCGAGAGCGAATTCCGCGCGCTGATCCGCGGCGATCTCGAGCTCTGGGGCATCGACAAGGTCGACGGCGCCATGGTGTCGATCGTCGGCCAGATCCGCTGCACCGAGGCCGGCCGCTGGCCGGTCCAGCGCGAATTCAACCGCCGCATGAAGCAGCGCTTCCAGCAGAACGGCATCGAGGTCGCGTCCGCCACCCAGACCATCCTGATGCAGATCGCGCCGCCGGCCGATCATGCTGCGAACCTCGCGCCGCGGCGCGCCGCCGGATAGCGGCCCGGTCAACTTACCGCTTGCCTCCGCGCACCCGGCATCGTTCACTCCAGCTCCAGTCCGCTGACAACATGCGGGCGGCAAAAGGGTGGGAGAGAACGATGCGGGGGCTGTGGGCCGGATCGCGCGGTCACCTGATCGTCATTGGCGCGTTGATCGGATGTGCGGCGGAGATTGCGCCGGCAAGCGCCCAGCCGTTTCCATCACGCCCCATCACCCTCGTTGTGCCGTTCGCGGCGGGCGGCCCGACCGACACGCTGGCGCGGATTCTGTCCGAGCGGGTCGCTGCCGAACTGCACACGACGATCGTGGTCGAGAACGTCGCCGGCGCCTCCGGCAGCATCGCCGGCGCCCGCGTTGCGCGCGCAACCCCTGACGGCACGACCATCACCATCGGCCATTGGGGCACCCATGTGCTGAACGGCGCGATCTTCAAGCTGCCCTATGACGTGATCGCCGATTTCGAGCCGGTCGCGATGATCGCGATGGGGACGCAGCTCATCGTCGGACGGAAGACGCTCGAGGCCAACAATCTGAAAGAGATGATCGCGTGGCTGAAGGCCAGCCCCGGCAAGGCCACCGCCGGGACGGCCGGCGCCGGCACCGGCGCTCATGTCGCCGGGGTCTTCTTCAAGGAAAGGACCGGTACCGACTTCCAGTTCGTGCCCTATCGCGGCGCGGGTCCCGCCATGATCGATCTCGTGGCCGGCCAGATCGACATCATGTTCGACCAGGCCTCGAACTCGCTGCCGCACTACAAGAACGGCGCGATCAAGGCGTTCGCCGTGACCTCGCCAACGCGGCTCGCATCCGCGCCCGACGTCCCGACCGTCGACGAGGCGGGCCTGCCCGGCCTCTACATCTCCTACTGGCACGGCATCTGGGCGCCGAAGAACACGCCGAAGGACATCGTCGCGAAGCTCAATGCCGCCATCGTCGCCGTGCTCGCCGACCCGTCCGTGAAGCAGCGCTTTGGCGAATTGGGGCAGGAGATTCCGCCACCGGCGCAGCAGACGCCTGCGGCGCTCGCGTCTTTCCAGAAGGCCGAGACCGAGAAATGGTGGCCGATCGTGAAGGCCGCCGACATCAAGCCGGAGTAGCGCTGCGCCACAAGCGCTTCTCCTCATCCTGAGGAGGCCGCGTAGCGGCCGTCTCGAAGGATGGCCGCAGGCGGGATAGGGGCCTTCATGGTTCGAGACGCGCGAAGACGCGCTCCTCACCATGAGGAGCGGGAGCAGCTTTGCCGCGTTAACCTTTGCCTCGCGCTTGATCTGCGATCTGCACTAAAATTCTCGCTGCGGTGCGAGATCACAATCGATGCGCGGGTTGCTATGTCCTTGATATCAGGGGAGCGGTGGCCGACAATGGCTGTGGTTCAATAAGAAAATCCTTGGGGGAATTCGTGAATAGACCTGCCCGGGTCGTTGCCCAGCCGACATCGTCCGATCAATCGCATGGCATGGCGCTGCTGCGCGATCCCCTGCTCAACAAAGGCACCGCCTTCACGGAAGCGGAGCGTGCCGCGCTCGGCCTGCGCGGCCTGTTGCCGCCCTGCGTGCTGACGATGGAGACGCAAGCTCAGCGCGTCCTGACCAATCTGCGGTCGCTGCCGACGGACCTGGAAAAATTCGTCGCGCTGAACGCGCTGCATGACCGCAACGAGGCGCTGTTCTTCCGCGTCGTGGTCGACAATATCGACGAGATCCAGCCGATCATCTACACGCCGACGGTCGGGCTCGCCTGCCAGAAGTTTGGTCTGATCTACCAGCGTCCGCGCGGCATGTTCATCTCCTCGCGCGATCGCGGCCAGATCGCCGATATCCTGAAGAACTGGCCCAATCCCGCAAAGCTCATCGTCGTGACCGATGGCGAGCGCATTCTCGGCCTCGGCGATCTCGGTGCCAACGGCATGGGCATTCCGGTCGGAAAGCTCTCGCTCTATTCGGCCTGCGCCGGCGTGCATCCCGAGCATTGCCTGCCTGTTGTGCTCGACGTCGGCACCAACAACGAAGAGCTGCTGGGCGACCCCTATTATCTCGGCCTGCGCCAGCGCCGGCTCACGGGCGAGGCCTACGACAGCTTCGTCGACGAATTCATGGTCGCCGCGCGAAAGACGTTCCCGGGTGTGCTGATCCAGTTCGAGGATTTCGCCAATCATTCGGCGTTCAAGCTGCTGCACAAGTACCGGGACGAGACCTGTGTCTTCAACGACGACATCCAGGGCACCGCGGCGGTGGCGCTCGCCGGCCTGTTCTCGGGCTTGCGCGTCTCCGGCGGCAGGCTGAAGGATCAGAAGATCCTGTTCCTCGGGGCGGGCGAGGCGGCGACCGGCATCGCCGATCTCGTGGTCTCCGCCATGATGGCCGAGGGCGCCACTGAGGCGGAAGCGCTCCGCCGCAACTGGCTGGTGGATTCCCGTGGCCTCGTCGTCGGCGGCCGGGATGGCCTGTCCGGCCACAAGCTCCGCTATGCCCATACCGGCCAGGCGCCGATTGTGGACTTCCTCACCGCGATCAAGACGCTGAAGCCGACGGCGATCATCGGCGTTGCCGCGGTCGGCGGCGCCTTCACGCCGGAAGTGCTCAAGGCGATGGCCGAGCTCAACGAGCAGCCGATCGTGTTCGCGCTGTCCAATCCGACCTCGAAGGCCGAATGCTCGGCGGAGGATGCCTATCGCTACACCGGGGGCCGCGCGCTGTTCGCCTGCGGCAGCCCGTATGATCCGGTGACGCTCAACGGCCGCACCTTCGTGCCGCGCCAGGGCAACAACTCCTACATCTTCCCCGGTGTCGGCCTCGGCGTCATCGCCAGCCGCTCGCGGCTGGTGACGGACGAGATGTTCATGGCCGCCGCCCATACGCTCGCCGATTGCGTCGGCAAGGAAGACCTTGCGCAGGGCAGTCTCTATCCGGCACTGCCCCGCATTCGCGAGGTCTCGGCCCGCATCGCCGTTGCGGTGGCCGACGTCGCCTATCAGCGCGGGCTCGCGGATGGCCCGGCGCCAAACGATGTGAAGAGCCTGATCCAGTCGCAGATGTACGAGCCGAAGTACTGATTGCCGCCCCATCGTCATGGCCGGGCTTGTCCCGGCCATCCACGCCTTGCCCCGCAGCACGAAGCGGCGCGCTGAGCCGCGGCGGGCAGTCGATCCGCATCGTCCCGGAACTCGATCTCGTCGTCGCGGTGACTGCGGGTTATTGTCAGGATTACAGCGCGCCGGCGTTTCGATTGCAGTTTGGCGTATTCAGGGACGTGTTTCGCGCGATTCCGCCTCCGGCCTGAGCCGGAGCTGCCGCATTGGGCGGTCGTCACTGTCCCGATTCAAGACACCCACTGTGGTGGAATCGCCACAGCCGGCGTGAAACGGCCGCGGCCCTAACCCCGCTTTCCTTCAGCCAAGGTTCTGCCCTGATTGCCCACCGAAACTTAGGCGTGTTCGGAGGGCGCATCATGTCTCGCTTTGCAAGTGCCGAAACGGCCCGGATCTCGCTGGCAACCTCGAGCCGGTTGCTGCTCGCTGTCATCGCTGCGGCCTCGCTCGCTGCGTGCGCGCAATCGCCGGTCGGCCGCCAGAAGGCTGATCTTGGTAGCAATCGGCAGGTCGCGGTCGAGCGGCCGCACAGGGTGGCGGCGCTGCATCCGCGGCCGATCAGCCGGGCGCGCATCCCCGACGGTGACGCAAAGCAAGCTGCCGCGCATGGCGTCGCCAGCTTCTATTCGGATACGGAGACCGCGAGCGGCGAGAGGTTCGACAAGAACGAATTGACCGCAGCGCATCCCAGCCTGCCGTTCGGCACCAAGCTGCGCGTCACCGACGTTTCCTCCGGCCGCTTCGTCACCGTCCGGGTCAACGACCGCGGGCCCTATGTTCGCGGACGCGTGGTCGACATCTCGCCGTCCGCGGCCGAGGCGCTCGGCATGGTCGACAAGGGCCTCGCCAATGTCAGGCTCGACGTCGTGCGATAGGGCATGATCCGGAAACGTGCGCGGCGGTTTTCCCTCGCGACAAACGCGGAACGCGTTTGCGCGGAGATCATGTTCAAACGATTGGGCTCGCGATTCATCGACGTAAGACGTCGCGCTTAACCGGCTGTTAGCCGCTTCTCACGCACCATGGTTGCCCAACAATTCGGGGCTTTTGGGGAGGCGGACGCTTGAACACGATCCAGTATCTCGAAGATCAGGCCGCGCGTGCCGAGCGGCTCGCCAAACGGATCACGGATACGCTGACGATCGAAAAGCTCCTGGCCTTCGCCGACGAACGCCGCCGCGAGATCGAGATCATCGCCGGCAAGCGCCGACACGCATAACTCCCCCAAACCATGCACTGAACGCATTCGATGCGCAGTCAGGTGTGGCTCTCCACGAAATCGCTGAGGTAGTCCGGCAGCGTCACGCCGTCGATGTCGCAGCGTGCGCGGATCTCGCCGGCGACGTCGGTCGAGATGTCCTTCGTCCAGTGCTCGAGCGTGTTGAACGAAATCACCTTGATCGGATCGTTGAAGCAGCCGGCGACCAGCTCGCCGATCGTGGTTTCGAGATCGCTCCGTTCGATGCGGATTTCGGTCGCCTCGTCGCGGCGGTCGATCACCACGAACAGGGTCTGGTCTGCGCCATAAGGCACGACCGGGGATGGCACGCCAGCTCCAAGCATCTCAGACACTCACGCCTTGGCTTCCGATCGTCGTTAACGGGAAGAGCCGGACGAAGGTTCCTATGCGTGTGCGAGAAGCTTGTCGCGCGCGTGCAGCTTCGGCGTCTGCACGCAATCAGAGAAATTCTCTCCAGCGCGATAGCTCGATGACGTGCTCGGGCGAGAGGACGTTCGTGACCAGGGGTGGCTGCGCCGCCGTCCGGATCTCATAGAGATGCCGGGTCGCCGCCGGTTTCTCGATGAACGCCGAGATGCATTCGTCGAGCGTGCCCTCGCTCACCTGATAGGACTCTCGGTCCGGCCGGCGCTGGTTGGCGAGCGACGGCCATTTATACAGCGCCGCATGTGCGCCGAAATCGACCTTTGAATCCGCAGCCACGTCCCCCATCGCCCGCCTCACGCAAAAACAACCCCAGCACGCGGATCTGCGCGCCGGGGCCTACACCAATCGCTGCATCACAATGCTACAAGCCCCTCAACGCGGCAGCCGGGAAAAGGTTCCCGGCCGCCTTGTCGTGTTCAGCTCGCGGCCGCCGCGATCTTGTGCCCCGGGCTGCTGTGACCGTGGCTGTGCTCATCGTCACGGCTGACCTCCGGCGGAAGCCCGGCGAAGCGCCGCAGGGCCTCGGCCATCTGGGTGCGGCCAGGTGCGCCGGTGATCACCACGTCCACCATCGCGAAGGACGAGTGGAAATGCCCGCTCGCCTTGAGCTGCTCGACCGGGACGCCGGCCGCCGCCATCGCCTCCGCATAGGCGATGCCCTCGTCGCGCAGCGGATCGAACTCGCAGGTGGCGACGAAGGCCGGCGGCAGCCTTTCGAGCTTGCCGCGCAGCGGCGAGACGCGCGGATCGGTGCGGTCGGCCGGTGAGCAGTAGAGGTCCCAGAACCAGTACATCAGCGAACGCGTCAGGAAGTAGCCCGTTGCATTGTCGTTGTAGGAGGGACGGTCGAAGGTGCAGTCGGTCACCGGGCACACCAGGAGCTGGCCGGCGATGTCAGGCCCGCCCCGGTCGCGCGCGAGCTGGCAGGTGACGGCGGCGATGTTGCCGCCGGCGCTCCAGCCGGCAACCAGCACCGGGCCCGGTCTGCCGCCGAGCTCGGCGGCATGCTCGGCGATCCAGCGCGTCGCCGCATAGCCGTCTTCGGCCGCGGTCGGGAAGCGATGCTCCGGCGCGTGGCGATAGCCGACGCTGACGAACATCATGCCGGTCCGGCGCACCATGTCGCGGCAGAACGGATCGTCCGACTGCTCGTCGCCGAGCACCCAGCCGCCGCCGTGGAAATAGACCACGACCGGATGCGGTCCTGCTGTCGCGGGCTTGTAGACACGATAGGGAAGCGGACCGTCGGTGCCCGGCAGCGTGCCGTCGACGATCTCGCCGATCGGTCGTCCGGCGGGCCGGCCCTTGTTGAACTCGTTGACGAAGGCGCGGGCGCCGAGCGCGCCCATCGACTCGATCGGCGGCAGGTTCAGTGTTGCCAGCAGGTTCAGCACCAGCCGGACGTCCGGCTGAAGCCGCACCACCTCGCCGTCGTTGCACTGCGCGGCGCCATCGGGCCCGGTGAGCTTGAAGCCGAGCATGCCGCGGGCCGTGACCTCGTCGCAGATGCTGCGATAGGGACCGACGCCGCCGGTATAGGGCATCAGGCCCTGCACCTTGCCGGGCACGTTGGCGCCCGTGTACCAGGTGTTGGCGAGCCGATGCAGCGTCAGCATCGAGCAGTCGGCCATGTGCCTGTTCCAGCCGGCCTGCGCCGTCTCGGTCGGCTCGATCGTGGTGAAGCCGGCATCGTGCAACGCTTTGAGGCGATCGACGACCCAGTCGACATGCTGCTCGATCGACACTGCCATGTTCGACAGCACCGACGGGCTGCCGGGCCCGGTGATCATGAAGAAGTTCGGGAAGCCCTCGACCGTGAGACCGAGATAGCTCTGCGGCCCCTGTGCCCAGACGTCGGTGAGCGACTTGCCACCACGCCCGGTAATGGGGTGCACAGCGCGGATCGCGCCGGTCATGGCGTCGAAGCCGGTCGCGAACACGATGATGTCGACGTCAAAGCTGCGCTTGCCGGTGGTGATACCGCCTGCGGTGATCGCCTTGATCGGCTCCTGGCGCAGATTGACCAGCGTGACGTTCGGCCGGTTGTAGGTGGCGTAGTAGTTGGTATCGAGGCAGGGACGCTTGGCGCCGAAGGGATGGTCGTGCGGCATCAGCGCCGCCGCCGTCTCCGGATCCTTCACCGCCGCCGAGATCTTTTCGCGGATCAGGTCCTGGACGATCTTGTTGCCCTCGACCTCGGCGCCCTGGTCGGCCCAAAGCTGCGTCAGGATGTGGACGAGGTCGCCGGCGGCCCAGGCGCGCTCGAACCGCTCACGGCGCTCGGCATCGCTGAGCTGCCAGCTCACGACGGTTTGCTGCGGATAAGGGACGCCGGTCATCGACTGCCGCGCCTGCTCGCGATAGGCCGCGCGGTCGCTCTGGAAGAAGTCCTTACGATCGGCCGGCGAGGGACCGTTATGCGCGGGCAGCGCGAAATTCGGGGTGCGCTGGAACACGGTCAGATGCGCGGCCTGCTCGGCGATCAGCGGGATCGACTGGATCGCCGACGAGCCTGTGCCGATCACCGCGACGCGCTTTCCCGCGAGGTTGACGCCGTCATGCGGCCAGCGTCCGGTGAAATAGACCTCGCCCTTGAAATCCTTGACGCCGTCGATCTCCGGCGGCTTGGGCGCGGAGAGGCAGCCGGTGGCCATGATGTAATGGCGGCAGGAGACAGGTAGCCCATTGTCGGTGGTGAGCTGCCAGCGCCCGGTCGCCTCGTCCCATTTGGCTTCGGTGACCTTGGTCCTGAAGCGGATGTCGCGGCGCAGATCGTAGCGGTCGGCGACGAAGCCGAGATAGCGCAGGATCTCGGGCTGGGTCGCGTATTTCTCCGACCAGGTCCAGGCCGTCTCGAGTTCCGGATCGAAGGTGTAGCTGTAGTCGATGGTCTGGATATCGCAGCGCGCGCCGGGATAGCGGTTCCAGTACCAGGTCCCGCCGACATCGCCGGCCTCTTCGAGAGCGACCGTCGAAAAGCCGGCCTTGCGCAGGCGATGGAGCAGATAGAGGCCGGCAAATCCGGCGCCGACCACGGCGACGTCGACCTGCTGGGCAGTTCCATGCGCCGCGTCGGCGGCACGCGCAGCAACCATTGCGTCAGGCATGCATTCCTCCCGTGCTTTTGTTTTGCCGGCAGGCTATCGCCGCCGGTCCGGCTTGTCATCAGAACAAGTGCAATCTTCGGTAGCTGTTTGCGGCGTCATCGTGGCCGCGCGAAGGTCGCCTCAATGCACGCGCCGCGATGCACAATCGCCGTGATTTACCGGGCTAATCAGGCACGATCCGCCTGTGTATGCTTGCGGTTACAAGCCACGCGTACCGACCGGGCGTCATGACAGAGTTGAGTGAGCGGACCAAAGCGAACATGGACGTCGTCCTGGAGGAGACGTGCCGCCAATTGCCGCACGGTGGTGATCACGACAGCCGCAGGTTCATCGCCGAGCGCCTGATCGAGGCGGCACAGGCGGGACACTCGACGCTTGGTGAGCTCGGCATCGTCGCGCGGCGCGCGCTGGCGGAGATCATTACCAAGGGCGATTAGGCGACGGCGAGGCTTGCCTCGCTGACGGTCGTGGACATAACCTCGCCGGGAGCTTTTCCGCGCATCGAGACCTCCAAGATGCGGTCCCTGCTTGCACGCGTCGCGGCTTCCGCTTTGCTTTGGCTCGCCGGCCCGGTCATGGCCCAGCCGGTCGGCCAGTTTCCGTTTGCGCTGACGCGCGAAGGACAGATGCTTGGCGCCGTCGAAGGCGAGGTGGCTTTCTTCAAGGGGCTGGCTTATGCGGCACCGCCGGTCGGCACGATGCGCTGGCGCCCGCCGCAGGCGACCGACGAAAGCGCGGAGATGCGCACCGCCTATGATTACGGCGCGCCCTGCCTTCAGCCGTCGCTGCGAGATGCGAGCGAGGATTGCCTGACGCTGAACGTGTTTCGTCCCTTCGGTGTCGACGGCCCGCTGCCGGTGATGGTGTTCATCCATGGCGGCGCCTTCGTCAGCGGCACCGTGAACGATCCGCTGTTCGATGGCGCCAAGCTCGCGCAGGCCGGCCTCATCGTGGTGACCGTGAACTATCGCCTCGGCGTGCTCGGCTGGCTCACCCATCCGGCGCTGTCGGAAGGCGGCTCCGGAAACTACGGACTGACGGACCAGGTCGCGGCGCTGCGTTGGGTGCACGACAATATCGCGGCATTCGGCGGCGATCCCGGCAACGTCACCCTGTTCGGCAGCGGCGCGGGCGCGACATCGATCGCGCTGCTGATGCTGTGCGGGCAGGCCCGCGATCTGTTCCAGAAAGCCATTCTGCAATCAGTGCCCGGCCGCAGCCGCCTGCGCTCTCGGCAGGAGGCGGAGGCGCAGGGCCGGCAATTCGTCGCGATGCTCGGTCAGGATGGCAAGGAGACCGACGCGCGCGCCATCGAGGCCACACGGCTGCTTGCCGCCGAACAGAAGCTGCTCGCGAAAGTCCCGCACGGCTTCGCGCCGGTGATCGATGGAATCCTCGTGACGGAAGACATTGCCGCAGGCTTTGCGGCCGGACATGAAAGCCGCATTCCCCTGCTGATCGGCTCGAACGACGACGAGACGGGTTTCGACGGCGAGCCTGACATCGCCGAAGCGCTTGCGGCGTCAGGCGTCACAACCGGGCAATTGCGCAAGCTCTATCCCGACCTCGTCAAAGCTTCGGACCTTGCGGCAAGGTTTTATACCGACAAGGTCTTCTCCGAGCCGGTGAGGCTGCTGGCGCGCCTGCATGCCGCAAGCGGCGAGCTGACCTTCCGCTATCGCTTCGCCTATGTGCCGGAGGCCCGGCGCACCAATCCCGAGGGCGGTCAGGGGCGGGAATTGCAGTTCATCTTCGGCGTCGAAGGCGTGCCCGGTGCCGGCATCTTCTCCCGGCGCGATCGCGAAGTCGCAAGCGGCATGCGCAGCTACTGGATCAACTTCGCCAGGAGCGGCGATCCCAACGGCGCGGACCTGCCGCATTGGGATGCGGCCGCAGACCGCGATCGCCTGCTGCTGATCACGAATGATCGTATCGCGAGCGGAGACGATCCCATCGCGGGGCGCCTCGACGGGCTCGCAAGCGAGAACAGAAAATGAGTTGGATTCAGGCCGCGAGCTCGACGCGCGGCGCCGGGCTCAGCCGGTCTTCCTCCAGATAGTCCATCGCGCCGTCCTTCTCGACGGCGTAGAACTGCTGGCCTTCGCGCGACTTGTAGGCCGCGCGAACGACGCCGCGGCGGCCCTTGTCACTGTTGACGACGTCCCCCAGCGCAAACTTCCTCATCTCACGTCTCACTTGTCTTCAGGCCGACTCCTTCGGCCACAGCCGGGATTTTGGAAGGAAAATCGTTAACGACTTGCTAACCATACGAGGTTGCCTATGCTCGCCGCCGTCGCGCGGCCGTACCACGCGCCTGCTGCCAACGAGACGAAGCCCATGACGCGATTTCCGACCCTGTTCCTGTCCCATGGCGGCGGCCCCTGGCCCTTCATGGAGGACCGGCGGGTGCAATATGCCAAGACTGCCGAGGAGTTCGTCCGGCTGCCGCAGCTGCTGCCGGAAAGACCGAAGGCCGTGCTCGTCATCACCGGGCATTGGGAGGCCGACGCCTTCACCGTGTCGACCTCGGCGCATCCGCCGATGGTGTACGACTATTACGGTTTCCCCGAGCATACCTATCGCCTCAAATACCCGGCGCCGGGCAAGCCGGAGCTTGCAGCGGAGGTGAGGGGGCTGCTCACGCGCGCGGGCCTCGATTGCCGCGAAGATCCCAATCAGGGTTTTGATCACGGCACCTTCGTGCCGCTCGGTTTGATGTATCCGAACGCCGACATGCCGATCGTGCTCTTGTCGCTGAAATCGACCTACGATGCGGCTGAGCACATCAAGGTCGGGCAGGCGACCGCCTCGCTGCGGGACGAAGGCATTCTGATCGTCGGCAGCGGGCTGACCTATCACAACATGCGCGGCTTCAACCGGCCGGAATCGAAGCCCGTCTCCTACGATTTCGAGGCCTATCTGAACGAGGCGATCAGTGCGGGCGATGCGGCGCGCCGCAACGCGATGCTGGTCGATTGGGAAAACGCGCCGGGCGCGCGCCTGGCGCATCCGCGCGAGGACCATCTGCTGCCGCTGATGGTCGCGGCCGGCGCTGCCGGCAGCGACGTCGGCAAGCGCGTCTTCGTCGACGAGGTCGCGAACGTCGCGATGGCGTCGTACATGTTCGGCGGCCAGCCTTGAACCGCGCGTCTGCGAGTCATCACGCGTCACGCTGACGCCGCGTCGATCCTTCTCGTATGATCCGTTCCGAGCAGCTGCTCATAACGAGCCCGGACGGCGGCGTAGCATTCGCACGCGCCCTCCTGGAGCCCTTCGGCATCCAGGATCCTGATCTTGCCGCGCGCGTAGCGGATCAGACCCGCCGCTTGCAGCGTGCGCGCGACCACGGTGACGCTCGATCGCCGAACCCCCAGCATCTGCCCGAGATATTCCTGCGTGAACTGGAGTTGATCGCTGCCGGACAAATCCTGCGCGCGCAGCAGCCAGCGACAGAGCCGGGCCTGGACGCTATGCGAGGCGAAGCACGCTGCGGATTGCTGGGCCTGGGCGTAGACCGCCTGCTCATGCCGCATGAGGAGCGCCAACAGCCTGGGGCTGCCCAGCGCGGCCGTCTTCAACGCGTCGATATTGCAGACGACGATGTTTCCGCCCAGCTGAACGATACCGCGACAGATAGACATCCGCCCGTCCAGGGCCGCGGCTGCGCCGACGACGCCGTCGATGCCGACCATCGCGGTTTCGATCATCTCGCCGGTCGAAAGGGTTACCACGAGCGAGACGACCGCGTCGGCAGGAAAGTAGACGGAACGAATTTCCTGATCGGCCTCGAACAGCAGCGAGTGCTGCTCGAATGCGACGGTCTTCAAATGCGGCTCGAGAATCTTGAGATCGGCTTCGGAAAGCTGCCTCAGCAAGAGGTTCTTCATTGGTCGCTCCCGGGGACAGGCGGGAGCGCAAAGAACTCTCAGCTATCGGTGCCTCATGCGGATATCCGATAATGGAACGACAGTAAGAGCAGTACCGCACATAGCGAGTCTTTTTTTCACTATGTCAGGTTTTAACATAGCGACCGTCGGGAAAATTTCGCGGCTGTAAAACGTCAGTAGGGCTCGCCAGTATCCGCAACAAGACAAGCGGCCGATGCGACGGCCTCACATGTCTCGGCAAGCAGCCGAATGCGATACAAGGGCTCTCGTCCGGGGCCCAGAAGCTCTATCCGCCATTCGGCATTTTGCTTGAGCCCGCAGCCTCGGGCCAGATCCCCGAAGACCCTCGTCGTTTCCGTCCACGCTGATTCCACATCGGCGATCTCGGCCAGATGCTCGACCGTGCCGCCGTCGCAGTTGGTAATCCGGAAGTAGTGGCTGGGCATGATGCGCTCCGAGCGGCCGCGAGGGATATCGCTTAAGTCCAACCGGGGCCGCCGAATTATGTCCGGCAACGCACATAATGAGCTTGGGCGTGTGCCGGGGTAAAAGCAAGGCAAATCGGCGGAAGGTTTGAGGTTGCTGCCCGCACGAGTCGAGCCGCGAAGCCGAGCTGTTGGCGGGAGTAAGCTCATCCGCACGTCACCGTGCTTATGAAAGGCGCTTCTGACGGTTTCGCTCGATTCGCAGTCGCGCTATGGTTGTGCCTGTTTCTCTAAGAATTTTCCGAAGAAAGCGATGGCGTCAACCGATCCATTCCAGAATGCTTTTCTCAAGTCGCTCAGTCCAGCCGACTTCGCGGCCATTCGCCCGCATCTCAAGGCCGTCGAACTTCTGGAGGGGGCTTCGCTGATCGAGCTCGGCCAGACCGTCGTATGGGCCCATCTTCCGCTTACGGCCGTCGTGTCTCTCGTCGTCGAGCTCGAAGCCGGAGAACGGATCGAGGTGGCGCTGGTCGGCTCCGACAGCATCCTGGGCACCTTTGGCGTATTGGGAGAGCCCGTCGCACTGGTTCACGCCGTCGTATTGGTGCCGGGTATGGCTTTGCAGGTCGAAGCTGCTCGCCTTCGCGCTCTCGCCCAGCAGAGTGCCGAGTTCCGGGATGGCCTGACGCGCCACAGCCAGGCCCTGTTCGTTCAGGCCCAGCAATCCGTGGGCTGCAATGCCTCTCACTCCGTCGAGGCGAGACTGGCGCGATGGCTGTTGCGGGTTCGGGATCTGTCCGGCAGCGATCGCTTCAAGCTCACGCAGGAATTGATGGCCGAGATGATCGGGGTTCGCCGGAACAGCGTCTCGTTCGTCGCCCATGCGCTTCAGGAGGCGAACGTCATTCGATTCAGCCGCGGCCATATCGAGATCGTCAACGTCGCCGAGCTCAACAAGGCCACCTGCGAATGCTACCGTGCGGTGAAGTCGCAATACAAGCGGCTTCGCTTTTTCGACTGAAGAGGAATCCGAAGCACGAGGAAGCTCAGCCGTATCTCAGCTTCATCACCAGAATGCCGCCGGCGAGCAGCATCGTGACGGCGTTCGAGGCGATCAGCGGGCCGTCGCCGCTGAGCAGGCCGTAGATCAGCCAGAGCGCCAGGCCCAGCACCATGATCAGGAACATGCCGAGCGAAATGTCGCGCGCCGAGCGGGTCTTCCACACCTTGATGACTTGCGGGGCGTAGGCCACAGTGGTGCAGGTGGCGGCAGCAAAGCCGATCAGTTTGGTCACGAGGGGGTCCATGCCGGCTCTATAGCATGGATTCGACGATGGTCATGCCTCAGGCGCGGCGCGATTCGATCAGGCCCCGATACAGCGCGGCGTAGTCGCCGGCGCGGTTGCGCCAGGAAACGTCGGTCGCAAGCCCGCTCCGTTGCACCCGGCGCCAGGTCGGCTTGTCGTGAAAGGCGGTGTTGGCCTTGCGCAGCGTGCCGGCGAGGGCGTCCGCGGTCACGGGGCCGAACTTGAAGCCGGTGGCATCGCGGCCGGAGGAGTCCGTTTCGCCGATGTCGACGATGGTGTCCTCGAGGCCGCCGACGCGCGAGACGATCGGCACGGCGCCGTAGCGCAACGCGCAGAGCTGGGTCAGGCCACACGGCTCGAACCGTGACGGCACCAGAAGCGCGTCCGAGCCGGCCTGGATCAGATGGGCGAGAATCTCGTCATAGCCGATCACGACCCCGATCCGGCCCGGATTGGCGCGGGCGGCGGCCTGGTAACGTTCCTGGAGATCGCGGTCGCCGCTGCCGAGCAGTGCGAGCTGCATGCCCTCGCGCAAAATGGTCGGAATGGCCCCGAGCAGGAGATCGAGCCCCTTCTGCCAGGACAGCCGGCTGATGACGCCGAGCAGGGGGGCTTCGTCCGAGGAATCGAGATTGAATTGTTGCTGGAGCACGGCCTTGTTCGCCGCTCGAAACGTGAGGTCCTCCGCGCCGTAGCGATAGGCGATGTGCGGATCGGTCTGCGGATTCCACACCTCGGTGTCGATGCCGTTGAGGATGCCGCTCAATGCGCCCGCGCGTGCGCGCAGCAGGCCGCCGAGCCCCATGCCGCCCTCGTCGCTCTGGATCTCATGCGCATAGGTCGGCGACACCGTGGTGATGCGATCGGCGAATTGCAGGCCGGCCTTCAGGAAGCTGATGCCGCCGAAATATTCGAGGCCGTTGACGTCGAAGGAGCTCCACGGCAGTCCGATCGCACCGATCAGCTCTGGAGCGAACTTGCCCTGATAGGCCATGTTGTGGATCGTCATCACGGTGGCGGGCCGCGGTCGGTTGTCGTAGTGCAGATAGGCGGGCGCGAGCCCCGCCTGCCAGTCATGGGCGTGCACGACATCGGGCACGAAGGCCGGCACGAGGCCGTGGCCGATGTCGGCTGCCACGCGCGACAGCGCCGCAAAGCGCACGCCGTTGTCGGGCCAGTCGACGCCCTCATTGGTGACGTAAGGATTACCCGGCCGCGCGTAGAGATGCGGCACGTCGAGCACCAACAGGTCGAGCCCGTCATGGGAGCCTGCGAGCAGTCGTCCCGGCCCGCCGAAATAATCCGGCCAGCGCCGGATTTCCTCAGCCCCCGACACCAGCCGCATCACGTCGGGATAACCCGGCATCAGGGTGCGCATCTCGACGCCGTGCGCCTTCAGCGCAATCGGCAGCGCGCCGGCGACATCCGCGAGGCCGCCGGTCTTGACGATGGGGTAGACTTCAGAAGCGACCGCGAGGACGCGAACAGGCGTCATGTATTGAGCCTGTCGATCATCGGCTGGGTGATCAGGGAGATGCCCTGCTCGGTGGTGCGGAAGCGTCTTGCATCGAGTTCGGGATCCTCGCCGATGACGAGCCCCTCGGGGATCTCCACGCCGCGATCGATCACGACGTTCTTCAATCGCGCCCCGCGGCCGACATTCACGTACGGCATGATCACGGCGTTCTCGACATTGGCGTAGGAGTTGATGCGCACGCCGGTGAACAGCAGCGAGCGTCGCAGCGAGGCACCGGAGATGATGCAGCCGCCCGAGACCAGCGAGCTGACGGCCTGGCCGCGCCGGCTCTCCTCGTCATGGACGAATTTTGCGGGCGGCGTGATCTCCGAGTAGGACCAGATCGGCCAGGCGCGGTCGAACAAATCGAGCTCCGGCACCACGTCGGTGAGGTCGATATTGGCCGACCAATAGGCGTCGACCGTGCCGACGTCGCGCCAATAGGCGCGGGGGTCGCTGCCGGAGCGGACGCAGGACGTCGAGAACTGATGCGCGATGGCGCGGCCGTTCTTGACGACGTAGGGAATGATGTCCTTGCCGAAATCGTGATTGGAGTTCGGGTCTTCCGCGTCGCGCTTGAGCTGGTCGAACAGGAATTTCGCATCGAACACGTAGATGCCCATGCTGGCGAGCGAGACGTCCGGCTTGCCCGGCATCGGCGGCGGATCGGCCGGCTTCTCCAGGAATTCCTGGATCCAGCCGTCTTCGTCGATATGCATGATGCCGAAGCCGGACGATTCCTGGCGCGGCATTTCGAGGCAGCCGACCGTGACGTCGGCGCCGCTGTCGACGTGCTGGCGCAGCATCACCTCGTAGTCCATCTTGTAGATGTGGTCGCCGGCCAGCACCACGATGAAGCGGCAGGCGTGGGACTCGATGATGTCGATGTTCTGGTAGATCGCATCCGCCGTGCCGACATACCACATGCTCTCGGAGACGCGCTGGCTCGCGGGGAGGATGTCGAAGCTCTCGTTGCGCTCGGGCCGGAAGAAGTTCCAACCCATCTGCAGATGCCGGATCAGGCTGTGCGCCTTGTATTGGGTGGCAACCGCGATGCGGCGGATGCCGGAGTTCACGGCGTTCGACAGCGCGAAATCGATGATGCGGGACTTGCCGCCGAAATAGACCGCGGGCTTGGCGCGCCGATCGGTCAGCTCCAGGAGGCGGCTGCCGCGTCCACCAGCCAGGACAAACGCCAGCGCCTGACGGGCGAGCGGCTCATTTCCGACGGCACTCATGTCATCCTCCCACTTTCTGGCGCAAGTCGGAGCCCCTCGCGAGATGCCTCTCGGCCGCGCACCATTGGAACCGATAGTAACGGTACGAATAGTAAATCGGGAAGATGGTTGTTGGTTGCGAACGCGCGGGAAGCTTAATGCTTTGCGGCAGTCCGTGGCCTCCGGTTTTGTCGTGCCGATGTCATGTCCGTGCGGCGTGCCGGCGCGGTCCTGACCACAATTCAGGCATCCGTCAGCTGCTTGTGCGGTGCACGCAATGGAGGGTGTGACTTTCGGAGGCTTTGACTTGGAGCAAGGATGCCCGATCATAGCCTTGCGATCCTATTCCAAACGAGACGTCAGACAGGGAGCAAGACGATGAGGATCTGGAAATCGGCAATTGCCTGTTCACTGGCGGGTGCCGTCATGGCGAGCCAGGTGGAGCAGGCGGCGGCAGCCCCGCTGCCGACCAATGTCGCGGCCATGAAGGCCGCGGCCGGCGATGATGTCACGCAGGTGCACTGGCGCGGCGGCGGCTGGGGCTTGGGCATCGGCGGCCTCGCAGCCGGCGCGATCATCGGCAGCGCCATCGCCGGCGGGCCTTATGGTTATTATGGCGGCGGCCCGTATTACGGCGGCTATGGCTATCCGGGGCCGGGCTACGGCTATGGCTATGCGCCGGCCTATTACGGCTATGGCTACGGACCGTATTACGCGCGTCCCCGATATTACGGCTACAGGGTCTATCGTCCGTATTACGGCCCTCGTTACGGCTACTACCGGCCGTACCGCGCCTATCCGCGTCCCTATTATCGCGGCTATTGGTGATCGCGGCTAAAGCGAGAGCCACACGATCAGGCTCATGCAGGCAAAATGCGCGAGCACGATCGCGGCGAGATGCAACGGGCCGGCCTTGGGGTGAAGCCGCATCCCGCCGCCCTTTGCCTTGTTGGATTGGCCTGTTGCCGCGAACAACAGTGCGCTCCCTCCCCCGCTTGCGGGGGAGGGCTGGGGAGAGGGTCTCTCCGCAATCGAGAACCCCCAAGAGGAGAAAGCCCTCACCCGGCGCGTTGCGCCAACCTCTCCCGCAAGCGGGAGAGGTCGAGCGAGCCCGCGGCTCGGTCCGAACGTCATCACGCCTAGTTCGATCCGGCGGCCGCGGCGGTGAAGCTGCGGTCGACGGCCTGGTTGACGTCGAGCTTCTTCGGCAGGATGCCGTAGCGCGTCGAGCGATCTGACGCTGCCTGGATCTCCTTCACCACATTCTCGTCGATCACGATCGGGCTGGTGCGCTGCGCAGTGTAGGCCGACAGCAGCACGTCCTCGGGCAGCTTGGTCAGCTCGGCGGTGTTCTTCGCGTATTCGGCAACATGATCCAGCGACCAGAGCCTTGCCTTGTTCAGCCGCTGCACGAGATCCTGCACGACCGCACGCTTGGTCGCGATGGCATTGTCGGAGGCGACGATGAAGGTGATGGTCGGCGTCACGCCTTCGCCGTCGGCGATCACGCGCGCCTTGTCCTTCAGCGTCGCGAAGGAGACATAGGGCTCCCACACCGCCCAGGCGTCGATCGAGCCCGCCACCAGCGCGATCTTGGCATCGACCGGGCCGAGCGGCGCGAAGGTCGCATCCTCCAGCTTGATCTGTGCCTTCTCCAGCGTCGCGTCGATCAGGAACTGACCCCAGCCGCCGCGGGTGCCGGCGAGGCGTTTGCCCTTGAGGTCGGCGGCCGACTTGATCGGCGAATCCTGCCGCACCAGAATCGCCTGCGTCTTCGCATCCGAGCGCGTGCCGCCGATCGCCTTGATCGGCGCGCCCGCAGCAAAGACCGACAGGAAGGACAGATCGCCGGTGTAGCCGACGTCGAGCGCACCGGCGTTGAGCGCTTCCAGGATCGGCGCTGCGGCCGGGAATTCCGACCATTCGATCTTGTAGGGCAGGTCCTTTGCGTAGCCGGAGATCTCCAGCAGCGAGCGGTTGCCGCCTTTCTGGTCGCCGACGCGCAGCACGATGGTGTCGGCGGCGAGCGATGCGGCCGCCGTCGACAGGGTGATGGCCGCCGCCAGCAGCGAAGCTGCGAGCCGGCGCGTCAGTGAATGATCGAGAGGAGAGTTGATGCTCATGTGCTCTGTCTTGTTGCTTTGCTCACGGCGCGTGAGCGGACGATGCAGCGGGACGATCGAGTCTATGGGCGCGCGATGCGCAGTCAATGAAATGGCCAACCGTATTGCGCGCGCGATGGGCAAGGACGTTTCAACGAACGCAGGTTTTCGAGAAAGCGACGCGCGCTGGCGTAAAGCAGCGCCGCATTGATGCGGATGCCGCAGTCGTGATGGGGATTGCGAGCTCACCGAGCAGCGAAAATCCTTCCATCGCGACTGCAGGCGCTGATGGAGAGAATGACTTCGCTTCGCGCCACATTCGAAATTCCATTTCATTGACGATGCGACCAGTGCGCCGCATGATTTGCGCATCGCATCAACGCGGCGCCGGAAGCGCCGGCGGAAAGACTTTCTCTCAACGCAGCTCCGCACGGAACATGCGCAACGGCTTTCGTTGTGCAAACGGCGGAGACGTGCCAGCGCAGGAGCCATGGGCCGATGAACGACGAGAACAAGCGGGGCGGATCGAGTCTCGATCGGCGCCATCTGCTCCAGGCGGGATTGGCCGTCGCCTTCGCCGCGCCGCTCGGCGCCTTTGGTGCGGCACGGGCCTTTGCGCCGCAGGCGATCGCGCCCGGTGTCGATCTCTCGGAGTTTCCGCTGTGCCGGACGGCGTCCGATACGCCCGCGCTCACCGGTGCGCCGCGCAAGCTGAAGCTGTCGTGGAACGCCGGTGCAGTGTGTCTCGCGCCGGTGCCGGTCGCCATCGAGCATGGCTTCTTCCAGAAGCACAATCTCGACATCGAGCTCATCAACTATTCCGGCTCGACCGACCAGCTGCTCGAGGCGATCGCGACCGGCAAGAGCGATGCAGGCCTCGGCATGGCATTGCGCTGGCTAAAACCGCTGGAGCAGGGCTTTGACGTCAAGATCGCCGCCGGCACCCATGGCGGCTGCATGCGCGTTTTGACCCGCGCCGACTCCAACGTGAGCAAGCTCGCCGATCTCAAGGGCAAGATCGTCGCGGTCGGCGATCTCGGGGGTCCCGACAAGAACTTCTTCTCGATCCAGCTCGCCAAGCTCGGCATCGATCCGGTCAAGGACGTCGACTGGCGCGCCTATCCCGGCAACCTCCTCAACGTTGCCGTGGAGAAAGGCGAGGTTCAGGCTTTCCTGTCGTCCGATCCGCTCGGCTATCTCTGGCTCAAGGATATCAAGTACAAGGAAGTCGCTTCCAATCTCGACGGCGAATATCGCGACAAGAGCTGCTGCATCCTCGGCCTGCGCGGCTCGCTCGTGCGCGAAGAACCGCAAGTCGCGCGCGCCCTGACCCAGGCGCTGCTCGATGCCGCGATGTTCACCGCGCAGAATCCGGCCGTGACGGCAAAATCTTTCCAGCCCTATGCGCCGAAGACGGCATCGCTCGCCGATATCGAGGGCATGGTGCGCTACCACACCCACCATCATCATCCGGTCGGTGAAATCCTGAAGCGCGAGCTGAAGGCCTATGCCGACGATCTCAAGAGCGTGCAGGTCTTCAAACCAAGCACCGACACGGCCAAATTTGCGGAGCGCATCTATGTCGACGTATTCGCTGTCTGACGGCCTCGCCTCCGGCGCGCCGCGCCTCTCCCGCGCACCGTTGCTGGCGAGCTGGGCGAGGGAATCCGGCGTCGGCATTCTCGCCAGCCTCGCCTGGATTGCCTTTGGTTTCTCCTGCCTGTGGTGGGAGGATGTCGGCGACTGGTCGCGCACCCATTCGCTCGGCATCGCCGCCTTCGTCATCGCGGCGGTCGCGCTGTTCGGAACCGTCGGTGCCGACTATCTCGGCGCGGCGGGCAAGGCGTTGCACAAGCGCGCGCCCTGGCTGGTCGCGCTCGGTGCGTTCCTGACCTTGTGGGAAGTTTCGACCGCAAAATTCGCCTGGCTGCCGCTGCCGTTCTTCCCGCCGCCGCAGTCGATCATCGAGGTCTACACCGATGATTTGCCAAAGCTGCTCGACAGCGTGTTCGCCTCGGTCAAGCTTCAGCTCGGCGGCTATCTGATCGGCGCCACGGTCGGCTTCCTGACCGGCGTCTCGATCGGCTGGTCGCGCGCGGTCGGCTATTGGGTGCATCCGATGCTGCGGTTCATCGGCCCGCTGCCGGCGACTGCCTGGCTGCCGATTGCCTTCTTCACCTTCCCGTCGAGCTGGAGCGCTTCGACCTTCCTGATCGCGCTGGCGACCGGCTTTCCCGTCACCGTGCTGACCTGGTCGGGCGTTGCGAGCGTCAGCAACGCCTATTACGACGTCGCGCGGACGCTGGGCGCAAAACCGTCCTTCCTGGTGCTGAAGGTGGCGATCCCCGCGGCGCTGCCGCACGTCTTCGTCGGCCTGTTCATGGGGCTCGGCTCGTCCTTCGCCGTGCTCGTCGTCGCCGAGATGATCGGCGTCAAGGCCGGGCTCGGCTGGTACCTGCAATGGGCGCAGGGCTGGGCCGCCTACGCCAACATGTACGCGGCGCTGATCGTGATGTCGCTGCTCTGCTCCGGCGCGATCACGCTGCTGTTTTCGATCCGCGACCGCTTGCTGGTCTGGCAGAAGGGGACCGTGAAATGGTAGCCGCAGCCGCACTGGCCGAACTTAAGACTCCGCCGGCCGCGGGGGCCGCGCTCGACATCGAGCAGGTCAGCCACGCCTTCGACATCGATGGTGCCGAGCTGCCTGTTCTCAGCGACGTCAGCATCTCGGTCGAGCCGGGCGAGTTCGTCGCGCTGCTCGGTCCGTCCGGCTGCGGCAAGTCGACCTTGCTGCGGCTCGTCGCGGGTCTCGACAAGCCAAAGTTCGGAACGCTGCGCGAGGACGAGGCCCGCATCACCCGGCCGCATCCTTCGCGCGTGGTCGTGTTCCAGGATCCGACGCTGTTTCCCTGGCGGTCGGTCTGGGACAACGTCGCCCTGGGCCTCGAGGCCCAGGGCATTTTGAAGAGCCAGCGTCACCGCGTCGACGATGCGCTCGATCTCGTCGGGTTGTCGGATTTTCGTACCGCCTATCCGCACCAGCTCTCCGGCGGCATGGCGCAGCGCGTCGCGCTGGCGCGAGCGCTGGTCAACGATCCGAAAATCCTGATCCTTGACGAGCCGCTGGGAAAACTGGACTCGCTGACCCGTATCACCATGCAGGCCGAGCTCGTCTCGCTCTGGCAGCGCAAGGGCTTTACCACGCTGCTGGTGACGCATGACGCCGAGGAAGCCCTGGTGCTCGCCAACCGGGTCATCGTCTTCAGCGACCGCCCGGCGCGCGTGAAGGCCGACATCCGCGTCGACCGGCCCTATCCGCGCCATCGCGGCGATCCGTATCTTGCCGATCTGCGCCGCCAGATCCTCGGCCTTCTGGGATTGGATGCCACATGGTGACTTCCGTAGCCAAGGGCCGCACGGCTCGCAGCGAGCCCGACTATGTCGCACGTGCCGAGACGCTGGCCGATACCTTCGCTGCGCGTGCCGCCGATCACGACCGCACCGGCAGCTTTCCCTTCGAGAACTTTCGCGAGCTCTCCGAGGCCGGCCTGCTGTCGCTGACGGTTCCCGCAGTTCATGGCGGGGCCGGCGCCGGTGCACGCTACGCCGCGCGCGTCATCGGCATCGTCGGCAAGGCCGATCCGTCGACGGCGCTGGTGCTGTCGATGCATTACATCAATCATCTCGTCATGGCGCGCAGCCCGACCTGGCCCGCCCGACTGTCGCGCAAGCTTGCGCGCGAGACGGTCGAAAGCGTCGCGCTCGTCAATGCGCTACGTGTCGAGCCGGAGCTCGGCTCGCCCGCCCGCGGCGGACTGCCGGCGACGATCGCGCGGCGCACCGAGACCGGTTGGCGCCTCACCGGCCACAAGATCTATTCGACGGGATCGCCGATCCTGAAATGGTATCTGGTCTGGGCCCGGACCGACGAGGCGGAGCCGCGGGTCGGCCAGTTCCTGGTGCCGGCGGGCCTGCCGGGCACTCGTATCGTCGAGACCTGGGACCATCACGGCCTGCGCGCCAGCGGCAGCCATGACGTTATTTTCGACGACGTCGTGATCCCGTTGGATTCCGAGATTGACGTGCGCCGGCCAGCGGACTGGCGTGGGCCTGACGTGACGCAAGCTACCGTCCATACGATCTTCGTCGCCGCGATCTATGACGGCGTCGCCCGCGCCGCGCGCGACTGGCTGATCGGGTTCCTGAAGCAGCGAGTTCCCGCCAGCCTCGGCGCGCCGCTGGCGACCTTAGCCCGTGCGCAGGAAATCCTCGGCGCCATCGAGGCCCGGCTCGCGGTCAACGCGCGGCTGATCGCGTCGTTTGCCGGAGATTTCGACGAGGGCGTCGCACTCTCGGCGGCCGAGTCCAACGTCATCAAGCTCACCGTCACCAACAATGCGGTGGCCGCCGTCGAGGACGCGCTGTCGCTCACGGGCAATCACGGCCTCTCCCGCACCAATCCGCTGGAGCGACACTATCGCGACGTGCTGTGCGGCCGCGTGCACACGCCGCAGGACGATTCCACGCGCATCGGCCTCGGCCGCGCCGCATTGGGCCTCTAGCCTTTCCGCAAAACAATCAGGGAGACGATCATGTCGATCGAGTTCATCGGCTTCATCAGCAACAACAATTCCTCCGAAACCGTCGTCCGCGAGGGACCGGTCCTCGACCCCACCCATATCGAGACGGTGGCGAAGGCGCATGAGAACGCCGGTTTCGATCGCGCGCTGCTGGCGTTTCATTCGACGACGCCGGACGCGCTCCAGGTCGCCCAGCATGTGCTCAACGTGACCTCCCGCCTCAACGTGCTGATCGCGCAGCGGCCCGGCTTCACCGCGCCGACATTGCTGGCGCGGCAATTCGCGGCGCTCGACCAGTTTTCCCGCGGCAGGGTGGCCCTGCATGTCATCACCGGCGGCAACGCCACCGAGCTGCGGCAGGACGGCAACACGCTCGACGACAAGGACGAGCGCTACGCCCGCACCTCCGAGTTCCTCGATGTCCTCAAGCTGGAATGGACCAGCGACAAGCCGTTTACCGACAAGGGCAAGTACTATCAGGTCGAGAACGCCTTCTCGCAGGTGAAGCCGTATCGCCCGGAGGGCATCCGCGTCTATTTCGGCGGCGCCTCGGACGCGGCGATCGATGTCGCCGGCAAGCATGCCGACACCTTCGCGCTCTGGGGTGAATCCTATGCGCAGGTTCGCGATGTCACCTCCCGCGTTCACAATGCGGCCGTCAGGCAGGGCCGGCCGACGCCGCGCTTCAGCCTCTCGGTGCGGCCGATCATTGCGCCCACCGAACAGCAGGCCTGGGAGAAGGCGGAGGAAATTCTGGCGCGCGCCACCGCGCTGCAGGACAAGACCGGCTATCGCAAGCCGGCCGACGGCCACGCCACCGCCGGCGCACGGCGCCTGCTCGCGCTGGCCGACCAGGGCAGCCGCATCGACAAGCGGCTGTGGACCGAGATCGCCAAGCTCACCGGCGCCAACAGCAACACCACCGCTTTGGTCGGCACACCCGAGCAGGTCGCCGAAGTCTTCGGCGACTATTACGACCTCGGCATCAGCCATTTCCTGATCCGCGGCTTCGATCCGCTGATCGACGCCATCGAATATGGCCGCGAGCTGATCCCGCTGACGCGCAAGCTGATTGCGGAACGTCAGGTGGCCCGTGGCGAGGCCGCGGAATGATCCGCCTCATGCTGGCCGGCGCGCTGCTGCTCGGTTCGCTTGAACTGGCGGCAGCGCAAACCACGCTCCGCGTCTGTGACCAGAAAGGCAACTTTGTGAGGCGCCTGACCGCGGCGCGGGCGTGGTCGCGGACGAGCAGAACACGATCTATCTCTATTGCCGCTGGGGCCTGATCAAGCAGAAGCTGGATGCGGCGGAGATTGTCGATCGGTCGTTCACGGATGCGATCGCGAAGGCGGGGCTATAACCGCGCTCGTGTCCCGGACGCGCTGCAGCGTGCAACGTTGCTGCGCAGAGCCGGGACCCATGCCATACAAATGCTCGTGGTAACGTGGGCCCCGGCTCAGCAGCGCACCGCTGAAGGAGCGCTGCGCTGCGTCCGGGGCACGAGACCTCACGAATTCCTCAAGCATCCGTGAAGTGAGAAGAACATCTTCAGGCCGACCGCCATCCGCGAAACGTTCCTTCTGAATTCCTCGCCCCCGACAACACCCCCATTGCTATTTGCACCGCCTCCCTTGCACCGCGCTTCACTCCCGCAAAAATCAGACAGACGACCACATCGGGAGACCGGCCATGGGCCTGCAAGAAACAAAAATCGAATCGCTTCCCTTCGTCACCGCCGAACTCAACTATCTCGCACCTGTTACAGGCAAGCCGCGCACCTATGCGTTCGATCCGCCGCCGGGCGAGCCGAAGAGCACATCGCTGCCGGAGCCGCATCAGGTGCCGATCTTCGATGCGCGCCTGATCGCGAACAATTTCTCGCTCGACCGCGAGGGCTTTGCGCTGGTGCGTCATCCAACCCAGGTGAAGGATTTTTATGACGACGCGGAGGTGAGGGCGGTCTACTACCCCGCCGCCGAGGCCTTTCTGCGGGCGACGCTGAAGGCCGATCGCGTCGTCATCTTCGACCATACCGTGCGCAAACGTGTCGAGGGTGCGCCGGATGTTCGCGATGGCGGTCCGCGCCAGCCCGCGACGCGCGTCCATGTCGACCAGACGGCCGTCTCGGGCGCCAACCGCGTGCGCGAGCATCTGCCTGACGAGGCCGACGAGCTTCTGAAAGGGCGCGTCCAGGTGATCAATCTGTGGCGGCCGATCCGCGGTCCCTTGCGGGATTCGCCGCTGGCGATGGCCGACGGCACGACGGTCGCGCCTGATGATCTCGTCGCCTCCGACCTGATCTATCCCAACCGCCGCGGCGAGACCTATTCGGTGACATACAATCCGAGCCACCGCTGGTTCTATTTTCCGGAGATGACGCCGGACGAGGCCTTGCTGCTCAAGTGCTACGATTCCGCGACCGACGGCCGTACCCGGTTCGGGCCGCATACGGCGTTCGTCGATCCGACCACGCCCGCCGATGCAGCGCCGCGCGAGAGCATCGAGCTGCGCACACTGGTGTTCCACAAACAGTAACAATGTGTGATGGCACTGCCGGGCTGAACCCGGCAGTGTTCCCGGAACTTAGGGGAACAAGGCGACGTTTGCAGCGCGGGGCAGGGCCATCCGGGGAGCGGTGCCGTGCGAGCGCTGACCACTTTATTGTTTTGTCTTGCCACATTTTCTCTGGCGCATGCCGAAAGCGGACTTGCCTCATATTACGGGTATGGAAAAGGCAAAGGCACCGAGCTGACCTGCGCCCACCGCACGCGCCCGTTTGGCAGCGTGCTCAGGGTGTCCTACGGCAGCCGCTCGATCCAATGCCGGGTCAATGATCGCGGGCCCTTCATCCGCGGCCGCATCGTCGATCTCTCGGTGCCCGCCGCCCGCGCGCTCGGCATGATGAGCGCCGGCGTGGTGCGGGTCTCGGTGGAATAGGCCCGCAAGCGCGCTATAGTGCCGCCCAAAGTAGGGGTGAGGGGCGCTATGGCCAGGATCAGGGTGGGGTTAGTCGGCTGCGGCTTCGTGTCGGAGCTGCACATGTATGCGTTCCGGCGCGTCTATGGCGTGGATGTCGAGGTCGCGGCGGTCGCCGCGCGTGGCGACAAGGTCATCGCGTTCGCGCAGCACCACAATATCCCGCGCGTCTACCGCAGCTTCACTGATCTGATCGCCGACCGCGAGCTCGACGTCATCGACATCTGCACCCCGCCAAACCTTCATGCCGAGATGATCGTCGGCGCAATGCAGGCCGGCAAGCACGTGATCTGCGAAAAGCCGTTCGCCGGCTATTTCGGCCGCGAGGGCGACCAGCAACCGATCGGCAAGCGCGTGCCGAAGGCCGTCATGTATGAGCGCGTGCTGGAGGAGATGGGCGCCACGCGCGCCGCGATCGAGCGCACCGGAAAGCTCTTCATGTATGCCGAGGACTGGATCTATGCGCCCGCGGTGACCAAGACCGCGGAGATCATCAAGGCGACCAAAGACAAGATCCTGTTCATGAAGGGCGAGGAGAGCCATTCCGGTTCGCACGCGGCGCATGCCGCGCAATGGGCGATGACCGGCGGCGGCTCGCTGATCCGCATGGGCTGCCATCCGCTCTCCGCTGTGCTCTACCTCAAGCAGGTCGAGGCCAAAGCGCGCGGCGAAACCATCCGCGTCGCCAGCGTCACCGGCGACGTCGGCAACGTCACGGCTGGCCTCAAGCCGGAGGAGCGCAGCTACATCAAGGCCAATCCGGTCGACGTCGAGGACTGGGGCACGCTGACCGCGACCTTCTCCGACGGCACCAAGGCGACCGTATTCTCCGGCGACATGATCATGGGCGGTGTGCGGAATCTGGTCGAGACCTATACGAGCGGCGGATCGCTGTTCGCCAACATCACGCCGAACAATCATCTGATGAGCTACCAGACCTCCGAGGAGAAGCTCGCCAGCGTCTACATCACCGAGAAGGTCGACCGCAAAACCGGCTGGCAATATGTCTGCCTCGAGGAGGAGTGGACGCGCGGCTACTTGCAGGAAATCCAGGACTTCATGGAATGCGCCGCGACGGGGAGGCAGCCATTGTCGGATCTTGCACTGGCGTATGAGACGATCAAGGTGAACTACGCCGGCTATTGGGCCGCGGAAGAGGGAAGGCGGGTGGTGTTGTAGGGGGATGCCCACCGCGACGGGACTGTGCTCCCTCGCCCCGCTTGCGGGGAGAGGGTTGGGGTGAGGGGAACTCTCCACGGGGACGGTGAGAGCCGGACTCGCGGGAGAGTCCCCCTCACCCGGAATCCGCGCTATGCGCGCGTATTCCGGCCTCTCCCCGCAAGCGGGGAGAGGCGAAGAACCTCACGCCCCGTACGTCGACCCTTTCGGCAGCGGAAACACCGGATCTTGCGTGCGGATGTTCGTCGGCCATACCACCGAGATGTGCTCGCCGGCGTTCTGCATCACCACCGGGGTCGAGCGCTCGTTCTGACCGGACAGCGGCGTGCCGGGCGGGAAGAACTTGACGCCATAGCCCTGGATGGTGCCGCCGGCGGGGATGTCGACATCGAGCGCGGCCTTGCGGATCGCCTCGGGCTCGAAGCTGCCGTACTTTTCCTTGGCGACCGGCAGCACGTTGTTGAGCAGCACCCAGGTCTGGTTGAAACCCATCGAGCAGTGCGGCGGCACGTCGGTCGCGCCGGTCTTGGCCTGGTAGCGCGAGACCATGGTCTTGATCAGGTCGCCCATGCCGGGCGCGAGCTTGGCGGGATCGAGCAGTTGCGCCGGCACCGGATCGATGTTGCAGAAATTGTCGATGTCCGGGCCGAAGGTCGCGCGCAGCTTGTCGAGCTGGCTGTAGCCGGCGCCCGCGCCGAACAGCATCTTGAAGCGCAGCCCGCTCTCGCGCGCCTGGCGCAGGAACAGGGTGATGTCGGGGTTGTAGCCGGCATGCGAGATCACGTCGGCCTTGGCGCGCTTGATCTTGGTCACCAGCACGGAGAGGTCGGGCGCGGAGGCCGAATAGCCCTCGCGCAGCACCACCTGGATGCCGGCCTCCTTGGCGTAGGCCTCGTCGGCGGCGGCGACGCCAACACCGTAGGGGCCGTCCTCATGGATCAGTGCGACCTTGACCTCCTTCGGATCCATTCCGAGTTTTGCTTTCGCATGCTCGGCGAGGAAACCGGCAAAAGCCTGACCGTACTGGTCGGAATGGATCTGCGCGCGAAACACGTATTGCAGGTTCTTGTCCTTGAACACGGCGGTCGAGACCGCGGTCGTGATCCAGAGGATCTTCTTCTGCTGCTCGACTTTCGCCGCCAGCGGCACCGCATGCGAGCTCGCATAGACGCCGTTGATGATGTCGATCTTCTCCTGGCTGATCAGGCGTTCAGCCTCGTTGATCGCAACGTCGGGTTTGCTCTGGGAATCTGCGGCGACCGGAGCAATCTTGGTCTTGCCGCCGATACCGCCCTTCTCGTTGACGAGATCGATCGCGATCTGCGCGCCGATTGACGAGGCGACCGAGCCGCCCGCCGCGAACGGGCCGGTGAGATCGTAGATCAGGCCGATGCGCAATGTCTCGGCTTGCGCCTGGGCTCTTGTCCAATCGAGGCTGAGTGCGGCGGCAGCAGCCGCCGAGCTCTTCAGCAGCTGCCTGCGTGAAGTCGGCATCCTATCCTCCCTCAAGACCGTCTTATGATTGGCTGTTATCTTTTTGCGAAGTATGGGGAGCGGGGCGGCGGAAAGTCAACATCGCACAAGGTCGATACGCGGCGATCGGCGGACAGAACGCGTCTGCGAAAGGCAAAGAAGAAGCCCACCGCTCGCGAACGGGCGATGGGCTTGACGTCAGCGCGAGGCGATTACTGCGACAGCTTCACGAAGTTCGGAAACTTCAGCTTGCCTTCCGCGATCTTCTCGGGCCAGACCACGACCTGCTTGGAGTCCTGCCACTGGAAGACGAGGCCGGTCACGGCGCCGGGGCCGGACTTGATGCCGTGGGTGAACTCGTCGTCCTTGCCGTAGAACTGGATGCGGCCGATCGTGCCTTCGTAATCGGTCTTCTCGATCTCGGCGACCATCTTGTCGGGATCGGTCGAGCCGGCGCGCTTGATCGCATCCGTGATGAAGTAGACCTCGTCATAGGCGGTGTAGCCGGTGTAGGCCGGCGGCGAGCCGAACTTGGCCTTGAAGGCGGCGGCGAACGGCTTGGTCTTCGAGGTCACGGCGACATCGGGCGTCGCGACCGCGAGCGACGGAATGCCGTCGGCGGCGCCATTGGTGTCCTTCCAGAAGGTCGGGCTCAGCGCCTGCGCGCTGATGCCGAACATCGGGATCGGCACCTGCTGATTCTTCCACTGCACGGTCGGCTGCACGCCGACATGCGAGATGCCGGTCACGATCACGTCGGGCTTCTTGCCTTCGATGTTGTTGAAGATCGGCGTGAAGTCGGTGGTGTCAGGCGAGAAGCGCACATGCTCGACGACCTTCAGGCCCGCTTTCGGCAGGCAGGCCTCGTAGCCGACGTCGAGCGGCTTGGTCCATGCGGCGTCCTCGCTCATGATCGCGACCGTCTTGAATTTGAGCTTGTCGACCAGCAGGTCCTTGGCCGCATCGCAGACCAGCTGCGCCTGCGCGGCCGAGGTCAAATAGCCGTGGAAGGTGTACTTGTTCTTCTCGTAGTCGTTGTGGATCGCCTTGGTGATTTCGTTTGAAGCAGCGCCCGGCGTGATCAGCGGCATCTTCAGCCGCGCCGCCCACGGCTCCAGCGCCAGCACGACCTCGCTGATGTAGCTCGCGATCACCGCGGAGACCTTGTCCTCGCTGACTGCGCGCTGGAACGCGCGCACCGAGTCGGCCGAGGAGCTCTTGTTGTCATAGGTGACGATCTCGACCTTGCGGCCGAGGATGCCGCCCTTGGCGTTGATCTCGTCGGCGGCAATCTGCGCGCCGCCCGGCGTCGCCGCGCCCGCGATCGACTGCACCTCGGCGATGACGCCGATCTTGATCGGATCGTTCGACTGCGCGTAGGCAGGCGCGGCAAGGCACAGCGCCAGCGCGGAGGTGAGAAGGCTGCTGCCGAGAAGTGTCGATGGTTTCATGGTCGTTTCCCTTTCTATGCTTTTTGTTGATGTTGACGGACTACAGGAAATCGGCGCCGGCTTCGCTCGCGAAGCGGCCGGGATCGCCCTCCCAGACGATCCTTGCGTGTTCGAGCACATAGACGCGGTCGGCGTGCGGCAGCGCAAAGGTGACGTTCTGCTCGCCGAGCAGCACAGTGATTGCGGTCGTCTGCCGCAGCTTCGTGAGCGCCTTGGACAATTGTTCGAGGATGACCGGGGCAAGCCCTAGTGTCGGCTCGTCCAGGATCAGGATTTGCGGCTGCATCATCAGCGCGCGGCCGATCGCCAGCATCTGTTGCTCGCCGCCGGAGAGTGTCTGCGCCATCTGGCCCTGACGCTCCTTCAGGATCGGAAACAGCTCGAACAGCCAGGCGAGCTGCGCGGCGCGCTTGTCGTCGGAAAGGTGTTGCCCGCCGAGATCGAGGTTTTCCCGCACGCTCATCTCGCCGAACAGCTCGCGCGATTCCGGGCATTGCACGAGGCCGCTGCGCGCGATCTTTGCCGGGCTGGTGCCGCGCAGCCTGTCGCCGCCGCGCACGATCTCGCCGCTATAGGGCAGGAAGCCGGAGATGGTGTTGAACAGCGTGGTCTTGCCGGCGCCGTTGAGGCCGACCACGGAGACGAACTCGCCTTCGTGGACGTGGATCGAGACGTTCTCCAGCGCCTGCGCCTTGCCGTAGAACACGCTGACATTCTCGACCTGGAGCAGCGGTACCTTATCCCTGAAGCTGGTCTCGGGCCGGGCATGGGTCTCGATGGCGCCGCCGAGATAGACCCGGCGGACCGTCTCGTTCTTCATCACGTCCTCGGCCTTGCCGGTGACGATCTCCTCGCCGAGATACATCGCGAGCACGCGGTCGACCAGAGCGGCGACGCTCTTGACGTTGTGGTCCACCAGCATCACCGCGCGGCCGTCATCGCGGAAGCTGCGGATCAGGTCAGAGAACACGTCGACCTCGGCCCGCGTCAGGCCGGCGAAGGGCTCGTCGACAAGCACCACTTTGGGATCGCGGGCGATCGCCTTGGCGAGTTCGAGCCTTCGCAGATCGGCGAACGGCAGCGTCGGCGGGCGGCGGTTCATCACGGAGCCCAAGCCCACGCGGTCGGCGATCCATTTGGCGCGCTCGACCAGCGCCTTGTCGGGGAACAGCATGAACAGGCTGTCCGGCAGCAGCGCCACCAGGATGTTCTCCAGCACGGTCTGCCGGTTCAGCGGCCGCGAGTGCTGGAACACCATGCCAAAACCCTTGCGCGCGATCTTGTGCGCGGGGAGACCTGCAACGTTCTCGCCTTCGAAGATCACCTCGCCCGCGGTCGGACGCTCGATGCCCATCACGCTCTTCATCGCGGTCGACTTGCCCGAGCCGTTCGGCCCGATCAGGCCAAAAATCTCGCCGCTATTGACCTCGAAGCCGAGGTTCTTCACCGCCGTCAGTCCGCCGAAGCGCTTGGTCAGGCCGCGGACTTCGAGCACGGGCCGGTTTGAAAGCCTCATATCCATCACGAACGAGCCTCGCGCGAGAGGGCCGCCCCTAAGAAGCCGCCGGGGAAGAACAGCACGACGAGGAGGGCGACCGCCGAGACGATGAAGGTCGCAAGCTCGCCGGTCGGCCGCAGGAACTCGCCGGCGACGATCAGGAAGATCGCGCCCAGGGCCGCACCAAGCACGGTGCGGCGGCCGCCAAGCACGGCCGAAACGATCACGTTCACGCCGACAGCGACATCGACGACGGTGCCGACCGAGGCGGTGCCGAAGTAGAACACCAGGAGCGCCCCTGATAGCCCCGAGAAGAACGCGCTGACGATGAAGGCGGCGAGCTTGTGCTTGACGATGTTGAAGCCGAGCGCGCCGGCCTGTACCGGGTCCTGCCCGCTGGCCTGGAGCACGAGTCCAACAGGCGATTGCGACAGTCCGTACAGGATCGCGGCCGAGATCGTCATGAAGCCGAGGGCGATCCAGTAGTTCACGCCGGCGTCGATCGAGATGACGTCGGGGATGGTCAGCCCGATCTCGCCGCCGGTGAGATCGGCGAACACCACGATGAAGTTTTGCAGCATCAGCACCGCGACGAGCGTGGTCAGGCCGAAATAGGGCCCGCGCACCCGCAAAGCCGGCAGCGCCAGCACCAGGCCGGCGATGACGGAGGCGAGGGCGCCGAGCACGATGCAGAGATAAACCGACCAGCCGAACTGGGCATTCAAGATGCCGGCGGTGTAGGCGCCGACGCCGATCAGGAAGGTTGGTCCGAAATTCACTTCGCCCGCGAAGCCGAACAAGAGGTCCCAGGCCATCGCGAACACGCCGAAATAAAAGGCGACGGTGAGCAGGCCCAGCACGTAGCCGGAGACATAAAGCGGCAGCGTGGCCGCGATCACGACCAGCGCGAGCGAGATGAGGAACAGGCGGGTGGTAAAGAAGCCGGCCATCTCAGCGCCTCCCCAGAAGGCCCTGGGGCCGGATGTACATCACGAATACCAGCAGCAGCAGCGCCGGAATGGTGCGGTAGGCCGGCGAGACCAGATAGGCCGTCAGCGTTTCGAGATAGCCGACCACGAAGGCGGCGATCAGAGAGCCGGAGACACTGCCGAGGCCGCCGAGCACGACGATCGAGAATGCGCTCGCGGTCAGCGGCCCGACGCTGTAGGAGCTGACGCCGAGGAACATGCCGAGCAGCACACCGGCGATGCCGGCCAAAATGCCGTAGATCGCCCACACCACGATGTAGATGTTGGTGAGCTCGAGCCCGAGCAGCGTCACGCCCCGCGGATTCATCGAGGCCGCCAGCACCGCCTTGCCGGTGCGGGTGCGGTTCACCAGCAGCCAGAGCAGAGCGATGACGAGGCAGCAGACGATCGCGGTGAAAATCTCGTTCTTCGGCGTGCGGACGCCGAGGATCTCGACGACGCCTTCGACGATCGGCAGCACCGTCTTGGCATTGTTGGTGAAGAAATAGGCGATCAGCTCCTGGATCATGATGCCCCACAGCAGCGTTCCCGTGAGGACGAAGATCTCCTTCTCCTCATTGGGGATGCGCCGGGAGTCCTGAATGGGCTTCACCACCGCGAAATAGGTGGCGAAGGCGGCGAGGAGCGCAACGGCGACCCCGATCAGCGCGCCGGCATAGGTGCCGACACCAAGGATGCTGGCGGCGGCCCAGGCCGCCACTGCAGCCGCGACCATGATGGCACCGTGGGAGAGGTTGAGCACGCCGGAAACGCCGAAGATCAGCGTGAAGCCGGTGGCACCGAGGGCGTAGAGAGCGCTGATGGCGAAGCCATCGATCAGAATCTGGAAAGCTCGCATTGATGATAAGGCTGCCGCTTTGAGGGAAGGTGCTGCGGGGGGCCGCAAGTGGAAGCTCCCGGGAGGTGGTCCCGGGAGCTGTTCCAGCTAGTTGCTGAGCTTGATGAAGCTCGGGAACTTGATGTCGACCTTGGCGACATCCTTCGGCCAGACCGCGCTCTGCTTGCCGTCCTGCCATTGCAGCATCAGCCCGGTGATCAGGCCCTTGCCGTATTTGATCGAGTGGGTGAACGGATCGTCCTTGCCGTAGAACTGGACGCGGCCGATCGTGCCTTCCCAGTCGGTCGTCTCGAGCGCGGCGACGAGCTTGTCCGCGTCGGTCGAGCCCGCGCGCTTCACCGCGTCGGCGATATAGTAGACCTCGTCATAGGCGGTGTAGCCGGCATAGGACGGATAGTTGCCGAACCTCTTCTTGAAGTTTTCCGCAAACGGCACCGACTTCGGCGTCACCGCGACGCCGGGTCCGGAGACGCCCTGATACAGCACACCTTCGGCGGCCTGGTTGGTGTCCTTGCCGAAGGTTTCGTTGGTGGCCTGCGAGGAGATGCCGAACATCGGGATCGGCACCTGCTGGTTCTTCCACTGCACCGTCGGCTGCACGCCGACATGCGAGATGCCGGTGATGATCACGTCGGGCTTTGCGCCTTCGATCTTGTTGAAGATCGGCGTGAAGTCGGTGGTGTCAGGCGAGAAGCGGATGTGGTCGAGCACCTTCAGCCCGATCTTCGGCAGGCACTCCTCGTAGCCGACATCGAGCGGCTTGGTCCAGGCGGCGTCCTCGCTCATGATGACGGCCGTCTTCATGTGCATTCTGTCGACGAGCAGGTCCTTGGCGCCGTCGCAGACCGAGAGCGCGAGCGCGGCCGAGGTCAGATAGCCGTGGAAAGTGTATTTGTTCTTCTCGTAATCGGCGTGGACGCTCTTGCTGATCTCGTTGGAGGCCGCACCCGGCGTCACGAACGGCGTCTTCAGGCGCGAAGCCCAGGGCTCGAGTGCGAGCACCACTTCGCTGATATAGCTGGCGATGACCGCGTTGACCTTGTCCTCGTTCACGGCGCGCTGGAACGCACGCACGGAATCCGCCGAGGAGGAGTGATTGTCGTAGCCGATGATCTCGATCTTGCGGCCGTCGACGCCGCCATTGGCGTTGATCTCGTCGGCGGCAAGCTGCGCCGCCTGTGGAATGGAGGCGCCGGCAATGGCTTGCGCTTCCGCGATCACGCCGATCCTGATCGGATCCGCCGCCAGTGCCGCGCCTGACGCTGCCATCACCGCACCCGTCGCGGCTGCACCAAGCGTTATTCGCAATGCAACAGAGAGCCGTTTCTTCATATTGTTCTCTCCCTTCGAACAGGCCTCTTGTGAGCCATTATGTCGCAACTATAACGGCGGAGGCTTTCTCGGCAAGTGAAACCGCGTTCAGGATTGTGAGAGACGGACTAAAGTCTGGCGCTGCGCAAATTGCAGGCAGGAGATGTGCAAACACTCATGCGCGCAGGTATGCAGATTCCGTCGGCGGGCATGCGTGGTCGTCGAGGGCGCACGATCAATGCGATCAATGAATAGCGCCGTCGCTGAGGGGATGCACTGCGCTTGCGGCAGCCGTGAGGTTTCGCTCTGCCTCAGGCCCGAAACAACTTAGCTCGCGTAACCCCGTTCCAGGGATTGCCGGTGCCGGTGCCGCTCCAGCGCGAGATCGACGAGACGCGTCAGCAACTCACCATAGGGCACGCCGGAGGCTTCCATCATCTTCGGATACATGCTGATCGACGTGAAGCCGGGCAGGGTGTTGATCTCGTTGAAATAGAACTGTCCGGTTTGCCGGTCGAGGAAGAAGTCGACGCGCGCGAAGCCGCTGCATTCGAGCGCCGCAAACACCTGCGTCGCCAGCGACCGCACGCGCTCCATCTGCGCGGCGTCGAGCCTGGCCGGCAGGTCGACCCGGGCGCCATCGGGATCGAGATATTTTGCCTCGTAGGAATAGAACTCGTGATGGGCGTTGGGGTTCAGCTCGCTGGCGACGCTCGAAAACAGCGTCTCGCCCTCGAGCACCGCGACCTCGATCTCGCGCGCGTCGATGCCCTGTTCGACCAGCACCTTGATGTCGTAGCGAAACGCGTCGTCGAGCGCGGCGCCAAGCGCATCCCAGGTCTTGACCTTGTGAATGCCGACGCTGGAGCCCATGTTGCACGGCTTGACGAACACCGGCAGGCTCAGGCTCTCGACTGCCTTGGCAAGAGATGCATCGCGGTCCTGAATGAAGGCCTTGCGGGTCAGCACGCGGTAGGGCGCGACCGGGATGCCGGCGAATTCAGCGAGCCGCTTGGCGACGTCCTTGTCCATGCTCACCGCGGAGGCGAGGACGCCCGATCCCACATAGGCGACCTCCGCCAATTCCAGCAGGCCCTGCACCGTGCCGTCCTCGCAAAGCGGCCCATGCATGACCGGAAAGACGACGTCGATCTCGATCGGAGAGGCCGCTCCTTGCGCAATTGGCATGAGCACGCCGCGACCATCGGGGCCCCTGGCGAGCCGTATCTCGGGCGCGTCGGGCAGGATCGGCAAGGACGTCGTCTGCGCTAGATCGAGCGCACCGAGATCGTTCAATTGCCAGCGCCCGGCCTTGTCGATGGCGACCGGGATCACCTCGAAGCGGCTGCGGTCGAGATGCCTGAACGCGGAGGCCGCCGATTTCAGCGAGACCTCATGCTCACCGGACCTGCCGCCATAGAGAACAACGACGCGAATTTTGTTGGCCATGACTCAATTATCACGCGCTCGATCCGGAAGTCACCTCTGTTGCCCGGTTCAAGCATCGAGAAGGCAAAACAAATCGGCGCCGGCGAGGCACGCCGGCGCCGTGGCGCAATCAAAGGCCTGTGTCGTTCAGCCCGGTCCGGCGCCTTGCGTCGCCGTGTATACGGCATAGAGCGACTGGCTCGCGGCCATGAACAGCCGGTTGCGCTTGGGGCCGCCGAAGCAGATGTTGCCGCACACTTCCGGCAGGCGGATGCGGCCGAGCAGCTTGCCCTCCGGCGACCACACCGTCACGCCGCTGTAGCCGACGGCGCCGCCCGCTGTGTGATCCTTGAATTTGCTACTATGCTCAACTTGTTCTGGGTTCATGACTTGACAGGTGACAGTGATGGCAGTCGTTCATCTAAAGCATTGGAATCTTTCGTTCGGGACAGGCCAGCCTCTGCTCATAATCGCCGGCTTGAATGTCTTGGAGAGCCTTGGGGTGGCCCTGAGCGTTGGGCGTCACCTGCAGGCGATCACTGCCGACCTCGGCTTGCCGTTCATATTCAAGGCCAGCTTCGACAAGGCCAACCGCTCGTCGATCACGAGTTACCGGGGCCCCGGCTTGAAGGACGGCTTGGCCATGCTGGCCGAGGTCAAGCGCGCGCTAAACGTGCCTATCGTCACTGACGTCCATGAGATCGACCAGGTCGAACCCGTGGCCAGCGTCGCGGATTTGGTGCAGATCCCCGCCTTCCTCTGTCGCCAGACCGACCTGATTGTCGCAGCCGCGCGTGCCGCCCGAGAAGCCGGCGGTTGGCTGCACGTCAAGAAGGCTCAATTTCTGGCTCCTTGGGAGTGTAAGAACATCATTGCTAAGGCCCGGGAGGCCGCGCCCGGAGTCGACATCGTCCTGTGCGAGCGGGGCAGCTCCTTCGGCTACAACAACTTGGTGGTCGACATGTTGGGTATTGGAGAGATGCAGCGCTTGGGCGTGCCGGTAACCATCGACGCCACCCATGCCGTGCAACTCCCTGGCGCTGACCCCCGCACCAACGGTGGCTCGACGGGCGGAAGGCGAGAAGGCGCGCCGATCATTGCAAAGGCGGCTGTGGCGGCGGGAGCCGACGGCGTATTCTTGGAATTTCATCCTGCCCCCGACAGGGCGCTGTGCGACGGGCCCAGCTGCCTTCCACTCGACGCGGCTGCAAGCCTGCTTTCGACTCTGAAGGCGGTACATCATGCCGTGCGGGCCTGATTTTGTGGACGACAATCCGACCAGCAAGAATGTCTGACGGTCCTGCCTAGACTAGGTATTCTTGGCCGCCAAAAGTTCTCTGGCGCGCTCCAGATCAGCCAGCGTGTCCACACCCAAGGGCTCAGTCTGGATCACTTGCACGTCCATCCGCATGCCGTGCTCGATCGCTCTGAGCTGTTCAAGGTTTTCTCGCTGCTCGAGAACACCTCGTGGCAGGCCGACATATTTCGTCAACGCCTCGCGCCGATAGGTATACATGCCGACGTGATGATAGTACTTCCCGGAGCCTGCGGGAATGACGGCCCGGCTGAAATAGACTGCGCGACCGATTGTGTCTCCCGGGTGGATCGCAAGGGCGATCTTCACAACGCTAGGCGCCTGAAGCTCGATGGGATCCTCGATCTCGGTGGCGAGCGTGGCAATTGCGCAATCGGCATGCCGGGCCAATGGCTCCATTGTCGCCCGTATCGTCGCTGGATCAATGGTAGGCAAGTCGCCCTGAAGCACAACGGTGACATCGTAGGCTGCCTCCGCGTCGATCAACTGCAATGCTGCGTGCGCACGATCGGACCCCGTCGGGAGGGTCGGATCAGTCAGGACTGCCCGGCCGCCCAGATCGTCGATGACATCCCTGATGGCTTGATCTCCACAGGCAACGACGACAGGGCCGATATCGGCCTCGAGACCTCTTCGCCAGACGTGAACGATCATCGGCTCACCGTTGATATCCGTCAGCGCCTTGCCTGGGAGCCTGGTTGAACCTAGCCGGGTGGGTATGATCACGATTGGACGCATCGGAACCTTTCGCTTTCTGAACGGGCAACGTAGGGCGCGAGTTTGAGGCGCCAGCGTGCCCCGCTGGCGCCTCATCATAGTTCGCATCTGGCCTGCTTAGCCCGGCCCCGCGCCCTGTGTCGCCGTGAACACCGCATAGAGCGACTGGCTCGCGGCCATGAACAGCCGGTTGCGCTTGGGGCCGCCGAAGCAGATGTTGCCGCACACTTCCGGCAGGCGGATGCGGCCGAGCAGCTTGCCCTCCGGCGACCACACCGTCACGCCGCTGTAGCCGACGGCGCGGCCGGCATTGCTGGAGGCCCAGACATTGCCGTTGACGTCGCAGCGCACGCCGTCGGGCCCGCACTTCACGCCGTCGATCACGCAATCGCTGAACTTCTTGAGATTCGAGAGCTTGTTGTCCGTGCCGACGTCGAACACGAAGATCTCGCCCTTGCCGCCGGGACCGGTGTCGCCCGGGCCCTTGCCGGTCGAGGCGACATAGAGCTTCTTGTAGTCGGGCGAGAAGCACAATCCGTTCGGATCGGGCACCTGCTCCTCGGTGACGACGAGGTCAATGCGTCCGCTAGGATCGATGCGATAGCAGTTGGTCGGCAGCTCGCGTTTGCCCGGTGTGAAGCCGGCCGGCTGTCCGATCCGCGGATTGAGCTTGCCGCCCGCATTGCTCGGGCCGCCTGCAACGTCGGGCTCGCCCTCATAGAGCTGGCCGCCATAGGGCGGGTCGGTGAACCAGTAGCTGCCGTCGGGATGCGCGGCGATGTCGTTCGGCGAGTTCAGCCGCTTGCCCTGATAGGAGTCGGCGAGCACCGTGGCGGTGCCGTCGTGCTCGTAGCGCGTCACCCGCCGGGTCAAATGTTCGCAGGAGAGCTGGCGACCCTGGAAGTCGAACGAATTGCCGTTGGAGTTGTTGGACGGCGAGCGGAACACGCTGACGCGGCCGTCGTCCTCGGTCCAGCGCATCTGCCGGTTGTTGGGAATGTCGCTCCACAAGAGGTAGCGGCCCTGTGCGCTCCACGCCGGGCCCTCGGCCCATAGCAGGCCGGTATAGAGCCGCTTGATCGCGGTGTTGGGCTGCGCGAGGTCGTTGAAGGACGGATCGACCGCGATGATGTCGGGGTCCCAGAAATAGGTGGTCGGCGCGCCATTGGGGCCGAAATCGCGCGGCGGGGTGGTGATCGTCGTCGGCGGCGCGGCAGGTCCGGTCTGTGCCAGCGCGGCGCCGGCTCCGGCCATCGTGGCGGCGCCGATTGCAAGTCCCTGGACAAGCGTTCGTCGTGAAAGCGCAGCAGCTTGTTCGCGCTGCTCGTGGCGTGTCATCGCGTCCTCCCGGTCATGTTCTGCTAGCCGGTTGATCCGGCCGAGCACGTGCGAGGTTAGTCTTGTCCGCGGCTGGTGACGAGGGCTACCGCCGCATCTTCTGCGCGATTTCGATTTCGTCGGCGGCGTCCGGTTCGCACCGGAAATGCGCGCATGCGCCGGTTCCCCAGAGTGTGAACCGCTATTCGTTCGTGACGCGCGATGCCTTGACCTTGCCGTCATTGCTGCGCACAAATCCCGCGGGGGCAAAGCTGGAGCTGAGTGTGGGTGGCTTGATATTGATCGTGTTGCTCGGGATCGCGTTTGCGGCCGGCTATTTCACGCGTGACTACATCTCCCGAAAACGACATGCGGAAGCGCGTCGCTTGCGCGGCTACGCGCAGCCGGCTTGGGTCTCTACCGCGCCCGCCAACACCAACGAGGTGTCGCCTCCGGTCACGGGTGAGCTCGGGCAGATGCTCGACCGCTGGGAGAGCAGGGCCCGCGCCCGCCGCACGGGATAGTCTGATAGGCATCACAGGCTCGACCGTCTCCCTGAGGTGCGCGCTCCGCGGCGCGACAGCGCCGCAGAGCAAGCCTCGAAGGGCGACGGCCTGGCTGAAGCAGCTCGGCCGTGCATCCTTCGAGGCTCCGCGTGCGCTGCTACGCATCGCACCTCAGGATGACGGGACGCGCAGGGACGCACCCCCAATCAGGTCAGCTCTTCTGACCATCTTTTGGCGTTGCAGTTGCGCCCGTTTCTCGTCTAGAAACAGGCGCATTGGGCCTCCCGGCAACCAACCGTCAACGGTTTTGACCGAGGATTTGAGGGCTCAAAAGGGTCTGGCAATGCTGATTCGTGGCCAAATCGATGGGATTTCGGGGGAGGTGGCTCTGGCCGCCGCCACGATCCCGGCCGCGCTGCTGCCCACCCTCCTGATTGGCGGCCTTCTTCTTACTTGCCCCTGAGGGCCGGCTGGGCGCCACGCGCCTGGGCGCTCAGGGGTTGGTCGAGATCACCGGACACCTCAAGCGCCCAGCACTGAACGGCGCACAAATTCAAAAGGAAGTTTGCAATGGCCCCCGTCAACAAGTCCGACAAGGACCGCGTCATCATTTTCGACACCACGCTGCGCGACGGCGAGCAATGCCCCGGCGCCACCATGACCTTCGAGGAGAAGCTCGAGGTCGCCGAGCTGCTGGATGATATGGGCGTCGATGTCATCGAGGCCGGCTTCCCGATCACCTCCGAGGGCGACTTCCAGGCGGTGAGCGAGATCGCCCGCCGCTCCAAGAACGCCGTCATCGCCGGCCTGTCCCGCGCGCATCCAGCCGACATCGACCGCTGCGCTGAAGCGGTGAAATTCGCCAAGCGCGGCCGCGTCCACACCGTGATCGCGACCTCGCCGCTGCATATGCGGGTGAAGCTGAACAAGACCCCGGAGCAAGTGATCGAGACTTCGGTCGCCATGGTCGCGCGCGCCCGCAACCAGATCGACGACGTCGAATGGTCGGCCGAGGACGGCACCCGCAGCGAGATGGAGTATCTCTGCCGCATCGTCGAGGCCGTCATCAAGGCCGGCGCCACCACGGTGAACATCCCCGATACCGTCGGCTACACGGTGCCGGAGGAATACACCCACTTCATGCGGACGCTGATCGAGCGCGTGCCGAACTCCGACAAGGCGGTGTTCTCCGTGCACTGCCATAACGACCTCGGCATGGCCGTTGCGAACTCGCTGGCCGGCATCGTCGGCGGTGCGCGCCAGGTCGAATGCACGGTCAACGGCATCGGCGAGCGCGCCGGCAACGCTGCGCTCGAAGAGATCGTGATGGCGATCAACGTGCGCAACGACAAATTCCCGTACTGGAACAAGATCGACACCACGCAGCTCACCCGCGCCTCGAAGGTGGTGTCGGCGGCGACCTCGTTCCCGGTGCAGTACAACAAGGCCATCGTCGGCCGGAACGCGTTCGCGCATGAGAGCGGCATCCATCAGGACGGCGTGCTGAAGGACGCCTCGACCTACGAGATCATGCGGCCCGAGATGGTCGGCCTGAAGCAGTCCTCGCTGGTGCTCGGCAAGCACTCCGGCCGCCACGCCTTCGTGCACAAACTTGAGGAGATGGGCTACAAGCTCGGCCCGAACCAGCTGGAAGACGCGTTCACGCGGATGAAGGCGCTCGCCGACCGCAAGAAGGACATCTACGACGAGGACATCGAGGCGCTGGTCGACGAGGAGATGGCCGCCTCCCACGACCGCATCAAGCTGACCTCGCTGACCGTGATCGCCGGCACCCATGGTCCGCAGCGCGCGACCATGAAGCTCGACGTCGACGGCCAGATCAAGATCGAGGAGGCCGAGGGCAACGGTCCTGTCGATGCGGTGTTCAACTGCATCAAGCGCCTGGTGCCGCACGAGGCCAAGCTCGAACTGTACCAGGTCCATGCCGTCACCGAAGGCACCGACGCGCAGGCCGAGGTGTCGGTGCGACTGTCCCAGGAGGGTCGCTCGATGACGGCCCGCGCGGCGGATCCCGATACGCTGGTCGCCTCGGCCAAGGCCTATCTCGGCGCGCTCAACAAGATCGTCATGAAGCGCCAGCGCGACACGGTGACGACCGCCGCGGCGAGCTGAGCTTTTCGCCTCTCCCGCTTGCGGGAGAAGCCGACGCCCTCCGGGCGATGCGAGGCATCGTCCCGAAGGGCGGCGGGTGAGGGTCTTTCCTTACGAGGAATGTCCCATTGAGGAGACACCCCTCTCCCCAACCCTCTCCCGCATGCGGGAGAGGGAGCGCAGTGGTGCTCGCGGCCTCCCCATGAATGGCTGCCCTGCTAAGGGCCAATGGCACAGGTGTGTGCCACCCTGTATTGATGCTGCCGGCATAAGAATCGGCCATCCGCGCTCCGGGCGGCCCAGATAACGACAGGGAGAGATCATGCGCACCTTCGCGATCGCCGCGTCCATCGCGGGACTGGCACTCGGCCTGACCGGGCCGGCAGCGGCTCAGTCGCCAATCATCATCAAGTTCAGCCACGTGGTGGCCACCGACACGCCGAAGGGCAAGGGGGCCGAGAAGTTCAAGGAGCTCGCCGAAAAGTACACCGGCGGCAAGGTCAAGGTCGAGGTCTATCCAAACTCGACACTCTACAAGGACAAGGAAGAGCTCGAGGCGCTGCAGCTCGGCAGCGTCCAGATGCTGGCGCCCTCGAACTCGAAATTCGGCCCGCTCGGCATCCGCGAGTTCGAGGTGTTCGATCTGCCCTATATCCTTCCCGACCTGAAGACGCTGCGGAAGGTGACGGAGGGACCGCTCGGCCTCCGGCTGCTCAAGCTGCTGGACGCCAAGGGCATCACCGGCCTCGCTTATTGGGACAACGGCTTCAAGCAGATGAGCGCCAACAAGAAGCTGGTCACACCCGGCGACTATCAGGGCGTGAAGTTCCGGATCCAGTCCTCGCGCGTGCTGCAGGCCCAGTTCAAGGCGCTCAGCTCGTTGCCGCAGGTGATGGCGTTCTCGGAAGTCTACCAGGCGCTGCAGACCGGCGTGGTCGACGGCCAGGAGAACACCTGGTCGAACATCTACACCCAGAAGATGCATGAGGTGCAGAAGTACATCACCGAGACCAACCACGGCTACATCGGCTACGTCGTGATCGTGAACAAGAAGTTCTGGGACGATCTGCCGGCCGACATTCGCGACCCGCTGTCGAAGGCGATGAAGGAAGCCACCGACTTCACCAACACGCAGTCGCAGAAGGAGAACGACGACGCGTTGGCCGAGATCAAGAAGAGCGGCAAGAGTGAGATCATCAAGCTCACGCCGGAGCAGGACGAGGCGATGCGCAAGGCGATGGAGCCGGTCTACAAGGACGCCGCGAGCCGCGTCGGCCAGCCGCTGATCGACGAATTCCTGAAGGAATCGAAGAGCACGACGAACTGACCTAAACAATGCATGAATGAAGGGGGCTTCCGTGCCAGGCGCGGAAGCCCCTTTTTGTTGCGAACGATTTCCGGTTGCGGCTGGAGGTAAAATCAGGCGTTACATCTTCGTAAGGACGCCCTCCCTGTCCAAGTTGTAAGTTGCGCGCGGGGCGCGCGGCGCCCATCTTCAGCGCATCCTTCCAGAGGAGGTACGTCATGAGGAAGTTCACCATCGCCGCCATCGCCGTGCTCAGCATCGCCGGCTCGGGCGCGGTCTATGCCCAATATCATCGCCCGTGGATGGAGCACTTCCGCCACGTCCGCATGAACCCGGAAGACCGCGCCGCCTTCGTCGACGCGCGGATCGCCGCCGTCCATGCCGGGCTGAAGCTCAACGCCGACCAGGAGAAGCTGTGGCCGCCGGTCGAGGCCGCCGTGCGCGACTTCGCCAAGCTGCGCATCGACCGCGCCAATGCGCGCATGAGCGCCGCCCCCGGCGCCGCCGACAAGCCGGAGGATCCGGTTGCCCGCCTGCGCCAGCATGCCGAGGACATGGGGGCTTCCTCCGCGGCCTTGAAGAAGATCGCCGATGCAGCCGATCCTCTCTACAAGACCCTGGATGAGGGCCAGAAACGGCGCCTTGCCGCGCTGACCCGTCACCGCGGCCCGTTCGGCGGCGGCGAGGACGGCCCGCCCCGCCACTTCATGGAACGGGGCATGGACCGCATGATGGATCGCGGCATGGACCACTTCCACGGCGACCGTTTCGACCGTGACGGCGGCCCGGACCGGGATCGCGAGGGCCGGCTCTGAGCCACCCCGTATTTCCCGAGGAGTTGACCTTGGGATCCGCCTTGGATTTGCCTTGGCGAAGCCGCTGGAATCCAGCGGCTTTTCGCATTTCCGGGGCTGTGGAAGAACCTTGGAAAACCTTCGCCACATCGCTTGCCAGACCCGGATCGCTTTGCTAAACGACCGGCCTCGCAAGGCTTTGACGCCTTTCGGGCGCATAGCTCAGTTGGTAGAGCAGCTGACTCTTAATCAGCGGGTCCCAGGTTCGAGCCCTGGTGCGCCCACCACCCTTAAGAGATTGGCCCGCAAGGGCTTTTTTTAATTTCGCATTGGACTGATCGCGTATCGTAACGAAAATCGTGATCCGATCGTCTGCGAGCCACCGTCCAGGCCGGCGGGACTTATGAGCCTGCCTCATAGGTCCAAGCGAATTCTGCCACCTAATCGCACGACGGTCGGCCGCCTATAACACGCTTGTTGAATGCGCCGTTCGGGTTGGGCTGGCGCCGACATGAGTTCCGGCATCCCAAGGAGCCATCTTATGAAACTGCGAGCCGCGGCAATCGCATTGGTTTCTCTGATCGCCATGCCATCCGCCCATACAGAGGAGACTGCCAGCGTGAACCGGTCAAATCGCATTCTCTCGTATGAAGATGTCCGGCAGGTCGCCCCGCAACTCGCGGCCTATACCCAGGATCGTCTGCTCGGCGACGTTTGGAAACGGCCGGGACTGGCGCGCCGCGACCGAAGCATTGTGACTTTGGCGGCGCTGATCGCGCGCAATCAGACCATCGAGATGCCCTATCACTTCGCTCTTGCGCTCGATAATGGCGTGAAACCGCGCGAGATTTCCGAGATTATCAGCCATTTGGCCTTTTATGCCGGCTGGGCCAATGCGATGGCGGCGACAGCGATTGCCAAGGACGTTTTCGCGGAGCGCCACATCGCCGTCGATCAGCTTCCGGCTGTTTCGGTGACACCACTGCCGATCGACGAAGCCGCCGAGGAGAAGCGTGCGACAAGCGTCGAGGCGCAGTTCGGCAAGTTCTTCCCGGGAGTGGTGCAGTATACCACCGACGTGCTGTTCAGAGACCTTTGGCTGCGGCCGGACCTCGCGCCGAGGGACCGCAGTCTCGTCACGGTGAGCGCGCTGATCGCAAACGGACAGACCGCGCAGCTCACGCCTCACTTGAACAGGGCGATGGACAACGGCCTGACCCAAACCGAGGCTTCGGAGACCATCACGCAACTTGCCTTCTATGTTGGTTGGCCCAACGTGTTTTCGGCAATGCCGGTCGCGAAGGATGTGTTCGAGAAACGCCCACACTAGTCAGGGCAGTATATCGGATCGATCGCTGGAGCACCATTGTGAACATTTCGTTTGAAGGTCAGGTGGCTCTTGTCACGGGCGCGGGTTCGGGACTCGGCCTTGCTTCCGCGAAGGCTTTCGCGGAAGCGGGCGCTTCCGTTGCGCTCGCCGATGCGAACGAAGAGGCCGTCCGATCCGCTGCTGATGAGCTGTCGTCACTGGGCTACAAGTCGCTCGCTATCCGCTGTGACGTCTCTGACGACGATCAGGTCGAGGAAATGGTCAGGAGGACCGTCGCAGAATTCGGTAGGCTCGATGCAGCCTACAACAACGCCGGCGTCCAGAATGTCGCTGTGGAAGCCGCGGTCAGCACCCGAGAAGACTTTGATCGCGTGATTTCCATCAATCTGCGGGGCGTCTGGAGCTGCATGAGGTTCGAGCTACGGCAGATGCTCGAACAAGGTAACGGTGCAATCGTGAACTGCTCCTCTATCGGTGGTCTGGTGGCAGGACCCAAGCGCGGGACGTACCAGGCCTCGAAGCATGGTGTGCTGGGGCTTACCAAGAGCGCAGCGCTTGACTACGCCGCCCGAGGCATCCGCATCAACGCGGTGTGTCCCGGCATGATTCACACGCCGATGATGGACCGGATGATGGCGACTCAGGCCGACGCCCTCAACGCGATGCTGCAGAGTGTGCCCATCGGTCGACTCGGCCGAGCTGAGGAAATCGCAAGCGCCGTGCTCTGGCTTTGCAGCTCGGCCGCAAGCTTCATGGTCGGTCACGCACTCGCGATTGACGGTGGGTATACCATACGCTGAAAAGCGGCGTTCACCCTTCACGCGTCAGGAGGCCTGATGAAATTCGGAGAACTTCTCGTTCTGAGCGCGTCCATCTTTGCGACCTCCATTTCCGGATCCGCCGTTTCCGGTGACTTGCCGCGACTATATCTGCAGGAAGCGGAAATCGAAGTCGACCCCGAACAGCTAGAATCTTACAAAGCTGCGGTGACCGAGCAGATCGAAGCCGCCACGCGCGTCGAGCCAGGCGTTCTGGCTCTCTACGCGGTTTCTGAAAGGGATAATCCCGCGCACGTCAGGGTGTTTGAAATCTACCGGGACGTGGATGCGTACAGGGCTCATCTGGAAACTGCTCATTTCAAGAAATACAAGGCGACGACGGCGAACATGGTGAAGTCACTTAAGCTGATCCCGATGACGCCCATCATGCTTGGCGCGAAGCCGACCTGAGGGCGCCATAAACGCCGCCAGGTGCGAGGGTGAACCGATTGACGAACTCCGTCCCGGCGACGTCGTCTGGTTCCTGTCTTGCGAGAAGTATTGGCGTGGCCTGACCGCGACGACCGCAATAGTGAAATGACTAATGCACTCTAGATGCGTGGGTGATGCGGTCCGACCTGAACCGACGACTGCAGTCACCCGGACGTCAGGCGCGTCTTACGCGGTGGAATACCGAAGCGCTTCTTGTAACTGACTGAAAAGTGCGACTGGCTGGCGAAGCCGCAACGATAGGCGACCTCGCCGAGATTGATCGTGCCCCGCTGACCGCTCGCCAGAATCATCAGATGCGCCTGCTGCAGCCGTTCCTCCTGCAGCACCTGTCCGAATGTCGTGCCCTGATACTGGAAGATCTTGTGCAGGTAGCGCAGCGAGATCCGGTGCTCAGCCGCCGCGCGCTCCGGCGTCAGCGAATGATCGGCGAGGTTGCGGCGGATGTAGGCACTGATCCGGTTGAACAGCGAAGTGCCCAGCGTTTCGCGGATCAGCGCGCTGTTGTCGCGCTGATCGCGGCACTCGATCATCAGGCAGAGCATGTCGATGATGCAGTCCTCGATCCGCGCGCTGTGCTCGGAGGGCTGCATCTTCAGCACCTGCTCGCCGAGCGTGGTGATCGCCGGCACCAGCAGCGGATTGGTGAAGTCGGCGGTGGCGCAGAGATCGTCGATCCCGGCGACGCGGCCGGCGAGGCGCTCGCGGTCGATCTTGATCGTGATGTTCTCGGAGGCGTCGGGCACGTCGATCACATAAGCTTCAGCTGCATTGACCAGGAATACGCTCCCCGGCAGCACCAGCCCTTCGCGGCTACGCTGTTGGAAGCGCATAGCGTGGCGAGTCGGAAACAGGAAGACGAAGTCTTCGGTCTTGTCGGCCTTGGCGGCTTCCTTGCGGCGGATCACGCGCTGGGCATCGGCGCGGAAGTTCGAGACGCCCAGGATGTTGGATTGCCAGTCGATCAGCTCGCCGCGCAGCCGGTCGGTATGCACGGACTGGATGTCCAGCCGGTAATAGACCTCGGCCATGGCCTGCCGCCACGCCTCGATGCTGCCCTGTCCGTCGATTCCGGCCGTTGTGTATGAGTTGCTCTGCGTCATGGCGCCCAGCTCAATGGTTCACTGATCGAAACGCAAGCCCATTCCTCATTCAAGCGCGTTCAAGAAGCGTACCAGCCTAAGTCCGCTCCGGGTGCGCTCTGGAAGAAAACACAGTGCGCTTGCCGAAAAGACGGGCACGCCGCTCCCGACCTAGCCTCATCCCGCATCGCAACCGTCACGGCGGCCAGCAGAGGGGGCTATAGATGACCACGACATTCACGCGCAGGCGAGTCCTGAAAGCAGTGCCTGCGGCGGCGGCCGCCGCAACGCTGCCGGCGCCGTTCATCTCCGGCGCCGCACGGGCCGCCGGCGATCCGATCCTGATCGGCGTGCCGACCGCGCAGACCGCCCAGGCCGGCGTCGCCGACCACCAAGATTATCTCAACGGCACCACGCTCGCCATCGAGGAGATCAACGCCGCCGGCGGCGTGCTCGGCCGTCCGCTGAAGACCGTCGTGGTCGACATCGACCCGCTGTCGCCGGAAAGCGGGCAGGTCGCGATCAACAAGCTGATCGACGCCAAGGTGCACGCGATGTCCTGCGCCTTCGTATTCACGCCGGTGCCGGTCGCCGACGTCTCGGCGCGCTACAAGGCGCCGTTCCTGTGGGGGCTGACCCAGCGCAATTTCACCGACATCCTCGCGAAGAACCCCGAGAAATACGGCCACATCTTCCAGACCGATCCGTCGGAAGTGCATTACGGCTACACGTTTCCGGTGTTTCTCAAGGCGATGCGCGACCAGGGCATCTGGAAGCCGATCAACAACGGCGTCCACATCGTCCAGGAGCAGATCGCCTACAACCAGACGATTTCGAAAGCGCTGCAATCGGCGCTGCCGAAGAGCGAGTTCAAGCTCGCAGGCGTCACCGACATCCAGTACCCGGTGCAGGACTGGGGTTCGGTGATCCAGGAGATCAAGAAGATCGGCGCCGGCGCCGTCATGATCGATCACTGGGTCGCCGCCGAATACGCCGCCTTCGTCAAGCAGTTCGGCGCCGATCCGCTCAAGGGCACGCTGGTCTATCTGCAATACGGCCCCTCGCAGCCGGAATTCCTGGAGCTGTCGGGACCTGCCGCCGAAGGCTTTGTCTGGAGCACCGTGCTCGGCGTCTATGCCGATGACAAGGGCAAGGAATTCCGCGCCAAGTACAAGAAGCGTTTCCCCGGCATCATGGGCCTTTGCTACACCGGCAACGGCTACGACGTGACCTACTATCTGAAGGCCGCGTGGGAAGCGGTCGGCGATCCCAACAAGTTCAAGGAGGTCTGCGATTTCGTGCGCAAGACGCCGTATCGCGGCGTCTGCGGTTACATGAGCATGAACAATTCGCTGCAGGAATGCGCGCACTATCCCGACACGGGTGACGCGATCGGCGCCAAGGAACTCGAGCAGGGCATGGCGCAGCTGTTCTTCCAGGTCCAGAACGCCGAGCACAAGATCATCTATCCCGACGTGCTGCGCGAGACGGCGCTGCGCAAGGCGCCGTGGTGGTGACGTGCACGGCACGATGGCATCCGCACCACTTTTCGCCTGCCGCGACATCACGCTCGATCTCGGCGGCCGTTCGATCCTGCACGGCATCTCGCTTTCGGTCGCGCCGGGCGAGGTGCTCGGCATCATCGGGCCGAACGGCGCCGGCAAGACCAGCCTGTTCGAGGTGCTGTCGGGGCGGATGCCGCCGAAATCCGGCTCAGTGCAGTACGAGGGCAGGGACATCACGTCGCTGCCACTGCACCAGCGCGCACGGCTCGGCATCGGGCGGACCTATCAGACGCCCGTCGTGCCCGAGGGCATGACGGTCGGCCAGGTCCTGAAGGCCGCGCGGCAGGCCTATCGGCCGTATCTGACGCCTGATGATTCCGAATGGGGGGCCGGCCTCGTCGCCTTTCACGTGCCGAGCCTGACCATGGCGGACCAGCTCGAAACGCTGAACCGGCGCAAGCTGTTGATGACCTGCCTGCTGATGCGCCGCCCAAAGATCCTGCTGATGGATGAGCCGGCCGCGGGCCTGATCAATTCGGAGATCGACGAGTTCGACGAGATCATGCGCGTGCTCGCCAAGGAGCTCAACATCGCAATCGTCCTGATCGAGCATCGCATGGAGCTGCTCGACACCATTGCCGATCGGGTCATGGTGCTCGACGCCGGCGAGATGATCGCGGAAGGCCGCCTCGACCAGATCCTGGTCGATCCGCGCGTCAAGGCCGCCTATTTCGAGTTCGAGAGCGCCGAGGACGTCCACTGATGAGTGACGTCGCGACAAACGCTGTGCTCGACGTCCGCGGCCTGTCCGCCGGCTGGGGCCCGCTGCGGGTGATCCACGATCTCGATCTCACCGTGTTCGCCGGCGAGCGCATCGGGTTGGTCGGCCTCAACGGCCACGGCAAGTCGACGCTGTTCCAGGCGATCGCGGGTCTCACCGGCTGGCAGCGCGGCTCGATCCTGCTCAACGGCTTCGAGGTCGGCCGCACCCGCAGCCAGGGACCGGGGCGCTACACCCACCAGATCGTCCGCCGAGGACTGGCGCTGATCCCGCAAGGCGACGAGATCTTTCACGGCCTGACCGTGGAAGAGCATCTCGACAGCGGCGCCTATACCAAACGTGCCTGGAAGGAACGCGCCACGCGCAAGCTGAAAATTCTGCAGACCTTTCCACCGCTCGAGAAGCTGATGGCAACGCCGGTCGGCCGTCTCTCCGGCGGCGAGCGGCGGATGGTCGCGATCGGCCGCGGGCTGATGGCGGATGCCGATCTCTTTCTCGTCGACGAGCCCTCGCTCGGGCTCGCACCGAAGATCGGCAAGTCCGTGGTCGATGCGCTGATGGCGGTCGAGCTCGGAAGCTCGGCCATGGTGATCGCCGAACAGAATCTCGGGCTGCTCGAGGGCAGGGTGGACCGCATCATCGGCATGCATGCCGGCAAATTGAAGGGCGAAGCCTCGGCCTCGAAGAGCTTGATGGGAGGCCACCGGTGAACTGGAGCTTTGTTCTCTCGAACGCGATCACGCTGGCCTGCATCTACGGCACGCTCGCGATCGGCATCTCTCTGACATGGTCGAGCCTTGGCCTCGTCAACATGGCTTTCGGCTTCATCTTCGCGCTGTCCGGCTACGGCGCCTGGCTGGTCAGCCTTAACATCAGCGCGCAGCCCGCGGTGGTGATGGCGGCCGGCATCATCACCGGCGCACTCGGCGGGCTGATCGTCTGCCTGCTTGCCTTCATTCCGATCCACGACAAGCCGAACTTCCCGCTGCGCGCGCTAATCGCAACGCTTGCCATCAGCCTGATCGGCAACCAGGCGCTGCTCTGGTATTTCGGACCGCGCGCGAAATCCCTGCCGCGGCTGTTCGGCAACTGGAATGCCGACATCTTCGGCGTAATCGTCACCTCCGACAAGCTCGGTGCCTCGGCCTCCGCGATCGTGCTGCTGACATTGATCCTCCTCTGGATGCGCTCCAGCCGCCGCGGGCTGGAGATCCGCGCCATGATGATGAACCCGCATGCCGCTTCCATCGTCGGCATCGGCGTGCGTCGCACCGGCTTCTACGTGATGGCCTTGACCGGCTCGCTCGCCGGTCTCGCCTCGGTGCTGCTGGCGCAAACCTACTACGTCGCCCCGTTCAGCGGCATCACGCCGATGGTGAAGGGGCTGAGCATCGCGCTGGTCGGCGGCCTCGGCAGCGTGCCCGGCGCCGTGATCGGCGCGGTCATCATCGGCCTCAACGAGGCGCTGACCTCGACCTTGCTCGGCGGGCAGTATGTGCTGATCACCCAGTTCCTGTTGATCATCCTGGTGCTGCTGGTTCGTCCGCGCGGCATCGCGGGCCTGCTCGACAAGGCGCGGGAGGCGTGAAGCGATGACCGACGCTGCCCAACCCTTTTGGATCGATCCGACCGACTGCCACTATCCGGAAGCTCCGGCGCGCGAGGCCGTAACCAATCCCCATCTGTCGCATCAGGTTACCTGGAACGAGACGCGCGCCTTCAAGCCGGCTATGCATCCCGTCGGCCGCCTGCGCTACTATTACAAATGGCCCGGCCATGGCGGCGCCCTGTGGTGGCGCATGCGCTATTGGCCGACCCGGCGGCGCGTGCTGCAGATCCGCGGCGAATACAATCCGAAGACGATGCGCCGCGAGAAGACCATCGTCGACAAGCGCCCGATCTGGTGGACGCTGGCCTTCATCGCCATGATCCTCGCTCCCGCCGTCGTGCCGACGGCCAGCTGGAACACGGTGATGAGCGCGGCCGCCGTGTTCGGAATCTACGCCGCGGTCAATCTGTGCTGGATGCTGATCATCGGCACGGCGAGCATCTACTCGCTGGCGAGCTACGCCGTGGTCGGCGCGGCCGCCTATGGCACCACTTATCTGGCGATCCAGTTCGGCATGCCATGGTGGCTGCTGCCATTGATCGGTGCGCTGTTCGGGCTCGCCTTCGGCCTCATCATCGGCCTGCCGGCAATGCGGCTCGACGGCTTCTACTACGCATTGCTGACGCTCGGGGTAGTCGAGCTCTGCCGCGTCTATGTCGTGCAGTCGCGCGAGTTCGGTTCGGCGACCGGCGGCCTCTACGGCGCGCCGAGCTATTTGCCGGTGAGCCTCGGCCAGATGCCGCGGCTGCTGTTCAGCTACTACGCGGCGCTGGCACTGATGGCCTTCGCCCTGATCGTCTATCGCTTCATCGACGGCAAGCGGCTCGGCCGGGTGCTGCGCATGGCGCCGGAGAAGCGCGAGGCCTTCGCCCAGGCCTGCGGCGTCGACTTCGTCCGCGCCCGCATCATGGTGTTCCTGATCTCCTCGACAGCGCTCGGCTTCATCGGCGGCTTCTATGCCTGCCATTTCGGCGGCGCCTCGCCGAACCTGTTCTCCTTCGACACCGTGCTGCTGTCGCTTGCGATGCTGGTGATCGGCGGCATCGGGCGCTCGGAGGGGGCGGTCGCCGGCACCGCGATCGTGGTGTTCATCGATCGCGTCCTGATCGATCTCGGCCCGCTTCGCTACATGCTGATCGGCGCGATCATGCTCGGCGTCGTGCTGTTCCTGCGCGAGGGCCTGTTCGGCATCAAGCATCAGTTCCGTACCTGGCGCGACAAGAAGAAGAGCGAGCGGCGGGCGACCCGTGCGGAGAAAGGCGGAGAGATGTTACCGGAAGAAGCCACCGAGACCGAAGACAAGGACCAGATCTATTTCCGCCGCTTCGACAAGATGCAGCGCGATTTCCTCAAGCGGCTGGTGACCGATGCCGTGATCGAGGAGCACCGCTCGCGACCGCTCGGGCAGCACAGCGAGGCGTTGGAGCGCCTCTTGATCTATTTCCGCCGGCAAGGCCAGGTCGACAAATACGCGATCATGGTGCTGGAGGAATTCCGCGCCTACCGCATCGTCGCGCTCTCGGGCCATCGCGGCACTGCGCCGCGCGTGGTCGAGGACCGGAACTACGCCACCTCGGACGAGGCCTATCATGCGCTGTTCCTGCGCCGCGTGCAGGACCTGCTCGAAACCTAATCGTCAACTTCACTTAGCGAGACCCGTAACCGACCATGGCCGAGCAAAAAATCTTTGGGTATGCCGACAAGATCTCGGTCAAGCCCGGTGACGACATCGGATTCTATGTGCATGCCGACGGCACCACGACCGTGGATGCGCAACTGGTGCGCCTGATCCATGGCGATGCGCATCCCGCCGGGCCCGGTTATCGCGAGGAAGAGGTCGCATGCGATTTGAACGGCAGCTGGACCGTTCGCAAGCAATACACCCAGGTCGGCTCGTTCCTGACGGTAGCCGATCCCGACGGTCGCCTCGCGCTCGACGGCAGTTTTACGCTCGCGACCTTCGTCTACCCGAATAGTCCCGGACACGGCAAACGGCAGTGCCTGATGGGCCGTTGGGATGCGTTCGGTAACCGCGGCTATGGGCTGTGGCTCAATCCCGACGGACTGCTCGAGTTCGGCTATGGCGACGGAAGCGAGGTCGACTATCTCGACGGCGAGGTGCCGCTCCTGAAGAGCAACTGGTACTTCGTCGCCGCGACCTTCGACGCCACGACCGGCGTGGCCACGCTTTATCAGGAGAGCGTTGCCAACCGCTACAACAGCCTGCTCAGCAAGGTCGCCAATGTCGACTTCCGCTCCCATGTGCGCGAGACGTTGCGCTTCCGCCCGGTCAATCCGCCCGATGTGCCCTTCATTCTCGCCGGCGCGCAGGATTTTCACTCGCTGCGCGGCCCCTTCGTCATGCAATGCCTCAACGGCAAGCTCGATCGGCCCGCGGTGTTCGACCGCGTGCTGACGCGGGAGGAGCTCGACCAGTTCAGGCAGACCGGCGCAGCACCAGCCAGCGGGCAGGTGGCATTCTGGGACACAGCGCTCGGCTACACCGACGAAGGGATCGGCGATCGCGTGGTCGACACGGGACCGTATCATCTGCACGCCGAAGGCTATAATCGCCCGGTGCGCGGCCAGACCGGATTCAACTGGAGCGGCCGGGATGACTGCTATCGCCTCGCGCCCCATCAATATGGCGGTGTCGAATTCCACGATGATGCGATCATCGACTGCAAATGGGAGCTGACCAAGCGCTTGAAGGTGCCGCCCTTGCGCAGCGGCGCCTACGCCTATCGGCTGCGCGTCGGCGACGGCAAGGGCCTGCGCGAGGAATACATCGTGTTCTTCGTTCGCCCGCAACGCCCGACGGCGCCGATCTTGTTCCTGGTGCCGACCGGCAGCTATCTCGCCTATGCCAACGAGCATCTGAGCTTCGATGCCGAGATCATGCAGCCCCTGGCCGGTCAGTCGCCGATCGTCTCGCAGCACGACATCGAGCTCTACGAGACCTCCGAGTTCGGGCTCTCGCTCTACGATCACCACGGCGACGGGGCAGGGGTCTGCTACTCGACCTACCGGCGTCCGATCCTCAACATGCGGCCGAAGGCGCGGATGTCGTCGATGGGCGTGACCTGGCAATTTCCGGCCGATCTCTCGATCATCGCCTGGCTCGAGCAGATGGGCCACGCCTATGACGTCGTCACCGAGGAGGATCTGCACCGCGAGGGCGAGGCGCTGCTGAAGCCCTATCGCGTCGTGCTCAGCGGCACCCATCCGGAATATGTGTCCGAGGCGATCCTCAATGCGACCGAGGACTACATCGCCGGCGGCGGCCGCTTCATCTATCTCGGCGGCAACGGCTATTACTGGAACGTCGGCTATCACCGCGACGATCCCTGGTGCATGGAGGTGCGCAAGCTCAATTCCGGCATGCGGGCCTGGCAGGCGCGGCCCGGCGAATATTATCTCGCCACCACCGGACAGAAGAGCGGGCTGTGGAAGGATCTCGGACGTCCGCCGCAAAAGGTGCTCGGCGTCGGCTTCATCTCGGAAGGCTTCGACTCCTCGCGGCCGTTCCGCCGCATGCCCGACAGCTGGCACCGCCGCGCCGACTGGATGTTCAAGGGAATCGAGGGCGAGATCATCGGCGATTTTGGCCTCGCCCACGGCGCAGCCGGTGGGCTGGAGATCGACCGCTATGACCTCACGCTCGGCACGCCGCCGCATTCGCTGATTGTGGCCTCGTCGGGCGGGCACAGCGACAACTACCAGACCGTGGTCGAGGAAATCCTCTATCCCTATCCCGGATTGTCGGGCTCGCATGATTACCGCGTGCGCGCCGACATGGTCTACTTCACGGCGCCGAACCATGGCGCAGTGTTCTCGACCGGATCGATCGCGTTTAGCCAATCGCTGCCCTACAACAATTTCGACAACAACGTCTCGCGGCTGCTCGACAATGTAGTGTCGGCCTTCAGCAAGGAGGGCCGGTTGCCGGGGTGGGCCTGGACTGCCGAAGAGAAACAATGGCGTTGATCAGCACCGGGAGCTGCCCCTTATTTCCGCAACCGAGTGCTCCCACGAACACCTAGTGCTGTCGCTTGGCGCTGCAAAGCCATATGTGGCGAGGGGCTGCCAGTTTGGTATGCCCAGCAGCCCACTGCCGATACGCCCTCTGGATCCGGCACGCCGACCTCTCATGGCCTCGTTCGCGCCTCCACGACAACATTCAGACCACGCCCTTCTTGAGAATAAAGCAGCCATAGGGGCCGGGGTCCGATGTACGTACGATGGCGAATGATCGTTCGGCAGCTGCATAGAAATCGAAGCGTTCGTAGGCGCCAATCGTTATCGAGCGTCCCTCGGCTGCATCGACGACCTGCTGCATGCGCGCGAAGATCGGCACGATCCCGTCTGGGTCGCCGACGACTCGCATTCGCATCACGGGCGCGTCGACGAATGTATCGAGCTTCATCAGGGAGAGGATGGCCTTTGCGGCACGAGGAATGTCGCAGCCGGTCAGGTCGATCAGTTTGCCGTAGGTGGATTTCTTGGCAATGGTCGCTGCCGGGTGATTGACGTCGCAGATGACCAGTTCGTCTCCGTGGCCCATTAGCATGAGGACATAGAGCAACTCCGCGGATAATGTCTTGTCGATGCCTTTGAGCACGGCTGGTCTCTCCCGGCTTTATCGTTCGGACGTGGTCGCGGCTGTCGACACAAATATTCCTGCCACTCTATTGGCGAAATGGCAGGCGTCGACGACCGAAGCGCCATCGGCCAATCGCGACGCCAGAGCACCGAGGAAGCAGTCGCCCGCGCCATGGGTCGAGACGGCCCTGACAGGCATGGCTTCCAATTCGACCGGCACCTGTCCGGGGGCGGCGACGACCAGTCCGCCGCTACCCACGGTCACGACTACGGTTCTCTGGGTGGCGCCGAGCGTGTTGAGCGCAGCGCGCGCGCCGGATCGGTCAGGTACCCGGACGCCCGCCAGCATCTCCGCTTCGACCCGGTTGACCACCAGCACATCGACAAGCCCGAGCAGGTCGTTACCGCTCGGGCGGGCGGGGGCCGCATTGAATACGACGGTCGCTCCGGCTTGACGTGCGGCTTGGGCCACGGCGACATTGACGGCGTGGGGCACCTCATTCTGGAGCAGCAGCACGCGGGCGCCGCCAAGGCGATCGAAGCTCGTGCCGATGTTGGCAGGATCGATGGCGAGGTTGGCGCCGGAAACAATGACGGCGCCGTAGTCGCCGTTGGCATCGACGATGGCGACGCTCATGCCTGAGCCGATCTTATCATCGACCGCGACGCTGGTGCGGTCGACCTTGGCGGCATCGAGGTTCGCCAGCAGGCGGCTGCCGAATTCGTCGGCGCCGACCCGGCCGATGAAGGCTGTCCGCGCGCCCTGGCGGGCCGCATGGACCGCCTGATTGCCGCCTTTGCCGCCGCAGGTACGCCCCCAGGCCGTGCCGACAACGGTCTCGTCGGGGCGGGGCAGGTGCGGCCCGTGGACCATGATGTCGAGATGCAGACTGCCGCAGACGATGACGTCGAACTTCGGTCCAGGCATGAAGTGTCCTCTCGACGGGGGCCGGTCAGGCCCACCCTTGGGTTAGCGTCGTTTGCCCTGGACGGCTGCCATGGTGCTGGCAAGGTTCTTTTCGGCCTGGCCGTAACCCTTTTGCGCAACCGCGATGAAGATCGCATCCATGATGTTGAGCTGGGCGATCCGGGCGGCGGCATTCTCGCCGGTCAGCGGCGACCCCTGCGCCGTCGAGCACAAGACGACGTCGGCAAGTTCGGCGATGGGGCCCGTATCATAGTTCGACACGGCGATGATGGAGGCGCCTTTGCTTTTCGCGAATTGCACGGCGTCGACAAGGCCAGAAGAGCGGCCCGAATGGGAGAAAGCGATAGCAAGATCGCCGGGCCCGAGCAGGTTTGCGGACATCGCCATCATATGCGTGTCATCGAATACCGAGGCGCGGATGCCGATTCGCAGGAATTTATGTGCCACGTCGCGTGCGATCTGGGCCGAACCGCCGAGACCGTAGAAGTCGCGCTGCCGGCTGGTATGGATCAGATCGGCGGCGCGTTTGAACGCCTCGATGTTGAGGATGGCAAGGGTTTCCTCGAGCGCCTGGATCGAGGTCCGGAACACCTTTTGGAGGATCATCTCCGCCGTATCTTCCGGCGTCACCTCCTGGTGCAGATCGACCGAAGGCAGGTGCTTGTATTCGACGAGCGCCGCGCGCAACTCTCGAAATCCCTCGAAGCCGAGCTTCTTGGCCGTCTTGACGACCATCGCCTCCGAGACTCCGGAATCGTCCGCCACCCGCTTCAGAGGAAGGGTGTCGTCGAAATCCGTCCGTAACAGGAATTCGGCTATGCGGACCTCGAGAGGCGACATATCCGGCAGCATCATGCGGATTCGTGGTCCCACTGCACGTGGATCGATCGGTACACTCATTCCTTGCCTCGGGTCAGTCGGTCGATCAGCATCGCCATGATGATGATGATACCCGTTGCGAGCAATTGATAGAAGGCCTGGACATTGAGCAAGGTCAGGCCATTGCGCATCGTACCGAGCACGATGGCGCCGATGATGGTGCCGACGATCGAGCCCTTGCCGCCCGAAAGCGACGCACCGCCGATTGCCGCAGCGGCGATGGCTTCCAGTTCCCAGAGATTGCCGAGCGTCGGCTCGGCTGCGCCGAGCCGGGCGATCAGGATGAGTGCGGCTATGGAGGCGAGAACGCCCGAGATCACATAGGCGGCGATCTTGGTGCGGGCGATTGGGACACCGCTGACTCGGGCAGCTTCTTCATTGCCCCCCACAGCCAGGATATATTCACCCAGCGGAGTGCGGCCGAGAACGACCCAGACAATCGCGCCGATGATTGCGACGATGACCACGGGCACCGGCAGGATCCAGATCGACGACGAGAACAAGGTGCGGAAAGCCGTGGGCACGCCCAGCACCGGCGTGCCGCCTGTGTAGATGAGCGCAATCGCGCGTAGCAGGCTGAGCGTTCCGAGCGTAACGATGAATGGCTGCAGGCCGGCAAACGCGATGAGGCAACCGTTGAGCAGACCACAGGCCGCACCGATTGATAGCGCCAGCATGGCCACCACCGGGATGGGATAGCCCGCCACGAGCGCGGTCGCTGCGATGACAGCGCTGAGCGCCGCCGTCGGCCCCACCGACAGATCGATGCCTCCCGAGATGATCACAAGCGTCATGCCGATGGCAACGCAGGCGTTCAGGCTGGATTGCTGAAGGATGTTGATGAGGTTGCGCTCGGTCAGGAACACGCTCGAAAGGTTTGAAAACACGAGAACGATCAGCACGAGCCCGATCAACGTTCCCATGTCGCGTAGGCCGATCGGAAGGAATTTCGTGCGCGGAGGCGCGGCGGTCATGGTTTGGTCCGTGTTAATGGTCATGGTGTCGCTCGGAAAGTTGGAAGTCAGACGGCGAGGCGCATCAGTGCCTCTTCATCGAGGTCCCGGCGCTCGACGACGCCGGCGAGTTCGCCCCGCCGGATGACGAGTGCCCGATCGGAGAGCCGCAGGATTTCAGGCAGATCGGAGGAGACGACGACGATGGCGCGGCCCTCGCGCGCGAGATCTTCGATCAGTTGGTAGATCTCGGCCTTGGCACCAACATCGATACCGCGGGTCGGCTCGTCGAAGATCAGCACGTCAGCCTGGGCCATCTGCCAGCGACAGATGATGGCCTTCTGTTGGTTGCCGCCGGAGAAGTTCTTGATTTGTTGATCGATGCCGGACGGCCGCAGGGCGACGCGCTTGGTGAGGGTCGCGACCGTGTCGCGCACCCCGGAGAGATTGATCATGCCAAGGCGGGTGAAGCGCCCCAGCCGCGGCAGCGCGACGTTGGAGACGATCGAGCGCATCGGCACGATTCCCTCTTTCTTGCGGTCTTCCGGTAGCAGCGAGATTCCGGCACGGATGGCCTCCCGCGGGGTCCTGAACCTCAGCGCCCGGCCCTTAACCGTGATCGTTCCGCTGGTCGGCTGGTCGAGGCCGGCGATCAGGCGCACGAGTTCAGTCCGCCCTGCGCCGACGAGGCCGGCAACCCCCAGAATCTCACCTGCGTGCAATTCGAAGCCGACGCCGCGTACGACTTCGCCACGCCCGAGATTTTCGACCTTGAGCACGACGTCGGACCGCGTGTGGTTCTGCCGATGGTTCTGTTCGAGTGCGCGGCCGACCATGAGGCGAATCAACTCGCTCTCGCTGGTCGCGCGGAGATCCGTGCGACCCGCCACCTTCCCGTCGCGCAGGATCGTGGCCCGCGAGGCGACGCGGAATACTTCGTCGAGCTTGTGGGAGACATAGATCACCGCCACGCCGCGCGCGGCGAGCTGATCGATGATGCCGGTGAGTTTCTCGAATTCATGCGGCGTCAGGCTCGAGGTCGGTTCATCCATCGCGATGACGCGAGCGTCTGCGAGGAGCGCCTTGGCGATTTCGACGATCTGCCGCTGGGCGACCCGGAGCTGCTTGATCGGGGTCGTTACATCGATCGAGGGATCGAGCCGGGCCAGCAGGGCGCGGGCCTCGCGCCGCATGCGCGCCCTGTCGGTGAACAGTCCAAGATGCAGATGCTGATTGCCGAGGAACATGTTCTGAGCCACGTCGAGTTCAGGGACCTGCTGCAGCTCCTGGTGGATCAGGGAGATGCCGGCCCCGCGTGCCGCTCGCGGGCTGGTGATGTCTCGCGCCGCCCCGCCGATGCGGATCTCGCCCTCGCTCGCGCGATAGACGCCGGACAGGATTTTCAGCAACGTCGATTTGCCCGCGCCATTCTCTCCGATCAGCGCATGGACCTCGCCGGCATGGACGTCGAAGCTCACGTCTTTCAGCGCCTGGACGCCGGGGAAACTCTTGGAGATACCCCGCAAGGACAGGTGCGGCTCCGCATTCGGGGCAGGCTGGTCCATCTCAACTCCGCTTCCAGGTTCGAGCTCTCATCGACCAATTCGTCCAGAGCCCGGTTGCCTCGAACTTGCTCAAAACATGCCGCCGGCGGGAGAAGGTCTCGGGCCGGCGGCATGGGTCCACTGCGGGAGGACAGTGGATCGGCGGCCGTCGGCGCCTTATTTGGCGGCGGCGTCCGCGATCAGGTTTTTCCGCACCGATGCCTCGTCGCCGGTGTAACGGGCCATATTGTCCTTGTTGACGAGGGCCTGTGGGGTCGCGACGACACGGGGCAGCTTCTGGCCGGCGCGAAGGCGAAGCGCAACCTCGACGGCCACCTCGCCGGTCAGCACAGGGAAGGAATCGACGGTGGCGGTGAGCTCGCCAGCCTTGATTGATTTGTAGGCGTCCGAAATGCCGTCCGTGCCGATGACCGCGATCTGCTTCAGCTTGCCGGCAGCCTTCACGGCCTCGACCACGCCGAGCGCCATGCCATCATTGTTGCAGTAGAACCCGGCGATGTCGGGATGCTGCTGGATGATCGTCGACGCCGCATCATAGGAAATCTGGCGATCCCAATTGCCGGGGACGCTCGCCACGACGCTGAGCTTCGGCCCTTCAGCGGCAATGGTTTCCTTGAACCCCGCCGTGCGTTGCACGGCCGCATAGACTCCCGCCATGCCTTCGATAACGGCGATCTTGCCGCCTTGGGGCCGGTTGGCGATGAACCAGCGGGCGGCACGCACGCCGTTGTCGCGCTGCACGTTGCCGACATAGTTCTTGGCTGCGCGTAGTACTGCGTCATTGACGTTGACGACGAGCACCTTGGCCTTCTCGGCGGCTTCGACGGCGGGAACGAGATTGGCGTCGGTCTGCGGGGAAACGAGAAGGATGTTGTAACCGCTGGTCAGCATGTTCTCAGCGATACCGAGCTGCCCGAGTTGATCTCCCTCATCCTGGGCAGCCTGGAGGTCGACCGGAACGCTGAAGCTCTTGCCGGCCTTCTTGTAGCCGTCACCGAGACTGCGCCAGTATTCGTTGGTCAAGGTCTTGGCGATGGCGCCGATCTTGACGCTCGGATCACTCTTCGGCATCGCGCCGAACTTGGTCTCAAGCTGCGACCAGTCGAGCCGATCGGTATCGCGGTCGGAATCGAGCGGTTTCAACGCCTGCGCCTGCGCGGCAACAGACAGGCTTGCCAATAGGGCGGACGTCAGGATGGTCCGCTTCAACCCTAGCTTCGACATTCATTTCCTCCTGGTTTATTTGTTGTTCGACTTTCGCTTTTTTCAGAGCGCAAATAGCGCCGCCTGCACGATCTTCTGGCTGGCCACCGCGTTCTGGGTGGCGATGGCCTGGCTGAGAGCCGGTGCCTTGCGGAGCCGCTCGACGACGTTTCTCATGGCGAGCACGCTGTCGATATTGGCAGCGCATTCGGCGACGGGATCGAGCCCGGAAACATCCGGGAAAGTGTCGAAATAGAGCAGGCCGTCATAGCCGACGCTGTCGAGCGCATGGAGCAACTCGATCGTCTGCTGAGGATGAACCGCGCCGACCATCAGCCCATCGTCGCGCTTGCCGTAGCCGTCATTGAGATGGACGCCGAGCAGACGGCTGTGACGAGCCGCGAGCATCGCCGCATAGGCCGGCATTTCTTCCGCGTAGAGCACGTGGGCGAAATCGAGGGTGACGCCGAGGTTCGGTCTGTCGGCCTCGCGAATCGCCAGAAGCGTGGTCGCGACATCGGGAAGGAGCGCGAACGAGCGCGGCTCGTTGGGCTTATATTCGAGGCTGACCTCGACGGCTGGATCGTGCGAAGCGACCTCGCGTATCGCCTCGACCTCCATCTCCCACAAGGCTTTGTAGTCGACCTGGAAGGAGTAATCGAAGCCGTCCTGCCCGAGCCAGAGCGTCATGGTTCGGCCACCGGCCTCGCGCATCGAGTCGATGCCCTTGCGGGTCAAGTCGATCGCCTTGCGCCGGACCACAGGATCTGGGTTCGTGAAAGCGCCGATCTTGAAGCCGGGATCGGTGTAGTAGCGCATGGCATAGCCATTGAGCCCGACTCCGGAGCCTGACAGCCGCTCAACGAGTTCTGCCTCGGTATGGCCGTCGAGGTGATCAGGGTAATTCAGATCTACGGCGTTGAGGCCGGGAACGGTGGCTGCGCGCTCGATGAGATCGAACGTGGTGGCTTTACCATTCTTGAATGGCCAGTATTTTTCAGCGCCGACTCGAAACGAGTTCAGACGAGCCGCAAACTTAAATTCGGGCAAATTAGCGTCTCCGATCTCCTGCTTCCGTTCTCAATTCATAACGCGAAACTTCACGACTTTACAATAAAAAATAAACTAGTAAAGTTTCCCTGTGTCTCTTGCGACCACCCTTCGCGATGCATGCCGGCGGAAAGTCGTCATGCTTTGAACGGGGTCGATGAGGGCCGACCAAACCAAGAAGCTGGCCTCAAAGGGCTGCTCGATCTGGTCCGATGGATTGACCCGTCGGACTGGACATCATCAAAGGGAGGGCTTTGTCGTGAGAACGAGTGATTTTGAGCGTCTGACTGGTTTGCATACGGATCGTCGCAGCCTGCTAAAGGGTGCGGCTGGGCTCGGCGCCGTTGCTCTCGGCGCGAGTGTGCAAAGTGCACCTGCTGCCGCGCAGGGCGGCAGCGTTCTCGACCAGATTCTGCAAATACCTGGAGTCGGGAAAGGGTCGCCGACGGATGCCGATTGGCAGAAGGTCGGTGAGTTGTGCCTCGGCGCGACCAAAGCCAGCGTCAAGCCCGGAGAATTCAAAGGCGTTGAGCTGTCCTTCATGGGGCTCAACAACCAGAACCTGCATAATCTGCTCTTCCGCGGTTTTCTGCGGCCATGGGAAGCCTACACTGGCGCCAAGATAACCTGGATCGATCTCGCGCAGGCCGACTACAACCCGCGCCTGCAGCAGGCAATCGCAACCAGCACCGTTGATTTTGATATTCTCGAAATGGGCGCTCCTTTCGAAGGCGACGTCTGCGGCAAGGGGCTCGCATCCGAGATGCCTGACTGGGTCAAGAAACAGATCGAGATCGACGATTATGTCGAGTATCTCAAGCCGCCCGTGGGCACCTGGGACGGCAAGGCCTACCGCGTCACTGTCGACGGCGATTGCCACAACTTCAACTACCGCACCGATTACTTCACGGATGCCGATCTGAAGAAGGCCTGGACAGCTGAAGGGCACAGGGGCGAGTGGGGTGTGCCGAAGACCTGGCAGCAGGTGCAGGAGGTCACGAAGTTTCTCAAGGGCAAGAAGATCAAGGGCAAGGATGCGGTCGGCTATCTCGATGCACCCAAGGCCTGGGGTGGCTTCGGCTTTTATTTCCTGGGCAGCCGTGCGTCGGCCTACGCCAAACATCCCGATGACAAGGCATGGCTGTTCGACGTCGAGACGATGAAGCCGCGCATCAACAATCCAGCCTGGATTCGCGCGATCAAAGATGTCGTCGATGCGCTGCCGGCCGAGCCCGCAGACCAGATCAATGCTGATCCCGGTACAACGGCGTTTCAGGAATTCCTGGCTGGCACGGGCTCGATGCTGTCCTGGTGGGGCGACGTCGGTCAGATGGCCAATACCAGCGACACCTCGGTGATCGGCGACGTGGTCGGCTTCGATATTCTGCCCGGCTCGGAAGACGTCTATAATTCCAGGACGGGCAAGTGGGACAAGTTGGCCAGCGGGCCGAATTATGCGCCCAATTGCGCCTATCTCGGCTGGGGCGTCTATGTCATGGCTCGCGTCGACAAAGATGCTTTGAAGCACAAGGCGGCCTGGAGTGCCGCCGCCCATTTGGGCGGCAAGGAGCTCTCGCTCTGGACCGTGATGTATCCGTCCGGCTTCCAGGCTCATCGCCAGAGCCACTTCAAGATCGATCAATGGGGCCAGGCGGGTTACAAGAAAGACTACATCGCCTCCTATCTGAATTCGCAGTCCGGCTCGTACAACCACCCGAACCGGGCGGTAGAACCGCGCATTCCCGGCATCTTCCAATATTACAGCTTGGCGGAAGACGAGTTGGCCAAGATCTTTGCCGGCAAGGTCGATGTGGAGACCGGGGCGAACGCGATTGCGGCGGCTTGGGAAAAACTGACTGACCAGTTGGGTCGATCCAAGCAGATCGCGTTGTACAAGGCTTCGCTGGGGATGTCGTAGACATCAGCCCACCGTGCAACTCCCCTCCCCAAGCAGGGGCGGGGGTTACCGGTTGGCCTGATCTTGGTTCGAGATAAGACCGCAGGGGTCCAATGACGAGTGTGCCTTCTGGGGCAACCAAGCCGCGTGACCAGTTCGAATTTCTCGATATTTCCGAGGAGCGTCGCTGGTGGGGGCGGATACTGCTCATCGCCGCCACGCTCGGCCTTCTGGCGGCTGTCCTGTTTCAGGGCCTTCATGCCGCGAACGTCATCACGATCGGCTTCGAGACCTGGCGGCCGATCCTTTATGTCTACATCGCCTGGGCCGTGATCCTTGGCTCGGCCCAAGTCATCACGCGCGGAGCGGACGGGCAGAAGGCGCTATTCGTCTTGCCCGCCATTCTCTTCACCGCGCTGATGGCCATTTTTCCAACCGTCTTTGGCATCTACATCGCCTTCACGGACTGGAATCTCAGCTCAGCCTCGGGGCGGCAGTTCAACGGCCTCGATAATCTGCGCTCGCTGATGCAAGACGTGTTCTTCTGGAACGCGATGCTGAACATGGTCTATTACGTTCTGGCCGTGGCGGTCCAATATGCGATCGCCTGGGGACTTGCCTTGCTTCTGAACGCCGAGATCCGCGCGCGAAAATTCTTCCGTGTTGCTTTTCTCATGCCCTTCATGCTGAGCCCCGTCGCCGTGAGCTGGATGATCGGCAAGTCGATCATGGAATATCGGTTCGGCCCGGCCGCGACGCTGGCCCGACTGCTTGGCTGGGACAATCCGGCCTTCTTCGCTAGTCCCTGGATCGCCCGCCTCAGCATCATGGCGATGGACGCGTGGGTCTCGATCCCCTTCATCACAATTCTGCTGCTCGCGGGCCTGCAGGCCATACCAAAGGAGCTCCTCGAGGCCGCCAAGGTCGACGGCGCTAACAGATGGCAGACGTTCTGGCGGGTTATATTCCCGCTGATGCTGCCGATCAGTACCACGGCCATTGTTCTCCGCGTCATCTTCGAGCTGAAGCTCGCCGATGTCGTGATCAACATGACCGGTGGCGGACCTGGTGGCGCAACGGACACGGTCTCAAGCTTCATTTTTCGCGAATACCGCGACCGGTCGAATGTTGGCTACGGCACCATGCTGGCGGAAGTCTACTTCGTGTTCATAGCGATTTTCGTCTCTCTGCTTCTCAAGCTCGCCAGTCGCTGGACGCGCAACATCTGAGTTAATGATAGCCGCACGTCTAACGGAGAAGGTTAATTGACCATCATCGCAAAGAGCCCGGCAGTCGCCGTCGGCTCGAGCCCAACAGGCTTCAGCAAGGCCCTGATCGGCCGAGTGCTGGTCTATGGTGCATTGTTGTCATGGGTTTTCGTCTCGCTGTTTCCGATCTACTGGACGGTATCGACCTCATTTAAGGTCGCGGTAGATGTAACGCAGGGACATCTCGTACCTTGGTGGGATTTCCAGCCGGATTGGAAGGGCTGGCGCTCGCTCGGCATGTCGCCCGACACGATCTTGACGACTTCGAACGTCCGCGACGAGTTCATTCTGCGCTTCGAGAACAGCATCATCATGTCGATTGGCGGGTCATTCGTCGCCTGTGTCATCGGCTCACTTGCCGCCTACGGCCTTAGCCGATTTTCCTACAAATTCCTGGTCTGGCGCAACAAGGACATCTCCTTCTTCTTCCTGTCTCAGTTGATCCTACCGCCGGTGGTTCTGGCGATGCCGTTTCTGGTTCTCTACAAGGAACTGGCCCTGCTCGACACGCGCGTCGGCCTCATGGCCGTCTATACGCTCACAGTCTTGCCCATCGTGATCTGGATCATGCGCGACCAATTCGACACTATCCCTTTCGAGATCGAGCAGGCGGCTTATGTCGATGGCTGCTCGGTCTGGGGCGCTTTCCTGCGCATTGTATTGCCAATCGCGCTCCCTGGCATGGTCGCCGCCTTTGTGCTGTCAGTCATCCTGTGCTGGAACGAATACTTCTTCGCCGCGCTGCTCACGAGCACAAATGCCAAGACCCTGCCGGTGATGGTTGCGAGCCAGACCGGCTCGCAAGGCATCAACTGGTGGTCGATGGCCGCACTCTCGACCTCCGCGATCGCGCCACTGGCCATTCTTGCCGTATTCCTGGAACGCTACATCGTGCAGGGGCTGACGGCGGGGGCCATTAAATGAGAGCTCGGGAAATCCGATCGGCGCCATGTCACGAGCGATCAACGCCGACTTAGATTTGGTCCATCGCGGTGGATGGAGTTCTCGACGTGCGCGGTGGCGGGTATGAGGCCGCGGCGCACAGATGAACCATGTTGCTCGTCAGGCGCTGTGAGGGGCCATTTCGACCTGCGGCGACGTTGTCGCCACAGGTCCCTTTCGTTGTGACTAGGCTGCGGCCATCATGGCGTGATCGTATACGGCCTTCTCGAACTCCAGGTAGCCGCCGACCGAGGGAGGATCGACGAAGGGCAGTATCTGCGTCGCCCAATATCCGCCGATGCCATTCTTCCGGTCGATCCAGTAGTAAAGATTGGCGAGGCCGGCCCAGGCGAGCGAACCCGCCGGGCGCCCCGTCGGCGCATCCTTGTCGTTGATCATGAAGGTGAGCGCCCAGCTCTTCGGCATGCCGGGGAAGAACTCGGCATAGTTCGACAGGCTCGGGATGACGCCGGGCAGGCCCTTGATCTTCATGTCACCCTGCAGACCATTTTGGGCGGCCATGTCGATCGTTTCCCTTTTTAGGACGGGCCCGCCCGGTGCCTGTCCGTCATTCAACCACATCCGGATGAATTTCACGTAGTCCAGCGGTGTCGAATAGAGGCCGTGCCCGCCCATCTGGACCTCCGGGTCCTGCGGAAGCGTGAAATCTGTCAGCGGCGAGAGCTCTCCGCTTTCGTCGCGCTGGTGCATCGTCGCCATGCGCCGGCGCATCGACTGGTTCATCGTGAAGGCGCTGTCGTTCATGCCGAGCGGCTCGAAGATGCGTTCCTTCATGACCTCTCCGAGGCGCTTGCCGGCGATGCCCTCGACGACTTGCCCCGCCCAGTCGATGTTGGTGCCGTATTCCCAGCCATCACCTGGATCGAACAAGATCGGCGTGTTGATTGAGGCCTGCGAGGATGTGATCACGCTCGGCTGGCCATGCTCCTGCGCCAGCCTGTTGTAAGTCTCGTTGAAGAAATCGTAGGCAAAGCCCGCGGTATGGAGCAGCAGCATCCGTGTGGTGATGTCGCGCTTTGGCGCCCGCAGCTTCGGATTGCCGCTATCGTCAAAGCCGTCGATGACCCGCAACTTGCCGATCGCCGGCGCATAGGACTTGGCCGGCGCGTCGAGATCGAGCTTGCCGTCCTCGACGAATTGCAGGCATGCGGTGCCGGTGATCGCCTTCGTCGTGGAGAAGATCGCAAAAACGCAGTCGGTCGTCATCGCCTGCTCGCCGCCGAGTGCGCGCTTTCCGATCGCTCCTTCGTAGATGTTGCCGTTGCGGTCGGTCGCCACCGCCGCCACCCCGGGAACGCCCGGCGTCGAATTGACTGCCTTGTTCAGGACGGCGTCGCACGCCGTCTGCAATCCAGTACTCATGCTTTCCTCCTTTGGTGCAGCCGCTCGCGATCTGCCGGGATCCGGCAGTCGGGCAGTCTGCTGTCGTTGGCATATTGCCCGGGCCTGCCCGGGCGGCGTCTTGGATAACCCGCCGCGGGCCCTGGCTGTGTCTGGAAACGGAAAAAGATGTCTGTGGTCGGCAATTTCTTTTGCCGAGCTCAGGCGGGCAGTGGCTGGTCCACTATTCAAGCCATGGGGGGATAGGTAGGGTTAGGCCGCTTTGCAGACGACTTTTCAAGGAGGGAATGTCGATGTTGAGGCAGGCGCTGCTTTTTGATGCTCAGGGAAATCCGATCAAGCAGAACCATAAAGTTCTATCTGACGACTGGGACGAAATCCGCGACTGGTCCAACAGAGTCTACATGCCCTACCGGGTGTCTCCGACGGGCAGATTGGCGCGTCCTGACTCGACCATGCATTCCGCACAGATCGGGCGCATCACGGTTACGCGCTTTGCATATGGAATTCCCGTCAATATCAAGGACTGGTCGCAAGAGGCCGGAAATGCGGTGGTACTTACCACGATAGGCGGCAACGCCCGCCACTTCCTCGACCGAAGTCGTGCGGAGGAAACGGCGGTCGGTGAAAGCTTTGTCGTGGATTGCAGTCGAACCGATTACAATGTCGACTTTGACCCCGACCACCTCCAGCTCAATCTGACGATCCCGCATAGCGTGTTGGAGCAGGTGTGCCGGGACTGGTTCGGCTTCGTGCCTGACAACGCGCTCTGGCAATACAAGACCCGGATCGGCGGCAACAATTCGAGTTGGCTGGCGCTGATGGAATACCTGGTGCGCTGCATCGCAGAAGCGCCCGGCCGCCTCGCGCGGGACCGCGTGGGCCAACATCTCGAGCAGACGATATGCATCCATTTGTTGAACGAATGGGCTGACCGCGCCGGCATGGACCTTCAAAATCCTGCCAACAACCTCGCCCCGCGCGCGGTAAAGATCGCTGAACAATACATGGCTGACCATGCAGTCGAGCTACCGCCGATGACCGAGGTTGCGCGCGCCGCCGGGGCGAGCCTTCGGACATTAACAAGCGCCTTCAAGAAATTCCGTGGCTACGCGCCGAGCCAGTTCCTGAGAGAACAGCGGCTCCAGGGCGTCAGGCGTGACCTTCAGTGCGCAGGTGCCGGCCAGACTGTATCGAGCGTCGCGCATGTCTGGGGTTATATTAATCTTGGCGAGTTCGCGCGTGCCTACCGGGCGCGATTTGATGAACTGCCATCGGAGACGATCAGACGCTGATTGTCGTTTCAACGTCTGCTGATCGGCACGTTCCCGCGAGGGCAGTGATAACCTAGCCCTTCAGTGAGAGCTTGAGCAGACGATCAGGCGACGGACCTTGTGCTCTCGGAGACCTGTTTGTCGTAATGACATAGAGGTGATCTTCGACCGACATGACCATCCGCAGGCGGTCTCCCGAACTGAAGATGAGTTTGAGGGACCGATCTTTCAGATCGAGAACATAGAGCCCCCGACTGCCGAGCGCTGCGACGAGAAGATCGTTTCCGGAAAACGCGATTCCGGACGGCGCCCATGTCTCGTTGCCCGACTGCACGAAGGGGGCCCGCATTCCCTCATACTGTTGATCACCCTGCACAAGCGGCCAGCCATAGTTGCTTCCAGGCGTGATGAAATTGATCTCGTCGTGCCCGGATTGGCCGTGCTCGGCGACATAGAGGTCGCCCGCCGTGTTCCAGGCGAGGCCCTGCGGATTGCGATGGCCGTAGGAGAAGACGTAGGAGTCCGGAAACGGATTGTCACCCGGCACCTTGCCGTCGAACGTCATGCGCAGGACCTTGCCCGCCAGGCTGCCGCGATCCTGCGGCGCTGCGTGGTCCTCGACCCATCCCGTCGTGACGTAGAGATTTCCGTCGGGTCCTATCGCGATGCGTCCGCCGTTGTAGAGCGGGTGACCGGGAATGCGATCCAGCAACACGCGGGTTTCTCGCCACGCTTGTCCGTCGAAACGGGCCCGGATGACCTTGTTGGTCAGCCGACCTTCCGAACGGTAGGTATGATAGAAATACGCCACCCCGCTGTCGGTAAAGTCCGGTGCCAGCACCATGCCCAGAAGGCCGCCGCCATTCTCGTCGACGACGGGATCACTGGTCTGGAGCGTATAGCGGGACAGGCGGCCATGCTCGACGATGACGATGTTGCCGACCTTTTCCGCGACGATGATCCGGTCGCCGGCGCGTGCGATATCCCATGGATAGTCGAGATCATCGGTGACCACCTCCACGGCCCAGTCTTTTGTCGCAGTGCCCAACAGCGGCCGCGACTCGGATGTCCGCTGCGTTGCACGTTCCTGTGCCAACGCACTCATCCCCCACAGATGGGCCGAGACGACGAAAGCGATCAGAACGATCGACGCGCGTTTCATGATCGCTTTCCCTTTGATGGGCTCGTGGCGCCGCTCGGCGTGATCTTGACGGTCGCAGCGCGCGCACGCGAGCCGATCATGGAAGCCAGATACGAACTGCTTGCATATTTGACCCGGTATGCGTCGTCGATCCGATCGTTGATCGGCCCGTCGACAGACTCGAAGCTGACATCGTTTGTCATGCCGGCGGCGAGGATGCGTCCGCCACGCTGCGTCATCGCCGACTGGTGCCAGCGGGAGTTCCGACCGTTATATGCCCGGACATAGAGGCCATCGTCCACGGCCACCGACCATATCCAGGTCGGTGTACCGAATGTCTTTCCGTCCTCGCGGAGCGGCGCGATGTGCAGATCGTCTGCCTTGGCAATCCTGCTCAATTCGTCTTTCGTCCATTCGGACATGTGTTCGCCTCCGTCCTAAGGCTGCAGCAGGGTCTTGATGGCCCGGCGCTCATCCATTGCTTTGTAACCTTCGGTCACCTGATTGAGCGGAAGCGTCAGGTCGAAGACCTTGCCGGGATTGATCTTCTGCTCGAGTACGAGGTCGATCAGCTTCGGCAGGTAACGCCGCACCGGGGCGGGACCGCCATGCAGATGGACATGGGCGAAGAACAACTGCGCGCCGTCGAGTTCGACACCGTGCGGGACGCCCACATAGGAGGTATGGCCGCCTTTGCGGGTGGAGCGGATCGCTTGCAGCATCGATTCCTGCGTGCCGACGCATTCGAGCACGCAGTCCGCACCGATCCCGTCCGTCATTTCCATGATGCGGGCGACGCCCTCATCGCCGCGTTCGATCACGATATCGGTCGCGCCGAATTCGCGGGCAAGCTTCTGTCGCGTCTCGTGACGGCTCATGGCGATGATCCGCTCTGGGCCCATCTGCGTGGCCGCAAGCACAGCCATGAGGCCGACGGCGCCGTCGCCGACCACGGCGACCGTTGCGCCAGGCTTCACATTAGCAGCGTCGGCAGCAAACCAGCCGGTGCCCAGCACGTCGGAGGTCGCGAGCAGGCTCGGGATCATATCGTCGGACGGCATGCCGGGCGTCGGCACAAGCGTGCCGTCGGCCAGCGGGACCCTCAGAAGCGGGGCCTGCGCGCCGCCGACGAACTCCCGATGCCGGCAGGACGACTGGTAGCCATAGGCGCAATTAGGGCAGGTGTTGTCTGAGGCGAAGAACGAGCCGATGACAAACTGTCCGGGCCGGACCGCGGTGACGGCGCTGCCGACCTCCTCGACTACGCCGCAATATTCGTGGCCCATCGGCGTCGGCTGTTCCGTCCTCTGAATACCGCGATAAGGCCACAGGTCGGATCCGCACACACAGGTGGCCGCGAGCCTGATGATGGCGTCGGCCGGATGAAGGATCTTGGGGTTCGCCACCTCTTCACAGCGAATGTCCCTCGCGCCGTAGAGGATCGTTCCGCGCATTTAAATCTCCTTCGTCATGCGAACATGGTAACCCGCTTACCGAGGCCCTTGACGATCTCGATCGCGTTTCAAGCGGTTCCGCCGCTTGCAGCGTGACTGCGTGTTAGCCTCGCGTCAGGCGTCGTTCTGCTCTTCGCCGGCAGTGATCTCCACCGCGCTCTTCCGAATGATGCTCGCAGCGGCGCTGATATAAGGAAGCCGTCGGGCTGCGAATAGCCGGTAGAATTCGCATAAACCTATGAGCGTTGTTTCTAAATCCAGATGAGCGCAGCAGCACAGTACCTAAAGAGCTCAGCTCTTCGGCGACCATGGCTGCTCAAAAGCATTCGGATAGCCATCAAAGTATCCTCGACATGCTTGAGCAGAGTTCGCAGCCAAGTCATTCCGCTTGACGTTTTGATACCGAGCCATTCGAGGATCGGCAAGCTTTCCGGCGGCACGAGGATTTCGATGCTTCTGGGTACGCCGGGTTGACGTCGGATGAAGCCGTTTCGTTCGAGGGTGACGATCATCTGGTGGACCGAAGGCGGGCTGACGCGGAAGTGGCGCTGGATGTCGGCTTCGGCGGGTGGACGTCTCAGCGAGACTTGGGAAAGTTCCGAGAGAGCGCGGCGCGAGATACCCCTGCGTTCGCGTGCTTCGCGTATGCGTTCTCCAACTAGGGCTACGAATGTCTTCGCGTTTGTCTCGAGCAGTACCTTTCTCGCGTTCAGCCTCTTGTTGGTGCGTTTTTTTGTGCGGTTTTCATACGTGCATGGGGGCGGAGGCCTCGGACGCAGCCCTTACCGTACAGGATAGAAAGTCATCCACGCAGCAGCCTACGTACCTTTTTCCCGTCAAACGTCGGCGAACCGAACCCTGCTGGACCATCACCAGTCTGCAGTCGGTGTCAAAGATAGTGCAGTTCAGCAATGGAAGCCCAAGAAACGATTTTCTGGGTACTGCTTGCGCCTGACTCCTTGGGCGACCAGCTCTGCGGTGGCGAGCAGCAGCTGCTGGTGACTGGCCGCCGCTGATGACCAACCAGAAACTTCCGATCCTGGATGAGGCGACCGAAGGCCTCGCTCCGCTGATCCGCGAAGATATCTGGGAATTACCTGTCGCTGCTAAAGAGCGTCCCCGGCTTGCACCCGACACGCGGAGTTCGTCCCGCTCGAAAGCGCGAGTGCGCGCAAGAACCAAGTCAGCTGCATCGACGTTCCTCCCAATCCCGGTTCTGCCGGATTTCTCCTTGCACGCACGTTTTCGCGGGCGCGGGATTGCGCGATATGCAGGCGACAAAGAAGATAATTGTCAACTATTCAAAAATGATGTATGATTTATGTCAACTATGTTGATAGACACGATCGCGGAATTCGAGCAGCAAGATGGATGTTGGCATGCCGCCCAATCGCAGACTCAGCCCCCCCGACACAAAGGCTCGGAAGAAAGGGGCGGGGCAACGCGACCGGTCCAAGTCGTCCGCCGCGCCGAGACGATCCGATGCAGCGTTTGCGACGACGCTTGCGAACGGGTTGGCTGTCCTCGAAGCCTTCTCGCCGGGGAGCCCGCGCCTCGGCAACACCGAGATTGCTCAGCGCACCGGTCTCTTGCGTCCCACCGTGGCGCGGCTGACCCACACGCTTACCGAACTCGGCTATCTCGCGTATGAGCCGCAGCGCGCGAAGTTTCGACTCTGGGCACGCGCGCTGACGGTCGCGCACCCGCTGCTGGCCAGCATGAAACTGCGGCAGATCGCTCGACCGTTGATGCAGGAACTCGCCAACAGCGTCCGCGGCACGGTGTCGATCGGCCTGCTGGATGGCACCAACCTTGTCTATGTCGAAAGCGCGCGGGCCGCTGAACCGGCATCCCACACGCCCGACATTGGTTCGACGATTCCGCTGCCGCGCGCAGCCATGGGGCGTGCGCTGCTGTCGATGCTCGACGCAGCCGAACTGGCATCCGTCGAGTCGCGATTTGCCGCCGAACTCGCAACGACGTGGGAAAGTTATCGCAAAAAGACGCGAGATGGCGTCCGACACTGCGCGGAACAGGGATTTTGCGTTTCCTTTGGCGACTGGGTGAGTGAGATCCACGCGGCGGCGGCCCCGCTGTTCCGCGATCCCGAATTCGGCGAGGCCTGCTTTGCGCTCAACTGCGGAATCCCCGCATTCCGGCTGCGTTCCGGTGAAATGGAATCCGAAATCGGGCCTCGTCTGGTGCTCCTCGCCAATGCAATTCGCAACGCGTCCGGCCATGGTGATGACGCTCCGACTTTGAAGCACGATCTCCGCCAGTCGGGACGGATGCTGAAGGTCGATCAATGATTCGCGATAAGGCAAAATTTGAAGGCTTGCTGGCCGACGTGCGTGACTTCGTCCGCAACGTTGCCATTCCGAATGAGGACCGCGTCGAGCAGGACGACTGCGTTCCGGATGACATCGTCCAGGAGATGAGGCGCCGGGGCTATTTCGGCTGGTCGATTCCTGAAGCCTACGGCGGCGCGGGACTGACGACCGAAGAACTTGCACTGGCAAACATCGAAATGTCGCAATGCTCCGTCGCCTATCGTGCCCGCGTCGGCATGAATACCGGTGTTGGGGCGGAAGCGCTGGTGCAGGACGCCAGCGAGGAGCTCAAACGCAGATACCTGCCGCGCCTGGCTTCTGGCGAACTCACCGGCGCACTGGCGCTCACGGAGGTGGAGGCGGGATCCGAGGCGTCCGCGCTGAGGTCGACCGGAGCCGCTCTGCCCGACGGCTACTTCCGGCTCAGCGGCCACAAGAGGTACATCACGCTTGCACCGATCGCCGACCTGTTTACCGTATTCGTGCGCACCGAACCGGAGAGTAAGAAATCCGACGGCATCACGGCGTTTCTGGTGGAACGCGGCACCGCGGGCTTCGGCACTTCCGGATCGACGCCGAAAATGGGGCAGGAAGGCGCGCCGATCGGCGAGGTCTTCCTGACCGACTGCGTGGTGCACGAGGCGTCGATCGTCGGCGTCCGTGGCGGCGGCTTTCGCACCGTGCTGAAGGCGCTGAATAAGCAGCGCATCAACCTTGCGGCGCTGTCGACCGGGCCGGCGATTCGTCTGCTCGACGAAGCGATCTCGTTCGCCAGGAGCCGGCGTCAGTTTGGCCGCGCCATTGGCCAATTCCAACTCGTCCAGGCCATGCTCGCCGATTGCAAGGTCGAGATCGAGGCGGCGCGCGCTTTGATTCTCGAAACCGCGCGAAAGCGGGACCGCGGCGAAGACGTCACGATGGACGTGTCGCTCTGCAAATACTTCGCGACCGAGATGTGTGGCCGCGTCGCCGATCGCGTCGTCCAGATCTTCGGCGGCCAGGGCTATGTCAAGGAAAGAGGCATCGAGCGCTTCTACCGGGATGTTCGCGCGTTCCGCATCTACGAAGGCACGAGCCAGATCCACCAGTTGAACATCGCGCGCCTCCTGCTCCGCGATAGCGAGGAGATGAGATGACCGGACCGCTGGCGGGACTTCGCGTCCTCGATCTTGCGACCATCGTCGCCGGTCCGTTCGCAGCGACGCTGCTGGCGGACTATGGTGCGGAGGTCCTGAAGGTCGAACTCCCGGGTGCTGGCGATGGCGCCCGAGGTTTCGGACCGTTCAAGGAGGGGAAATCGCTGTGGTGGAAGGTGATCAACCGTAACAAAAGCTTTCTCAGCCTCGACCTGCGCAGGTCTGAGGGTGCGGAACTGCTCAAGCGTCTGTTGCCGCGCTTTGATGTTCTCATCGAAAATTTTCGACCTGGCACGCTGGACCGTTGGGGCCTGACCAAGGAAGTGCTGTGGGAGATTCAGCCGCGCCTCGTAATTCTGCGCACCACTGGATATGGACAGGACGGGCCATATCGAAGTCGGCCCGCGTTTGCGCGGGTCTTCGAGGCGATGGCCGGCCTGACTTACATCACAGGGGAGCCGGACGGCCAGCCCATGCACGCCGGCTACCCCATTGGGGACGCGCTCGGGGGGCTCTTCGGTGCGATCGGCATCCTGGCAGCGTGCTGGAAGCGGGCGAAAGATCCCACCGCGACCGGCGAAGAAATCGATCTCTCGCTGTGCGAAGCGACGCTTCGCATTCTGGAATTCCTGCCGATCGAGTTCGATCAGCTCGGGGCGGTACGACAACGTTCGGGCAATCTAAACCAGTATTCCGCGCCATCAGCCGTGTTCCGCACGAGAGACATGCATTGGGTCACGCTTTCGGGCTCCACCAACGCGATGTTTGCCAACAATTGCCGGGCGATCGGCCGGCCGGATCTGATCGAAGATCCACGTTTTGCGAGCAATGGCAAGCGCTGCGAGCATGCGGCCGAACTGAACGCGGTCTTCTCGGATTGGTGCGGGGCGCACGATCTCGCTGACATACTTGACACGTTCGAGCGCGCGCAGGGCACGCTCGCGCCGATCAACTCGATCGATCAGGTCTTCGCCGATCCACAAATGATTGCCCGCGGCGCCATCACTCGCGTGCCGGACGATGATTTCGGCAGCGTGCGCATGCAAAACGTCGTTCCGCGCTTCGTGCGTGACGGCAGCTCGTTGACGCACGCCGCGCGAGATCTCGGGCACGACAACGCAAGAATCCTGGGCCAGTGGCTCGGAGTCTCCGCTGCCGAGCAGGAACGATTGAGACGGATCAAAGTGATCTGACCAGCCAAATATTGGGGAACGGCGGAGAAAAAGCCGTCCTGAGGGAGAAACGCATGACCGAACTCGTGGGCGACCCCGTCGCATCCCAGCTCTATCGCAAGATATCCTGGAGGCTCATTCCGTTCATTTTACTGCTCTATCTCATTTGCTACATCGATCGCGTCAATATCGGCTTTGCCAAGCTGCAATTTCTGTCGGATCTCGGATTGAACGACGCCCATTATGGCTTTGCGACCGGACTCTTCTTCGTCACCTACAGCCTATTCGATATCCCGAGCAATCTGATGCTCGATCGCGTCGGTGTTCGAAGAACGTTGCTCAGGATCATGGTCCTCTGGGGCGCATTGACGGCGATGCAAATGCTGATCCGAACTGCAGGCGAGCTTTACGTGCTTCGCCTGCTCTTTGGCGCGGCCGAAGCGGGCTTCATTCCGGGCATCATGCTCTATCTCACCTACTGGTTCCCGGACCACTACAGGGGCCGCGTAACCAGCCTGTTCTTGATGGGCATTCCGCTGGCTGGGATCGTGGGCGGGCCGCTGTCCGGCCTGATCATGGAAAATTTCGAGGGGCTCAGCGGACTGCGCGGGTGGCAGTGGTTGTTTCTGCTCGAAGGGTTGCCGGCCATCGTTCTGGGTGTCGTTGCGTTCTTCTATCTCGACGATGGTCCGGCGACTGCCAAATGGCTGAGCGAGGCGGAGCGAAAGGCGCTGCAGTGCGATCTCGATGCTGACCGGGCGTCTGATTCTAAAGGAACGCAACACAGCTTCGCCGCAGTGCTATGCGATCCCATGATCTACGCCCTCGCGGCGATGAATTTCACCGTCAATTGCGGAGCGAACGCCGTGAGTTTCTGGACGCCGACCCTGCTCAAGAGCGCCGGCATGACCGGTTTCAGCAACATCGGCTGGCTAACTGGGCTTATTTCGTTGGTGTCGGCGATCGCAATGATCCTGGTCGGCCAGCGTTCGGATCGCATGATGGAGCGCCGCTGGCACTTTGCGGCCTGCGGGATATTGGGGGCAGCCGGTTTCCTGGCATTGCCGTTGGTCGCGGGCAGCCTTCCGCTCACCGCCGTCATCCTGACCTGCGCCGCGGTCGGCAATTTCTGTGTGCTGGCCATTTATTGGACGATTCCGACGTCGTACCTGCGAGGCAAGGGCGCCGCCGGCGGAATCGCGGTAGCCAGCATGGTGGGTGCGATTGGAAGCGGGGTGAGTCCATCCATTATTGGTTGGCTGAAAGTGGAAACCGGAAGTTTGTACGTGGGCTTGGCAGCCGTGGCGCTGATCGTCTTGGCTGGCGTGGTCCTGGCCCTGCTAACGTTGCCTGCAAAGACCGTCTCCAGAACGCGGGTTGCAACCGTCTGACCGATTGTGGCTCATCGAGCTTTCTCTGGTGGTTGCATGTGCAATCTCCCTGAGCATCGCGTTATCGAGCGTCGCCTCGGCCCAGGACCGATTCATGTCGACATGTGGCTCTATGGCTGGCGCGGACCCCTGGGCAGACCGCATGTCCTATTTTTCCTTGGGGGCGCGCGCCGGCAACTGATGCGCGGTAAAGCAAATCCGGGGGACGCTGCCCGCGACGCTTCGTCATTACAGACTATCGGTCGCGGTACCTCAGCGCTTCAACGAACAGCGAAAAGGCTGCGGAAGGTTGACGGCGGCTCGGATAGTAAAGGTGGTAGCCGGGATAAGGCGGGCACCAGTCCTCGAGCACCCGTTTGAGTCGACCTTTGTTGATATACGGCCGCACGAGACCCTCCGGCAAATACGCCAACCCTAGCCCTGCGAGTGCCGCGTCCAACATTTGCGTAGTGGTACTGAAGAACAATTGGCCTTCGACCCGCACCTTAAGTTCGCTGGATCCCTTTTCGAACTCCCACGCGTACAGCCCGCCATGCGTCGGCAAACGCAGATTGATGCAGTTGTGATCCACTAACTCCTGCGGTCTTTTCGGCCCTTGCCGACCGCGGAAGTAGGACGGAGCGCCGACGACGGCCATGCGTCCGTCGGGGCCTATGCGTACCGCGATCATGTCCTTCGCAACTTGCTCGCCGTCGCGGACGCCGGCGTCGAAGCGCTGGGCCACGATGTCGGTCAACCCGTAATCGTTGACGATCTCGACCTTGATGTCTGGATGCGCGCGCAACAACTTCGTAAGCTTGGGCAGCAGGACGGCGCTGGTGACATATTCCGTTGCCGTCACGCGGATGGTGCCAGAAGGCTTTTCCCGAAGCTCGCTCAGTGCTGCGAGTTCGGCTGCGATCTCTTCCATGCGAGGCCCGACATTGCGCAGGAGGCGCTCGCCCGCCGCAGTCGGAGAGACGCTCCGCGTCGTACGTGTGAGCAGGCGAAGCTTCAGTCGCGCTTCCAGCTCCTTGATCGTATAGCTGAGGGCCGACTGGGAAACGCCCAACTTGGCTGCCGCCTTCGTGAAGCTTCCTTCGCGCGCCACGATCAGGAAGGCCGAGAGATCGTCGAGGTTACCGCGCTGCATTTATCGAATCCGTTTATAGGTCCATGCCGATTATAGCGGCTAATCTGCATAGCCGCGCGCGCTAAATGTAGCGCAGCGACAAAGGACCTCGGGGAACGTCCCCGGGACGGAGTTGGACGGATGGATCGATTGGCTGCGCCTTTTCCTGCTGGTGCGAGCGACGCTGCCAAACAGTATCGCCTGCTTACGCGAAGGGGCATCCTCTCGAGCGCGGCGGGATTGGTGCTCCAGGCATCGACTCGTTCCAGCTTCGCACAGACGCCGGCGTTGAACCTCTCAACGACTGGAAGGAACCTAAAAATGGACATCAAACGTAACGGCACACGCCCTTCGGCCAAAGGCCCAGAGACATGGTTCACCGGCACGGTCCGTGTTGATCCGCTGTTTCAGGTGGGCGAACCCCTCCGCGTCAGCGGCGGCCAGGTCACGTTCGAGCCGGGTGCCCGCACCATGTGGCACACCCATCCGCTGGGCCAGACACTCATCGTGACGTCCGGCCTGGGTTTGGTGCAATCCGAGGGCGGGCCGATCGAGGAGATCCGGCCTGGCGACGTCGTTTGGTTCCCGCCCGGCGAGAAGCATTGGCACGGCGCCACCGCGACCACCGCGATGACCCATATCGCCGTTACTGAATCGCTCAACGGCAAGAATGTCGACTGGATGGAAAAGGTCAGCGACGAACAGTATCGCGGCTGATTGTCTCCCGCCGGCGCGACCGACCAACAAAGGAACGAAAATGCAGACACGCACGCTCGGCGGAAACGGCCTGAAGGTCTCGGCCATCGGTCTGGGCTGCATGGGCCTGAACTACCACCGTGGCCCAGCGCCGAACCGCGACGACATGATCGCACTCGTTCGCGGAGCGGTGGAGCGCGGAGTTACTTTCTTCGACACCGCGGAGGTCTACGGCCCGTTCACCAATGAGGAGCTTGTTGGAGAAGCGTTGGAGCCATTCCGCAACGAAGTCGTCATCGCCACCAAGTTCGGGCATGATCTCGATCCCAGCGGCTCGCGCGGTTCTGACGGACTCGACAGCCGGCCGGAACGCATCCGCGTCGTGGCGGAAGCCTCGCTGAAGCGGTTGCGCATCGAAGCGATCGACCTGTTCTACCAGCACCGGGTCGATCCCAAAGTCCCGATCGAGGACGTCGCTGGAGAGGTCAAGGATCTGATCGCCCAAGGCAAGGTCAAGCATTTCGGCCTCAGCGAAGCGGGCGCCTCGACCATCCGGCGCGCACATGCGGTGCAGCCGATCGCGGCGATCCAGAGCGAATATTCCCTCTGGTGGCGCGAGCCCGAGGCGGAGGCCTTGCCGGTCTGCGCAGAATTGGGGATTGGCTTCATCCCGTTCAGCCCGCTGGGAAGGGGCTTCCTCACCGGCAAGATCGATGAGACGACGACCTTCGGCGGCAATGACAATCGCTCCAGCCTGCCGCGCTTCACGCCCGAAGCGCGCAAGGCGAACCGACCCGTCGTCGACCTTCTGGAACAGATCGGCGCACGTAAGCAGGCCACGCCCGCCCAGATAGCCCTGGCCTGGCTGCTGGCACAAAAGCCGTGGATCGTTCCCATTCCCGGCACGACGAAGCTCGACCGCCTCGACGAGAACATCGCCGCGGCTGCGCTTGAGCTCACACCCCACGACATCATGCACATTGATGCCGCCGCCGCGCAGATCACCGTGATGGGCGATCGCTACCCCAGGGCCGAGGCCGAACGTACCAGGCGCTAAAGAGGCGCAACCAAACAAGCAATGCGACAGGAAAGACATCCATGAACATTTCATTCGAGGGAAAGGTCGCGCTGGTCACGGGCGCGGCGTCCGGTTTGGGCCTCGCGACGGCAAAGGCGTTTGCCAAGTCAGGGGCGTCCGTCGCCCTCGCCGACTGGAACGAGAAGGCGGCGCGTGCCGCAGCGGATGAACTCATCGCTCAGGGCCACAAGGCCCTCGCGATCCGTTGTGACGTCGCGGACGATGCGCAGGTCGAAGCCATGGTCAGCCGGACCATCGCTGCCTTTGGCAGGCTTGATGCCGCCTACAACAATGCCGGCGTTCAGAATGTCTTGGCTGAGACGGCCGATACGACCCGCGAGGATTACGACCGCGTCATGGGGATCAATCTTCGCGGCGAATGGAGCTGCATGAAGTTCGAGCTTCAACACATGCGCAAGCAGGGAAGCGGTGCGATCGTCAATTGCTCGTCTCTCGGGGGGCTTGTCGGCGGCGCCGAGCGCGGCATCTACCATGCCGCCAAGCACGGCGTGCTTGGGTTCACCAAGAGTGCGGCTCTCGAATATGCAGGGCGCGGAATTCGCATCAATGCGATATGCCCAGGGCTTATCTGGACGCCGATGGCCGATGAAATGGTGGCTGGAGGTCAAGGCGATGCGCTCAAAGCAATGGAAGAGAGCATCCCGATGGGACGGGTCGGCCGGCCCGAGGAGATTGCGGATGCGGTTCTATGGCTGTGCAGCGACGCGGCCAGCTACGTGACGGGCCAATCAATCTCGGTGGACGGCGGCTTCATCATGCGCTGAGGAGGACGAGGCTAGTTCCACCGCTGTGCGGACGGGCAGATTCGAAGTATTGGATGCGACGCACTTGAGATGTCGCTCCATCTCCTTCACGGCCGCATCGTCGTTTCTCGCCTCGAAGTGTTGCATGAACCGCTTGCGCGATGGGAGCACATAGTCGGCGATCTGCTGCGGGCCGATGGAGTGGACGAATTACCGCATGATGCCGATGAGCGCTTCCATCACGAGGGGGCCACACGATAGCGGCGTCGTGATGCTGCTGATGTGGTTTCGATGATTGGACCGGGCAGCCTCAATGTCGAGTGTAACCAATGAACTACAATCGTCCCCACGTCTATCTTGATGGCGGCGCCAAACTTCTTGATCGACGGTAAGCCGGTTCCCGCGGCCTCAGGACGCACGTTCAACACCATCAATCCAAGCAATGGCCAGACAGGATATTGAGGCGAGCAAAACGGACAATCTGTTCTGCTCGTCGCCGCAAGGTGCCACTTGCTGCAAAATCAGAACCGGATTGTGCAATGAGCGCTTCAAGCTCACGCCGATTGCAGACTGTTAGCGGACAGCCGGTGGCAGGTGTCCTGCAGTTCAGAAGTACCCGGACAGGCGCCGCCATCGATGAGGATGTCTTGCCCGCTGATGCAGCCGGTCTGAGCCGAGCACAGAAGGGCGCAGGTCGCTCCAAACTCGTCGGGATGAGCCGAACCGCTTTGTGGGGGCCGTCCTAATCTCCCTAGTAACGTCTGCGACACCGCGCGACGAATTTGTCAAGCAGTGGATTTGCCAAAATATGGCGCCCTCGCACAACGCCTTTCCCCGGCTCAGGCTATTGCGACCTCACGAGGTGACAGGCGGACATATGCCCACGCCCCGCTTTCCCCGCGCCGCGCGGCTTGAGAGGCGGGATTTCCTCGGCACATCTCGGTTCGGCGAGCGGGCAGCGCGTGCGGAACCGGCAGCCGGAGGGTGGATCGATCGGGCCGGGCACATCCCCCGAAAGCCGAATCCGCGCCTTTCGCTCGGCCGCCACGTCGGGGTCCGGGATCGCCGAGAGCAGGGCTTGCGTATAAGGATGCTGGGGCGCGGTCATGATGTCTTCCACCGGCCCGACCTCGACGATGCGCCCCAGATACATCACCGCGATCCGGTCGCTGATGTAGCCCACCGCGGCCAAATTGTGCGCCACGAAGACATAGGTCAGGCCAAGCTCGCGCTTCAAGTCGCCCATGAGGTTGAGGATCTGTGACTGCACCGAGACGTCGAGGGCCGAAATCGGCTCGTCCGCGACGATCAGCCGTGGCCGCATGATCAGCGCCCGCGCGATGCCGATCCGCTGCCGCTGTCCGCCCGAAAACTCGTGCGGGAATCGGTCCATCGCGTCCACGGGCAGGCCGACCTGGCCCAGCACTTCGGCAACCTTGTCCGTCAGCTCCGGCTTCCCGATGCGCCCCTGCGCGCGCAGCCCCTCGGAGACGATCGCCCGCACCTTCATCCGCGGATCCAGGGAGTCGTTGGGATCCTGGAAGATGTATTGCAGTTGTCGCCGCGCCAGTTTGCGCGCCTTGCGGCCGAGTGCTGCGAGGTCGTTGCCCTCGAGGCTCACGTGCCCCCGGGTCGGCGTCGTCAGGCCGACGATGAGCTGGGCCGTCGTCGTCTTGCCGCAACCGGATTCCCCCACCAGCCCCAGCGTCTCACCCTCGTAGACGTCAAGGTAAAGATCGTCCACCGCCTGGACCACCGCCTTGCCCTTCGGCGAGCGCGTGGTGAAATGCTTGGTCAGGCCGCGCAGCTGCAACAGCGATTCAGCCATTGGAGGTCTCCACGGCGGTGGCATCGGACACCAGCAGCCAGCAGGAGGCCTCGTTTTCACCGAGGCGCACTTGGGGCGGGGCGGCATCGCGGCAGCGTGCCATGGCCTGTGGGCAACGATTGGCGAAACGGCAGCCCACCGGCCAGAGCTTCGAGCTCGGCACGATTCCGGGGATCGAGCTGAGGCGCGTGGTGCGGTCCATCCCCAGACGGGGGATGCAGGCCATCAGCCCGCGGGTATAGGGATGGCGCGGCGCGGACAGCACCTGTTTCACCGGGCCGGTCTCGACAACCTGGCCGCCATACATCACCGCGACCTCGTCGCAGATCTCGGCGACGACACCGAGATCATGGGTGACGAACATCACGGCCATGCCAAGCTCCTGGCGCAGCTTGACGATCAGTTCGAGGATCTGGGCCTGGATCGTGACATCGAGAGCGGTCGTTGGCTCGTCGGCGATCAGCAGGCTGGGATCGCAGGTCAACGCCATCGCAATCACCACCCGCTGGCGCATGCCGCCCGACAATTCGTGCGGGTAGCTGTCGACACGCTTTTCCGGAGCGGGAATCCCGACGAGACGCATCAGCTCCACCGCGCGCTCCCGCGCCGCGCGCCGGGAAATCCGCCGGTGCAACTGCAGATTCTCGATGATCTGCTCGCCCACCGTGAAGACCGGGTTCAGCGAGGTCATCGGTTCCTGGAAGATCATCGCGATCTCGTTGCCGCGCAGGCCGCGCAGCGTCCGCTCGTCCTCCCGCACCAGATCGCGCCCCTTGAACAGGATCCGGCTGCCGGGCTCGATCCGGCCCGGCCTCTGGATCAATCCCATGATCGAGGCGCCGGTGACACTCTTTCCTGAGCCGGACTCGCCCACCACCCCCATGATGCGTCCGGGGTGAATCGTCAGATTGACCCCGTCGACCGCCTTGGCGACGGCCTCGCCGGTGTAGAAATAGGTGCGCAGATCACGTAGCTCGAGAAGGGCGCCCAATTCCGTCATGAGGCCATGTCCAGTTCCGCCAGCGGGTGACGCGCGTTCCAGTTCAGCGCCTTCTCGAACTGGCGGCTGGCCCGCAGCACCAGCGCCTCCTCGTTGGGGCGACCGATGATCTGGAGCCCGACCGGCATGCCGCCGACGAAGCCGCAGGGCACGCTGGCCGCGCAGTAGCCGGCGACGTTCACCGGCAATGTGTAGGAGACGAGTGCCGGAATCCGTTGGCTCATGTCATTCGGATTGATGACGGGCGAGGTGATGCCGATGGTGGGCGCAAGGATCAGGTCGGTCTCGGCGAAGAGCCCGTCCATGTGGCGAATGAACTCCGCACGGCGCATCACCGCGAGGGAATATTGCGAGCCAGTCACTTCCGCAGCCCATTCGAAGCGGGTGCGCGCATAGGGCGTGAGCTGGCTGAGGGTCGCTTCGTCGCGCATCAGTTGCTCGCCCAGCGTGGCGTGCCGGTCGACGAACTCCAGCACCCGCCAGGCTTCGTCGAGACCCTCCGTCGCAAGGACGACCGCCTCATCGCGCAGATCGGCGCCGAAGTCGGTGATGAGCTCAGCGGCGGCGCGTACCGTGCGCAGCACCTCCGGATCGGTGAAACCCTGCGCGAACTTGTTGTCCCACCAGGTCGCACGCACGCCTTCGATGCCGTTTTCCAGACTGCTGAGATAGTCGGGCGGCGTGTCGGTCCGGCAGAACGGGTCCTCCGGCATCGGTTCGGCGATGATCTGCAGGAGCGTCGCCGCATCACGGACGTCCCGTGCCATCGGCCCGACCGCGGTGCAGAACACCGCAGAGCCCAACCCGCCATGGCGCGGCACTCGCCCGAAGCTCGGCAGAAGGCCGAAGATGCCGCATTGGGCCGATGGCAGACGGATCGAACCGCCGGAGTCGCTGCCGATGGCCAGCGGTCCGAAGCCCGAGGCCAGCGCGGCCGCCGCGCCGCCGCTCGAACCGCCCGAGGTCTTCTTGCGGTTCCAGGGATTGCGGCATTCCTCGGAAATCAGCCCCACCGTCCGCCAATACATGCCGAATTCCGGCGTATTGGTCTTGCCCAGGATCACGCCGCCGGCGGCACGGATGCGCGCGGCGCAGTTGCTGTCCCACTCGGGCACGTGATCGACGAAAGCCTTCGAGCCGCTGGTGGTCCGCAGCCCCCGGGTGAAGAACTGATCCTTGATCGTCACGGGAACGCCGGCCAACGGGCCCAACGTCTCCCCGGCGGCGATGCGGCGGTCGACGGCGCGCGCCTCTGCCAGGGCCATCTCGCCCGCCACGGTCAGGAACGAATGGATGCCGCCGTCGTAACGCGCTATCCGCGCCAGCAGCAGGCGGGTGATCTCTTCGGCGGAGCTTTCACCGCTGGCCACCAGCCCGCGCAGACGCCAGGCCGGTTGCCAGTGAATATCGTTTTCCAGATTCATGTCACTTCTCCGCTTTGGGATCGAATTTGTCGCGCAGTCCGTCGCCAAGCAGCAGGAAGCCAAGCACGATGAGCACGATGGCTGCGCCGGGGGCGAGCACCAGCCAGGGGGCATGCGTCATGACCGAGGTGGAGTCCGCGATCATCGCGCCCCAGGTCGGGGTCGGAGGCTGAATCCCCATGCCCAGGAAGGAGAGGGCGGATTCCGTCAGCAGGGCGGCGGTGATCGTCGAGGCGGTCTCGATGATCAGGGGGGTGGAGATATTAGGCAGCACATGGACGAGCAGGTTGCGCCAGGCCGGAACGCCCAGCACCTGGGCCGCCTTGACGAACTGCCGCTCGCGCAGCGCCAGGGTTGCTCCACGGGACACCCGGGCGAATGGCGGCACGAAGAGCACGCCCATCGTCATGATCAGATTGCCCAGGCTGTTCCCCAGCACGGCAACCAGGGCGATCGCCAGGAGCAGCGGCGGAAAGGCCTGCAAGACGTCAAGGAGACGCATCAGCAGCAGGTCCGCCTTGCCTCTGGCATAGCCCGCGGCCATGCCCCAGCTTGTCCCCACGACAAGGGCGAGGGCGGTCGCGGCGGCTGCCACGATCATCGAACTGCGGGCGGCGTAAAGCGTTCGCGTCATCACGTCACGGCCGAGCAGATCGGTGCCGAAGGGATGCGCCGCAGAGGGCGGCCGCATCGACATTCCGACGAGATCATTCGGACCGAAGGGCAGGAGCAACGGCCCGAGCAGGGCACATGCCAGCAGGATCAGCAGCAGCGCGGCCCCGGCCTGCACCAGCAGGTTCTGACGCCGGAAAGCGGCCAGCGGGTGCAGAGCAAGCCGCCTCGCTGGCCGTGCGCGCGCCGCTTCCGGGGCAGCGGCGCATGGGATCGTGTTGTCCGTCATGGTCATATCCGCGGGTCGAGGCGGTGATAGGCCAGGTCGACGGCGAGGTTGATCAGCACCACCATCGCGCCGACGACGATCACCGCCCCCTGCACCAGCGTGTAGTCCCGGCTGCTGATCGCGCTCAGCATCAGCTGGCCGAGCCCCGGCAGGCCGAAGACCTGCTCGACCACCACCACGCCGGAAATCAGCTGTGCCGCGATCAGACCCGAGGCGGTGACCACCGGCAGCAGTGCCGTTCGCAGCCCGTGTTTCAGCAGGACCCGCCAGGGGCCGGCTCCCTTGGCCCGGGCCATGGCGATGTATTGCTCGCGCATGACTTCCAGCATCGCGCCGCGCGTGTAGCGCATGATCGTCGCAGCGGCGGCCAGCGACAGCACGGCGGAGGGCAGCAGCAGCCCCTCGATCGCCCCCCAGAAATCAGCCTGGAAATCAATGCTGCCGAAAAGCTGCACCGACGGCAGATACAGCGAGAAGAACAGCACCGCGGTGACGCTGGCCACGAAGGTGGGGACCGCCATCCCGGCCAGCGAGACGATCCGCAGCGCGGCGTCCGACTTTCGCCCCCGTCGCGCGGCGGCGAGTACGCCGGCGGGAATACCGATCACCACGGAGATGACGAGCGACATCAGCGTCAGCGCCAGGGTCACCGGCAGATGCGCCAGAATCTCATCCGAGACCGGCACGTTGTGCACCAGCGATTTGCCGAGATTGCCGTGCACCACCCCGTCGATCCAGGTGACATATTGCACCGTCAGGGGCTGGTCGAGATTGAGGCTGCGGCGGATGTTCCGCGCCTCGTCGGAATCCGAGGCAATCTCGCCCCCGGCGATGACGCTCACGACATCGCCGGGAATGAGATGGACGAGCGAGAAGCTGACCATCGACATCCCGATCAGGACGGGCACCAGCAAAGCCAGGCGGCGCAGAAGATGGGCGAACATCATGGGCCTCTCGATCGCATGCCGGAGGCGAGCCAGGCCTGACGCAGCAACACGCGCTGTGCGTAGGGGGTTGTGTGGTAGCCGCGCAGCTTCTCGCTCCAGATCTCGAACTGCAGCGGGATCGCGGCGGGGAACAGCGCATAGGCCTGATCGGCGATGCGGTGCTGCATCTCACGGTAGATCGCGACCCGCTTGGCGACATCGGTGGTCGCCCGTCCCGCGGTGAAGAGGGCGTCGATCTCCGGATCCTTGGTCTTGCCGGGGTTGACGCTCGACGCGGAGGCAAACCGGATCCTCAGATTCGACTCCGCGTCGGGCGCCGGTGCCAGGTCGGCCATGCTGATCGGGCTCAGCGTGCCCTGGAAATCCTTGACCAGGCTGCCCCAGTCCTTCTGCTCGATCTTGATGCGGATGCCGATCCGCGCCACCTGCTGCTGCACGATCTGCGCGACCGCCACGTCGCTGGACGTCTGCGGAGAGACTGCGAAGACGGTGTCGAATCCGGCCGCATGGCCGGCCTCTGCCATCAGCGCCTTGGCCTGCGTCAGATTCGGGGTCTGGTAGGGCAGCGCCAGAACCTCGGCGCTTGGAACCGCATAGGGCGCCTGCGCCGGCGGGATCGCCGCCGAAAGTACGGCCCGCCCACGCCAGACGATATCGGCGATCTGCTGGCGGTCGATCGCCAGACTGAAGGCGCGGCGGACCCGAACATCGTTGAAGGGCGGCACCCGCTGGTCGAGCTCCATCAGCAGCACGGCATTGTTGTCCTGCTGCTTGGGCGTGACGAACCCTCTGGTTTTTGCCAGCTGGTCGACCACTTCCGGCGTGTTGAGCCAGGTCAGCGCCGCCGATCCGCTGCGCAGGGAGGCCACCCGGCTGCCTTCATCCGGAATGATGCGGAACTCCAGCCCGTCCAGGTAGGGCAGGCCGGGCTCGTAGTAATCCTCGTTGCGCGACAGCTTCAGCACCGAATTGGAGACGAAGCTCCCGAACTTGAACGGGCCGGTCCCGGCCCCGCCGGAGATCAGGTCGCCACGCTGGGTCACGTCGGCCTGCGAGACGATGGCCGAGTATTTCACCGTCGCCAGGTAGTTCAGCAGGGGCGAGAAGGGCGCGGACAGATGGAAGATGACGCTGCGCGCGTCCGGCGTCTCGACCGACTGGATGGCGGCAAAGAGCGACTTCCACGGCGAGGCGGTGTCCGGGTTTGCAATCCGGTCAAAGGTGAATTTCACATCCGCGCTGGTCAGCGTCTGACCGTTGTGGAATTTCACGCCGTCGCGCAGCGTGAAGCGGTAGGTCAGATCGTCGACCATTTCGTAGGAGGCGGCCAGGTCCGGTTCGACCTTGGTGCCGCTGTGATCCCAGCGCAGCAGACAGCCGTAGATCTGTTCGGTGATGTTGGTCGTCGCGAACGCCGCGGATTTGTGCGGGTCGAGGCTGGGAGGATTGGCGTCCTGGGCGATCACCAGGATCCCGCCGCGAACCGGATTGTCAGTCGACTGGGCGCGCGCTTGCCTCGACAGCACCGTCCCGGAGAGTGCCAGCAGCGAGGCTCCGCCGCGCAGGAATGTCCGCCTGTTCACGTTCAACATCGTCGTTCCCGTTGCCAAATGTCAGAATTCGATTGCGCTCCGGCGAACCGCCGACGCCTTTCAAACATCCTGCTATTGGAGCGAGATCGACCCCATGCAACAATGGCCGCCGACGCAAATAACTATAACCGAAAGGCTATAGAGTGGAGCTGCAGCAGCTGCGGTACTTCCTGGTGGTGGCGAACCACCTGAATCTTTCTCAAGCCGCTGAAACATTGTGCATTTCTCAACCCGCGCTGTCCAAAATGATGGCACGGCTGCAGCAGCAGCTGAGCGTTCGGCTCTATGTCCGGAAAGGCCGCGGAATAGCCCTGACGGATGCGGGCATCGCGCTGAGAAGTCGCGCGGAATCGATCATCTATCGGATGGATGAAGCCGAACAGCTGATGACCGATATGCGGGCAGGCCTTTCCGGTCACGTCCGTATCGGCGCGGGACCGTCGTTCCTGACACAGGTCCTTCCCGAGGCGATTGCCGAGCTGGCCGAGAAGCAGCCCAATGTCCGCTACACCGTCCGCGAGGGGAGCACGGACGAGCTCTTCGAATGGATCAAGACTCGCGAGATCGACTGTGCCCTCCTGGGCTGGGTCAAGTCGGACCATACCAGGGCCAGCCTGGATTCCGCGCTGGCCTATAACCGTTTGCTGGTCGACGACCTGGTTATCGTCACCCGCAAGGACCACCCGCTCCAGCTTCGACCGCCGCAATCCTTCAAAGAACTCGCCCAATACAGGTGGTTGCTCCCGCGGATGAGTACCAATCTGCAGGACGAGTTGAACCACGTGTATGTGAGCAAGGGTGAAGAGTTACCTGCGGCCCATATCCTGACGAGTTCGCTTTTCATGACCTTCGCGTTTCTGCGCCGAACCAATTTGGTGACAATTCTTGCGCGCAGTGCGCTGTCAGAGATCGACACCGCCGGGATTGTCCCGCTCGAACAGCCCTGGCTCCGGCTGGAGCGCGAGGCCTGTCTGGTGACCTTGAAGGGCACGCAACTCCCGGCCGCGGCGAGCGCCGTGATGGAGAAGGTCCGCAACAGGCTCGTGACAAGGTCGGTCAGTGGCAACGAAACCGTTCTGGAAGGCTCTGAGGTTCGTCCTGCCGGTGAGCCGGATGGTCGGCGATACGGGCAACGATAGGCCCGGGGATCGATGCCGTTCATTTCGGCCGTGACGATCAGCGCCGCGCTGGCAGTGCTCTGGACCGTCGGTGTCGATAGCGGCATGTTTCTTTGCATTGGACAGCGATGGTGCGTCACGTTCTTCGCCACGGCTTTGAGGGATGGAGCCCGGCAAGATCGGCGCTTATTTGCACCGTGTCCATCATGTACCCAAACCGCCAGCATTTGGCTTCGCTGGTGCGGGCGTTCACCGATTTGGATCGGCGAGACGTTCAATACGCCGTAATGCTGCAGATCTCACGGCCGCCGCCCGCGCAGGCGCTCCTGCGGAGCAAGACTGTTGATCTCACATTGCTGAGCCGCGCGAGATCAAAGAACTTGCGCCTGCCGTGAGCCCGGCACGCGGCCTCGCCCAACCGCTTATGGGTACAGAACTGGCCTCGGGAAGGCTGCATTTTATGCGGAATGACTGATCATGGGCGGCGTGCACTGAGCCAGCAGACATCGCGCTTCGTAGATCTGGGCTGCCTGAAGCAGCAATGTCTCCGACCTGGGAGGCCCAATGATCTGAAGTCCGGTCGGCAGTCCGTTCTCGTTGAAGCCGGCCGGCACGCTGATCGCCGGACATCCCGCCATGGTGGCGCCGATCATCACTTCCATCCACCGATGATAGCTATCCATCGTCCGTCCGTTGATCTCCTTCGGCCAGTGCGTCTCGGCATCAAAAGGAAAGACCTGGGCCGCCGGCATCAACAGAAAGTCAAAGCGCGCGAATTGAGCCATCAGGGCCTTGAACCAGGCGCCGCGATCGAGGCCCGCCCTGTGCACGTCCAGTGCCGAAAGGTGGTGACTCCCCTCGATTTCCCATTGCGTCTCGGGCTTCAACAATTGTCGTTTTGCCGGATCGCGCCAAGCCTCGTCGTGCCGGCCGCCGATGGTCTGCTGGCGAAGGGCGACAAACGCGCGCCAGAGACGCTCCGGATCGAAATCAACCGCCGCGGGCTCGACCGACGCGCCCGCCTGGCTGAATATGGCCATCGACTGCCAGCAGAGCTCCAGGATGCCCGGCTCCAAGGACAGATGCCCACCGAGATCGCCCAGCCAGCCGAACCGGAGTTTCGTGGGGTCGAGCGGGGACGGTTCTTCGGTCAGGAATCCCGGTTCATCAAAAGACAGCGGCGCACGAGGATCGTAACCCGCCTGCACCGCGAGCAGCAGCTTCAGATCCTCCACACTGCGAGCCATCGGGCCCACGACCGACATCTGTCCGTAGAACGGGTCCGGACCATCCGCTGCCACGCGCCCTTGAGAGGTTCGCAGACCGAGCACATTGTTGAAAGCTGCGGGGTTGCGCAGCGAGCCGCCGGTATCGCTCCCGTCGGCCACAGGCAGCATGCGCATGGCCAAAGCGACGCCTGCACCGCCGCTCGACCCGCCGCCGACGCGAGACTGATCCCAGGCGTTGCGGGTCAGCCCAAAGATCGGATTATAGCTATTGGACCCGTATCCGAATTCCGGCACGTTTGTCTTGCCGATGATGATCGCCCCAGCAGCCCGCATGCGCGCGACATAGATGGCATCAACGTCAGGCACGAAGTCCGCATAGAGCGGCGAACCGAACGTCGTCCGCAGCCCCCGCGTCATCGCGATGTCCTTGATCGCGACCGGCAGGCCATGTAGCCGACCAGACCTTTCGCCGCGCGCGAGGGTCCGATCGGCCTGATCGGCTTCGGCGAGCAGTTCGGCGCGCGGCCGAAGCGAGACGATGGCATTGACCGACGGATTGACCTGCTCGATGTGATCGAGATAGGCGGCCATCGTCTCGCGGACCGACACTTCGCGGCACCTGATCATCCGAGCGAGAGGCGCCGCGTTCAGAAGACAGAGCGAGGACGGTGCCAAGGAACGAGTGTCAGGCGGCGACGTCATATCCGGCTTTCGTCTCATGTCCTGGTCGGAGATTGGTGAATGAAGTCGTGGCGCAACGCCTACCGGTCGTCTCGCCGCGACTCGATTGACCTGCGATCCGCCGACGCTGCGGGCGATTCGTCCCCCATGTCTCCGCCGTCAGCCAACTGCAACAGTTTCCTGACAATCTTGCGCCTTTCCATCACAGTGAAAGGCGACACGTCCGCCAATTCCATATACCAGAGGCCCTCGACCGCGAGATGCACGATGGCCGCTCGTTCGAAGTTCATCCCCTCGCTCATTTCGCGGAAACGTTGCGCATAATACGCTTTACCCAGGCGATTGTCCTGAAGGCCGGCCATACGAAGACGCGCGCTTGCACGATCGGCTTTGGACCGGTTGTGCATCGAAGCGATCGCATAGCCCTTGAGTTCCCGGGAGGGCGTTTCGGGGAGGCCTTCCGTGGTCCGGCGCCGGGCCTCGGCGTAGCGCTCGATCAACCGTTCGGCGAGAGCCTCGATCAACAATTCCTTGCCCGAGAAATGATATAGCAGCCCTCCCTTGCTGACGCCGGTACGCTCGGCAAGTGCGTCGAACGTCAGTGAGCCGACGCCGTCTTCAGCGATGAGGTCCAACGCAGCATCGAGGATGACGGGCCGCATGCTGGGCCGCCCGACGTTGCGTGCCGCGCGTCCCGGATGGACCGGCTTCGGGCTGGATTTTCTGGTCATCGAACGAGACGTCGCTCCTACTCCGGTCGAAACGATTAATTACTATACCGGTCGGACGGGTTCTGGCAATCGCCGCGAATGATCGTTTGACAGCCATTCCGGCCGGTGATTTATGTACCGTCCGGTCGGTATTGTAACGTGGCAAAGGCGACCGCTGAACACGGAAGTGGCGATGGGTATGATCGAACTGAGCTCCAGGGACGACGAGAGGCCGATCGACGCGACCGAGAAAGGCGGCCCGGGGCTGAGCCGCGACGTACCGCTGACCGCAACTCGGACTCAAAACTGGAACATCCTCGCCGAAGACCTCATGCTTCCCGTCGCCGTTTTGAAGCAGGACGCGCTGTTGCACAATGTCCGTTGGATGCAGCGATTCATCGAGGAGAGTGGAACGTCGATCGCACCTCACGGCAAGACCACGATGAGCCCCGCTCTTTTCGATCTCCAACTCGACGCGGGCGCCTGGGGACTGACCGTCGCAACCGTCCACCAATTGCAGGTCGCACGGCGCTTCGGCTATTCGCGGATCGTGCTCGCCAACCAACTGGTCGGCCGTCGCAACATCGATTACGTCCTGGAGGAGTTGAAACGTGACCCAAACTTCGAGTTTTGGTGCCTGATCGATTCACCCGAAAACGTGACTGTGCTCGCCGAGGCCGCACGCCGAGCAAACGCCGGGCGCCCCCTCAAGCTGCTGCTCGAGATCGGATATGTGGGCGGGCGGACCGGGTGCCGTACCATCGATCAGGCGCTGGCCGTCGCTCGCGCGGTTGGAGCAGCGGCCCCCTATCTCGGTCTCGCCGGGATCGAGGGGTTCGAAGGCATGATTCATGGCGAAACGATCGCACAAAGTGTCGCCATGGTCGCAGACTTTCTCGATCGGATCGCCTCCGTGGCTGAAATCTGCGGACGGGAAGGCCTGTTCGCGCCGGGTGAGGTGATGTTGAGCGCAGGCGGCTCGATCTACTATGATCTGGTCGCCGCCCGCCTTCGAAGTGTGGAGGTCGGCCAGCCGACCCGCGTCGTGCTCCGCAGTGGCTGTTACGTCACCCATGACGACATCCTCTACCGTCGCGTGTTCGAAGCTCTGCGGATGCGTCGCCCGGAATTGGCGGCAATGGACGGCGGCTTGCGTCCGGCTCTGGAGATCTGGGCCTATGTACAGTCGCGGCCCGAAGCCGAGAAGGCCATCATCGGCTTCGGAAAGCGCGATGCATCCTACGATGATCCGCCGGTGGCGCTGAAATGGTTCCGCCCCGGGGGTGCAATGTCGACCCCGGCGGCGATGCCGGAAGGCCATCGTGTCACACAGCTGAACGACCAGCATTGCCATCTGACGATCCCGGCGAGTTCTCCGCTCGCCGTCGGCGATATGGTTGCGTTCGGAATCTCGCATCCCTGCCTGACCTTCGATAAATGGCGGTTGATGCACGTCGTGGATGATGACTACGACTGCGTCTCATCGATCCGGACCTACTTCTAGATCGGCGATCCCCCGTCGGGCGGACGCGACATCGCGCCAACTCGGTCGAGGTTCGTCCTGATCGGAACCCGACGTGGAGGAGACGCCGCTCCAGGCGCGGCGTTTTTCTGTCAACCGAGTTCGGCCTGCCGAAGCAGATCCGCGATTGCGGCTTGATCGAGCGATGCCTCGCGGCCGATGAGCACGATTCTCGCCGTCAGGCCGTCCGGAAGCGAAGCGGGAGATTTCGCAAATGTTGCGCGCATCCCGACACACTGGAACAGGATCGACTCCGCCGGCCGTTCGACGAAAGTCATGATCCCCTTGATCCGCAGCGTGCGGGCGGCGAGCCGCTCTATCAATGACTGGAATCGGGCGATCGATATCGGTCGCCGGGACGTCCAGGTCATTGTCGCGAACGGCTCGGACGCGAACGGAATCCTCTGCGGCATGCTGCGCGTATCCGCAGCCTGGCGGCCAAACAGAAGATCGGGCGGCACGTTTCCAGAGCGCACATCGAAGACAACGGATGCCGGCTTATCGCGCGCCACAATAGCGCCAACCCGCCGGCTGGATTCGTCATCGATCAGATCTAGCTTGGTCAGCAACACCAGATCCGCCGCACGAAGTTGCGATCTCCACAGCGGATCACGCACCAAGTCCGGTTCATCCGTCACCCGTCTGGCATCAATGAGAGTCACCACAGTCTCCAACGGAGCGATCCGGAAGATGACCGGATCCATGAGCGCGCGGATTATCTCCGCCGGATCGGAAACTCCGGACGTTTCAATCGCGATAGCGTCGGGCGGGTTCGCGCGTTTCAGGACGTTGGCGAGGGTGCGCAGGAGGTCGCCCTGCAGCGAGCAGCAAATGCATCCGTTCTTGAGGCTGACGACTCCATCCGACACCGTACTCAACAGCGAGGCGTCGATATCGACGGCGCCGAAGTCATTGACGATGGCGGCGATGCGCCGTCCAGCCGGATTCGAGAGAAGATGATTTAGGAGGGTGGTCTTTCCTGCGCCAAGGTAACCGGAGATGAGCAGGACCGAAGCCATCATGGCGCAACAGCTCTCCGGACGGGTCGACCAGGCCGGGCATCAGCGACAAGCGAACCATCGGCGATGACACGCTGGCCGTGAACCAGGAGATGCCGGACCCCGTCCGCCGGCCGATTCATGTTGGCGAAATCGGCCCGGTCGCGCAAGGCGTCCGCATCGAATACGACAATGTCGGCGTCGCAGCCGGTCTGCAGACGGCCCTTTTTCTTCATGCCCGGTGTCGAGTCCGCCAGGATTTCCGCCGGAATCAGGGTGCATTTCCCGATCCCCTCCATCAGCGGGATGTTCTTCCGGTCGAAGACCCAATCGCGCAGAAATTTCGTGAACGTGCCCGACGAACGCGGATGGGACACGGCGTCCTCCGGGAGCGGCCAGGCGTCGCCCTCGTAGGAGACCCCGTTCGCCAGTACCCATGGCATCGCGTCGGAAGCGATCGCACCGCCGGGGTACAATACTGATACGTCGAGCAACTCGCGATGACGAGGATCGATGTCGACATCGAGAAAGTGGATCAGGACCAGAGAACTCGGATCCCGTTCCTGGACTTCGAGCAACTCCTTCCGGTTGGCGAAGCGACGACGCTCGGTGACCAGTTCGACCGCGCCGAAATGCTTGAATGTCGGGCTAGACAGAAAGTCGGCACCAACGAAGGTCGAGCCGGTGCCGTAAGGATAAGCTTCGACCGAGACCTTCAGACCCTGCGCTTGCGCGGTTTTGACGAGAACGGCGGCGCGCTCGACGTCCCGTTGGCTGGAACTGTTGAAATGGCAGATGTGCATATGGGCGCCCGTCGAACCAGCGAGCCCGATCAGTCGCGTATACGCATCGATCGAGCTTCGCGGATCTTCGTGCGACGTGTAGGCAATATGGGTAAAGGTCGGAACGCCGTGCGCGGCCGCCAGGCTGCACAGCTGTGACAGTTCCTTGACGCCGGTTCCCGGCGCGTATGCGTTGGGAAAGGCGATACCGATCGCGCCTTGCGCAAGCGCGGAATCGACACGCTCGAGGATTTCAGCGAGCTGATCGGGAGCGGCGACGTCCTCGATCCATCGCCTGTCACCCGACGCACGCCCCATTCCCCCGACACCCGACACGACCTGTTGCTCGGTCATCGTGGCAATGCGCGCGAAGACCCAGCCGGCCGATGCCCCGTAGTTCAGCGTCCGCCCGAGCGCCGCCTGTTCGTCGTACCATTTTGCGACCGGCAGCACGCCGACCTCGAGTTCGAGCGTCGTGGTCACGCCATCGAACGCTTGCATCCGATCGGCGGGCAGCGATTGGCCATGCGCATGAAGGTCGATGAATCCCGGGCTCACGACGAGGCCGTCGGCATCGATAGAGATGTCGGTTCTCCCGCCGACATCGCCAATCGCAGCAATGACGCCATCCTTTATGGCGACATCTGCGATCCCGTCCCTATTGGTCTCCGGGTCAAGCACGCGTCCGCCCCGGATGATCAGATCGAATTGGTTCATGGCGCAAACAGTTCCATAAGGCAGCGACAATCGTTCGTTTTCGAGAAGCGGAGCGGCGAAGGGCTATCGATGCCGAGCCCAAGGGTCAGTCCGTCTTGTCGACATTCCAGAAAAATGGCGCGACCGCGCATTCGAGCACGCCGGTCAAGGATTTCCGCCACGCACTTGGAGAATGGAATTGACCCAACGGGACATAGATCACCTGGTCGTAGGCCTCTTTCTGGATCTCATAGGCGAGGCGTTTTTGTTCGCTCAACGTCGGCGCCTCGGCAAAGGCCTCGCGCAGCTCTTCCATCTTGGGATCATCAGACCATCCAAACCACGCAGTCTTCCCTTTGCCGCTGATCGAACCGTTGACGAGCGGATTGACCACGTCGGCGGCTCCGGAGAAGGTGAAAAACATGCTCCACCCGCCCTCCTTCGGCGACTTCATGCTCACGCGACGGCTGACTGCGGTTTGCCAATCGGTCGATTGCAGGTCGACTTTGAAGCCGGCTTCGCGAAGCAGCTGGGCGGCAACGATCGGCTGCGCCTTCTGAAGAGCGACATCGGTCGGTGCCAGGATCACGACGGGCGTTCCGTCGTAGCCGGATTCGGCGAGCGCTTTCTTTGCCAGAGCCATGCCGTTGCCCTTGATCAAAGTATCGGCCCCGACCTCGGTGGCGAACGGCGTACCGCAAATGAAGTAGGCGCCACAGACCTCGTAGTATTCGGGGTTGCCGATCTGAGCGTCGAGCATGTCCTTTTGATTGAGGGCAAGCAGAGCCGCACGACGCGCCTTCACATTGTCGAAGGGCGGTTGAATGAAGTTCATTCGTCCGATCGACTGATAACCCAGCTTGTTGAGCGTGCCGACCGTGATATCCGGATTGGCTGCCAGGATCGGGAGCATTTCGTAGATCGGAGCCTCCACAAAGTCGACGTCGCTGGCTTGCAGAGCGTTTATCGCGGTTTGCGCATCCGGCATCGTGATCCATTCGACGCGATCGACGCGAACGACCTTGCCGCCCGAAGTCCAGTTCGGCGGCTCCTTGCGAGGAACGTAATCGATGTTCTTCTCGTACACGGCCTTCACGCCGGGGCGAAACTCCGAGTATAGGAATTTGAACGGCCCGGATCCGATGTGCTCTTCAATCTGCTTGCCTTCCGGCGTCTCCGCCAGCCGCTTCGGCATCATGAATGGCACCAATGACGACGGTTTGGCGAGAGTCTCCAGGACGAATCCGAACGGCTCCTTCAACTTCAAGACGACCGTCTTGTCATCGGCAGCACTGAGATTCGCCGTCTTCGACATCAGCATCTGCGCCATGATGTCGTGCCGGCCCCATCGCTCCAGCGAGGCCACGCAATCATCCGCCATGACGGGGGTACCGTCATGCCATTTCAGGCCATCCCTCAAGGTCAGCGTATAGATGAGCTTGTCGTCGGACACCTTCCAATCGGCCATCTGCGGCCGTATCTTGAAGTCGGCGTCGATCCCGAGCAGGGTGTCGTAGATCATGTAGCCGTGATTGCGCGTGATGTAAGCCGAGGTAAAAACGGGATCGAGAAGGCGGAGGTCCGACCCCATGACCGCCGTCAGGGTCTTCTTGCCGGATGCCGCAACGGCGCTCGATGACGCGATTGCCGGAAAAGCAACAGCTGCCGGCAGAGAGCCTGCGATCTTTAGAAGCTGGCGGCGCGACACTGAAGACATATCGATCGACTCCTGGGTTAGGAAAGTGACGAAACTGCCGCGAGCGACGGCTGTCCCACCGCGCGGAAGTTGGCGAAATCCCAATTGCGACCTGGCGCCGCTTCCAGCAGCGCGCGGGTGTAAGGTTCTTTCGGATTGGTCAGGACGTCGCCGGCCCCGCCTTGCTCGACGATCCGGCCCTTCTGCATAACCACGACGTCGTCGCAGATCTGCGCGGCGACCCGCAGATCGTGGGTGATGAACAGGATCGCGATGCCCAGACGCTGCTGGATCACGTCGAGCAGGTCCAGAACCTGCGCCTGCACGGAGACGTCGAGTGCCGACACCGCCTCGTCGGCAACCAGCACCTCCGGATCGAGCGCGAGCGCCCGTGCGATGGCGACGCGCTGGCGTTGGCCGCCCGAGAACTGGTGCGGGAAGCGCGAGATGGAATCAGCGGATAGTCCGACCAGTTCCAGCAGCTCCCGGGCGCGCGCCATTGCCTGGGCGCGCGGCGCGCCGTAATTGATCGGTCCTTCCGCGATGCTCTCGCCGACCGGCAGCCGCGGATTGAGCGAACGATAGGGATCCTGGAACACGATCTGGATCCGCTTGCGATGCGGCTGCAGTAGCCGGCGCGTCAGGAACGAGATTTCGTGGCCGGCCAGGCGCACGCCGCCCGAGGTCGGGTCGATCAGGCGGACGATACAGCGCGCCACCGTCGACTTGCCGGAACCGCTTTCGCCAACGATGCCGAGTGTGCGCCCCTTGCGCAGCGAGAGGCTGACCTTCTGGGCAGCCGCGACCTCGCGGGCTTTGCCGAACATCGACCGCTCGCGATAGACCTTACCGAGTTCGTTGGCCTCCAGCACCACTGGCTCCCTGGTCTCGGGCCGGGGTGGCCGCGGAACCAAGCTCGGCACGGCGGCGAGCAGATTGCGCGTATAGTCCATCGTCGGCCGACGCAGGATTGCTTCCAGCGTACCGGTCTCGACCAGGCGACCCTGGCGCATCACGGCGACGCGGTCTGCGATCTCGGCCACGACGCCCATGTCATGGGTGATGAACAACACCGCCGTGCCGTGGCTGCGCTGCAGCTCGCGGATCAGGCCCAGGATCTGCTTCTGCGTGGTGACGTCGAGCGCGGTGGTGGGCTCGTCGGCGATCAGGAGTTTGGGTTCGAGCACCAGCGCCATCGCGATCATGATGCGCTGGCGCTGGCCGCCGGAGAGCCGGTGCGGGTAGGATCGGAAGATGCGCTCGACGTCGGGCAGATGCACCTGGTCCATCATATCCAGGATGCGCCTGCGGCGGGCGCGGGCATCCAGCAAGGTATGCGAGCGCAGCACCTCGTCGATCTGCTTGCCGACCGGCACCACCGGGTTGAGCGCGGTCATCGGCTCTTGAAAGATCATCGCCATGGTGCTGGCACGCAGCTGCCGCAGCCGGCGCTCGGTGGCGGCGAGGAGCTCCTCGCCGACCAGCCGCACGCTTCCGCCGATCGGCTGCAGCGTTTGCTTCGGCAGCAAGCCCATCGTAGCCAGCGAGGTCACGGACTTGCCGGAACCGCTTTCGCCGACCACACAGAGCGTCTCACCCCTGGCGACCTTGATCGAGATGCCGTCGATGATTCGGGGACCCGCAGTCTTTCTGGTCTTGCCGAGCGCGACAACGAGGTTATCGATGTCGAGTATGGTGTCCGTCATCTGCCTTCTCGCTGCTTCATGCGCGGATCGAAAGCGTCGCGCGCGGCGTCCCCGATCAGGTTGATCGAGAGGATCGCGATCGACAGCAGCAGGCCCGGCCAAAAGATCAGCGACGGCTTGATCTGGAAGTATGCCCGTCCTTCGGCCATGATGTTGCCCCAGGTCGGGGTTTCCGGATTGATGCCGGCGCCGAGAAAGGACAAGATCGCCTCGGTCAGGATTGCCGCGGCGCAGACAAAGGTGCCCTGGACGATCAAGGGCGCGACCGTGCTCGGCAACAGATGCCTCCACATGATCTTGGGCAGCGACGAGCCAAGCGATATCGCGGCTTCGACATACGGCTCTTCTCTCGCCGACAGTACGACGGCGCGCACGAGGCGCGCGACCCGCGGAACCTCCGGGATCGTGATGGCGATCAGCACGGTCGTCACGGTGGCACCGGACAGGGAGACGACCGCGATCGCCAGCAAAATCGACGGGATCGCCATCAGGCCGTCCATGACGCGCATCATTACGGCATCGACCCACTTGAAGAACCCTGAGACGAGGCCGATCACGAGACCGATCACGGTGGAGATAATCGCTGAGCCAATTCCGACCAGCAGCGAAACGCGGCCGCCGTAGATGGTGCGTGACAGCAAGTCACGTCCCATCGCGTCCGTCCCGAGAAGAAATTGCGCACTTGGCGGCTTGAGACGCTGTGCAGGCGCCAGCAACATCGGATCATGCGGCGCGATCCACGGTGCAAAAAGGGAGAGCAGCACGATAGCTGCCAGACAGATTGCCGCGATTAGAATGATAGGGGTCGAGGTGAGAACGCCGAACCGCCCGCTCAGACGCGTTATGAGCGGGATCGACTGTTCCGTGTGCGTGACGATCGCCATTGACGACAGACCTCAATAACGGATGCGAGGATCGAGCAGAGAATAGGCGAGGTCGATCATCAGATTGACAGCAAGATAGATAAAGGAGGTCAGAAGGATCATCCCTTGGATGACCGGATAATCGCGCGCAAGCACCGCGTCGACGGTGAGACGCCCGATGCCGGGCAGGTTGAACACGCTCTCGGTGACGACGACGCCGGAGATCAGAAGTGCGAAGCCGGAGCCGATGACGGTAATGACGGGGACGGCAGCGTTGCGGAGGGCGTGCGCCAATAGCACTCGGGTCTCGCCAATTCCCTTGGCGCGAGCGGTGCGGACGAAGTCTTCACCGAGCACGTCGAGCATCGCAGCGCGCGTCATCCGGGCGATCAACGCGACATAGATGAAGGACAGAGTTATCGTCGGCAGCACGATCCGCTGGACGAACGGGCCGGCTCCGTCGGCAAGGCTCCTGAAACCCTGGACCGGCAACCAGCGCAAATCGATCGAAAATATCTCGATCAGCACATAGCCGAGCACGAACGCCGGCGCCGAAAAGCCCAGGACCGAAAGGGCCATCACGAAGCGATCGATCCAGGTGCCGTGCCTCCACGCGGCGACCACACCGAGGGGCACCGCGACCAAGACGGACAGCACGATCGTGGACAGCGCGACCGACATGGTCGGCTCGATCCGTTGACCGATCATCCGCAGCACGGGAACGCGGGAAATCAGCGATACGCCGAGATCGCCCGACAGAAGCTGCTCAACCCAGTGTGTGAACTGGATATAGATTGGTTCATTCAGTCCGAGCGAGGCACGGATATGCGCCAGTTGTTCCGGCGTCGCGTTGTCGCCGGCAAGGATCGCGGCCGGGTCGCCGGGTGTCAACCGTAGCAGCAGGAATACGAAGATCGCCACGACGCACATCACCGGTATGGTGGCGACGATACGGCGCAACAGATACCAAGACATCGTGGCGCTCCGGTCCATCGATCAACGGCCGGCTGACGGATCGACCGGCCTGTGCGTGAGATGCTGCGAGGTGCGCCGCGCCGGTCCTCCGGCGCCGGGCGACCGATGGCGGGCTACGGGATGACCGTCATCTCATCGGCCAGCCCCCGGCAATCCATTTCGAAATCCACGTCCTTCACCGGGGGCCGGCACGGACACCAGTTCAGCCCGTTTCTGGCGGCTCCGGCGCGGACGATCAGGTCCATGAAGGCGGAGGAGAAGTCGAACACCGTGTAGGCGCGGGCCGCGGTCGTATCGGACCAGGAAAGACCGAGTGATGCGAGCCGATCGGTGATTTCCGAGAACGTGCGCTCGGCCTTTTTGCGCATGCCGGCCGCAGATGTATCGCGAAACGCGACGACGGACTCCTCCATGGTGCTTTTTCCAGCGATCGTCTCGGCCCCGCCGGAAATCACGAATGAGGGATTTTTGCCGTCACCGGCGGCATCCGGAGCGACATAACTGAAGGCGTAAAAGCAGGATTCCGCCGGCGGATCAATTTCTGGACAGACATTGCTGCGGGCGATCGGATTGTCATCTCCAACGAAGATGCCCCAGCTCCGCAGCGTGTCAGCATAGATCTTGTTGAACTCAACGAATCCGTCCGGACTGAACGGGAGGGCAGAGCGAAGCTCGCAGGCCACGAAGGACGTCAGAGGCAGCTTCTTCGATTTCAGGTAATTCTCGATCCAGGCAAAGCCCTCGGACATCGGAAGCAGCCTGGCAAAGCAGATTCGATGGATGCGAAAGCCGGGAAGAGCCTGGACACCCGATGAGTACTGAAAGGCATGCGGAATGTAACGATATCCGCGATCGTTGAGGGTCTTAACGGCAGAGGACATATCAGGCTCTCATCGGTAGTGGCACGACAGGAAGGCGATTGTTCCCGACGCCAGAAAACGGCGGCAGGACTTCACGAATTCGAGGCGGCTTTCTGCCGACCATCGCCGGCTCCATGTCACCAAGAATGGGCGCGTAGACGTTTGTTGGCGTCGGCGTATGTGACGTCACTAGCTTCACGAAGTTGCAAACAAAGGGCAGCTGCAGCCGCCATTTATATACCGACCATATGGTATATAAAAGCAGACTCAAACTGGGGTGTCAACGGTCTCCTCGTTCGGGAGGATGCTCGTTCTCGCGTCCGAGCAACTCCAAGAGCAAGGTCGTGCCGTAGTGGCATCGAGGTCTCCGGCGAGCTCAAAGAATAGATTGCGAACCGCGGCGAAATCGATGATCGGCGAAGGTACAAGGTACAATCGGCCGCGCGCGTGCTGCGGTGCTATCGCCTTTATTTTCATGGACGTGGCTGCCACCAGCGTAAGGGAGCGTGTCCCGTTCCGCGCAGTGCTTCGAGCATCGCTCGAGCCGGGGTTCGACCAAAGCGCCGCCTGCTGATCCTTCAGCGAGGCCGCCTGGACCACGGTATCGGCGTTCCGAGCAGCCGAGGCAGTGCCCGTCGGATCAGCCAGGTCGCCGAGCATAACCACGAACTCTGCTCGACCGCTTCCTTGGCCGCGACCCGCATGAGCCCTATCAAAGCGTGCTTCATCGTAGTGTGGCGCAGATTCAGAAATCGTAGAGAGGCGCCGGTTTTGAACTCTTAATCAGCGGGTCCCAGGTTCGAGCCCTGATGCGCCCACCACCCTCAAGAGGCTGGCCCGCAAGGGCCTTTTTCTTTCCTCGATCGAAGAAGTCTGGTGTCGTACGACGTTTTTGCGGTCTGACCCGGCATGGCCGGCTTGCTCCACGACTTTTCCTCGCTTCTCTGGCCTTACCCCTCCGATAGAGCGCTTAGATCAGATGCTGCAGGTCGAGGGCGTGCTTGTCGTAGAATGGGATACTAGGGCGAGCAAAACGGGCGATCTGTTCTGCCCCGTCTCCGTTTAGAGAAGCCGAAATTGTGCGATCCCAAGTGATCAGCGTCGTATCGATGTGGATGCGACCGTGGCCTTACGGTCGGGCCGACCGAAAGCCGCGAGCTTGGACGCGCTGACCGCCGAGGTCGTGCCATCAGAGCCGATTCCGACACTCACCAGGATGAGGGACAAGAGCCCGTCGCTATTCTGGTGCTGAGAGGGATCAAAACGTACCGGGATAGGCGCCCCCGTCGATCAGGATGTTTTGCCCGGTGATGTAGCCGGCATATGCCGAGCAGAGGAAAGCGCAGGTGGCGCCGAACTCGTCCGGATGGCCGAAGCGCCTGGACGGATTGCTGGCTCTGACCTCCTCGGTCACTTCAGTCACGCCGCGCGATGAGTTCTTGGCGAGCGCCGCGAGGTTGGACTTCAAACGATCGGTATCGAACGTGCCGGGAAGGAGATTGTTGAGGGTCACATTGTGCTCGGCAATGGAGCGCGCCAGGCCCGCGGCGAAGCCGGTCAGGCCGGTACGGGCGCCATTCGACAGCGCGAGCATCGCGACCGGTGCCTTCACGGCGTGGGAGGTGATGTTGACGATACGACCGAATTTGCGCGCGATCATGCCGTCGACCGTGGCCTTAATGAGTGCGATCGGCGCCAGCATGTTGCCGTCGATCGCCTTGATCCAGTCGTCGCGCCCGAAATTCCTGAAATCGCCGGGCGGCGGTCCGCCGGCATTGTTGACGAGAATGTCGGGATCGGGGCAGGCGGCGAGAATGGCCTCGCGGCCGTCGCTGGTCGTGACGTCAGCCAGGACGATCCCGGGGCGATGGCCGCTGGCCTGCGCAATATCATCGGCGGCGCTCTCGAGCACGTCGCGCCGCCGTGCCACGATGACGAGCTCGACGCCTTCACGCGCCAGGGCCATGGCGGAAGCCTTGCCCAAACCCTGGCTAGCGGCGCACACGATGGCCCTGCGGCCTCTCAATCCCAGATCCATAGTCCCTCGTGAGGTCTGCCCGCTGCTCGCGGCTGTTCGATTGCGCTTATTTGCTCGGCAGCGTCATGCCGGCGGGCTTGGAGCCCCACATGCAGAAGCTGGTCGGCTCGAAGCCGAATTGCCGCTGCCGGTGCGTCGCTTCATCCTCGATCTCATCGACGCCGACCGAATATTCGAAGATCATGCCGTCCGGTCCCCTGAAATAGAGGAAGCGCGCGCCGGAAGTCGGATGACGGCCCGGACCGAACACAATCGGCACGCGCTTCTCGTTCAAGAAGTAGTAGGAGCGCAGCACGTCGTCATTGCTCTCGACCTGGTGGTTGATGTGCTGGATACCGGCCTGGGGCGCGCGCACCAGCGCGATAGTGTGATGAATTGCACTCACGCGCATCAGCGGGATGTCGCCGATGCGGTCGCTGACACGCGCATTGCACACTTGCGTCCAGAACCGCTCATCGCGCGCGGGATCGGTCGAATTGAGGCCGATATGGCTGAAGCCGGTGATGCCGGCGTCGCGGCTGGCGAAATAGCGCCGCCCGCTTCGCTCGGGGCGAACCACCAGCTCGATATGATTGCCGGTTGGGTCGCGGAACCCGATGAAGGCCTTGACCTTGCGCTGCCCGGCTTCCTGCGCGGTGCCGGCATGGACGGGATGGCCGAGCGATTCGAGCGTCGTGGCCGCATCCTGCAAGCTGGCTTCGTCTTCCACCTCGAAACCGACGGTCTGGTCGCGCGGATCGCCTTCCGAATAGCACAGGGTGTGTGCGCGTTCGTCGGATCGCAGATAGAGAGCCTTGTCGCCGCGCTCGGCGACCTGGAGGCCGAGGCAGGCGGTGGCAAAATGTTCGGCTTGCTCTAGGTCGGGCGAACCGAGGCGGACATAGCTCACGTCCTTCAACTGGATCATGCGTTGCTCCTGTTCGATGATGCGGGCGCGCCGAGCTCGGGAACGTTCTTGCTTTCGCTGCCCCAGTTGCAGAGCGAGGTGGCGTGAAGCGGAAATTGCCGGGCCGGCCGCGGCTTGTCGCCGATCTCGGCCATGCCGTTGACATAGGACAGGATCAACCCGTCGGGGCCTTCGACATGCAGGAAGACCTGGTGCGAGGCCGACTGGCGGCCGGGCCCTTGCACGATCCTCACCTGGTTGTCCTGCATGAAATAGCTGTTCTGCATGATCTGATCGAGCGCTTCGACCTCGAAGGCGGCGTAGAGCAGGCCGTTTTGCGGCGACGGATAGAGCGCGATGCGATGATGCAGATGATCGATGCCGAGGTAGGCGATATCGCCGACCCAGTCAGTGACCTCTGCGCCGAGCAGGCGCCAGAACGTGAGGTCGCGGACATGTTCGGTGCTGCGCAGGCCAATTCCCTGGAACTGGACGATGCCGGCATCGCGCGGCGGAAAATAGCGCCGGCCGCTGCGGGTGGGACGGGTGACGAGATCAATGCGATTGCCGGAGGCGTCGTCCGCAAGCAGGGCCGACTGCACATATCGCCGCCTGCATTCGTCCAGGCTTGCCGGCCTCACGGCAAAGTCCTGCGCGCGCAGCCGCTCGCCGATCACTTGCAGCGCGGCGTCATCCCAGACCTCGATGCCGATGCTGGCGCCGTCGTGCTGATTGTGGCTCAGGCTCACGGTGCGGAAGCGATCGTCCGAGCGGAAGGCCAGCTCGTCGTCGTGGCCGGCAACCTGCTGGAGGCCGAAGATCTCGGAGACGAAGCGCGCACAGGCCTGCGGCTCGCTGATGGTGTGGCGGACGTAGCAGACCGATGTGATGAGCGGCGTGCTTCGGCTTGGGGCTGGATTGCTCATCGCAGCCGGCTCCGATTTTGTTTGGATTCGAGGAAGACCTTGATCATCTGCCGCCAGAGCTCGAACAGATGCTCAAACCATTTCGGATCGTTGTCCCAGAGCGTGCGCAGCGCCATGCCGCGGACGACACCGAGGGTGAGCGCCACGACGTCGGCCGCGACCGCGGGGGGAACGTTGCTTGCGGCCAGCGCCTCCGCCCAGGCGGCCTCGACCGGACGGCGCGCCTTCCGCGAGATGTCGAGGATCTTCTTACGCACCGCCTGGTCGGTGGAGGTCGAAAGCACGATATCGATCGCGACCATGAAATGCTGGCTGAAGAAGAACTCCTTGGCATCCTCGATCACGGCCTCGATCAGGTCGCGCGGGCGATTGACGGCGGCCGCGCGGCGGCGGCTGAGGATCTGCGCCTGCTCGAAGACATATTCGAGCGTGGCGACGACGAGCGAATCCTTGGTCGGGAAGTGATGCAGCTGGGCGCCGCGAGAGACGCCGGCCTCGGCGGCAACTTCAGCGGTGCGAAATCGCGCGTAGCCGCGACGCCGGATCAGATTGGCTGCTGCCTTCAGGATCCGCAGCCGGGTCTCGGCTGTCCGCTCTGCCTGGGTGCGCCGGCGTGGCGGCGCCAGCGATCGGCGCGCGGATTTGAGCGGGGAAGGCGAGCGGTTGGGGAGGGGCGGCATGTCAGACCTCAATCTGGACGTTGCCGTCAACGACCGTGACCGGATAGGTCTTCAAGGCGATTTCACAAGGCATGCCGGTAGGCTCGCCGGTGGTGACGTCGAACGTTCCGAAGTGGAAGGTGCACTCCACGATCTTGCCGCTGATGATGCCTTCCTCCGCTAGCGACGCCTCGCCGTGCGTGCACATGTCGGCCGTGGCGTAGATGGTGCCGGCCACGCGATAGAGCGCGACATTGGTGCCGTCTGGCAGGGGCGCCTGCTTGATCTCACCCTCGACGACTTCGTCGGCAGTGCAAAGAATGATCGTTTCAGCCATGAGCTAGACCTAGAGCATGGTGCTGCCGCCGTTGACGCTGATGACCTGGCCGGTCACGAACGACGCTTCGGCGGAGGCGAGATAGGAGACCATCGAGGCGACTTCCTCCATCTCGGCCGGACGGCCCATGGGGATAACGCTGACGAATTTCGCGGCAAGCGCTGGGTCGCTCTTGGTGATCGCAACCATTTGTGGCGTGTTCACCGCGCAGGGAGCCACCGTGTTCACGGTGATGCCATCCTTGGCGAACTCGCGCGCCATTCCGGTGGTGAGACCATGCACGCCGCCTTTGGCGGCGTTGTAGGCGGCATGATCCCACAACCCGTTGCGCACCGAATCGGCGCCGAGATGGACGATGCGGCCATAGCCCTGCTTGCGCATCACAGGCACCGCGTACCAGGAGCACCACAGCACGGTCCACAAATTGCGGTCGATCGTGGTCTTGAGCGTCTCCGGCGTGTGTTCCGCGAACGGCTTGATGATGCCGCCGCCAGCATTGTTGATGAGGATATCGAGGCGACCGAACCGTTCGGAGGCCAACTTGATGGTCATTTCGGCGACGCCCTGTTCAGAGAGATCACCGGCCTGCGTCGCAACCTCCGCGTCGAATTGGCTGGTAAGATGCGCGGCGGCCTGTTTCAGCCCGGTCTCGTCAAGGTCGGCGAGGACCAGCTTGGCTCCGTCCTTCGCCAATCGCTCCGCAATCGCAAGGCCGATGCCCTTTGCGGCTCCGGTGACCACCGCGATATTATTCCTGAGTTTCTTGTCCACGATCGGCGTTTCCTACAGGATGATGCTGACGCGACCCTGCGTGCGCAGGCCTTCGCTATCAAGCAAGCAGCGTTTCTCCTTGATCCGCAGTCGGCCGTTTTTGGCAACTAGCCGATAGCGGGTGCTGCCGAAATAGGTGTCGGTGACGCCATCCTTGGTGCGGTAGGTGATGAAGGCCGCAGCGACTTCCAGTTCAGTGTCGCTACGGCCGCGAATTCGCACATTGCTGATGAGATGTCGGGTGCGGGAGTGCGGGAATTCGGCATGCGCGGTGCGCTTCATCAGCCGCTTGACGCGCTCGCTGAGGCGGAAGCGATCGTCGGCGACGTAGAACAAGTTCTTGTCGGGCGAGGAATCGGCGGGAACGTCGGTCGATGGCACGTAGTAGTTCGCGTCGTCCGTGAACAGCTCAAGCCATTCAGGCAGCCGCCATTCGTCGAGTAGCTCGGCCTCGGCGAACAGGAAGTCCTCGACATCGGCACGCGAGATATTCTGCATCTGTGCCTCCTGCCTCACGCCGATGCCGCGAAGACGTGCTTGTTCCAGTTCGACCAGAACGCCCGCATCTGCAGCTCGTCGTCGTACGCCGGCGTTTCCTTACCCATGCCCTTGGAGATGTCGTTCCATTGCGCCTCGGTGGCGTTGCGGAAACCGCGCTGGCATTGTTCGAGCGCCTCGATATCATCGGGGGTCGCGAAGCCCCCGGGGCCCAGGAATTCCAGAAAGTTGAACAGGCGGTATTTGCGTGCCCAATCGGTCTCCTCCTTGGGCGCCAGCGCCCAGGCGCTGACCGTCATGAAATCGGGCGCCTGCGGATAATAGGTGCGGATGGTCACGGCCATGATGTCGTTGACCACGAGGTTGGGGAAGACGAACAGGTTGCGATTGTAGAGCGCGATCCGCTTGGCGCGCTCTTCGCCGAATCGCGCGACCAGGCCCTGGTAAAGCCGGTCGATCTCGCGCTTGCCGTCGTCGCCCCACATCGGAACCCATTGTGCGACGGGGCGTCCCCACGGTGCCTTGTATTCCAGTACAGCATGTCCCTTGCCGAGATCGCGCGCGGCGCCTTCCAGCGGCACCGGCGCCAGCCCGCCATTGGTGGCCTTCAGGTAATCGAAGTAGGTCGCATGCGTGGTGAGCGCGTGATAGCCGTCGATCGAGTTCTCGGTGAGCAGCTTCCAGTTGGCGCGCATGGAATATTCCTGCGTGCCGCCGACGATAGTCATACCCATCTCGGCCTGATCGGCGATGATGTCGAGATAGTCCTTCACCGGGCCGAGGTAGCTGTCGAGGGACTCGGCATTTTTGTCGAAGCAGACGAAGCCGAAGTCGCGAAAAGTCTCGAATCGCGGCACCTGCTGCATGTTCGAGGTGCTGCGCTCCTTGAAATCCGGTGCATAGGAAGCCTCGCCCGGCTGGCTGCGCAGCGCACCGTCGAGGCCAAACACCCAGCCGTGATAGAAGCACTGGAAGGATTTTGCATTGCCGTGCTTCTCGCGGCAGACCTGAGCGCCGCGATGCGGACAGGTGTTGAACATGGCGCGCAACGTCCCTTTTGCATCGCGCGCGAACAGGATGCTGCGGCCGCCGACCTGCCGGGTGACGAAATCTCCGGGCTTGGGCAGCTCGGAGGCGTGGCCGAGATAGAGCCAGCACTTTTCGAAGATGCGCGCGCGCTCGGCCTCGAGGATGTCGGAATCGACAAACGCTTGCCGCGAGACCCTGAAGATTTGCTTGGTCTCGTCGACCATGAGCGCGGTGTTCATGCGTTCGAACGCGTTCATTGCACTCCCTCCCTCGAAATTCTCATTGTGATCTCAACGCGGCCCGGAGGTCGTAACCCGGCGACTCCAGATCGCCGCGCGACGGCTTGGCGTTGGCGGCGATGATCCGCCGCAGCATGGCCATGTCCTTGGTCGAGTTGACCGAGAGCGCGCCGACGAGTTCGGTGCCGCGCATGGCGATGATCGAGAACTTTGCGCCATCCGGATCGCCGCGCGCGACGTGGTCGGCATCACGCATGTCGCCGACGACCTGGATGTTGAGGTCATACTGGTCGGTCCAGAACCATGGCGGGTCGTTGTACGCGCTGATCTCGCCGATCATGTTGGCCGCCACTGCAATGGCCTGGTTCTGTGCATTTGCCCAGGGTCTCGACCCGGATCGCCCGGCCATGGCATCGGCTCCATTGCAGGGCGGCGTCGCCGGCACAGAAGACGTCTGAAACAGCGGTGCGGCCGTAGGTGTCGACCGCAATGCCGTCTGCGCTGGGTACGCCGAGCCGAGCGGCGAGATCATCCGACGGCCTCACTCCGATACCAACCAAGACCAGGTCGGCACCAATCTCCGTCTGATTGCTCAGCTGAACGGAACGAGGCGTGGCGCCGGTTACCGTTGTGCCGAACACGAAATGAACACCATGACTGCGATGCCTGTCGGCGACGAGATCGCTGACCGCGGCAGGGAACGCGCGGGCGAGTAGCCGCGTCTCGCTTTCGATCACCGTAACGAGGCAACCGCTCTTGGCTGCCGCGCAAGCTGCTTCCAGCCCGACAACGCCGCCGCCGACGATGACAATGCGTGAGCGGGTCGCGATATGACGGCGAAAACGCAATGCATCCTCGACGTTGCGAAGATACTGGACGTCGAGCGGGCCGCCATCCAGCGCGGCGAGCCGTCGCGGACGGGTGCCGGTCGCGAGCAGAAGCCGGTCGAAAGCAAAGCTACGGCCGTCGGCGGTGGAAACGACACGGCGGTCCGCGTCGCAATCGACGGCTGCCGCGCCCGTCTCGAGACGCACGCCCAGCGCTTCGTTCCAGTCGCGCGGCTGCTTGATATAGGCGAGTGGCGCATCGGAGGATAGCAACATGGCCTTGGACAGCTGCGGCCGTTCGTAGGGAGGGTGGGGCTCGTCGCCGATCATCGTGATGGCGCCTTTGAAGCCCCGCGCCCGCAGCGCTTCCGCGGCACGCGCGCCGGCCTGGCCGGCTCCTGCGATCACGATGTTCTCGATCGTTCGCGCCACGTTCGCTTCGCTCCCGGATGCGTTATCGACGGCATCTTGTTAGATCGTGCACTAGCATACGAATACGGGATTGCATAGGAAATAAAAACAGTCCAACCTGCTTGTAAGTTGGTGCGACGCTCGGGCTTGGTTTGTCGGCGCGTGCGCCGCAAAAAAAACGTCGAGGAAACGTCTTGGTCGAAGCGATCGACACTCATACCCATTTCGTTCCGCGGGACATCCCGGCGGAGTCGGGTCGCAATCCGCTCTGGCCGTCGGTCGAGCTCAAGGACACATCCGCAGCAGTCATGGTCGGCGGCAAGGTGTTTCGGATGATCGATTCCCGCAGCTGGGATGCGCGCCGTCGGCTTGATGACATGGCGGTTGACGATGTCGACGTGCAGGTCGTCTCGCCGATGCCGGAACTGCTGTCGCATTGGTTTCCGCCTGACGATGCCGACGCGCTGTGTCGCTACGTGAATGAGGGTATCGCGGCGCTCTGCGCCGATCATCCCCGACACTTCATCGGGATCGGGATGGTGCCTATGCAGGATGTGGCGCTTGCGGTGCGTGGCATCGACAGCATCAAGTCACTCGGCCTGCGCGGTTTCGAGATCGGAACGCACATCAATGGTATGGCGCTCGGCGACACGCGCCTGAACGACGTCTATGCAGCCGCCGAGCAGGCCGGGTTGGTGGTCATGATCCATCCGCTGCATCCGCTCGGACTGGATCGGATAGGCGGCCGTCCGGAGCTTGCGGCCGTAGCGGCATTCCCGCTGGAGACGGCCTTCGCCGCCGTGTCGCTCATGACTCATGGCGTGCTCGAGCGTTTTCCGAAACTGCGGATACTGCTCAGCCATGGCGGCGGGGCGTTGTCCTGGCTGCTGCCGCGATTACGCCATGCCTATGATATGGGGCCGCCGCTGCAGACTCTGTTTGCGCGCGATCCCGCGGAGATCGCTCGATCCTTTTATTACGACACGATCCTGTATGACGGACCGGCGCTGCGATACCTGGCCGACAAGGTCGGCAACGACCGGCTGGTCGTCGGCTCGGACTATCCGTTCACGATCAAGCAGGACAGGCCTGCGCAGTTCGCCGAGCAGGCCTTGGCTGTAGGGCGTGAAGCACTCTGCGCCAATGCAAGGCTGCTGTTCGGGTTCGGCCAGGGCTAACGGGAGGGACCATTGGGAAGCTGTTATTCCTATCGCCAGTTCTGCTCGCTCGGGCCGTTGCCGCCGCGCACGCCGGCGCGGCCGGATCCGCAGGTGCCGAAGGACCGCAAGCTCGGCCCGTGCTCACACGGCAAGATCGGCGCGTTCTATTTCTACGCCGAGGGCTCACAAGATGATCCAGCCTTTGGATTTTGCGAGATCGAGCTGTCGCTTCAGCGCCTGGCGGAGAACAAGGTGCGGCTCGAGCTCTACTGCATCGCCGACGGCTACCAGAGCGCGCGTGGCGTAGGCGCACGACATCCGCTGAAGATCGCGGTGCTTGCCGGAGAGGAAATCTTGGGCCGCGCTAGCTGGCATTTCCCGAACGTGATCTCTGGCCATGCTGATCCCATGCATTTTGCGGCGGACCTTGAGATCGATGACGGACGTTTTGCGCAGATCGATCGTGTCGAGCTGAGCCGGACCAGCGGCGAGTCGGAACCGTGCGGGTAGATCGCTCCTCAGAGATCGTCTGCGACGCGGCGCACCGGGACGCCGGCGCTGAGCCTGCAAACGAATGTTCTCAGTAATAGTAAAGTAGAGTACGATCAGAACAAATCGGGACTGCGGTTCGCGCCGGACCGCAGCGTGGAAACGTTGGGCATCTCGGACTCCAGGAGTATTCATGCGGCTTCGCATTGCAATCGCGATATGGCTTGTTGCCGCATTGACCGGAACGGCGCATTGGCGGCAGGCGTCGGCGGAATCCTACCCGTCGCGCCGCATCAACCTGATCGTGCCGTTCCCCGCGGGCAGCGCGACGGATGCGGTGACGCGGCGCCTGGCCGAAAGCATTCGCATCGAGACGGGCATGACGGTTCTGGTCGAGAACAAGCCGGGCGCTGACGGCAATCTTGCTGCGCTCGCGGTTTTGAAGGCGGAGGCCGACGGCTACACCGTCTTCGTCACCACGAACTCGACCCAGGCGGCCAATATCAACCTGTTCAACGCGATGCCCTACGATCCCAAGGCGGACTTTGCGCCGGTGGCCGGGATCATGACCATTCCGATGATGCTGGCCGTGAAGCCGGAATTCCCGGCAAAGACCGTTGCTGAATTCATCGCTCTGGCGAAGTCGCGGCAAAGGCCGCTGTCGTTCGGCAGTGGCAACACGTCGAGCCGTGGTGCCGCAGAACTGTTTCGTTCCCGCGCCGGCATCGAGATGCAGCATGTCCCGTACCGTGGCATGCCGCAGGCGCTGACGGATGTGCTGGCGGGCGAGGTCGATTGCGTGTTCGCCGATCCCGCCAGTGCGCAGGGGCTGATCCAGGACGGCCGGTTGCGGGTGCTTGCGGTGACGAGCAGCGAGCGGCTGGCGGGCCTGCCTGATATCCCGACTCTGGCACAGACCGGCCTGTCCGGGGCGGAGCTGAGCGCCTGGGTCGGAGTCTTTGTGCGGTCGGGGACGCCCTCTGATGTCGTGGTAAAACTCGGTCAGGTCGTGCTCGGCTTCGTCAACAACAAGGACACTGCGGCCTATCTGGAGTCCATCGGCGCCAAGCCGTTTCCGGTCGGCCCGGACGAACTCGGAAAGTTCGAGGATGCCAACACTCGGCGTTGGGCCGAAATCGTCGAGATTGCGAAGATCGAGAAGAAATAACTCAATCGCCCAAGGCTATCGTACCGCGATCAAGCACGACGACATCGCGTTCGACCACCCGGGAGCGGAAACGGATCTGGCCGCCGATGGTGAAGAACTCGGTGCGGACCGTCTCGCCTGGAAATACCGGACGGCTGAAGCGGACCGACAGCGCTCTGAGACGATCGGGCCTGCCATTCAGCAGTGTTGCGAGGACGGCGCGCGTCGCGATGCCGAGCGTGCACAGGCCGTGCAGGATCGGTCGTTCAAAGCCGGCCTTCGCGGCGGCCTCGGGATCAGCGTGAATCGGATTGTAGTCACCGCTCAGCCGGTAGATCAGCGCGCTTTGCGGCAGCGTGGCGATGTCCAGGGTCTGCGAGGGCGCTTGTTCGGGCAGGGCGCTGGCCTCGGTCGGAACACTGCCGAAGCTGCCGCGGCCGCCGTCTCCACGCAGGAACAGCACGCTGCGGATGGTTGCCAGCTTCACGCCTGCGATAGCGTCGTTGAGCGTCTTGACGAGGTGAAGAATGGCGCCTTTGCCGGCGCCCTTGTCCGCCACCGCTGCGATCTCGTAGCTGGCTGTGACAGTTCCTTCCGGCGGAATTGGATAATGGATCTCGAAGCTCTGCTCGCCATGCAGCAATTTCAGCCAATCGATGCCGAGCTCCGGCCGCTTGGCCCAGAAGCCGGGATGCGCCAGCACGCAGCACATCGAAGGGACTACGTGCAGGTCGCGCTCGTACACGAAATCAAGCTGCACCTGGTCGAGCGGTTCGGAGCCATATCCGAGCCCCAGCGCGTACAGCATCGTGTCACGGCGAGAATAACTGTGCGTGACGGGTTCAAAACGGAAATTCCTGACGGCTTCAAGGTTCAAGGCGTCCTCCCTAACCGGGCTCATCACGCATGCCGGGGCGACCGTTCACGATCGCGCCAATGGCGGTTGCAAAGATATTCTATCATATAGTACACAAGTGTACGACATGGAAGCGGTCGGCGCCGGATGTGCCGACGGGGAGTGACGCCGTGGTTTGCTGCGCTGGCCGATCGGGCCTTTGCGAAAGAAAGTCGCCTGGATGGACTGTCTTCAGGAGCGGCGGCGGCGCTGCGTGGGCCACCACGCTGATCCTGGCCGTCGTGCTTGCGGCACAAGCTGTCGCCGGCGAGAGGAAATACGGCCCGGGCGTCAGTGACACCGAGATCAGGATCGGCAACACGTCGCCTTATAGCGGTCCGGCCTCTGCCTTCAGCATGGTCGCCAAGACCGAGGAGGCCTACTTCCGCAAGATCAATGCGGAAGGCGGCATCAATGGCCGGCGCATCGTCTTCCTGTCCTATGACGATGCCTATTCGCCGCCCAAGACGGTCGAGCAGACGCGGCGGCTGGTCGAGAGCGACGAGGTTCTGCTGGTTTTCAACGCGATGGGCACCGCGGCCAACTCGGCCGTACAAAAATATCTCAACGCCAGGAAAGTGCCGCAGCTCTTCGTATCGAGCGGGGCGGCCAAGTGGAACGATCCGCAGAATTTTCCATGGACGATGGGATTCACCCCGAGCTACGAAGCCGAAGGCTTCATCTACGCCAAATTCGTGCTGGAGCAGCGTCCCGGCGCGAAGATCGCGATCCTGTTCCAGAACGACGACTTCGGGAAAGATTATCTCAAGGGGATCAAGCGGGGTCTCGGCGACAAGGCCGCGTCAATGATCGTGGCGGAAGAGGCGTTCGACGTGTCGGAGCCAACCATCGACTCGCATCTCGTCAAGCTGCGATCGACCGGCGCCGACGTATTGTTCGACATTGCGACGCCGAAATTTGGAGCGCAGGCGATCAAGAAAGTGTCGGAGCTCGGCTGGAAGCCGCTGCACTTCTTGAGCTACGTTTCGGCCTCGATCGGCAGCGTGATCAAGCCCGCAGGATTCGAGAACGCGCAGGGTTTGATCTCGGCGGCCTATTTCAAGGATCCAAATGATCCCATTTGGAGGGACGATTCCGGCCTCAGGGATCTCAGCGGATTCCTGGACGGCTATTTTCCCGCCGCCGATCGCAGCGACACGCTGATCGTGAACGGTTACAACACGGCGCAGGCACTGGTTTATCTCCTGAGGCAATGTGGCGACGATCTCACGCGAGAAAGCGTGATGCGGCATGCCGCCAATCTGAAGGACGTTGAATTGGGGATGCTACTTCCTGGTATCCGCCTCAACACCTCGCCGGGCGATTTCGCGCCGGTCAAGCAATGGCAGTTGATGCGCTTCGAAGGGACAAATTGGCATTTGTTCGGCGACGTCATGAGCGGCGACGCCAAGAATTAGAGACAAGAACTAGAGACAAGAACTAGAGAGGAGACGAGAAATGGGACGACTATGTGCCGGACGGGTCGCGATCGTCACGGGAGGCGGCCGCGGGCTCGGGCGCGAATACGCGCTGATGCTGGCGGAGCAGGGCGCCAAGGTGGTCGTCAACGATCTCGGCAGCACGGCTGCGGGAGAGGGCGCCGATCTTTCACCGGCGCAGCAGGTCGTCGACGACATCAAGCGCAATGGTGGCGAAGCCATCGTGAACGGCAATGATGTCAGCGACTGGGCCGGCGCCAAGGCGCTGATCGATGACGCGATCAATACATTTGGCCGACTCGACGTCTTGATCAACAACGCCGGCATCCTGCGTGACCGCATGATGGTCAACATGACCGAGGTTGAGTGGGACGCGGTGATCAAGGTGCATCTCAAGGGCACCTTCGCGCCGTCGCACCATGCCGCGCAATACTGGCGGCAGGAGGCCAAGACGCGCGGTGCGCCGGTCAGCGCCCGCCTGATCAACACCTCGTCGGCTTCCGGGTTGTTCGGCAATGTCGGCCAGAGCAACTACGGAGCCGCCAAGGCGGGCATCGCTGCTTTTACCATCATCAGCGCCACGGAGCTTCGGCAGTATGGCATCACGGCCAACGCGATCGCGCCGCGGGCGCAGACGCGGATGACTGAGGGACTGAGAGAGCGCACCGAGGAGGAGCTCAAGCGACGCAACCCGCGTTGGGTCGCCCCGATCGTGGTCTGGCTCGCCAGTGAGGAGTCACAAGACGTGACCGGCCGCGTATTCGAGGCCGGCGACGGGATTCTCAAGGTTGCCGAAGGTTGGCATGCAGGCCCGGGAATCGATCCGGTCGACGATCCCAACGAGCTCGGCCCTCAAGTCATGGAATTGGTGCGGAAAGCTCGCCCCAACGCCGACATCTGGGGACGCGATATCGTCTCATGAGACTTCCACGAACTCCTCCCGGAGCACCTCAGGCGGGTGGCTGGCCTCAGGCCGCCGCCCGCCGCTTTTTCCGGGTCTTGGACGGCTGCGCATCCTCCTCCACGTCCGCTTCGCTGTCGGTCTCCGTACCGCCCGACATGGCGAGGAGGTTGTGCTTCATGGCGAGCAGCGCGTCGGAGGCCGCTTCGAGTTGCTTCCGGTCGATCCCGTTGACGATCCTGGCGTTGAATTTGTCGGTCTCTTTGCGGAGCTTCTCCAGGAAGCCGCGCGCTTGCTTGGTCACATAGACGCGCTTGACCCGCCGGTCGACGGGATCGGCCTGGCGTATGACAAAGCCGGACGACTCCAGGCGGTCGATCAGGGCTCCGACGGCGACCTTGCCGACATCGAGCTCGTTGGCGAGCTGCACCTGGGGAAGGCCGTCCTTGCGCGAGATGAACGCCAGCACCCACCATTGCGAGCGGGTGATCCCGAGCGGCGCCAGCGCGCGGTCGAACATCATCCTCCTGAGTCGCGACACGTCGTGGATGAGATATCCGAGACGCAGATCCCAATCGGGCAGTTCAACCATCGATGTTTCCCTTGAGGGCCGAGTCGGGGCCGGAGGTGCAACTGATACCATACACCAGCGTATTTTAAAGGGAAGGCTATGAAATGGGCGTGGAAACGGCTTTCCAGCGCCGCGGGCGTCGACCGATTTACAAAAGAAGTACGCTAGTGTATTAAATCGGCCGGGCGCGGTGCTTGTTCTGTCCAGCCGGGACGCGCCGACCGCAACGAAAATCGATCGCAGGAAGGGAGCCGCCCATGTTCGACGCCGCCGTGCTCAAGGGAAAGCGCATCCTGATTACGGGTGGAGGAACCGGCCTCGGCAAGGAGATGGCGATCGGTTTCGCCGCTCATGGTGCCCACGTCTACATCTGCGGCCGGCGCAAGGACATCCTCGACCAGGCCGCCCAGGAGATTGGCACGCGAACGGGAGGGCAGGCGACCGCGCTGCTCGCCAATGTGCGCGAGCCCGACAGCATCGAAGCGATGATGACCAGCATCTGGGCGGATGGTCCGCTCACGGGCCTCGTCAACAACGCCGGTGCCAATTTTCTGGCGCCGACCGAGACGCTGTCGCCGCGCGGCTACGAGGCGGTGCGGTCGACCGTGATGGACGGCTCGTTCTACACCTCGCTCGCCTGTGGCAAGCGGTGGATCGCGGCTGGCCTGCCGGGCGTGATCATCAGCAACCTCGTCACCTGGGTGTGGACCGGATCGGCCTTTGTCGTGCCGGCGGCGATGGCGAAGGCGGCGGTCCATGCCATGACCATGTCGCTCGCGGTCGAGTGGGGGCCGAAGAACATTCGCGTCAATGCGATCGCACCCGGACCATTCCCGACCGAAGGGGCATGGGACAAGCTCAACCCGCTGGCGGAGACCGGTGTCGGCGCAACGCAGGCGGACGACGTGCCGCTGCGCCGCTTCGGCAAGATGGACGAGCTGCGTAATCTCCTGATCTTCCTGATGTCGGATGGTTGCAGCTACATCACCGGCGATACGATCAGCATCGATGGCGGTCATCATCTGGCCGCACCCAGCACCTTTGCAGGGCTGTCAAAACTGTCGCCCGCCGACTGGCAGCGTGCGCGTGAGGCGATCCAGGCTTCGGTGCAAAAGGAAAAGCAGGCACGGTCGATCTAGGCCTCGAGAGGCGCAAAGATCTGCAAGCGCTTTGTCGTGAAGGGAGGAACGCCGATGGGACTCGCCATATCGACCAAGAGTTTTGAATGCACCATCGATAATGGTCTCGCCCATATCATTCTGGATCAGCCCACCCGCGGCAATCCAATCGACGGCGATTTCTGTCGCGAGTTTGGCCTGGCTATCGCGGAATTGAGCGAACGTGCCGATGCGCGGGCGGTGCTGCTATCCGCGCGCGGCCGGCTGTTCAGCGTCGGCGGTGACCTGACGTCGCTGGTGAAGCAGGGGGATGCGCTGCCCCAAACGATCAAGGCCTGGACCGCCGACATTCATGTCGCAATCGCAAGGATGGTCCGGATGCGCGCGCCGGTCGTCGCAGCGGTTCACGGTAATGTCGCGGGCGGCAGCGTGTCGCTGATGGCGGCCGCGGACCTCGTGGTGATGGCGGAGTCGGCGCGGATCTCGGCGGCGTTTTCCAAAATCGGCTTCAGTCCGGACAGTGGGTCGACCACCATGCTTACACGCCGGATCGGCGTCGCGCGCGCGAGACGATTTTTCCTGCTCGGTGAGACGTTCGATGCCGCCACGGCGCTGTCGCTCGGCCTCGTCGACTTCGTCGTTCCGGATGATGCAGTACCGTTCGAGGCGGCGCGGATCGCCAAGGAGCTCGCCGCCGGCCCGACCGAGGCGTTTGGTGCAATCAAGCGGCTGTTCGCCCAGACCAACGATCGATCGTTCGAAAGCCAGCTCGAGGAGGAGGCGCAGACGCTCGCCGCGATTTCGAGAACGGCGGATGCACGGGAAGGCGTCAGGGCTTTCGTCGAGAAGCGCAAGCCGGTGTTTACCGGAACGTGACGCTCGCGGTGGCGCCGGAGCGACAAACTGACCATTGGCAGCAGATCGTACGCGCCAATAAGGTACGCTGATAAACGAAATCCGGCGCGAAGTCGGAAATGACGACACCGCAGGAGGGAGACATGACCGTGGCCGCCGCCTTACGAGACGCGCCTCACGCCAGCTTTCGCGAAGCCGGCTATTGGCTCGACAAAAGTGTCGATCAATTGCTGACCGAGGCCGCCGCACGGGCGCCCGACAAGGTCGCGATCGTCGCCGACCGGGCGGATCGCGAACCCGCGCCGAGGTTCACCTACGCGGAACTGGCAAGGCTTGCGGATCGCGCCGCAAGCTCGCTGCTGGAGCTCGGTGTTGGGCGCGGCGATGTCGTTACCGTGCAATTGCCCAATTGGTGGGAGTTTGTGGTCACGGCATTTGCCTGCGCCAAGATCGGCGCAGTGATGAACCCGGTGATGCCAATCCTGCGCGAGCGCGAGCTGCTCTACATCCTGAATTTCTGCGAGGCGAAAGTCTTCATCGTGCCGAAGAGCTATCGGGGGTTCGACTATGCCGCGATGGCGCAGGGCATGCGCCCCGATCTGCCCCATCTCAAGCACGTCATCGTCGCCGACGGCGAGGACGAGATCGGATTTGAGCGGATGCTGCTGTCGTCCGAGCCCGGCAGGCTTCCAGCGGGCCTGCGTCCGGACGACATGGCCGTGCTGATGTTCACCTCGGGCACGACGGGCGAGCCCAAGGGCGTCATGCACACCTCGAATTCGCTGATTGCCTGCTGCAAGGCACTGTCGGGACGGTTCGGACTCGATGCGGGCGACGTGCTGCTCGTCGCCTCTCCGGTCGGTCACATGACTGGCTACGCCGCGATCGTGCTGCTCTCGGTCTATCTCGGCGGCACGATGATCCTTCAGGACGTCTGGGAAGCCAAACGCGGCGTCAACCTGATGGCCCGCGAAGGCGTTACATATACGGCAGCTTCGACACCGTTCCTCAGCGACATCTGCGATGCCGTCAAGGCCGGAGCCCCCGATCCGAGCAGCCTGCGTTCCTTCCTGTGCGGCGGCGCACCGATCCCGTCCGTCCTGATCGGGCGTGCGGCCGACGAACTCGGCCTCACAGTCTGTTCGTTGTGGGGCATGACCGAGGTTCTGTCCGGCACGCTTACCGAGCCCGTCCGCGCTGCGGAGAAATCGGCGCACACGGATGGTCGGGCACAGGACGGGATGGAAGTCAGGATCGTCGATACCGAGGGACAACCCGTGCCGACAGGAGAGTCGGGACGGCTCCTGGTTCGCGGCGCGCAGATGTTCAAGGGGTACTACAAGCGGCCCGAGTTGCCGACGTTCGACAGCGACGGCTGGTTCGATTCCGGCGATCTCGCCTACATGGACAAGGACGGCTATATCCGTATCTCGGGCCGCGTGAAGGACATTCTGGTACGGGGCGGGGAGAACGTGCCGGTCGTCGAGATCGAGAACCTGCTCTACAAGCATCCGGCCGTGTCCGCGGTTGCTGTCGTCGGCTTTCCTGATGCACGGCTCGGCGAGCGCGGCTGTGCCTTCGTCGTTCCGCGCGCGGGAAGCACGATCGACCTGGCGGCGGTGCAGAGCTATCTGGGCGAGGCCAGGATGGCCAAGCAGTTCTGGCCCGAGCGGGTCGAAATCGTGGCTGAGTTGCCGCGCACGGCGAGCGGCAAGATCCAGAAGTTCAAATTGCGCGAGTTCGCCGCCGCGTTTGCCGACGCCAAATAATCATTGGTCGGAATAGGTCGGATCCCGTCGCTCGCGAAACGCGGCGACGGCCTCCGCGTGATCGTGGGTCTCAAGCAGGATGACCTGCTGCCGGTCTTCGATCATCAGTGCCGCATCGAGGCTCGGCGCATCGATCAGCGTGTTGAGCGCCTGCTTCGTCATGCGAAGCCCCATCGGGGAGACGCCTAGCATGTCTTCGGCGAACGCAATTCCCTTCGCCAGAAGCTCATCAGCCGGCGTGATGTCGCTGACCAGTCCGATCGCTTTGGCGCGTTCAGCCTTGATGAAGCGCCCCGTGAGCAGAAACTCCGAGGCCACGGACAATCCAACGAGACGGGGCAGGAGATAGCCCGAGCCCATGTCGCAGCCGCCGACGCCGATGCGGATATAGGCGGCATTCATCCGCGCGTCCGGTGCTGCGAAGCGGACGTCGCAGGCGAGCAGGAAGGAAAAGCCCGCGCCGCAGGCTGCGCCATGCACGAGCCCGACGATTGGCTGGGGACACGACCGCATCAGCCGGATCACGCCGGAGTAGCTTTGCTGCATCTTGAGTTGCCGCTGTGGCCGTCCCTTGCCAGGTGCAGCAAACGCATCCGATCCGAGTTCGGCACCCGCGGAAAATTGAGGCCCGTTGCCGCGCAGGATCACAACGCGCGTGGTCGGCCGATCATGCAGGTCGGCGAAGTAGGCGGTCAGTTCCGCGATCATGTCCGGGGAGACGGCGTTAAGCTGGGACGGGCGGTTCAATGTCAGGATATCGATCGCGCCGCGGCTCTCGATCGTGATGGTGTTCGGCTGCGTCATGTTCGCGCTCCCATCGTTCATTGTTCTTGATGGCATATAGTAATATAGTGTACGATCATCAAGCGCAATGCTCGTCGAAGCCGCCGACCGATCGGGGCTGCAGCGGCTGTCGCCAATAATCTTCAGGGAGCGCAGAATGCCATATCAATCCGTGTTCAGGCCGGATCTGTTCAAGGGGCAGACGATCATCGTCACCGGTGGCGGCAGCGGGATCGGGCGCTGCACCGCCCATGAACTCGCCGCCCTTGGGGCGAACGTGGCGATCCTCGGCCGGACCGTGGAGAAGCTCGTCGAGGTGCAGCGCGAGATCGAGGAGGATGGCGGGCAGGCGATGAGCCACGCCTGTGACATCCGCGACGAGATCATGGTGGTCGGCGCCGTCGACGCCGTGCTGGCGCGCTATGGCCGCATCGATGGCCTGATCAACAATGCGGGCGGGCAGTTTCGGGCGCCCTTGAAGGCGATCTCGACCAAGGGATTCGAGGCGGTCGTGCGCAACAATCTCACCGGCGGCTTCATTTTCATGCGCGAGGTCTATAACCGCTGGATGGAGGCCAATGGCGGGGCAATCGTCAACATCATCGCCGACATCTGGCACGGCTGGCCCGAGTTCGGCCATTCGGCCGCCGCTCGCGGCGGCATGCTGACCCTGACCGAGACCGCTGCCTGCGAATGGTCGGCCTCCGGTGTCCGCGTCAACGCGGTAGCTCCCGGCGGCATTGTGTCGAGCGGCTTCGATACATACACGCCGGAGATGCAGAAGAAGCTGCATGATTTCACCGAGCGCGTGCCGCTGCAACGGTTTGGAACGGAAGCAGAGATATCGGCCGCTATCACCTACCTGCTGTCGCCGGCGGCGGCCTACATTACCGGTTCCTGTCTTCGCGTCGACGGCGGTACACCCAATGCGCGCACGACCTGGGAGCTCGAGCCGCACAGCCGCAGCGCGCCGTTCGAAGGCTTCCATCGCGCGAAGCTGCCGGAGGTGATGAAGCATAAGGCCAGCGCGTAGCTGTCTGATGCCTAGTCGACCGCGATGATCAGCTTGCCGTGGTTCTCACCACGGTAAAGTTGCGCGATCGCGCCGGGCGCGTGTTCGAGACCCGGCAGGATCTCTTCGTCGTGGACGATCTTGCCGGCCAGCGCCAGCTCGGCGAGGCGGGCCGCGGCCGCCTCGAACTCGGCGAGATGATCGAAGATGATGAATCCGGACCAGCGCAGGCGGCGGGTGAGAATTTCGCGCTCGGGACGCGGACCGGTGGGGACGGGGGTCCAGGACGCATTCGCGGCGGTGCCGCACTGGATCACGCGCCCGCGCAGCCGCATGGTGCGGATGGCGGCATCGGCGATCGCTCCGCCGGTGTTGTCGAAGAAGATGTCGTTGCCGTCAGGACACGCCGCGCGGATGGCCGCGCCGAGGTCGGTCGCCTCGCGATAGTTGATCATATCCTGATAGCCGTAGCGCGCTTTTGCTTGCGCGGCCTTGTCGGCCGAACTGGTCAGCCCAACCGCGCGGCAGCCAGCGATATGCGCGAGCTGGCCGACAAAGCTTCCCACACTGCCGGCTGCCGTCGAGACCAGCACATGCTCGCCGGGCTTGGGATCGCCCAGACCATGAAAGGCGAGATAGGCGGTGATGCCGTTCATGCCGAGCACGCTCAGATTGGCGCTGAGCGGCAGGCTGGACGGAACGACGCGGCGCAGCACCGATTCCGGCGTAGTGACGCAATAGCGCTGCCAGCCAAACCATCCGTAGACGTGCTCGCCGGGTCGATATCCCGGCACGTTGCTCTCGAGGATTTCGCCGACCGCGAGCGCACGCATCGGCGTGTCGAGCGGCACGGGTGGGCTGTAGTTCCCCTCATCATTGGCCCATCCGCGTTGTGCCGGATCGACCGAGAGATAGCGATTTGCAATCAGGATCTCGCCCTTGCCGGGTGTGGTGGCCGGTTCTGTGACCAGCGAAAAGTGCTCGACTTGCGGTATCCCGCGCGGCCGGGTCACGAGCCGCACCTGCCGATTTTCACGAAGGGCCATGAGCGATCCTCATAGTTAGTACGCTTGTGTACGATATGACTATACGGTAGAAATCGGGCGGGAGACAAGGACGTCCCGGCCGGCTGAAAGCCTCGGGATCCCGGCAAGACATAAAGAGGCAAGCAAAATGGCGGGGCTCTATTTCGAGCAATTTTCGGTCGGACAAACCTTTGTTCATGAAATCCGGCGCACCGTGACCGACATGGACAACATCCTGTTCTCGTCGCTGACCTACAATCCGGCGGCGGTGCATATCGATCACCACTATGCTGCGGGCACCGAGTTCGGAAAGCCGCTGATGAATTCGATCTTCACGCTCGGGCTGATCATCGGCCTCTCGGTGCAGGACACGACGTTGGGAACCACGGTCGGCAATCTCGGCATGGAGGACACCCGGTTCCCGAAGCCGGTGTTTGCCGGGGACACGCTGCGCGCCGAGACCAAGGTCGTCGCGGTCAGGGAGAGCAAGTCACGTCCGACGCAGGGCATCGTCACTTTCGAACATCGCGGCTTCAATCAGCGCGACGAAGAGGCGGTCTATTGCCGCAGGAATGGATTGATGATGAGGAGGCCGGCATGAAACTACGTTCGCTCCTCTTCGTACCGGCCGACAGTGAACGCAAATTCGCCAAGGCAGGCGGCATCGGCGCCGATGCGCTGATCCTCGATCTCGAGGACTCCGTTGCGCCCGGCCGCAAGGCCTTCGCCCGCGATGCGGTCAAGGCGTTGCTGGGCGGAGGCGCGCGGAACTGGTCGTTCCTGGTCCGCATCAATCCGTTCGGCACGGGGTTGACGCTGGAAGATCTGGCCGCCGTGGTTCGTCCCGGCCTCGACGGCATCCTGATTCCCAAGGTCAACGGCATCGAGGATGTCGATCTCGTTTCGCATTATGTCGATGTGCTGGAGGTCGCGACCGGTGTCGCGCCCGGTCACGTCAAACTGCTGGTGGTGGCAACGGAAACACCGGCCGCGATGATCGGCTTCAGCGGCTATGCTCGCCAGAACAAGCGCCTGGTCGCGATGACCTGGGGCGGCGAAGATCTCAGCGCAGCGCTTGGCGCGCTGACGCCGCGCGAAGCCGATGGAAGCTGGACCTTTCCCTATCAGGTGGCGCGTGCGCAGTGCCTGTTTGCCGCCGGCGCTGCCAATGCTGCGGCGCTCGAGACCCTGTATGTCGACTTCAGGGATCAGCAGGGGCTGGCCGAAAGCTGCAAGATCGCGCGACGGGACGGATTCGTCGGCCGAATCGCGATCCACCCCGATCAGGTCGCAACCATCAATGCATGCTTCACGCCGTCGGACGCCGATATCGAACACGCGCGCCAGGTCGTGGCGGCGTTCGCGGCGAATCCGGATGTCGGGACCGTCGGCATCGACGGCAAGATGTACGACATGCCGCATCTGGTTGCAGCACGAAGAACCTTGGCGTCGATCGGGGAGGGCACCTCTCATGGATAGGTCGTTCGCCAACCAGCTCGATGTGCCGGACGATCACGCGGCGATCCGTGAAGGCGTTCGTGCCGTCGTCTCGCGTTTCGACGACGAGTACTGGCTTGCCCGCGACGAGGACGGCGAGTTTCCGCGTGCGTTCCACCGTGCCATGGCGGATGCCGGTTGGCTCGGCATCACCATGCCAGAGGAATATGGCGGCTCCGGTCTGGGCGTCACCGAAGCGGCGATCATGATGCACGAGGTGGCCAGCCACGGCGGCGGCATGACGTCGGCATCCGCCGTGCATATCAACCTGTTCGGACCGCACCCGATCGTGGTGAAGGGAACGGACGACCAGAAGCGGCGCTGGGTGCCGCGGCTGGTCGCGGGCGACGACCAGTGCTGCTTCGGATTCACCGAGCCGGACGCCGGGCTGAATACCACGCGCATCAAGACCTTCGCCGAGAAGGTGCCGGGCGGCTATCTCGTGCACGGCCAGAAGGTCTGGACGTCAACGGCGCAGATCGCCAACAAGATCATGCTGCTGACCCGCACCACCAAATTCGAGGACTGCAAGCGGCCGACCGATGGCATCACCATTTTCTACACCGATCTCGACCGTTCGAAGATCGAGGTGCGCCGAATTCCGAAGATGGGACGCAAGGCGGTCGATTCCAACGCCATCTTCATCGACGGCCTGTTCATTCCCGAGGCCGACCGGATCGGCGAGGAGGGCAAGGGTTTTTCCTACATCCTGCACAGCCTCAATCCCGAACGCATCCTGATCGCGGCCGAAGCCATCGGCATCGGCCAGGACGCGCTGCGCCGGGCGACGCGCTATGCCAGGGAGCGCGTGGTATTCGACCGTCCGATCGGCCAAAATCAGTCGATCCAGCATCCGCTCGCCGAGAACTGGATGTATCTGGAGTCGGCGTGGCTGATGGCGATGCGTGCCGCCTGGCTGTACGATTCGGACAAGCCGTGCGGTGCCGAAGCCAACAGCGCCAAATTGCTCGGCGCGCGCGCCGGCCACGATGCGGCCTGGCAGGCCATCATGACTCATGGCGGCTTCGGCTATGCCAAGGAGTATCACGTTGAGCGGCTGTTCCGCGAAGTCTCGATCACCCGGCTCGCGCCGATCACGGAGCAACTCATCCTGAGTTTTATCGCCGAGAAGGTGCTCGATCTGCCGAAAAGCTATTGAGCCACGCTGCGGCGTGCGTCAGAGGTTGCGCGAGATCAGCTCACGCATGATCTCCGACGTGCCGCCATAGATGCGCAGCACGCGCGCATCTGCAAACAACCTGCAGATCTCGTACTCGCGCATGAAGCCGTAGCCGCCGAAGAATTGCAGGCACTGGTCGACGAGACGTCCATGCATCTCGGTGACCCAGAGCTTGGCTGTCGATGCGGCATAGGTGCTCAGCTCACCACGAATGTGCTGGCTCAGGCACTGGTCGACATAGGCCCAGCCGACCTGGAGGTCCGACTTGAGATCGGCCAGCTTGAAGCGCGTGTTCTGATAGGTTCCGATCGCCTGTCCGAACGCCTTGCGCTCAAGCACATAGGCCTTGGTGATGTCGAACGCCTTTTGGGCCGATGCGATCGAATGAAGTGCGATCGTCAAGCGCTCCTGCGGCAACTCACTCATCAGCGCGCCCATCGCGCCACCTTCGGACCCCAGCAGATTGCTCACGGGAACGCGGACCTGGTCGAAGAACAGCTCCGAGGTGTCGGAGGAGAGATGGCCGAGCTTGTCGAGGTTGCGGCCGTGCCGAAAGCCGGGGCGGTCGGTCTCGACCAGGATCAGGCTCATGCCACGCGAGCCGCCGTCCGGATTGGTGCGGGTGACCGCGATGACGAGATCGCACATCTGGCCGTTCGAGATGAAGGTCTTCTGACCGGAGATGACGTAGTCGTCGTCGTCCCGAACCGCGCGCGTGCGAATGCCTTGCAGGTCGCTGCCGGTGCCGGGCTCGGTCATCGCGATCGCGCAGACGATCTCGCCCGAGACCATGCGCGGCAGCCACTTTGTCTTTTGCTCCTCTGTCCCGTAACTCAGGAGATAGCCGCAGCAGACGTCGTTATGGACCGAGAAGTCGGTCGCTGGCCCTGCAAAGCCGGAATAGGCGAGCTCTTCGATGACGACGGCGTTGTGGCGGAAGTCGCCGCCGATGCCACCATATTGTTCGGGCACTTGCGGGCAGAGCAGGCCGGCATCCCCCGCCGCCGGCCACAGCGCGCGATCGATGATTCCGGCCTTCTCCCATTCCTGGAAGTGCGGCGCGATCTTCGCCGCGGCGAAGCGGCGGACGCTTTCGCGCAGGAGTGCGTGTTCTTCGTCGTAGACCGGGCGATGTGGCAACATGTCTGTCGAGCCGTCGGTTGAGCCCTAGAATGCGACCTTGTCGCCGCCCTTGAGCTGGAGGATCTCGCGTGCTTCGTCCGGGCTCGCGATCTCGAGCCCGAGGCCTTCGATGATCTTGCGGACCTGCGTCACTTGCGCCGCATTGGTTTCGGCGAGGCGGCCGGAGCCGATCCACAAACTGTCTTCCAGACCGACACGGACGTTGCCACCCATCGCCGCCGCCATGGCCGCGACCTGCATCTGGGCGCGGCCGGCGCCGAGCACCGACCAGCGGTAGTTGTCGCTGAACAATCGATCGGCCGTCCGCTTCATGTGCATGACATCGTCAGGGTGGGAGCCGATGCCGCCGAGCAATCCAAAACAGGTCTGGATGAACAGCGGCGCCTTCACCAGGCCCTCGGTCCAAAAATAATGCAGGTTATAGAGATGGCTGGTGTCGTAGCATTCGAACTCGTATCGGGCGCCGGAGCTGTTCAGCGTTTCCAGCGCGTAACGGATATCCTTGAACGAGTTGCGAAAGACGAGGTCGTGGGAGCCTTCCAGCATCTGCGGCTCCCAGTCATGCTTGAACGACTTGTAGCGCTTCAGCATGGGGAACAGACCGAAATTCATCGAGCCCATGTTGAGGCTTGCGACCTCCGGCTTCCAGGTCGCCGCCGGGCGCACGCGCTCTTCCACCGTCATGTAGGGCGAGCCGCCGGTCGTCAGGTTCACGACGACGTTGGAGCTCTGCTTGATGACGCGCAGGAAGGGCTCGAAGGCTTCCGGCGATTGATCCGGTCTGCCGTCGGCTGGATTGCGCGCGTGCAGATGCACGATCGCTGCCCCCGCTGCCGCAGCGCCGAGCGCGGACTCGGCGATCTCGGCCGCCGTCACCGGCAGATGCGGCGACATCGACGGCGTGTGGATCGATCCCGTGACCGCGCAGGAGATGATGACCTTGTGGGGCGCCATGGCCGCCTCCTCAGCTTGCGGTTGCTACCGGCACATGGGCCATCATGTGAACTTATGGAAGTCCGGATCGCGCTTCTCGTTGAAGGCCGCGACGCCTTCCTTCGACTCCGCCGTGTCGTAGAACATCTTGACGGCGTGCAGCGCGAAATTGCTGATGCCGCGGATGTTGTCGGAATCGGCGTTGAAGGATCGCTTCGCGAGCGCGATCGCGGTCGGCGATCGCTGCGCGAGCTTGTCGGTCCAGTCCTTCACGGCGGCGTCGAGCTGCGCCATGGGCACGACCTTGTTGACAAGGCCCATCTCGCGCGCCTGCTCGGCCGTATAACGCTCGTTGAGGAACCAGATCTCGCGGGCCTTCTTGTCGCCGACGTGACGGGCCAGGAAGGCCGTTCCCCAGCCGGCATCAACCGAGCCGACCTTGGGGCCGACTTGACCGAATTGGGCGTGATCCGCAGCGATGGTGAGATCGCAGAGTGTTGCGAGCACGTTGCCGCCACCGATCGCAAAGCCGTTGACCCGGGCGATCACCGGTTTCGGCACGTCGCGGATCAAGCCCTGGATTTCGTCGATCGGAAGTCCGACCACGCCGCGGCCGTCATACTGGCCCTCATGCGCAGATTGATCGCCGCCGGTGCAGAAGGCTTTCTCGCCCGCACCGGTCAGGACGATGCTTGCGACCTTTCGGTCGTTGGCGGCGAGGTGGAAGGCCTGGATGAGCTCCTCAAGCGTCTGGCCGCGGAAGGCGTTATAGACCTTTGGCCGGTTGATGATGATCCACGCGGCACGGTCGCGGACTTCATAGATGACGTCGGTGAATTGCTTGGGGTCGGTCATGACGTTTCCTTGGCGTTTCCTGGCGCGATCTAGATCATGTTCATTCCGCCGGAGACGGAAATGGTTTGTCCGGTGATGAATTTGCCGTCGTCGGAAGCGAGCATCGCGACGATCCCGCCGTAGTCGTCGGGCTCGCCCATCCGCTTCAGCGGAATGCCCCGGACCATGGCGTCCTTCCATTTCACGGCGTGCTCGCCTTCGCCAAGGACCGACGCCATCATCGGCGTGTTGGTCGGGCCGGGGCAGATGGCGTTGAGCAGCACGTTCTTGCGTGCCAGCTCGCGCGCCAGCGACTTGGTGAAGGAGATCAACCCGCCCTTGCAGGCGGAATAGACGGCTTCGTCGCTGGTGCCGACGCGCGCGGCGTCGGAGGCGATATTGACGATGCGGCCGCCGCCGCGCTCGGCCATCAAGGGCGCGATCGCCTTGTGGGTGTTGAGCGGTCCGTAGAGATTGATCCGGATGATCTTGTCCCAAAGCTCTCTGTCGGTCTTCAGGAACGGCATCGGGCGGTCCCAGCCGGCATTGTTGACCAGGAGCCAGATCGGGCCGAGCTCCGCTTCGACCTTGCCAACCGCCGCCTCCACGGAAGCGGCATCTCCCACGTCGACCGCGTAGGTCTTGATGACCGCCTGCGGCGCGAGCTTTGCGGTTTCGTCGCCGCCTTGCGGATTGATGTCGAAGATCGCGATCTTGCAGCCTTCTTCGGCGAGCCGCAGCGTCAATCCTCGTCCGATGCCCTGTCCGCCGCCGGTCACGACGGCAACTTTTCCAGATAGGCCCTTCAACGCTGATCTCCCTTGTCGTTTATATTTTCGCCGGCGACCTTCGATGCCTCGAAGGAGAGGGGGCTTATGAGGCCGCCCCGTTCTTCTGAATGTCATACCCGCGCTGGGAATACATCTGCCGCGCGATGATCGTCTTCATGATCTCGATCGAGCCGCCGGCGATCTTCACCACGCGCGCATCGGCATAGGCTCTGGCGATCGGGTATTCCCACATATAGCCCCAGCCGCCGAACAACTGCAGGCATTCGTCGACGGCCTCGCAGTGCAGCTCAGAGGTGAACATCTTGGCCATGGCGGCGTCGACGGGATCGAGCTTGCCCTCCATGAACAGGGCAATGCACTTGTCGGTGAAGACGCGGGCGACAGTCGCTTTGGTCTTGAGCTCGGCGAGCTTGAACTGGGTGTTCTGGAAGTCGGCGAGCTTCTGGCCGAACGCGCTGCGTTCGGAGGTATAGTGCAGCGTCCAGTCGATCACGGTTTCGGTGACGGTCGCCGAGCGAATGGCCTGCGCCAGGCGTTCCTGCGACAGTTTGGTCATCATCTGAGCGAAGCCCCTGCCTTCCGCCCCCAGCATGTTGCTGGCGGGAATGCGGACATTGTCGAAGAATAGCTCGGACGTATCTTGCGCCCTCATGCCGAGCTTTTCCAGATTCCGGCCGCGCTTGAAGCCGTCCCGGCTGCTCTCGACGATGAACAGCGTTACGCCCTTGGCGCCGGCCTGGCTGTCGGTCTTGGTCGCCAGCACGATGAAGTCGCAAAGCTGGCCGTTGGAAATGAAGACCTTCTGGCCGTTGATCAAGAAGTCATCGCCGTCACGCGAAGCGCGGGTCCGGATCGCCTTGAGATCGCTGCCGGCATGGGGCTCCGTCATGCCGAGCGAGCCGATTGCTTCGCCCGACACCATTTTGGGCAGCCATTTGCGCTTTTGCGCCTCGCTGCCGAACGACAGCAGATAGGTCGCGACGAGGTCGGTATGGATGAGAAAGCCGGGACCGCTTGCGCCGGCGCGCCAGAGCTCCTCGAACACGACCACGTCGAAGAGGTAGTCGAGGCCCATGCCGCCATATTCCTCGGGCACGGTGCAGCACAGGAGGCCGGCGGCGCCGGCCTTCAGCCAGAGGTCCCGCGGAACAATGCCGTCCTCTTCCCATTGGGCGTGGAAGGGAACGATCTCGCGGTCGACGAAACGACGTACCGTCTGCCGGAAAATCTCATGTTCTTCGCGAAAGATCGTGCGCTCGATCATTGTCAAAAAGCGTCCCGTCTGATTTAGTTTGCTAGTGTACAGTATTTGGTTTGGGTATACAACCTGAAAACCGGCGAAGGCAAGTACGATCGTACACCAATGAACTGTTGTGAGAGGAGGGAGCGATGGTGATCGGAGCGGCGCTGAAACAATTTCGAACCGAGATGTCGACGAGCGGCGTCGTGCACTTGATCTTCGACATGCCCGACCGCTCGATGAACGTGTTCTCGAACGCCGCGATCGACGAAATTGGCCTGTTCGCGGACTGGCTCAAGCAAAGCGATGTGATGGGCGTCGTGATCCGGTCCGGAAAGTCTTCGGCGTTCTGCGCGGGCGCGGATCTCGCCGAGCTGGAGACTGCCTATGATATGATCATGGCAGCACCATCCGCCGAACGCGATCGTCTCGCTTTCGATCATTTCTTCCGGTTGAGTCATGGCTTGCGTCGGCTCGAGACCGCTGGCAAGCCGATTGCCGTTGCCGTTGCTGGCCTTGCCCTGGGAGGCGGCTGCGAATTCGCTCTGGCCGCGCATCGTCGGGTGATCGCCGATCGCCCGCAGGCGGTGTTCGGTCTGCCGGAGTCGCTGGTCGGATTGCTGCCGGGCGGGGGCGGAACCCAGCGGCTGCCGCGCTTGATCGGGATTGAGGCTGCGCTGCCGGTGTTGCTCGACGGCGCGCGCATCGGTGGGCAGGCGGCTGTCGCGGCCGGGCTTGCGGATGAATTGGCGGAACCAGGCGAAGAGGTCGCCGCCGCCGAGCGCTGGGTGTTGTCGCATCCGGCGGCCACACAGCCGTGGGACCGGCCGGACAGCCGTGCGGCTGACATGTCGCGCGTCGCGGCAATCATCGGCGCAAGCCGGAGCAAAATGTTGGCAGAGACGCTCGGCCACTATCCGGCACCATTGGCCATTCTGGACTGCGTCGAGCAGGGTTTGCCGCAAGACTTTGATAGCGCGATCCGAACCGAGATGCAGATCTTCGCAAGACTGATCCAGCGGCGCGAGCCACGCAACATGATCCGGACGCTGTTTCTCGGGAGGCTCGATTATGAGCGGTTGAAGAAGAAAGGTATGAATCCCCGGATCACCGAAGCGGTCGCCGCGATATCGAACGTGCTTGGTGCTCATTCCGAACGCGGCAAGGAGCTCTCCGATGCCTTTGCGCGTGCGGGTTTTCGCGTCGAGCAGCCGCGCCGGGTCGACTTCGACGGCCGTATCACTGATGCGGTCTATTGGCATGACGACGAACCGAGGACCTGGGGCAAGGATCTCTTGCGCGCGCGGCTGGTGGACGCCGAAGCCGCAGCCGTGGGCTGGCGTACACAGCTTGACGAGGCGGAGCGGCGGGCTGCCGATTACGTCCTGGTCACGCAGGCAGGCTTTCCCGCCTATCTCGGCGGATTATTCGCCGCAGGATTGAACTAGTCGAGCCTTCGGCAAGGAGAGAAATCGTGCCAAAACCTCTTGACGGTATCAAGGTTCTCGATCTTTCGAAGGTGCTCGCAGGCCCGCTCTGCGCGCAGTATCTCGGCGATCTCGGCGCCGAAGTCATCAAGGTCGAAGCGGTGGGGCAGGGGGATGAGACCCGCGGGTGGCCGCCCTTTCCCGCGCCCGGCCTCGGCACAGTGTTCCTGAGTGCCAATCGCAACAAGCGAAGCATCGCGATCAACATGAAGTCGGACAAGGGGCGGAAACTCGTGCAGGAGCTCGCGCGAGCCTCCGACGTCGCCATTGAAAGCTTCGGTACCGGCGTTGCCGAGCGGCTGGGCATCGATGCGCCGAGCCTTTGCGCGCTCAACGACCGGCTGGTCCATTGCAGCATCTCCGGATTCGGCCGGACCGGACCTCTGAAAAATTCGCCCGGGTACGATGTGATCCTGCAGGCCTTTGGCGGCATCATGTCGATGACCGGCGATGAGGGCGGCGGCTATATCCGCAGCCCCATTTCCCCGATCGATCAGATGACAGGCGTGCACGCCTTCAGCGGCATACTTGCGAGCCTGTTTGCGCGTGAGAAGTCGGGCAAGGGCGCGGCGATCCAGGTGTCGCTGTTCGATACTGCGCTTGGGATCTTGGGCTACAATCTCCAGACCTTCTGGGAGCGGGGGACGCAACCGGCAAAGTGTGGCTCCAGCCATGAGTCGCTCTGCCCATACCAGGCGTTTGAGGCGTCGGACGGACCGATCATGATCGGGGTAGCCAACGACAATCTCTGGCGCAAGTTCTGCAGCGTTGCCCGCCTGAATGCGATCGTGGATGACCCGAAGTTCCGCACCAATGCAGAGCGGGTCAAGCATCGCGCTGAGACGCTTCAGCACGTCCAATCGGTGATCGCCACCAACACCGTTGCATACTGGAATGAGGCGTTGAACGAGGTCGGTATTCCCTGTTCGCCGATCAATACGCTTGCCCAACTCCTGGACCATCCGCATACGAGGGCGGACAAGCTGATCATGCAGTACGATCATCCCGCGGCTGGGCGCCTGAATTGCGTCGGCCATCCCGTGACATTCGTTGGGGAGGAGCGGGCTCCCGGGCTGCCCCCGCCCACCCTCGGGCAACATACCGATGATGTCCTGAAGGAAATGGGCCTTTCCGACGCGAGCATTGCCGAATTGCGCCGTGACGAGATCATCAGTTGATGATCTCGGGGCACGGCGGTGCTTCCTTGGTGTCAGACGGGTGTGAAGAACGGTAGTGGTGCGCCGTCGGTCGGCTTGAACACCAGCTTCACCTTTTGGCCGATCTCGAGCTTTTCAAGATCGCAATCGACGAAATTGGTCTGGAGCGACGGTCCTTCCTTGAGCTTGACGTAGCCGATGGCGTAAGGACCGGTCGGCGACTTCCGCATCAGGCTCCAGGTGTAGATCGTCCCCTCGCCCGACGCCTCTTCCCACACTGTCTTGTCGGAGTAGCAGAACGGACAGATCGAGCGCGGAAAGTAATGCGCTTCGCCGCAGGCGGTGCAGCGCTTGATCATGAACTTGCCTTGCTTCGCGGCGTCCCAGAACGCCGCGGTCTCGGGGTTCGTGACCGGGGCGGGATATTTCTTGGCTTCGCTCATCACACGCGCTCCAGAATGGCGGTCGAGGCGGCGTGGCGAACTCCCAGAAGGCCGCCGGTGCCATGGGCGATAGCGAGATCGCAATTCCTGACCTGCACCTTCGGATGCGCCTCGCCGCGCAGCTGCCGGACGGCTTCGATGATCTTGGTCATGCCGCCGCGATTGACGGGATGGTTGCTGCAGAGCCCACCGCCATCGGTGTTGAACGGCAGCTTGCCGACGCCCGAGATCAGATTGCCATCAGCGACGAACTTGCCGCCCTCGCCCTTCTTGCAGAAGCCGAGGTCCTCGAGCTGCATCAGCACCGTGATGGTGAAGCTGTCGTAGATCGAGGCGTATTTGATATCCCTTGGCGTCACGCCGGCTTCCTCGAAGGCGCGCGGCCCGGACCATACGCCGGCGGAATAGGTCAGATCGAGATCCTTGCCACCGTTCGGCCCCTTCATTGCTTCGCCGTGACCAATCAATCGGACCCGCGGTTTATTCAGGCTTCGGGCGATGTCCGGAGAGGTCACGATCAATGCGCCCCCACCATCGGTGACGACGCAGCAATCGAGCCGGTGCAAGGGATCGGAGATCATCGGCGAGTTCACGACGTCCTCAACGGTGACGACGTCCTTCAGCAGCGCATGGGGATTGTATTGCGCGTGATGCGAGGCCGCGACCTTGATCCAGGCGAGTTGCTCTGAGGTGGTGCCATAGTCGTGCATGTGACGCATCGCGCACATGCCATAGGCATTGTGCGTGGTCGCGCCATAGGCCGACTCGAAATCGGCCTCGGCGCCAGGTGCGCGTGGTGGGGTGTGGCTGGTGCGCGGCTTGCCCGCGAGCGTGATCAGGGCAACCGAGCATTTGCCCGCAGCAATGGCTTCTGCCGCATGGCCGAGCTGGATGATGTAGGAGGAGCCGCCGGTATCGGTGGTGTCGATATGGCGGAATTTTTTGGTGTTGAGGCCGAGATAGTCGACCATCGGCCAGGCGCCGCCGGGCGCGTCGCCGGAGAGAAAATACCCGTCAATGTCGTCCTTGCTCAGCCCGGCATCCTCGATCGCGCCCTTGGCGACCTCGACATGAAGCTGGGCGGTGGATTTATCCGGCGCATGCCGGGTCGGGTGTTCGTAGATCCCGGCAATGTAGGCCTTACCTCTGATGGTCAACTCGCTCTCCGCTGGCGTTTGCTGCTCGGTCGGACCTGCCGGGCGATGCCCGGTAGGCCTGGAATTGATCCCAGCGCTACTCTTCGAGCAGCTTCCAAGATGTCTTTTCGAAGATAGCCATGCGCAGGGTGTGGTAGGGAGCGTAGTTCTCCTTTGAATTGGTAAGCTCAATTCCCGGAAGCAGCATGCCGACGCGCTCCTTGTTGAAACTCGTTGCCTGGGCGAGCAGGTTCTCACGTGTCAGATTGTCACCGCATCGCTCGAGGCCCTTTGCGATCGCTTGCGCATTGATGTAGCCGGACAGGGCGATGAAATCGTTCGGGCTGTCGTTCGGTACCCATCTCTTCATGAAGGCGACGTAGTCCTTTACGTCCGGGTCGTCGGCCCAGGCCGGATCGCCGGCTTGCTTGGTGAACTGGGTGGTGTAGGCGCCCTGGACGTTTTCGAGTCCGGCGGGGGTGAGAACGCCCTGGATCGAGTTGACTGGGCTCGCCAGGAACTGAGCTGGCTTCCAGTTCAGCTCATTGGCTTTCTTGATCGCCTGCGCAGCAAATTTTGGCGTTGCGAAATAGACGATCGTATCGGCGCCGGCGGCCTTGAGCTTGAGGACTTCGGAATCGACCGTTGGATAGCTCAGCTCATAGGATGCCTCTGCGATGATCTTCGCCGTGCTGTCGGGGCCGAGGCCGGCCTTGAAGCCTGTGAGGTAGTCCTTGCCGTAGTCGTCGTTCTGATAGAGTACCGCGATCTTTGCGTTCGGTATCGTCTTGACGATGAATTTGCCGAATGTGGCGCCCTCCATCTCGAACGCCGGATAGAACGGGACAGTCCACGGAAAATTGTGCGGGTCGTTGAAGCGCCGACCGCCGGCTGAAATGAAAACCTGCGGCACCTTGTTCTGGTTGAGGTACTTTTGGACCGCGATGTTGGGTGCGGTGCCGACCGTTCCCACTTCGGCAAGGACGCCGTCGTCGTCGATCAGCTTGCGGGTCTGTTCGATCGCCTTTGGCGGGCTGAACGCGTTGTCCTGCGAGATCAGGTTCACCTTCCTGCCGTTGATGCCTCCCTTCTCGTTCAACATCTGAAAATAGCCGGTCATGACGCGGCCATAGCTCGAAAAGGCAGAGGCTGGCCCGCTGTAGGGGATGGTCTGGCCGATCTTGATTTCCGTGTCGGTGACACCCGGGCCGTACTGCTTTTCACCGGCTCGAGCGCTGAAGACGGCGCCGCCGAGGACAAGGGCCGACACGCCGGCCAGTATCGCGATCCTCATGTTTTCTCCCATGCCGTTCTTTTTGGTGCAGCCGCACGCGGCCGCGAAATCAGTACACTCGTATATCATATTGCAGGAAACGAAAATAGACGCGCGCCGAAAATTAGCGGCCCCAACGCCGCGGCTTTGCCAAATTGCGGCGCATGAAAACCAACGCGCCGTCTTGAACCCGAGTTCGATTGTGCTATAGATAGTACATAAGTGTACTAATTATCGGCTGCGCCACGATCGAGACTGGTTGCCGCCGGCGAAGGGAGGAACCATGGCTGCTTCGGGCGCAACGGCGCTGGCTGCGCTGAAGATTGGCGGACGGGTTGCCTTTGAGCGGCTGGTTCGGCCGAAGGCGCGCCGGCTCGGGGATGTTCCATGCTCGCCCGACGCCATCACGCCTGAGTGGCTGACGGCCGTGCTCTGCCAGAAGGTCCCTGAAGCCGTCGTGACGGGAGTCGTCGTCAAGCCGGCCAGCGCGGGGACCCACGAACGCCATCAACTGCTTGTCAGCTACAACGAGGCCGGCCAGCGCGCAGGCCTGCCGAAGTCGATGTTCACCAAGTCGCTGCCGAGCGTCGTCACGCGCATGATCGGCGGGTTCAACGGCACTGCGCGGGTCGAAGGCCGATTCTACATGCAGCTGCGGCCGCAGCTCGAGATCGAAGCGCCGATCGGTTATCACGCCGCGTCGGACCGCCAGACGTTTGCCTCGATTCTTCTTCTTGAAGATATGGTTGCAACAAAATCGGCGACGTTTTGCAACTACCGGACCTACGTCTCTCGCGAGACGGCAGAGGATATGGTCGACGTTCTTGCCTCATTGCACGCGCGTTTCCACGGCGATGCTGAGCTCGCCACGCAATACCGCTTTGTCGCGAGCTATCCGCGCTGGTTCACGATCGGTGCAGAAAAGATGAGCCTCGAATACTATACCCGAAAGGCGTTCGATGCTGCGTCTCACGTCATTCCCGAGAGTATCCTGGCGCAACGCGATGCAGTCTGGCCGGCTGCCGTGCAGGCTCTTGCCGTGCACGACAGCGAGCCGCAGGGATTGATCCACTCCGATGTGCATATCGGCAACTGGTATCGCACGGGGGCGGGGAAGATGGGTCTGTGCGACTGGCAATGCCTTGCGCGCGGCCATTGGTCGCGAGACTTTGCCTATGCCGTGACTGCGGCGCTCACCCCCAACGATCGCCGCAAGTGGGAGAAGGATCTGCTGCTCCGCTATCTCGACCGGTTCGCCACTTTGACCGGCACCAAGCCGGACTTTGACCGGAGCTTCCTACATTACCGGCAGCAGATGGTGCACGCGCTGTTGATGTGGACCATCACCCTTTGCCACTCTCCGCTATTGCCGAACATGCAATCGGAGGAAACGACGCTGGCTATGATGGAGCGGATCTCGACCGCAATGGCTGACCTGGATTCGCTTCGCAGCTGATCGGCTCCCTGAGCCGACGCGACGCTTCAGGTTGCTACAAACCGGCATTCGCCGCGATCGAGCACCATCATTTGCCGCTCGACCGCCCACGCTCTGAAGCGAACGGTCTCGCCGTCCTCGAACAGCTCGATCCGAATGGTGTCGCCGGGGAAGGCTGGCGAGACAAACCGCACCGCCATTGCGCCGATCCGCTCGGGATGTCCCGGTGCGTGGCGCTTCAGGATCGCGCGGCAGGCCAGACCCATCGTGTTCAAGCCGTGCGAGATCGGCCGGTCAAAGCCGGCTTCGCGGGCCACGATAGGGTCGGCGTGGATCGGCATATAATCCCTGCTGACAAGGCGATACAGTAGCGCCGCCTGCTGCGGCGTGCGGTATGTGATCGCGGCGCTCGGTCTTGCATCGGCGCGGATCCCTGTGATTTGTCCAGGTGACGTACCGTAGCTGCCACAGCCACCGTCGCCACGCAGGAATTCCGTCGCGCGCAGGCTGGCCAATCGTTCGCCGCTAACCGCGTCAAACAGCTCGGTATCAAAATAGACCAGCGCGCCTCGTCCCGGCCCCTTGTCATCGATGGCGCTGACTCGATGCTCGGCCCGGACAGATCCGCTGACGGCGAGGGGGCGATGCAGCGTGAATCGTTGCTCCCCGTGCAGCGCCTTGGTCCAGGCGATCCCGGTCTGCGGTTCAGCGATCCAGAGCGGCGGCCAGCCGAGCGTCACGCACATGCTGGGCACCACCCGCTGATCGCGGCCCTCGTAGACGTAGGCCAATTCGTCCTCGTCCAGCGGATCGTCGCCAATGCTGAGCCCGAGCGCATACAGGGCGCAATCACGCCAATCGTAGGATTGATGGATCGGCGCGAAGTGCCGCGAGACGACGTGATCCAAATTCATCGCAGGTGCTCCCGACGTTGCCCGGCAAGGCGCGTAAGCGGCCGCGCCCGCCGAAGTTCTGAAATATCGTTGCGGTGCGTACGAGTTTCGTCAAGGCGATCATGGAAGCGGGATGCTCGGGGGCGCACGATGCCGCAGCACGCCAGCTCGATTAAGGTTTGCGGCAAACATCAGTATATGATAAGCCAGTGTACTAATCGGGCATCGAACCCGAAATCGTCCGGCAGGACGGGGAAATGCTGCAGGCTGGCGTTGCGCCCGATTTGAATATCGGCGGCGGACGCCGGGCAATGGCGGGAGGGCCGTTTGCGAGGTCAGGCGCGCGGATTGGCGGTGCACCGGATGGCTGCGTGCCGTCGTGCGATGCAGCGTGGCAGGGGAGCGCTGTCGTGATCGCACTGCTGATCGCGAATTCGCTGGCACTCGCCTCGCTGCTGATCATGCTGTCGAGCGGACTCGCTCTGATCTACGGCCTGCGCGACGTCATCAATTTCGGCCACGGCGCGATCTATATGTTTGGCGCCTATCTCGGCTACACCATCGCCCTTGTCGGCGGGTTCTGGCTGGCGCTGCTTGTCGTTCCGATCCTGCTCGCGCTTCTCGGCATCGCGTTCGAATACCTGGCGCTGCGGCCGCTGCAGAGAAGGTCGCATATCGAGGTGGCGCTGGTTACCCTGGGGTTGGGCATCATCCTTGGGCAGGTCATCATCTATTTTTACGGCGGCGAGGCGCGCAGCGTGGATGCGCCAAAAATCCTTTCCGGCTCGATTACCGTCCTGAACCTCTCCTATCCCGTCTATCGCCTCTTTCTGATCGTGATGGGGCTTGGCTCGTGCGCGCTGCTTGCAGTTTGGCTCCGGTATACGCCGTCCGGACTGTATGTCCGCGCTGTGAGCCAGGATCCATCGGTGGCACGGATGATGGGCATCGATGCCGATCGCCTGAGCCTGCTCGTCACCAGCCTCAGCACCGCCTTCGCCGGGATCGCCGGCGTGTTGGCCGGGCCTTATCTGTCGATCGATCCGGGGATGGACGTCGCGATGATCGTGAACTGCCTGATCATTGTGGTGATCGGCGGTACCGGCAGCATTGGGGGGGCGATCGTTGCCGCGTTGCTGTTCGGTTTCGTTCAGGTGGCGGGATCGGTCTTTCTGCCCAACCTTGCGGCGCTCGTTCCCTACATCCTGCTGATGGTCGTGCTGCTCGTCGCGCCCGGCGGCATCGGACGCGGGAGGGTTCTGAGTTGAGCAATGGCACGATGACCGGTGACTTGCACGGGACTGCGACCGGGATGTTCGGCAGCCATATCTCGCGCGTGTGGTTCGCGATTGTCGCCGGCGCAACCGGGCTCGGGGCCGGCGCCCTTGTCCCGACATACCTTGCCAGCGACTTCGTGCTTCGCCTCGGCAGCGAAGGTTTGCTGCTGGGCATGCTCGCGCTCAGCGTCGCCTTCCTGATGAGCCAGGCAGGGCTGGTCGCGCTCGGCGCGGCCAGCATTTATGGCGGGGCCGGATATCTGTTTGCGATTGGCATGAGCGAATGGGATCTGACACCGACGGTGGCGTTGTGCACCGCGTTCCTGATCATCATCGCTTACGCGACCGTGCTGGGAGCATTGATCGTGCGGACCAATCCGCTCGCTTTCATGATGTTGACGCTCGCAGCCGGCGAGATGCTCAGCCATGCCGTCCTGCTCGAGGGATTGCGCGACTATACCGGGGGCGCCGACGGGCTGGTTGTCCGCATGAAGGGTTCGATCCTGGGTATCGACGTCGCGGACTTCGCCGATCCGGCGCGGTTCTGGACAATGGCCTGGATCGTGGCCGTCCTTGTCGGCGTGGCGTTCTGGATCATCGCGCGCTCCCGTCTCGGCGCGATCCTTCGTGCGATACGGGAGAACGACGAGCGCATGCGTTTCTCCGGTTTCAACACCTTCGTGCCGCGACTGATCGGATATGTGCTTGTCAATGTCGTGGCCGCGATCGCCGGCTTCCTGCATGTCCTCAACGCCGGTTTCGTCTCGCCCGAGAGCCTTGGCCTTTCGGTCAGCACCAACGCTTTGGTTGCAGCACTGATGGGAGGCATCTCCGGGGCGCTCGGGCCGATCCTGGGCGGGCTCATCTTCTCCTTTGCGCAGGATGAATTCGGGGCACGCGGGCTGACGCAGCTCCTGACCGGGATCGCCATTGTCGTGTTCATCGTCGTATTTCCGCGCGGCGTCGTCGGCGGGCTGTCGAGCGCGTTACGACTGCTTGGCTGGCGCGGGGAGGCCCCCTGACATGCTCACAATCGAGAGGCTGTCGGTGAGCTATGGTTCGGTGCGGGCGCTGACGGATGTCGACCTCGATGTGCGCGGCGATGGCCTGCTTCACGGCGTCATTGGACCAAACGGTGCCGGAAAGTCCACGCTGCTCGATGCGATCTGCGGCCGCCGGCGCCCGACCGCGGGACGCGTTCGCTACTGCGGCGAGGATATCACGCGACGTTCGATCAGCTGGCGTCGTTGTCAGGGCATGTCACGATCGTTCCAGCGCACCAGCATCTTCCAGGACCTCACCGTCCACGAACAGCTCCAGCTGGTTGCGCGACATCTCGGCGACGATCGGCTCGACGACGTAATCGAGGTCATGGACCTCGGCGGCTATCTCGGCCAGAAGGCGGGGCGCATTGCCTATGGCGTGCAGCGGCGGGTCGATGTGGCGCTGGCCTTAATCGGGCGGCCACGCCTTCTGTTGATGGACGAGCCGGGCGCCGGCCTGTCTGCCACGGAGACGCTGCGCCTGTTCGAGCACGTCCGCGACCTCGTGCGCGAGCGCAAGATCTCGGCCATCGTGGTCGAGCACGATGTCGATGCGGTGTTCGCCTGTTGCGGCATGGTGACCGTGCTCGATCTTGGCCGGCACCTGGCGACAGGCGTGCCCGAAGCCATCCGGACCGATCATCGGGTCATCGCGGCGTATCTGGGGACCGCGGCATGAGCGCATTGCGGATCGAATCCCTGTTTGCCGGCTATGGCGCATCGACCGTGCTGCGCGGCATCGATCTCTCCGTCGAAGAAGGGGAATCGGTTGCCCTGGTCGGCCGCAATGGTGCCGGAAAGTCGACGTTATTGCTGTCGGTCTTTCGCGAGACCAACATCGTCTCGGGTGCCATCTGGGTGCATGACCGTCGGATCGATGGCTTGCCGGGCTACATGGCGGCCAAGCTGGGTCTATCCATCGCGCCGCAGGGACGGCGCATCCTCCCGAACCTCACAGTCAAGGAGAACCTGCTGCTTGGCAGGGCGACGGGCAGGGCAGGGCACTGGAGGCTGAAGACCATCTTCGATCTTTTCCCGGTGCTGGAGGAGCGCGCCGACCGGCTCGGTACCATGCTGAGCGGTGGTCAGCAGCAGATGCTGGCGATCGGCCGTGCCTTGATGGCCAATCCCAGTCTCATCCTTCTCGATGAGCCGTCGGAAGGTCTTTCACCGGTGCTGATCGACGGATTGGTCGAGACGCTCAACCGCATTCGCGGTGCCGGCACCGGCGTGCTCGTGGTCGAGCAGCACTTGAGTCTCGTCAAGCGTGCGACGGATCGATTCGTGATCCTGGCGAAGGGAGAAGTCGTCGGGGCAGGCGCCATCGGCTCCATCGGTGAGCCGGAGAACCAGGCCTTGATGGCCGTATAGCCGAGCATCTGAAAAGGCGGAGGGGAGTGAGAGATGAAGATATCGTCCATCGGTCCAGCATTGGGCGCGTTGTGCGCGGTGACGATCGGCGCCGCAATGTCTATCGCAGTTACGACGGCAGCCTTGGCTGAAGACACCGTCAAGATTGGTGTTCTGCTGATCGACAGTGGACCGCTCGCCGGGCTGAAGGACACTCAGGTCAAAGCGGTCAACCTTGCGATCGAACAGATCAACGCTGCCGGCGGAGCCGCCGGTAAGAAGCTGGAGGCGACCTTCATTTCCTATCCGGGCACGCCCGACACCGCAGTGGACGGCGCCACCCGCGCTGTCCAGAAGGACGGCGCGATGTTCATCACCGGCATGGACACGTCGGCCGTCACGCCGGCGCTGCAGGCCAAGCTTCCCGCGCTGAAAGTCCTGATGCTGGAGGTGATGGCCAATGCCGACGGTTTGACCGGAAAGAACTGTTCGCCAAACTTCTTCCGGGTCAATGCAAATGACTCGATGATCATGGGCGCCTTCAGGGAGTTCCTGAAGGATCAAGGCATCAAGAAATGGGACATCATCGCCGTCGACTACGCAGCCGGGCGTGACTCCGCGGACAAGTTCAAGGTCTTGGTGACCTCGCAAGGCGGAACCATCGGCAAGACCTTGTTCTCCCCTTCCGGCACGCCGGATTTCGGTGCGAAGATTTCGGAGCTCGGCGCGGATCCGGCCGACGGTCTATTCGTGACGATCTTTGGCAGCGACGCTATCAATCTTGCCAAGCAGCAGCAGCAATTCGGCCTGTTCAAGAAGTACAAGATGGTGCTGGGCAATTCCTTCGTGATCCCGCAAACGCTGCCCGCGCAAGGCGAGACGGTGCTGGGCGTCTATCAGAATATCGGATTCGTCGCCGGTTTTCCCGGCGCCCAAGCCGAGGCTTTCGTGAAAGCCTACAAGGAAAAATACAACGGCGAACTGCCGCCTTACACCAGTGCTGACCAATACGCGGCGATCGAGCTCATGGCTGCCGCGCTTCGGAAGGCCAATTCGACCGATATCAACGCGGTCCGCGCCGCGCTGTCAGGCCTGAAGATTGAAACGGTTCTCGGGGATGTCGAAGTTCGGGCGGGCGATCATCAGACCGCGCGGCGGATGGCGATCAGTCAGATCGCAATCGGGCCGGACGGAAAGCCCGGTTACCAGATCAAGAAGCTCGAGCCGGGGCAGGACATCATTCCTCCAGTGGATCCCGCCTGCAAGATGTGACCGTTTCTGTGCAATGAGGTTAGGCCATGAGCGACACTTTGCCGAACTGTGCGCCGGAGGCGAGGCGCGCGAGGGCCGAGCCGACATCGGCCATTGCAAACGATGAATCGATCACGGGCCTGACCATGCCGCGATTGAAGACATCGAGCAATTGGCGGAATTCGCTGACGCTGCCGCCGGTCGAGCCGTAGATTTCGAGCTGGCGAATGAACACGCGTTGCAGATCGGCCGGCGGATTGGAGCCGGTCGTGGCGCCACAGGTGATGAGCCGCCCGCCACGACGCAACGAACGCAGGGATTCGCCCCAGCTCGCTTCGCCGACGCTGTCGATCACCATGTCGACACCGCCACCGCTCATCTCCTGGACGGCAGCGGAAACCCGATCGTGCCGGTAATTGACGCCGCCGTCTGCGCCTAGCGCTTTCGCCCTGGCGATTTTCTCGTCGCTGGAGGAGGTGACGAAGACGCGAGCGCCCACGATTTTCGCCAATTGGAGGCAGGCAACGGCCACGCCTCCGCCAATACCGACGATCAAGACAGTTTCGCCGGGTTGCAGCGCCCGTTTGCCGAACAGCATCCGCCAGGCCGTCAGATGGCCCGTCATCAGGGCACCTGCGGCCGGCAGATCAGCGTTGTCGGGGAGGGGAAAGAAGCAGGTGCTGGGCATGGCAATGTAGTCGGCAAAGCCGCCATGCCGATGCTCGCCCATGATCTTCACATTCTCGCAGAGCGGCTGGTCGCCTGCCTGGCAGTAGCGGCATCTACCACAATAGGCCTCGGAGAAAAGGACAGCCTTCATGCCTGGTCTCAGTCCGGTACCGGGAGCGGCCTCGACGATCTCGCCGGCGGCTTCGACCCCCATCACCTGCGGAAACGCATGGGTGATCCCGTTGCCGTTGTCGCGCATGTAGAGATCGACGCGATTGACAGAGGAGGCCGCGACCCTGAGCACGGACTCCCCCGGAGCCGGCACGGGATCCGGAAAATCCCGCCAGGTCACGCCATCGATCCCTCGCCGTTCCAGAACCGCCGCCTTCATTGCGACCTCCCTTGTTGGTTCGGTATAATTAATGCACTAGCACACGAAATTGAGAAGAAGGCGTTCTTCGAAGCCAGCGTGGACCGGTCCATTTAGGTATTGCAGTCCATTTCCAATATAATACACTAGCGCACTAAAGCGCCGTCAAGTGCGCGATCAATCGTCATGGAGGCGACGTCATGAGCGAGCATCGTTTCGATCCCGTGGCGCATGCGCGCGCGATGCGAGCGAGCGGATTTTGGGTCGACAAGAGCTTCGACGAGTTCCTGCAACAGACGATCGCCGCAACGCCAGAGAAGCTGGCGCTGATGGCGGATCGCGCCGACCGGACCGAGCCGAAGCGTCTCACCTATGCGGAGCTCGGGGATCTGATTTCGCGTGTGGCCGCCGCGCTGCGCCGTCTTGGTATCGGCCAGGGGGACGTCGTGTCGGTCCAGTTGCCGAACTGGTGGGAATTTGCCGTCATTGCGCTCGCGGCCTTTCGCGTCGGGGCGGTCGTCAATCCGCTGATGCCGATCTTCCGCGAGCACGAGCTCGCCTACATGCTGGGCTTTGCCGAGACGAAGCTCCTGGTTGTTCCGAAATTGTTTCGCGGATTCGATCATGAGGTCATGGCCCGCTCGCTGCAGCCGGGGCTGCCGAGGCTCAAGCACGTCATCGTCGTCGATGGCGAGGGGCCTGCAAGCTTCGATCAGGCCCTGCTGTCCGGCAGCGAGCGTCTCGGTCCGCCGCCAGTCGGCGAGCTCGGCGCGCTTCCCGCCGATGAAATGGCCGTTCTGATGTTCACCTCGGGTACGACGGGTTCGCCCAAGGGCGTCATGCATTGCCTGAATACGCTGATGGGCTGTTGCATCGCGCTTGCCGGACGATTTGGCCTCGACGCAAGCGATACGATGCTCGTTTGCTCGCCGCTCGGCCACATGACCGGCTTTGCGGCCGGCATGCTGCTCGGTTTGAAAATTGGCGCGACCGTGATTTTTCAGGACATCTGGGAGCCCAAGCGCGGGGTCTCGATCATGGCCAGGGAAGGCGTCACCTATTCCGCCGGTGCAGCTACGTTCCTTGCCGACATGTGCGAGGCGGTCGCAGCCGGCGTGCCCAAGCCGGCCCAATTGCGCAAGTTCCTGTGCGCGGGCGCGCCGATCCCGCCAGCACTGATTGATCGCGCCTATCGCGAGCTGGACCTCAAGGTTTGCTCGCTCTGGGGCATGACGGAATCGCTGTCGAGCACACTGACCGAGCCGGAGCGGGCGCTGGAGAAATCGTCCAAGACGGATGGGCGCCCGGTGGAGGGCGTGGCGGTCAAAGTGGTTCGCATGGACGGATCGCCGGCGTCGGTTGGAGAGAAGGGCCTGCTCAAGGTCCGCGGCGCGCAGATGTTCCTTGGCTACTACAAGCGCGAGGACATGGAGCCGTTCGACGCGGACGGATGGTTTGACACCGGCGACATGGCCTACATGGACGACGAGGGCTATATCCGGATCGACGGCCGCATCAAGGACATCATCATCCGCGGTGGCGAGAACGTTCCGGTCTTCGACATCGAGAATCTGCTGTTCAGGCATCCGGCCGTGCTTTCGGTCGCAATCGTCGGCTATCCGGATCCGCGTCTTGGAGAGCGGGCCTGTGCCTTCATCATGCTGCGTCCGGATCAGAAGCTCGATCTGGCGGGCGTGCAGGCTCACCTGGCCGAGCACAAGGTCGCCAAGCAATACTGGCCGGAGCGTGTCGAAATCGTCACCGATCTGCCGAAGACGCCGGCCGGCAAGGTCCAGAAGTATCAGCTGCGCGAGATCGCCAAGGCATTCGCCGAACCGGCACAGAAGGCCAGCGCATGAACGCCCGTCTCAAGGACCGGGTCTGTGTCGTCACCGGCGCGGCGCGCGGGATCGGTCTTTCGATCGCGGAGCGATTTGGCCGCGAGGGCGGACGCCTTGCCTGTGTCGATGTCAGCGCGCGACGGCTGGAGCCCGCGGTCAGCCAGCTGAAGGACATGGGGTTCGAGGCGAGGGGATACGAGGTGGATATCGGCAAGCGCGATCAGGTTCACGAGCTCTTTGCGCGCGTCGAGCGTGAATTCGACGCACCCGCGGCGGTCCTCGTCAACAATGCCGTGTGGGCGCGCTTTGAACCATTGCAGCAGATCGAGCTTGGCACGGTCGAGCGGATGTTCGCGGTCGGCCTGCACGGCCTGATCTGGGCCACGCAGGCCGTGGCTCCGCAAATGGAGCGTCGCGGCGGTGGATCGATCGTGAATCTCAGCTCGGTATCGGCGTTTCATCCCGCCAAGGACTCGATTGCCTATTCCGCGCTGAAGGCCGGCGTCGTCGGTCTGTCGCGGGCGTCTGCCATCGAGCTGAGCGCAAAGAAAATCCGCGTCAATGTGGTCGCGCCGGGCATGATCGGAACACCTGCTTCCATCGCGCAGTTCGATGAAGCGACGATTGCGGCGCGGCAGGCCGAGATGCCGGCCGGCCGCTTCGGCGCTCCGGAAGAGATCGCCGCGCTCGCAGCGTTCCTTGCGAGCGATGACGCGAGTTACGTCCAGGGTGCGGTCATCACCGCTGACGGCGGTTGGACGATTCCTGCCAGATAGGAGAAGGCGCATGAAGCGGCTCGAGGGCAAGCGCGCGGTCGTCACCGGCGGCGGAAGCGGCATCGGTCGTGCCAGCGCCATTCGTTTCGCGCGCGAAGGCGCGGCTGTCCTCGTGGTCGGCCGGGCGGGTAATGCCGAGGAGACCGCTGCGGCCATCCGGAGCGAGGGCGGCGTTGCATCCGCCCTGATCACGGACGCCTCGATCGAGGAGAACGTCGCCGCGATCGTATCTCGCTGCCTCTCGGAGTTTGGCGGGATGGAGATATTCTTCGCCAATATCGGCGTCACCGGGACCAACACGCCGCTGCTGGAACAGACGGTGGAAGAATGGTCCGAGGTCTACCGGATCAACACGATTAGTTGCTTTCTCGCCATCAAATATGCCGGCCGTCACATGACCACGCAGGGTTACGGCTCGATCATTCTGACCTCATCAGCCGCATCGCTGCGCGCCAACGCCGGCGCGATCTCCTACAGCGCGAGCAAGGCGGCCGTGAACAATCTCGCGCAGACGGCGGCCAACGCCTTCGCCGGGACCGGTGTGCGCGTCAATGCGGTGCTGCCGGGGCTTGTCGAGACCCAGCTGACCCGCAAGGTGTTCGAGGACGCCCGTGCGCGCGGCGTCGAATCCAAGCTCGGGCACGTGACGCCTCTGAAGCGTCCGGGGCGTTCCGAGGAGATCGCGGCTGCCGCGGCATTCCTGGCCAGCGACGATTCCTCATACGTGGATGGTCAATTGCTGTCCGTCGATGGCGGCGTCAGCAGCACCCATCCCTATGGCCGGATCGCACTCTAGCAATCCGGCTCTTCAAAATAATAAGAACAGGAGAAGCGCCGTGGATTTCGAACTGCCGAAGGAGATCACCGACAAGCTCGCCGAACTTGACGCGTTCATCGAGGCGGAGATCAAGCCGCTCGAGCGCGATCATAAGCAGTTCTTCGACCATCGTCGTGAGAACGCCCGCACCGACTGGGACAACGACGGCCGCCCCCGCGATGAATGGCGCGCGCTGATTGGTGAAATGGAGCGCCTTGCCGACAAGGCCGGGCATCTGCGCTACGGCCTGCCCAGATCGTGCGGCGGTCAGGGCGCCTCGAACCTCGCGATTGCGGCGATCCGCGAACATTTGGCTGCCCGCGGACTGGGTCTGCATAACGATCTGCAAGATGAATCCTCCATCGTCGGCAATTTTCCGATCGTCCCGGCGCTCGCCGACTATGGGACCGAGGAGCAGAAGACCTATATCGAGGGCATCATCACGGGGAAGAAGCACCTTTCCTTCGGTCTGACCGAGCCCGGGCACGGCAGCGACGCGACCTGGCTCGAGACCACCGGCGTGCGCGACGGCGGCGATTGGGTCATCAACGGCCGCAAGCGATGGAACAGCCAGGTGGCACGTGCGCATGCCAATCTGGTGTTTGCCCGTACCTCGGGCAAGCCGGGCGAGGCCAAGGGCATCACTGCATTCATTGTGCCGACCGACACGTCCGGCCACAACATCCTCTACAATCACTGGACCTTCAACATGCCCAGCGATCACGCGGAGACGGAACTCGTCAATGTGCGGGTGCCCGACAGCGCGATCCTGCACCGGGAAGGCGAAGGCCTCGTCGTCGCACAACGCTTCGTGCATGAGAACAGGATCCGTCAAGCCGCGGCCAGTGCGGGCGCCGCGCGCTATTGCATCCAGGAAGCGGTCAAATACGCGAGGTCGCGCGTGGCCTTCGGCGAGCCACTGGCCAAGAAGCAGGCCGTTCAGTTTCCCCTGGTCGAGCTCTGGGCGGACTACCAGATGGTTCGCAACTTTATCTTCCGCACAGCCTGGCAGATGGATCGCCAGAATCCGCTGTCCATCAGCGACATGGTTTCGATTTGTAATTTCCGCGCCAACCGGCTGTGCTGCGAGGCGGCGGATCGCGCCATGCAGGTGCACGGCGGCATGGGTTATAGCCGCGCATTGCCGTTCGAGCACATTTATCGCCATCATCGCCGCTATCGCATCACCGAAGGAACGGAGGAGGTGCAGATGCGCCGCGTCGCGCAGTACCTGTTCGGTTTCAGCGGCAAGAGCGCGAGCTGACCGTGATGGGTGCGCAGACGAGCGATGGCGATGTTGATTTCGACGTTCGTCGGCTCGAGGCCTACCTGAAGGATTGGCTCGGCGGCGACGTCGCGGTGTGCGTGAGGCGTACCAGCGGCGGAATGTCGAACCCAACCTACTTCGTGACGCGGGGCGATTGGCGTGCGGTGCTGCGCAAGCAGCCGAACGACGTGCTGATGCCGTCAGCCCATGCCATCGATCGCGAATACCGGGTGCTGACGGCGCTCCAGGGTAGCGCCGTCCCGACGCCGAAGCCGTATCGCTATTGCGAGGATCGGGCCGTGCTGGGAACACCCTTCTATCTCATGGAATGGCTCGATGGGCGCGTATTCTACGACTACGCGTTGCCCGGTCTTGCATGCGATGAGCGGGCGTCATGCTATCGCTCGATGTGTGCCGTGCTCGCCGCCACTCATAAGCTCGACTATCGGGCCGTGGGGCTCGGGGACTTCGGCAAGCCCGGAAATTATTTTGCACGGCAGCTCAATCGCTGGTCCAAATTGTGGGCGGAGTACCGGCGCGGTGACGACGACAACCCCGCACTGGACCAGATGGTGCGCTGGCTATCCGAGCGAGTGCCGACGAGCGAGACCCTTGCGCTGTGCCATGGTGATTTCCGCATGGCGAATCTTGTGTTCCACCCGTCCGAGCCGCGCGTGATCGGTGTGCTGGATTGGGAATTGTCGACGCTCGGCCATCCCCTCGTCGATCTCGCCTTCAACGGCCAGGCCTGGCGCATGGCGCCGGACGAGAACGGAGGGCTGCTCGGACTGCCGCTCGATGACATGGGAATCCCGAGCGAGCGCGATTATCTCGATCGCTATTACGAATGCGCCGAAGCGGCCGAACGCCTGACCGTGTTCCACCAGGTCTTTGCGATGTTCCGAGGTGCGGTCGGAAGCGCTGGCGTGGCGGCGCGCGGGGATCTCGGTAACAACGTTTTGCCCGATGCCGCGAAGGTGGGCCGCCGCCTCGCGCGCGCCTATGCGACGCGCGGGATGGCATTGATCGGGAGCGAGGCATGACCGTAATGGAGCGCTCTGCCATGAGCGTCGACGAGGCCATCCGTCTCCGCCGGTCCGTGCGCGGCTTCCTGGCGCGTGAAGTGCCCGAAGCGACGCTGCGGGAGGTGTTTGCCCTTGCGCAATGCGCGCCGTCGAACTGCAATGTGCAGCCATGGACGCCGCATGTCGTGTCGGGAGACAAGCTCAAGCGCCTCCGCGAGGCGCTCGTCTCGGCGGGGATGCGTGACGAGCCGATCAAGCCGGACTGGCCGGCCGACGGCAAGTTCACCGGGGTCTATCGCGAGCGGCAGGTCGGTGCGGCGCAGGCTCTTTATGGCGCGATGGGCGTCGCGCGGAACGACACGGTCGGACGGAAGCTGGCCTATATCCGCAATCATGCCTTCTTCGATGCCCCCCACGCGGTCCTCATCTTCATGCCGGAGCCCTTCGACACGCGCGAGGCGGCCGATATCGGCATGTATGCACAGACCCTGATGCTGGCGCTCACCGCGCGCGGAATCGCATCCTGCGCGCAAGGGGCGCTCGGCCTGTTTCCCGACATCGCTCGCGCGCACCTTGGGATTCCCGACCATTACAGGCTGCTGTTCGGTATTTCGTTTGGCTATGAAGACCGCGACGTCAGGGCCAATGCTGCGCGCGTCGACCGGGCAACGATCGATGACGCCGTGCGTTTTCACCGTTGAGGTTGTTTGGTCACGAATGCAGCTCGGCAACCTTGAGCTGAAGTTCCCTGATATCTATGAAGAGGAGAGTTCGTCGTGACCGGCCCCCTGGAAGGTTTTCGTGTCGTCGAAATGGGCGGGATCGGCCCGGCGCCGTTTGCGGGCGCGCTGCTCGGCGATCTCGGGGCCGATGTTGTCCGCATCGATCGTATTGCGAAGCCGGGCGTCGAACCGGACCTGCCGGCGCAGTTCGACTTCTACAATCGCAACAAGCGCTCGGTTGCGCTCGATCTCAAGCAGCCGCAGGCGATCGCGACGGTGTTGAAACTCGTGGCGCAGGCGGACGCGCTGATTGAAGGGTTCCGTCCTTCGGTGATGGAACGGCTGGGTCTTGACCCTGAGGTCTGCCACGCCGCGAATCCGCGTCTGGTCTACGCGCGCATGACGGGATGGGGGCAGGACGGCCCGCTGGCGCAGGAAGCGGGGCACGACATCAACTACCTGGCGTTGACCGGGGCGCTGCATTGTCTGGGCGATGCCGACCGCCCGCCTCCGCCTCCGCTCAATCTCGTTGCGGACCTCGGCGGCGGAGCGCTTTACTTGACCGTTGGACTGCTTTCGGCCGCCATGGAGGCGCAGCGATCCGGGCAAGGGCAGACGATAGATGTCGCCATGATCGACGGGGTGACGCATCTGATGTCGGCCTTTCAGGCCTTCCGTCAGCAGGGAAGCTGGACCGAGCGCCGGTCGGACAACATCGTCGACGGCGGCGCGCCGTTCTATCGAAGCTACGCGACCAGCGACGGCAAGTTCATTGCGGTTGGAGCGATCGAGCCGCACTTCTACGTCAACCTGCTCGAGGTGATGGGTCTCGGCGGGGAGGGTCTGCCGGCCCAGAACGATCGGTCGGCATGGCCGCAAATGCGCGAACGCTTCGCCAGGATATTCGCCGGACGAACCCGTGACGAATGGGTCGCGCTCGCCATGGGGCACGACGTCTGTCTTGCACCGGTCTTGACGGTCGATGAGGCACCTGCGCATCCCCAGATGCAGGCGCGAAACCTCTATGCCAATTTCGATGGGCTACGCCACCCGAGCCCGGCACCGCGCTTCTCCCGCACGCGGTCCGACCTACGTCGACCGCCACCGGCGCCGGGGCGCGACAGCAGGGAGGTGCTCACCGACTGGGGCATTCCGCGGGACGAGATCGACGCACTCAGGGCGGTTGGTGCGATGGCGGAGGCCTGACACGGGCTATCGCCATCAGGGACGCTGCGCTACTCCGCCGACACCGGATCGCCCGTGAGTGTCCAGCTCGTTCCATCGAATTTGGCAATGCGAAGAATCTTGAACGGCGTGTAGTCGCCGGGCGCCGTACTGATGGAGACGCCGGGCAGCATCAGCGGCATTCGCGTGCCGTGAAGGGAGGTCGCCTGGCTGATGAGGTTCTCCCTGGTCAGTTCGTCCCCGCACTTCTTCAAAACCGTGGTCAGGGCGTTCACATTCATGTAGGCGACCAGAACCGAGTAGTCGTCGGGATTGGCCGATGGCGCGTACTTCTTCAGGAACGCCTTGTACGTCTTCATTTCCTCATCGTCCGCCCAGGCGGGATCGCCGGGCTGCTTGAGAAACTGCGTGGTGACCAGTCCCTTCGATGCGTCGAGGCCTGCCGGCTTCAGGACAGTTTCGACCGATGCCGTTGAGCCGCCGATGACGTGGAGAGGATCCCAGTTGAGTTCATGCACCTTGCGGATGGACTGGGCCGCGGCCTTGGCCGAGGATTGTTCGATCAGCGTATCGACGCCCGCCGCCTTGAGCTGAACGATCTGGGAATCGATCGTCGGGTCGGCCAGTTCATAAGAGACCGCGGCGACGATCTGCGATGCCTTCGATCCCAGGCCGGCACGCAATCCCTTGACGTAGTCCCGCCCGTAATCGTCATTTTGGAACAGGACGCCAATCTTCGCATCCGGCTTGCCGTTCAGTATGTATTTTGCGATGACCCTGCCTTCGGTCTCGAAATCCGGATAGAGGGGCACCGTCCAGGGGAACGTCTTTGGATCGTTGAAACGACGTCCGCCGGCAGTGATGAAGAGCTGGGGAACTTGCTTTGAGTTCAGATATTTCTGAATTGCGACGTTCGGGACCGTGCCAATGGTGCCGACCTCGGCGAGGACGCCGACGTCCTCAATGAGCCTGCGCGACTGCTCCACCGCCTTCGGCGCGCTGTAGGCATTGTCAAGCTGCGTAAAGCTGATCTTGCGCCCGTTGACGCCGCCCTGTTCGTTGATCATCTCAAAATAGCCGACGACGGCGCGTCCTGCGCCGGCACCGAATGCCGACGCCGGGCCACTGAGCGGCGTCGATTGCCCGAGCTTGATCTCAGTGTCGCTGGCTCCCGGACCGTAGGCCTTTTGCGCAGGGGCCGGCGTCGACGCGAGCGCTGCTGATGCCGCAATGATGCCCAGAATTCCACAAATTCTGCTGTTCAAGACGTCTCCTCCCAATGTTATTTTTTTGTAGCTCTTATCGTAGAAGCTCGCGGGCGATGACCATCCTCTGGATCTGGTTGGTGCCCTCAAAAATCTGGGTCAGTTTGGCATCGCGCATCATGCGTTCGACCGGATAGTCCATCGTATAACCGTAGCCGCCGAAGATCTGCACGGCATCGGTTGTCACCTTCATGGCCATGTCGCTGCCGACGCATTTGGCCATGCTGGCAAGGACGTTCAGACGCTTCCAATCGCCGGCGTCGCCGGCGCGCGCGCATTCATAGACGAGCGCGCGTGCTGCCTCGATCTGCATGGCCATATCGGCCAGCATGAACTGCACACCCTGAAATTCGGAGATCGATTTCTTGAACTGTTTGCGCTCTTTCGCATAGGCAACGCTGACATCGAGGGCGCCCTGAGCCAGTCCAACGGATTGAGCGCCGATGGTGGGGCGATTAAGGTCGAGGGCTCGCATCGATGCGCGGAACCCCTTGCCTTCCTCGCCGACCAGATTTTCGACCGGCACCCGGACGTTGTCGAAGAAGATCGGCGTGTTCGGTGCGCCGCGAAAGCCCATCTTGCGCTCATGGCGCCCGAAGCTGATCCCCGGCATGGCCTTCGGCTCGACGATAAAGGCGCTGATGCCGTCTGCGCCCGGACTGTCGCTGGTGCGCGCGAACACCACGATGTAGTCGGCTGCCACACCGTAACTGCACCACTGCTTGCGGCCATTGAGTACGTAGCAGTCGCCGTCCCTCTTGGCCCGGGTATTGATTGCGGTGACGTCGGAGCCGGCCTGCGGCTCAGAAATCGCGATCGCTGTTACGACGCCGCCTTTTGCGATGATCGGCAAATATTTCTTCCGCTGCTCTTCCGAACCGAAGTGGATCAGCGGCATGATGAACATAGTGTTGAGGCAGGCGATTGAGGCGCAGGCCGGCGAAAACTTTGCGATTTCCTCGCGCGCGATGCAGGCCAGGGTCAGGTTGCCGTTCGGCCCGCCATATTGCTCCGGGACCCAGAGCTGCATCAGCCCCATCTCGCCGAACAGCTTTACGATCTCGAGCGGAAACCGGTCGGTCTCGTCGATCTCGGCTGCAATCGGCGCCACGTGCCTGGCCGCCATCCTGCTGATGTTGTCACGGAAGGCGATCTGCTCCTCGGTAAAGCTCATGGAGTACCCCGGATTGTTTTTTGTCTGAAAGCCCAAAAAGGGGCTTCCATTGAATGGGTGATCCATTTAATAGTTCACTGCATGTCGTCCAAGTCAAGCCCCCGCGCACCCGTCACCCCCCGATCGCCGTCGCTGAAGCGACGGGAGCGGGCATCCGATCACCGTGCGGCGGGCGCGCCCGCTCCATTGACGTTCCGGCCTATTCACACGCGCCGCGCCTTCGAGGAGATCTGCGAGCGAATTCGCGAGCAGCTGGCGCTCGGGGTTCTCAAGCCGGGCGACAAATTGCCGCCCGAGCGCGATCTCGCGCAGCAGCTTGGCGTCAGCCGCAACGTGCTGAGAGAGGCTCTTCGCAGCCTTGAAATGGCCGGCGTGCTTCGATTGCAGAAGGGCGTCAAGGGAGGTGCTTTCATTCAGTCGGGCGACACCAGCCGAATGAACGTGGTGATGCAGGACATGCTGAGCCTCGGCACGATCTCGGTGCGCGAACTATCGGAGGCGCGGATCCACGTTCTGGATCTTGTCGTGGGTTTGGCATGCGGGAACGCGCGGCAGGCCGATTTCGCGGCGCTGGAGGCCAATATCGAGCGTACGGATATCGCGACCGCGGAGGGCCGGTTGCTAGACCGGGTCGAATGTTCGCGGGAGTTTTACAAAATTCTCGCAGCGGCGACCGGAAACAAGGTGATCGCCATCATCATGGATTCCGTCACCGAGATTCACATGCGCTTCGTCTATGCCAAGGTGGCGTCGAGCGGTGTTGCGATGGCGGGGCTGTCCGAACGGCGTCGGAAGTTCTTGACGGCGCTTCGCGAACGAAATGCCTCGTCCGCAACGCGCTTGATGCGCAGTCACCTCGAGGCCGTGCAGCGCATGCTGGAGCAGGATCCCGGCGCAATGTCGCTTCAAGTCGCGCTCGCGGAGATGCAGCCCGGCATGAGGCGGTGAGAAGCCTGCGCCCGACAAGGGTGCTGAACAAGAATAGGAACGGAGGAAATGGTGTCCCACTATAGCAAATATGAATGCCTGACCGTCGAAGTCGCCGACAAGGTCGCGACCGTGACGTTGAACCGGCCCCAGGCGCGCAATGCGATCAATCAAAAGCTGATCCGCGAACTCCGCACGATCTGGGACGATCTGGGAGACGATCACGCCGTCAACGTCGTCATCCTGACCGGCGCGGGTGAATTCTTCAGCGTGGGCGGCGACGTCAAGGCAATGTCCGAACGGCCGGGCGGCGATGTCCTGGAGGAGGGGGAGGTTCACGACCCCATGATCAGCCGCCGCGGGGTTACCCGTCAGCTCGATCTCGACAAGCCGATCATCGCCGCCATCAATGGCGACGCGATTGGCCTTGCGGCGACCCATGCGCTGTTGTGCGATATCACCGTGATGGCCGAAGATGCGCGCATTGGTGATACGCATGTGTCGCGCGTCGGCCTGGTTGCAGGCGACGGTGGCACTGTGATCTGGCCGCTGCTCGTCGGCATCAACAAGGCCAAGGAATTCCTCATTCGCGGCACTCTCTTGAAGGGAAAGGAAGCCGAGCGGATCGGGCTGGTCAATCATATCGCGCCGCGCAACGAGGTGCTGGCAAAAGCCCGTGAGATCGCGATCGAGCTCGCGAACGGTCCGACCTGGGCGATCCGCTGGACCAAGCTGTCGATCAATCAGATCCTCAAGGATCGGGTGAACATGCTGCTCGAGGCCTCGATGGCGCTCGAGCAGGTGACGTTCGAAACCGCCGACCACAAGGAGGCGACAATGTCGTTCAAGGAAAAGCGCAAGCCCAAATTTGGCAAGGGCTAGTCGGTTCCATGGACGCAGCAGAGCTCCCGGCCGACGACATTACGGAGATGCTCCGGGAATCCGTGCGCGGATTCCTCAGCGAACATTGGAATGCCGACTGCATCAGGACCGGACCGTCGCCGCGTGAGGTTGCGGCGATCTGGACCAAGCTCGTGGGACAGGGCGTTGCCGGCCTCGGCAGCAATCCCGATGAAGGCGGGCTTCGCGAGGTTGCGGTCGTGCTCGCTGAGCTCGGCCGGGCCGCGTGCCCGGCCCCGATGTTGGCCGCGGCGCTCGCGAATGTTGCGCTCTCGACGTCGGAGTCCGCAGCGGCCGTCTCTCTTCTGAGGGAGCTGCACGCCGGTTCGGCCCGGATAGCTTTGTCATTCGGGGGATTCGATCCCGATCCGGGAGTCGGCTCAATCAGTGTCAGGGATGACCGAGCGATCGGATCGCTTCGGTTCGTCGAGGCAGCGGGAAGTTGCACGCATCTGCTGGTCGCAATCGACCGGTCGGCGATGGGACTTGTCGCACTGGATGCCGCAGGCGTCGAAATTGTACCGACGCGAGCGATGGGCGCCTGGGGCTATTATGAGGTCCGATTGGCCTCAGCGCCCGTCATCCGCATTTCCGTGGACGACGGTATCCTCGATGACCTCGTGCTCAGGGGAAAGCTGGCTCTGACGGCGCGTGCCCACGGCGCGGCGCGCCGGGCGTTCGAACTGGCGACCGACTACGCTAAGGAGCGCCGCCAATTCGGTCAGCCGATCGGGCGGTTCCAGGCGATCCAGCACAAGCTCGCGGACGGCCTCATTGCACTGGAAGGCGTGCGTCTCATCGTCGAACATGCGGCCAAGCTGCATGACCTAGGCGATCTCAATTGGCGTCACTTCACCGATTGTGCGGTTGTTTTTGCGAGCGACGCTCTGCGGCGCGTCTCGCTGGAGACCCACCACGCCTTCGGGGCCATCGGTTATGCCGACGAGCACGAGGCCTCGTTGCATTTCAAGCGCGTCCATCTCGATATGATCGCATTGGGCGGATCGCCGCACGCGAAGCTGTCGCTGGCGTCGTCATTGCTGGATCCCAATAGCTCGGGCTTGCCCGAATATGACCTCGGGCCTGCAGGCAACGATCTGCGCAAGCAGGTTCGGCAATGGCTCGAGCAGAACTGGTCGGGAGACCGCAAGGCTGCATTCGACGGCAGGCCGTTCTCCAAGCGCGAGTTCGACGCGGAATTCGCGCGCGACATCGGCAACACCGGCTGGATCGGTCTCGGCTGGCCCAGGGCGTTTGATGGTCAGGCGCGCTCGCCACGCGAACAGATCGCCTTGATGGAGACGATGGAGCGGGGCGAAGCGCCGCGCATCGGTGCTGCGATCCAGGCCAACGCGCTGATGATGTTTGGAACGCCCGCGCAGCAACAGCGATATTTGCCCGAAATTCTCCGCGGCGAGGCCATGCATGGCATGGGGTACAGCGAGCCCGAGGCGGGCTCCGATCTCGCGGCATTGCGCACCAGCGCGGTGCGCGACGGCGATCATTGGGTGATCAACGGCCAGAAGATCTGGACCACGACGTGGTGGGGCAAATACATGTTCCTCGCGGCGCGAACGGATAGGGATGCGAAGCCGCCGCACGCCGGCATCAGCATGTTCATCGTGCCGATGGATGCGGAGGGAATCACGGTCCGGCCGGCGAAGACGATGTATGACGGCTCCTTTGCCAACATCTTTTATGACGATGTCCGCATCCCCCTCGAAAACATCGTCGGCGAGGTCAATGGCGGCTGGAAGGTACTGACCGGGGCGCTGGCTTTCGAGCGCGGGCTGGTCGGCGGCGGCATCGTCCTGAAGGTCGCTCATGCCTTTGATCGATTGCGACGGCACGTCATGACGAAGGACGTTGCGGGGAGGGCGCTCGGCGATGATCCCATCGTCCGCGACAGAGTGGCGACGCTTGCAGCCGAAATCGAAGTCGGGCGACTGCTGATGATGCATTGCGCGGACCTTGCGACGGACGGCGTGACGCCGCCGGAATATGGTGCGATCAGCAAGGTGTTTTCCGGCGAACTGATGGAGCGTTTCGGCGAGGCCGCGCTCGACATTCTAGGCATGCGCGCCACCTTGTCCGAGCAAATGCCGGGGACGATCGACAATGGCCGGTTCGAGCAGAACCTGCGTCACTCGCTGATGTGGGTCATCAGCATTGGCACGAACGAAATCCAGCGCAGTCTCATCGCGCAACGCGCGCTTGGGCTGCCCAGATAGGAGCGACCGCATGCCTGACTCGCAAACCGCAAGCCGGCCACTGGAAGGCATGCGCGTGCTCGACTTTTCTATCATGCTGGCCGGTCCCTACTGTGCGCGACTGCTTGCCGATGTCGGTGCCGAAGTGATCAAGATCGAGCCGCCGGAGGGCGACGACATGCGGTTGCGAACACCGCTGCGCGACGGCCACAGCACCTACTTCGGTCAGCTCAATGCCGGAAAGCGCAGCCTTGCCCTCGACTTGAAGAGCGCCGATGCAATCAAGCTGGTGTATCAACTGGTCAAGGAAGCCGACATTCTGGTCGAGAACTTCCGACCCGGTGTGATGGAGCGCCTCGGCCTCGGCTACGATGCGCTGCGCGCGATCAATCCGCGCCTCGTCTATTGCTCGATCTCCGGCTACGGGCAATCGGGGCCGGCGGCCGAACGTGCGGCCTATGCCATGATCGTGCACGCCGAGAGCGGCTTCGACCGCTCCTTGATGCGGTATGCCGGCGATCGCGATCGGCCGGCCGCTGGCGCGATTTTCGTCGCGGACGTTCTTGGCGGTATCTTCGGCTACTCGGCCATTCAAACGGCACTGGTTCAGCGTACGCGGACCGGGATGGGGCAGCGGATCGACGTTGCCTTGATGGACTGCATGCTCAATCTGCTCGTCTATGAATTGCAGGAGGCGCAATTTCCGATTGCCTCGTCCCGCGCCACCTACGGCCCGGTGCGGGCCCGCGATGGCGATATTCTTATTGCGCCGATCACGCCGCGGAATTTTGCGGCCCTTTGCGAAGTGACGGGGCAGAGTGAACTTGCCAATGACCCACGATTCAAGAGCGTGCCGGGACGCGGCGCGAATTGGACAGCAATGATGCGGGTTATCGAGAAATGGACCGAGCAACACACGGTGCGCGAATGCATGGCTGCGCTCGACAAAGCCGGCGTCCCCAGCGCCGAGTACCGCGATCCCGGTGCGGCCTTGACCGATCCGCATCTCCAGCAACGCGGCGCGTTCGCCACGATCGCGGATGCGGCCGGAGAGTTCATGGGCGTCAACGCACCCTGGAAAATGTCGGGCGCGCCGACATCGATCCGGCGTGACATTCCCGCCATCGGTGCTCATCGCGATGAGGTGCTGTCGCGGGTCCTCGGTCTGTCCGCGATCGCGATTGCAGGGCTTGCCGAAGCCGGTGCGTTCGGAAGCGGCAAGGATTAGGCGATAGGGGTACTACCCATCTGCGAGACCGGGAGTGTTGCATGAGACATAATCACTGGGGGGAACAGGATGCTCGACATCGCATTGGACAATGCATGACGAAATCTCGATTTACTATCCGCTGAGAGTCCTCATGACGATTCTCGGATTGCCGCGAGAGGATGAAGCGCGCCTGCTGAAGATCACGCAGGCTTATTTCGGCGGCGGCGATCCGGACATGCAGCAGGGCACGGATCTGATCGACGCCACCATCGCCTATGAAATGGTGCGCTGGGTGTCTCCGGTCAAGCACTTCTTCCGCACGGCTGCCGTCGACTACGAAATTCGCGGCAAGACAATCAGGACAGGGGACAGCATCCTCATCAGCTATCCCTCCGGCAACCGCGACGAAGAAGCCTTCGATCGCCCCTTCGAGTTCATTCCCGATCGTTCGCCTAACCGGCATCTCGGCTATGGTGTTGGCATTCATGCGTGTATCGGCCGGCACTTTGCCAAAGCTGAGATCGTCGCCTTTTTTAGCGAGCTTCTCAGCCGCGTCGATCGAGTCGAGCTTGCGGGCAAACCGGCCTGGACCGAAACCTCTTTCCTGGGCGGATTGAAGCGCCTGCCGGTGCGCTATTCGGGACGATAGAAATCAATGGTCCGAGGATGAGCTCTTGGTGGAGGAGGATTTTGCGATCGCCAGCAAGCATTCTAGAAAATGCGCGCGATCCTCCCTGCTCAAGGGTGCCAGCAAGGTGTTCTGAAGTTCGGACGCGGCTGGCACGACGCCCAAAAGGGCTTCCTCGCCCTTGGCGGTGATCTGCACCTGAATGGAGCGTCGGTCTTCCGAATTGCTCCGCTTCGAGATCAGCTTCCGGGCCGTCATTCGCTTGAGCATCTCACTCAGGGTATTGCGATCGCTGCTGATACGGTCCGCGAGTGCCGACGGGGTAAGCGGGCCGTCCTGGTAAAGCGCGATCAGCACGCCGAACTGTCGCGGGGTGATATCGCTCTGGCCCGTCAGGTTCTGGTAGAGCACGTCATAGCGAGCCTCGAGCAAGCGAAGGAGAAATCCGATACCGCCTTCCAGCCGCCAGTTGCGCGCAATGTCCGCGGCGCTTGCTCTCGTTCCCTTGTCGGCTGCCATGCCACGCTTGACCTGAATCGTTGCCTCGAAACACCTGAATAGCCGTTAGCAGCTTGGTCGAGGGCTCTCAACCCCGTGTCGGGTCGCCGGACTGGGTCGTCCTTCGCCCCCCAGTTCACTCGTTCGGGCTATTGCAAGGCGTGTGGAAATATAGTACGTATACGTATTAAGAGATGACGCCAGGGAAATGGCGTCGCCGGGAGGGTGACTTGGATCTGCGCGACTTCTTGTCGATTCCATACCTTCTTGAGGCCGAGGCGGTTGAGACCGGGCCCGGCAAATGGCTTGTGCGGCTTGCCTACCCAGAACTGCCGGGTTGCACCGCGGAAGGGCTCGTCATCGAGGACACCCTGAAGGAGCTGGAGCGGCGCAGGATCGAAACGATCGTGGATCTCGTCGAAGCCGGCAAATGCCCCCCGGTGCCGCGAAAGCCGCTCGCTGCAGCTGATCCACTTTGGACCGCAAGTGATTTGGGACTGTCGGGTCGCGTCGCCGCGCTCTTGGCCGGAACGCGGAAGTAGGCGCGCGGCGTCGCGCAATACAATGGAGGAACGCTCATGCTCTCGCACGAAGACAACGAACGGCTGGTGAGGGTTGGAAAGGGCACTCCGCTCGGAGAACTCTTCCGCCTTTACTGGATTCCGTTCCTGCCGTCGGCAGATCTGTCGCAGGACGGGCAGCCGAAGCGCATCCGTTTGCTGGGGGAGGATCTGGTCGCCTTCAGAGACTCCGAGGGCCGTGTCGGCCTCGTCGATCAGGCATGTCCGCATCGGGGCGCGCCCCTGATCTTCGGACGTAACGAGGATTGCGGGTTGCGCTGCGTCTATCACGGCTGGAAGTTCGACGTGACGGGCGCGGTGACGGATATGCCGGCAGAGCCCGTCCGCAGCCGCTTGAAGGAGCGCGTGCGGATCAAGGCGTATCCCTGCAAGGAGCGCAACGGGATGATCTGGACCTATATGGGGCCGGACCAGGCCGAGCTTCCGCCGCTGCCAAATGTCGAATGGAATCTGGTCCCGCACGACCAGGTGCATATCTCCGTCCGCGTCCAGGAGTGCAATTGGCTTCAGGCAGTCGAGGGCGAGATCGATTCCGCTCACGCGCCGCTGCTTCATGGCCGGTTGGATTCACAGGGCACGACGAGTGCGTGGATCCAGAAGCGTGACCTGCGACCGACCTTCGAATGCGTCAAGCAGGATTTCGGAATGAGCATCGCCGCGCGACGCAACTACGACGCCAATACGCTGTATTGGCGGGTCAACCAGTTCATGCTGCCGTTCTATACGCTCGTTCCGCCGCTCTCGCCATTCCCGGATCTGAGCGGACACGCCTGGGTACCGATCGACGACGAGAATACGCTCTGCATTATGTTCTCCTACCATCCGTCGGAGCCGTTGTTGCCGAAGACGCGGCAGATCTTCGCGGAAGGGCATAATGGTCGCGAGAGCGGGCATGCCAGCCGCAACGCGCTCGTCCAGCAACCGGTGACGGTCCCGTACGCGGACTATTGGACAAAATACAATCCGCAGAATGGCTTCCAATTCGACCATCAAGCCCAGCAAACGACCTGGTTCTCCGGCCTGCCCGGGCTTTGGGTCCAGGACGGCGCCTGCCAGAGCGGCGTGTCGCCGATCTTCGATCGGACCAGGGAGAATCTCTGTTCGAGCGACACCGGCATCGCGATGACCCGGCGATTCATCCTCGAGGCGCTCGGCGCCTACCGCGATCACGGAACAAAACCGAAGGGTGTCGCGGATCCCGACGTCTTCATGGTGCGGGCGATATCGCTGCGGTTGCCGCCAGAGGAGTCCTGGGTCGATGCCGGAGCTCCCTTCATGCAGGCCAAATTGGGCGCGGATTTTGGATACGAGCTGTGAGCACATCGAGCTGCCACCGACGCGCCGGTCATCATTCGTGGTGGGAGTGGCTCCATGGCTGAGAGCGTCGTCGAGCTCCGGGTCAGGCGCATCTGCTACGAAGCCGAGCGCATCAGTTCCTACGAATTGGTGTCTCCGACGGGCGCCGATCTTGCACCCTTCACCGCCGGCGGCCATGTCGACCTACATCTGTCGAACGGCATGATCCGCAGCTATTCGCTGGTCAATGACCAGCGCGAGCGGCATCGCTATGTCATCGCTGTGAACAAAGATCTGGCCGGCCGCGGTGGCTCTAGCTTCGTCCATGACAATCTCAAGGTAGGTGACATTGTCAGAGTGTCTGGTCCGCGCAACAACTTCGCGCTCTGCGAGAAGGCCGGCCGCTCCGTGCTGATTGCCGGCGGGATCGGGATCACACCACTTCTGTCGATGATCCGCCGTCTTGAAGCGCTGGGACTCCCGGCGGAACTGTTCTATGCCGCGCGGACACGGCCGGCCGCTGCGTTCCTCGACGACCTCAATGCACTTGCTTCGAGCGGATGCTTGACGCTGCACCTTGATTTCGACGACGAGCGGTCCGGACGCCCGTTCGATCTTACCGCCATCGTTGGTCGGGTGCCTGCGCAGGCGCACCTCTACTGCTGCGGCCCCGTGCCGATGCTTCAGGCATTCGAGGCAGCGACAGCCGATCGTCCCGCGGACCATGTGCACGTGGAATACTTCCAGGCAACGGAAGCGCCGGCGACCGATGGAGGTTTCGAAGTCAGGCTTGCGCGGAGCAACCGGACGATCGCAATCGAGGCCGGCAAGACCATTCTCGAGGCGCTGCTGGATGCGGGAATAGCGGCAAACTACGCCTGCGCCGAAGGCGTGTGCGGCACCTGCGAGACACGCGTCATCGAGGGTACGCCCGACCATCGCGACCAGTTCTTGAGCAAGGAAGAGCAGGCCGCGAACAACACCATCATGATCTGCTGCTCGGGTGCAAAATCCCGCACTCTGGTCCTGGACATCTGAATAAACAACAACATCGTCAATGGGTGGAGACATATGAAACCTCTCGCGTCGGCTTTTGGAATATCCTTCCTCGCCCTCATCGCATGCTCGACCGCCTTCGCAGATGCGACACGAACGATGAAGATCGGCGTTCTTAACGACGCGTCGGGTCCTTATTCGGACAATGCAGGCGAGGGCTCGGTCACTGCGGCCAGGATGGCGGCGGAGGACTTCATGCAGCGGCATCCGGACTTCAAGGTCGAGATCATCTCGGCGGATCATCAGAACAAGGCTGACGTCGGCGCGGTGATCGCGCGCCGTTGGATCGACCAGGAGAAGGTCGACGCGGTTGCCGACGTGCCGAACTCGGCGGTCGGTCTCGCCGTCAACGAGGTCGTGCGCGGCAGCGCGGCCGCGTTGATCGCATCCAGCGCTGCCTCGTCCGACCTGACCGGAAAGTACTGCTCGCCGAACACGATTCAGTGGACGTTCGACACCTGGGCGGCTTCGCACACGCTCGGCAGCTATCTCGTCCATCACGGAGGCAAGAAGTGGTATTTCATCGCGACCGACAACGCGCTCGGAAAGTCCATGGTTCGCGACGGAACGTCGGTCATCGGCGCGGGCGGCGGCGTCGTGCTCGGGGCGGTCAATGTCCCCATCAACAATGCGGACTATGCCTCGTTCATCCTCCAGGCTGAGGCGTCGGGCGCCGACGTGATCGCATTCGCGACGGCCGGCGGCGATACCGTCAGCCTGATCAAGCAGTCCTCCGAATTCGGGTTAAAACAGAGCGGCAAGACCTTTGCCGCACTCCTGACCACAACCAATGATGTCGAGGCAAGTGGCCTCGCCGTGGCGCAGGGCCTCATCATCACCCAGCCATTCTATTGGGACCTCAACGATGCGAGCAGGGCCTGGTCGGCGAAGTTCAGCGCGCGTCAACACGGACAGTCGCCGACCGCCTTCCATGCCGGCGTCTATTCGTCGGTGCTGGCCTATCTAAATGCGGCGCAGGCCGCCGGGACGAATGATGCGCAGGCGGTTGTCCGGAAGATGAAAGAGCGGCCGATCGATGACGCACTGTACGGACCGGTCGTCGTGCGCGCGGACGGCCGCGCCATCCACAACATGTACATCCTGAAAGTGAAAGATCCGAAGGCGTCGAAAAGCAAATGGGACCTTCTGGAGAATGTCGGCGTCCTGAGCGGTCCGGAAGCATTTCGGCCGATCGAGCAGGGTGGCTGCGCGATCGTTGAACAGGCGAAAGGCAATTGACGGCGTCTCGGCTCGACCGCTTCCGCGATCGAACCTTCCGACCCCGCAAAATCAGTGGACCCAAACATGTTGGATAAGATCGAAGAAGACTTCCCCGAACACACGGCCCGTCCGTCTCACGCGCCGAAAGCGCTCGAAGGGATACGAGTTATCGACTTCTCCCACTTCATCGCAGGGCCGTTTGCGACGATGATCCTGGCGGACATGGGAGCCGAGGTCATCAAGATCGAAGCTCCCGGCCGCGGCGACGATCTTCGTCGCTATCCGCCAGTGCATCCCGAGCTCCGGCATGGCGCGCCGTTTGCTTGGACCAACCGCAACAAGCAGAGCATCGCACTCGACCTCAAGTCGCCGGTAGGCATCGATATCGCGCGCGAGCTCATCGCGACAGCGGATGTCGTCGTCGAGAACTTTTCGACGGGGGTCATGGAGCGGTTCGGGCTCGACTACGAGTCCTGCCGCAAGATCAAGCCCGAGATCATCTATTGCTCCGTGTCGGCCTATGGACGCGAGGGCAAGTTTTCCGATCGGCTCGGCTTCGATCCGATCGCGCAGGTCGAGAGCGGCTTCGTGTCCATGAATGGCTATGCCGATCGCGAGGGCGTGCGTGCGTTGTCGCCCGTCATGGACATCAGCACGGCGATGATGGCCAGTAACGCGATTCTTGGCGCGCTCGTTGCCCGCGAGCGCAGCGGCCTCGGCCAGGCCGTCGAGATCTCGCTGTTCGACAATGCCGTGCTGATGACGGGATACGCGACCATGCAGCATTTGTTCACCGGCGCAGATCCGCAGCGCCAGGGCAACACCAGCCCGGACACCTGTCCGTCGGGCGTGTTTCAGGCGAAGGACTGCGCCTTCTACATCAATTGCGGCAATGACAAGATCTTCCAACGTCTGATGTCGCAGGTGGTCGACCGTACCGATCTCGCGTTGGCCGAGATCTACGCGACCGGTCCCGACCGGATCCAGCGGCGCGACGAGCTCTTCGCGATCCTCGGTGAAGCGTTCGCGCGGGAGCCGTGGTCACACTGGCAATCCCGGATGCGAGCGGCCGGCGTTCCCTGTGGGCAGGTGCGGACCGTCGGAGAGGCGATCCGGTCACCCGAAGCGAGGGAGCGCGGGCTGGTCACCCGGATCCCGCATGACAAGCTTGGTTGGGTCCCCAACGTCAACCTTCCGCTCCGCTTCTCGCGCACGCCGATCGTCGATCCCGTTGCGGCCCCCGCAGTTGGACAGCACACCGAAACTGTGCTGCGCGAACGGCTCGGCTACGACGACGCCCGCCTTGCAAGGCTTGCCGAGGCGGGAGCGTTCGGCGCCGACACGACGAGGTCGCCGCGGCCGGACGTCAAGGCATGATGGCGCGAGCCGACGCCGAGCGCACGCTCAGAGGCCGCGTCGCCGTCATCGGGATCGGTGAAACCGATTACTTTCGCCACGGGGCCTCGCCGGACGCAGAGTTCAAGCTCGCGCTGAAGGCGATCCTGGCCGCCTGCGCCGATGCGGGTCTCGACCCGCGCGATGTCGATGGCTTCGCGTCCTACAGCGACGATCGCAACGATGCGTCCCGGCTGGCTGCCGCGCTCGGCACACGACGGCTACGGGCCGCAACGATGCAATGGGGTGGAGGTGGTGGTGGTTGCTGTGCGGCAGTTGTGAATGCCGCCGCGTCCATTGTCGCGGGACTTGCGGACTGCGTTGTCGTGTTTCGAGCGCTTGCCCAGGGACAGTATGGCCGTTTCGGGCAGACGACGGGCATCAATACCATCTCAGGTGAGAAAGCGTACCTGATGCCTTATGGCGTGCTGGCGCCGCCACAACGCTTTGCCATGCGGGTACGGCGTTACATGCATGAGCACGGCGTCCAGCAGGAAGCGCTGCGCGCCATCGCGCTGGCGTCTTACCACCACGCCCAGTCGAATGCGCGCGCGGTCATGTATGGCAAGCCACTGGACGAAGCCAAATACGATGCGTCACGCTGGATCGTCGAGCCGTTTCATCTGTACGATTGCTGCATGGAGAATGATGGCGCCGCCGCGCTCGTGCTTGTGCCGGCGGAGCGCGCCGGGGAGTTCCGAAACAAGCCGGTCTACCTGCTCGGTGCAGCCGTCGGCTCCGGATACAGAGCCGGAGCGATCCCCCACAATTCGCCACTCTACGCCGGTGCAAGCTTCGATACAGTCGCGCCCGACCTGTTTCGGATGGCAAGGCTTGGTCCGTCTGATGTTGGCGTGGTTCAATGCTACGAAAACTTCACCGGAGGTGTGATGATGGCGTTGGCGGAGCACGGATTTTTCAAGCCAGAGGATGCTAACGACTTCCTGACGGTCGAGAATTTGACTGCTCCGTCTGGCCAACTGCCGCTCAACACCAGCGGCGGAAACCTGGCCGAGTGCTACATGCACGGCTTCGAGCTCGTGCTGGAGGCGGTGCGCCAGGTACGTGGCGTGTCGACGAGCCAGGTGCAAAGGAATGACGTGGCGATGGTCATTGGCGGTCCGATGGTCTCTCCAGTCAGCAATCTCCTTCTCGGCACGGAGGCCACGCTGTGAGCGGCCCAACATATCTTCCCGCAGGCTTGCCCATCCCGATAGCTGAGCCCGATGGCTTATCCGTTCGCTACTGGACGGGACTGCGCGAGAGCCGCCTGTTAGTGCAGCGTTGCAGTCGTTGCAGCACCTGGCAATTCGGACCGGAGTGGCTGTGCCATCGCTGCCACGCCTTTGACCCAGAATGGATTGAAATCGAGCCCAGAGGGCTCATCTACAGCTGGGAGCGCGTCTGGCATCCCTCGCATGCTGCGCTGAAGCAAACTGGTCCTTATCTTGTTGTGCTAGTGGAGGTGCCCCACGCCGGTGGTGTCAGGATGGTGGGCAATCTTCTCGGCGATCCCATGCAGACGGTCTCGATCGGAGCGAGTGTTGAAGGCTTGTTCGAGCATCACCCCGATTCCGATCCACCGTATTCGCTCTTGCAATGGCGGCTCCAGCAATGAATTGCGCCGTGTATGTGGTGAAACAAGCTGTACTTTAGTGTCGGTGCGATGGAGCCGCAGTTCTATGCGGGGCTTTTGCGGAAGATCGGGATCGATGATCCAGACTTCAAAGATCAGAAAGAGAGAGATGGCCGGTTCTTCGCAGGAAGATGCCGGACGTCTTTCTAATTCGGACCCTCGACCACATCCCGATCGCCGCCTCCGTACTCTTTTGGTTGTCCCGAGTTTATGACGTCCCACTGTTTGGGCATGCTTCTCCGCTTTACCAATTGGTAGGACCATTGAGATAATTTATAAGCCGCCCTCCAGATTCTCGGGAATTGCATCCAATGCTCGATCGCCTGACGGTGTCCGCTTTGTTGAGAGCCGTGATTGGGCTCATGACCCTCTGTGTCGTGACCGCTCTTGCCGTGAGTTCATGGACTTCCTGGAGCCGTCTTCGTGCGGCTGCTCGGATAGAGATTGTGACGGAAGCATCTGCTAACGCGTTTACGGCGATGCACAATCTGCGCACGGATAAGGCCTCCACCAACAAGACGCTGGTTGGCGAACCCATAATCGACTCAGAGATGGAAAAGGCTCTCCGGTCCTACCGCGACGCAGAAAACGCCGCCATTGGGGCCGTAGCAAACCTCGCCGCGACCGTTGAATTCGTCGATCAGAAGACCTTACTGTCCGATCTCGACCGGCTTGCGGGGACCCTGAAGGACGTGCAGGCGGCAACCTGGGATGCGATGAAAAAGCCGAAGGGGCTGCGGTCATCCAACGTCGCCAATGACTACGCGCAGACCTCCGAGGCGTTGTTGCAGACGCTGGAGAAGCTGTCTGCCCAATTGGCGAGCGCGGTCCGCCAAGACGATCCCATGGTCGATCAGCTCATGTCGGTCAAGAACGCTGCATGGCTCTTGCGCGAGGCAGGAGGGCAATCGGCCTTGTTGCTTTCGAAAGGCCTCGCAGCGGGTCATCTCACGCCGGATGCGCGCCAATCTTACTGGAAATATGTTGGCAGCACCGAAACCGCCTGGGCTGCGCTGACGGCGTCGACTTCCGGAATGCCGCTGTCGTCCGCGCTTACAAATGCTATGGCCGATGTCCGAATCGCCTATTTCGAACCCCAGTACCTCATGTTGTGCGATCGGCTGTTGAATTCCACCATTGCCGGCAACGCGCCGGAAATGCCGCTCGGCGCGTGGAGTTCCATCGCGGTCAAACGGTTGGGAACTGCCGTGGCCTTGGCGGAGCAGGCCTTGGGTGAGGCCCAGAACCATAGCTTGGGGCGGTGGTCGGCCGCCAGACGCACGTTAATTCTGCAGCTTCTCCTATTGATCGCCGCAGTGGCGGTCGCATGCGGTGTGCTGGTCGTCGTCAACCGCCGTGTCATTGTTCCACTGTATGCGATCGGCGAGGCGATGCTGAAGGTTGCCGCCGGCGATCTCTCGGCTGACTCCGGCTACGATGCCCGCCATGATGAAATCGGTGCGCTGGCCGGAGCGTTGAATACATTCAAGCAGCACGCTGCAGAAAAGATCCGGATCGAGCAACTGGAGCAGGAGCGCAATGCTCGCACTCAGGAAAGACAGCGTACCATCGAAGCCTACATCGAAGAGTTCGAAAAGCATGTCGGGGATGCGCTGCTTGCGCTTGGCGATGCATCCGCACAGATGCGCATTACCTCCGACGACATGACCGCAGTGTCTGCCCGGACCAACACCCGCGTTCAGGGAGCCGTCAAGGCGGCCAACGACGCGTCGATGAGCGTGCAGGGCGTCGCTTCTGCCTCCGAGGAGCTCAGTGCGTCGGTCAATGATATCAGCCGTCAGGCGGCTCACGCCGCAGGCATTGCCAATCGCGGGGTCGATCAGGTTCGAGAGACTGACGGTACTGTTCTAGGCCTTGCGAAGGCTGCTGGCCGGATCGGCGAGGTCGTCGACCTGATCAGTGATATCGCCGGACAGACCAATTTGTTGGCGCTGAATGCGACGATCGAGGCCGCGCGTGCGGGTGATGCCGGCCGCGGATTTGCCGTCGTAGCCTCCGAAGTCAAGTCTCTGGCGAGCCAAACGGCCAAGGCCACCGAGGATATCGCCGGCCAGGTTGCGGGCATTCAGACTGTGGTGAACGAGGCCGTCGGCGCGATAAAGGCCATTGGCGGTATCATCGGTCAGGTAAACGAGGTCGCGACCGCAATTGCTGCGGCGGTCGAAGAGCAGGGTGCCGCGACTGCAGAGATCACGCGCAACACACAACAGGCGGCTGTAGATACTCAGGATGTTTCCGACAACATCGGCGGCGTGAGTGGCGATGCCGATACGGCCAGAACGGCCGCTCAGAAAGTCAAGTTTTCGTCGGAGACATTGGAAACGCAGACCCGAAATTTGGGCACCCAAATCACCCAGTTTCTCGGAAAGATTCGCGCGGCCTGATGCATTGGCGGTATAATCGAATTGCGCCGAACGAGCTATTTGTCGCTGCTGAGAAGATCCAACGGGCCTTTCGTTGGCAGAATTTTATTTGACTTGGACCGCTCGCGCAACAGGACGAGATAGTTGCGGTTGATGCGCTTGAGGTGTCGTTCCATCTCTTTCACCGCGGCCTCGGCGTCTCTCGCCTCGAAGTGCTGGATGAACCGCTTGCGCGATGGAAGAACATAATCGGCAATTTGCTGCGAGCCGATCGAGTGGACGAACTGTCGCATGATGCCGATGAGGGCTTCCATGACGACGATCAGGATCGGGTTGCGCGTGGCTCGCGCCAAAATCATGTGAAACTCGAGATGAGCATCGGCGCGAGCAAAGAAATCATCGCGCCGCGTTGCTTCGGCGGCGAGCTCAAGATTTTCGCGCAAGTTCTTCAGGTCTGTGGCGGTATAGACCTCACACGCAGTTCGGATGATTGCAGATTCGATCGAAATCCTGGCCAGCGTGATTTCCTCAGTCGTCACGGCTCCAAGCGAGAACATGTCCTGGATGCTCGTGATGACCGTACTTCCATTGGTATCGTTGACGAAGGCGCCTCCGAAGGCACCCTTTTTCAGCGTGATCAACCCGGAAATCTCAAGCGATCGGAGCGCCTCTCGGAGCGTGTTCCGTGAAACGCCGAATTGAACGGCAAGTTCGCGCTCCGCGGGGAGCCGATCACCGGCCCGCAAGCGTCCTTGCGATAGCTCGTCGCGAATCTGTGCCGCGATGTCCTCGAAGGCCCGCGCGACCTGAACCCGGCGAAACGCGACGTCCCCATCAGGCTTGCGCGACGACGCTCGACCGGTGGCGGCACCGCGTCGCTCGATTCCGATAGTCTTCGGTGCAACTGTTCGGACCACGCTGAAGCCCCATGATTACCACCGACAACGGCTATTGAAAGTCCGAAACACCTGGCCCGCGGGGCGGGTGACAGGATGCCCGTCCGACGATAGGTCTGCGGTCAATCGCTCAGAAGTACATGACTCGGGTCGGCCACGCAAAGGGACTGTTAGACATCGATCCAGCCCACGGTCTCCGAAATATCCGCTCGCGAGGTTCGAAACTGGTTCGCGGGGTGGCCAGCATCCTCATAACCGAACGAGATGCCGCACACCACCAGCCGGTCCTCGGCAAGGCCGAGGTGCTTGCGCCAGAACGCTGGATAGGCCGCCAAGGCGGCTTGAGCGATGGCGGCGACGCCAAGTGACCGAGCGCTGAGCGCGAAATTGGCGATGTAGGCGCCGCAATCCACGGCGCCATAGGCTCCTAGCATTCGGTCCGTTGTCACGATGGCTACGTGAGGTGCGCCGAAGAACCGGAAATTCTCCAAACGCTGCTGCTCGGCCGCCTCCCTATCGTCGCGCGCCAAGCCTACGGATTGATACAACTGCAATCCGCACTCGCGGCGGCGTTGCTGGTACACCCCGTGGTACCCCGATGGCCAGGCAAAGTCCGGCCGGGGGCGTTCATTGCGAACGTGTTCGATGAGTTCCTTTCGGAGCCGCGCTGTGGCCGGGCCGCTCGTGATGACGACTTGCCAAGGCTGGGCGTTACACCAGGAAGGGGTGCATTGGGCGTTACCAAGAATCTTTTCGATGATCGGACGCGCGACGGGCTCGGTTCGGAAGCCGCGGCAACTATAACGCTCGCGCAGCAGTTGGCTCAACATCTGATCGCGCGGGGAGTTTCTGGTTGCCTGCTGGGGAATCAGGCCCGATTCATTGGGCATAGGCGGCGTCACTCGAATTTAGAACACCGAGATGGGATCTGTCGGCACTGTTCGCGCGGTCCTGAAGCATGAACTCGGCTGCTCGTTCGCCAATCATCATCGAGGGTGCGCTAGTATTGCCGCCAATGATATTGGGCATGATCGAAGCGTCCGCAACGCGCAGGCCTGTGATCCCGTGAACACGAAGACGGGAATCGACCACTGCCATGGGGTCTTTCTGAGGGCCCATCTTGCAGGTGCCAACAGGGTGATAGGTCGTGGCAACATTAGCCCGGATAAAGGCTTCAAGATCAGCGTCGCTGCCAACAGCAGGCCCGGGGCTCAGCTCGGCGCCGGAATAGGGAGAAAATGCCGCCATGGAGATGATGCGCCGCGCTTCCTTGAGGCCTGCAATGAGTGCGTCGATATCGGCGCGGCTTTCGAGGAAATGCGGGTACATCTGTGGCCGGTCGGCGGGGTTTGACGAAGAAAGTTCGAGGCGGCCACGCGAGGCCGGCCGGAGAACGGCGACGTGCAGCACAAATCCGTGACGGCGCGGCAAGGTACGTGGGTTGTCCTTCAATCCGACCATGAACGTCATCTGAAGATCTGGACGATCCAGCCCATCTCTGCTGCAAAGAAACCCGCCGGCCTCTGCGGCATTCGAGGCCAGCATGCCATCGCGCCCTAACAGGTATCGCAGTGGAGCAAGAGCAACACGTGGCGCCGTTCGCCAGGAGAGCGCGTAGGATTCCGCACTTGGATTGCTCATGGCGACCGAGACCGTCGGATGGTCCTGCAGATTGCCCCCAACGCCCGGCAGGTTCTCGACCACGGGAATACCGTACTGGCGAAGGTGGTCGGCTGGTCCGACGCCGGAGATCATCAGCAACTGAGGCGAGTTGACGGTGCCCGCGGCGAGGACGATTTCCGTCGAAGCCAGAAGCTCGGCCCTGCCGCCATTCTGTTGGATGGTAAGCCCGATCGCGCGCGTACCCTGAAAGTTGACGCGCTCGACCAGCGTGTCAGCAAAGATCCTCAGGTTCGGACGATCGAGAACGTCGTGCAGGAATGCACGCGAGCTGCTCAGCCGGACACCCTCGCGCTGATTGAGATCGAAGATTCCAAAGCCGTTCTGCCGCGGGCCGTTAAAGTCGTCGTTTCTCGAATGTCCGGCCTGGACCGCTGCGTCGATCAGCGCGTGAGCGAGAGGATTGCTCTGTCGCGGCTTAGCGACGTCGAGCTCCCCACCGACACCGTGAAGGTCCGACTGACCACGGGCATAGTTCTCATGCTTCCGATAAGACGTGAGAACGTCCTGATAGCTCCACCCTTCGTTTCCCAGAGCGGCCCACTGGTCGTAGTCCGTCGGATGCCCGCGCATATAGACCGTTCCGTTGACTGACGTGCAGCCACCGAACAGCTTGCCGCGGGGGCAAGGGATCTCACGACCATTTACCTCCAATCCCCCGCTATAGGCGTGTCGCCAGTTGTAACGCGCATGTGGCAGCAGAAAGACGTTGCCTACCGGAATCGTCGTCTTCAGGTTGACGGGAAAACGCAGGTCGGATGGGCCCGCCTCGATGAGTGCCACACGCGCGGTCGGATCTCTAGACAGCCGGTTTGCGAGCACGCAACCGGCCGCCCCGGCACCGACCACGATATAGTCGAATTCAATTCGATCTTGCGTACGGCTCACGGGCACGCTCCTCCTGCTTGTCCTGCATTCCCGACCCTCGCGCCAGAAAAGCGACGCGTCGCGCAATCGCGCTTGCGCGTATTTATCAATGGTTGTACCATTGACAAATGGCGATGTCCATATCGTCTGCCTCTATGCCCTGCTCTCGTGAGAGGTCGCAGTGGCTTTGAGGTCAGGCACGTCAAATTGTCGAACCAGGGAGGAATTGAGACGTCATGCAGTCGCCGCTGCCTTTCCATCTGCTGGCCAAGCCGACAGGCGCCACCTGCAATCTCGATTGCAAGTACTGTTTCTTCCTCAGCAAGGACGGCTTGTACAGCGGCGGGTCCTTGAGGATGACCGACGAGGTCCTTGAGACCTACATCCGGCAATTGCTCGCGGCGCAGCCGAACTCGGAGGTCAATATCGCCTGGCAAGGTGGAGAGCCGACGTTGATGGGGCTGCCGTTCTTCAAGCGCGCCGTTGCGCTTGCGGAGAAGTATCGAATGCCCGGACAGAGCGTCCTGCACACCATTCAGACAAACGGCGTCCTCTTGACCGACGATTGGGCGCGCTTTCTGAAAGAGCACCGGTTTCTCGTTGGATTGAGCGTCGATGGCCCCAAGGAGATGCACGATGCCTATCGTGTCGCGAAGGGCGGACAAGGCACCTTCGATCAGGTGATGCGGGCGTGGGACTGTCTGTCACGGCACCAGGTTGAGACCAATGTTCTTTGTTGCGTTCATGCCGCGAACGGCGACAATGGTTTGGACGTCTATCGCTTCTTTCGCGACACGATGCAGGCGCGATATCTGCAATTCATTCCGGTGGTGGAGCGAGCCACGAGGGAAACGCTCGACCAGGCCAACCGAGGCTGGAGCGAGCGCGCCGGCAACCCGCGTCCGCTTTATCTACAGCAAGGTGATCTGGTGACCGATCGCTCGGTCCGGCCCGATCAATACGGCCGCTTTCTCTGTGCGATCTTCGATGAGTGGATCAAGCGTGACGTCGGCCAGGTTTTCATACAGACCTTCGATGCGGCGCTCGCCAATTGGCTCGGACGCCCCAGTGCTTGCATCTTCTCTCCGACATGCGGTGATGCTCTGGCTCTCGAGCACAACGGAGATCTTTACGCATGCGACCACTACGTTGAGCCGGACTACCTGTTAGGGAATATTGGCGATACGCCGCTGCCGACGCTCGTCGCATCGGCGAAGCAGCGTCAATTTGGCCGTAACAAGTTCGAATCGCTGCCGAAGCAATGTCGCGAGTGCAAAGTGTTGTTCGCCTGTTATGGAGAGTGTCCGCGCAATCGGTTTGCCCAAACGTCTGACGGTGAGTTCGGCCTGAACTACCTGTGCGAGGGATACAAGACCTTCTTCGGTCATGTTGACGGTCCCATGCGAGCGATGGCCGGTTTGCTGCAAAGCGGCAGATTTGCAGACGAAGTCATGAAGATCGATGTGTGGGGAAGGGCGTGATGGTGTGGCGTGCCCTTGCCGGTGGCAGCTGGCGTCCTGGACGATGGAGGCGCGAATGAAGCAGTCGGATCAGGACTGCGCCAATCGCATCTACTATCCGTCGTCCGCGAGCGAGTTCATTGCCTTGTTCGCCCACTTCCATCGCGCGGAGATAGCGCGCATGGCGGGGTGGAGGGATCGTATCGACCGCACGACAAATTGGGTCATTACGCTCGTGGCAGCGATGCTTTCCGTCTCGCTTTCTACGTCAAATGCTCACCACAGCGTATTGCTGTTCGCGATGGTACTCGCGTTCTTCATGCTGATGATCGAATCCAGACGTTACCGATTCTTTGACGTGTATCGATCTCGTGTCCGACGGTTGGAGCGCAACTACTACGCCGGCCTCTTCGATTCGACTCTTCGTTCGGAAGAAAATTGGCGGCAACTCGCGGCCGCTGATCTGCGAGCGCCGTCGTTGGCGATGTCCATGGCCGAGGCGGTCTCTCGGCGGCTCCGTCGCAACTATGTCTGGATATTCCTGATCCTGTTGTCGGCCTGGTCGCTAAAAGTCGCATTTCCGCCCGTAAGCGGCAGCGTGTCAGTCGCACCCACGTTCGAGCGCTGGATCGAGAGTGCCGCGGTCGGCCCGGTATCCGGCTGGCTCGTGCTGGTAGCTCTGTTTGTCTTCTATGGCTGGATTGGGCTCGCGGTGCTGAGGGGGCGCGAGCGGACGGGAGAGCTCGCGCATGGCGATGCTCATGTGTGAGCAAGCTGTCGATCGCGCGAACTGAGGGAACGTCACGGCATCAAGCGGCCGCGGCCTGAGAGTGGCCTGGGTCTTAGGAGGAGAAATTGGTGGAGCGAATGAAGGACAAGACCACCCCGCGATCGCAAATTGCGCAAGGCGAAAAGTCGGACGATCGTGGGATTCCGGAGAACGTGAGTTCCGACACGCATGCATATCGGGATTTTGCCGGGCGGATTGGTCGCACCATGGTCCAGTCGAAACCTGACTGGCCGCAGCGTCCAGAGGCGCCAAAGGGCGCGCCCAACATCGTTGTCATCCTCTGCGACGATGTGGGCTTTTCGGATTTCGGCTGCTTCGGATCGGAGATACCGACGCCGAACATCGATGGGCTGGCCGAAGAGGGGCTGCGATATAGCAATTTTCACGTCATGCCAATGTGTTCGCCGACCCGGGCGGCACTGCTGACAGGCAGGAACTCTCATGCAGCTGGTGTCGGTTGGGTCGCGCACGCCGATCCGGGCTTTCCCGGCTACGCAATGGAATTGCCTGAGGACGTTACGACGATCCCGGAAACGCTGAAAGCGCAGGGTTATGCGACCTACATGGTCGGCAAGTGGCATCTGTGCAAGGATTTCGATCACACCGAGACGGCCTCGCGCACGTCGTGGCCCGTGCAGCGCGGTTTCGATCGGTTCTATGGATTTCTTGAGGCGTTTTCCAACTATCACCATCCTCCGACATTGATGGTCGACAACACGGAGGTCGCGCCGGAGCAATATCCGGACGGCTACTATCTGACGGACGACCTGACGGATCGCGCGATCGCGATGATCCGCGCCTCGAAGGCGTCCGAGGCGTCGAAGCCGGTCTTTCTCTACTTCGCCCATCCAGCTGTGCACGCGCCATTGCATGCAAAGCCCGAGGACATCGAGCGCCATCGCGGACGCTATGAGCGAGGCTGGGACGCAATCAGGGCGGCCCGATTCCAAAAACAGGTCGAGCAGGGCGTCATTGCCGCCGACTCCAAACTTCCACCGCGAAACAGCGAACCGGGCGACGACGTCAAGCCTTGGGCCGAACTGACGGCCGACGAGCAACGTCTCTTCGCGCGGTACATGGAAGTCTACGCGGCCATGGTCGGAACGATCGACGAAAGTGTCGGGCGGCTTCGCCAGGTTTTCGAGCAATTGGGCGAGTGGGACAACACCCTCGTGATCCTGACATCGGACAATGGCGCCTCGCGAGAGGGGCAGGAGGTCGGGACGACCCAATATTTCGACGCGCTGCGGATGTTCTACGACAAGAAAACCACCGCTTCGGTCGACCGCGACCTTGCCGCGTTGGACGTCATCGGCGGGCCCACCAGCATGCCGCACTACCCACGCGGCTGGGCAATGGCGTCAAACACGCCGTTTCGTCTCTACAAGGGCAATACCCATGCGGGCGGCCATAGAGTTCCAATGGTGATGTCATGGCCCTCGCGCCTGCGCGAGTTCGCCGGGCAGACCCGGTCGCAATATGTGCATATCACCGATCTCTATCCCACCTTGCTGGAATTGATCGGAATGGAGGATCTGAAGGTCCGGCGAGGAGTGTCTGTGCAAGCTCTGTCGGGCGAGAGCTTCGGGCCCACCATTTTCGATCCGAAAGCTGCGGAAGCGCACGTTTCTCAATACTATGAGCTGTCGGGGCATCGGGGCTACTACGAAGCCGGCTGGGAGATCGTCAGCCGCCATGCGCCGATGACCAAGTTCACAGATCAGGAGTACGAACTATATAACGTGGCGGTTGATCCGACCGAGACGATGAATCTTGCGAGCGAGCAGCCGGATCGGGTCGGCCATCTCGCGCGTGCCTGGGAGCAGGCGGCCTGGGACAACCAGGTCTTCCCGCTGGACGAAGGCAGCGGGATCCGGAAATTTCAACGGTCCGAGTTCGAGCGACGATATGAAGAGCCCGTGCGCCTGGTGCCGGGAACGCCGACACTCGCCCGCTATCGGTCGCTCAAGCTCGTCGACCAGCGTTCCTTCGACATCGAAATCGATCTGGATTTCGCCGCAGGCGATCGCGGGACCCTGGTCGCGCACGGGCAGCAGGGCGGGGGATACGCCGTCTATATCGACAAGGACGAAGTTCACTACGTCCATAACGCCTTTGGCGAAGTCACGGACATCAACGGCGGACCCGTGTCGGCCGGACGCCGGCAGGTACTCATTTCCGCGATCGCGAAGTCTGCAACAGAGCTCGACGTCGTTGTCTCGATCGATGGTGAGAAGCGCTCTGAGACGCGCGGCCTCGCCATGCTGATCGGGCAGGCCCTGTTTCAGGGGATCGACATCGGAGTCGATCGCCGATCGCCAGTGAGTTGGGAGCGGTTCTCGGCTGATGGGACGTTTGCATTTACAGGCAGGCTTACCTCCGTCACGTACAAGCCGGGTCCGCACGCGCCGGGCGCCGGTCCCGAGCGGCTGGAGCAACTTCGACGCCTTGCGGAGCGGTTTGACTGATGGGGCCTGGGCGCGGGCGGCTTTTTGGTGGCCCGCGTCCGTCCTTTCATCGGCGCCAGCCGATGCGCTTCGGCGTGAGGCATTTCAAGAAATGCATTCCAGGGTGCAACGTTCTTGATGCTTGCGACGATCATTCGTCAATGGTAGAACCAATGAAAATCGCGGCCGGCTTTGCCGCGTAATAATCACATGAGGAGGAGCCCCATGGGCGTGCCACCGAGCGTCCGGAATGGCAGCGAGGAGCAAACTGTACGCTGGATCGAACTCGCGACCAGTCTCAAGTTGATGGCTGTCGGGGCGGCCTTCCTCGTTGGAATAAGCGCGGCCTCGGCGGAGAAAAATTACGGTCCAGGCGTAACCGATACCGAGATCAAGCTCGGCCAAACCACGGCTTACAGCGGTGCGGCCTCAGGCTTCAGCGCGACATCTCGCGCGATTGTCGCCTACTTCAAGATGATCAATGCATCTGGAGGCATCAACGGACGCAAGATCAACCTGATTTCTCTCGATGACGCTTACAGCCCGCCGAAGACGGTCGAGCAGACGCGAAGGTTAGTGGAGGGCGACGAGGTCCTGGCCATCACGGGGACGCTTGGCACGCCAGGAAATCTGGCTGTGGCGAAATACTTGAATGCCAAGAAGGTTCCTCAACTCCTCTCACTGTCGGGCTCGGCAAAGTTGAACGATCCAAAATTGCCGTGGACGACCACGTTCTATGCATCCCAGGCAATCGAGTCGAAAATCTATGCGCGATACCTTCTGAAAGCCAAGCCCGGCGCGAAGATCGCCGTCCTCTTTCAGAACGACGATTATGGAAAGGGGTATCTCACTGCCCTGAAGGAGGAACTCGGAAGCAAGGCTTCCACGATGATCATTGCCGAGGCCTCCTACGACATCACATATCCTACGATCGATTCCGAGCTCGTCCGGCTGGCGAATTCGGGCGCCGATACGATCTTCTACGCGTCGACGCCCAAGTTCACTGCTCAGGCTATACGCAAGGTTCACGAGCTCAAGTGGAAGCCACTTCAGATCGTAATAACTGCATCGAGTCAGATTGATGCGACGCTAAAGCCGGCGGGGTTGGACGCGGCGACCGGTTTGATCACTTCGCTGTGGCAAAAGGACCCGAACGATCCCAAATGGGCGGACGACCAGAGCGTCCGCGAGTTTCTGGCATTCATGAAGGAGTGGGGAGCTGGGGATTCGGCAGACCTTTTCCTGTCGGCGACCGGATATTCTTGGGCGCAGACAATGGTCCAGATCCTGAAAAATTGCGGTGACGATCTTTCGAGGGAAAATCTGCTTAAGCAGGCGACAAACCTGAAGGGATTCCACCCTTCGTTGTTCATCGACGGCGTAAATCTGAGCGCAACGGCCGAGGATCACACGCCCTGGAGGCAAGCCCGGATGGCGAAGTTCGATGGGACGAGCTGGCAGCCCTTTGATGACATCATCACGATCGAGGAAGGCCAGTAACAACGACGTGCGTTACGGGCATTGCGATGTGGCTGGCTGACACGGTCGGATCGAACCAGATTTGAACTTCCCAGACGGAGCGCGCATAAATGAACTACAATCATCCTCACCCTTACCTGGGAGGAGAAGCAAAGCTTCTCCTGATCGATGGCAAGATGGTTCCGGCGGCTTCGGGGCGCACTTTCAGCACTATCAATCCGAGCAATGGACAAGTCCTTGCGGAAATGGCTGACGCCGATTTTGAAGACATTGATCGGGCGGTGGCCGCTGCGCGAAAAGCGCTTGAGGGTCCTTGGAGCAAGTTGAAGCCGTTTGATCGCCAACAATTTCTGCTCAAGCTCGCAGAGATCGTTGATCGCGAATTCGATCAGCTGGCGCTGCTGGATACGCTCGACATGGGTGGCCCGATCACGAGCACCTCGGCGAGGCGGCAGCGCGCCGTCGCACTGCTCAGATACTATGCCGGTCTCGCGACCACTACCCACGGGCAAACGATCCAGAACTCGCAGGCTGGAAACATCTTCTCCTATACCGTCAAAGAACCTGTCGGGGTCGTCGCCGCGATCAATCCGTGGAACGGCCCTTTGGGGATGGCAATCTGGAAAATCGCTCCCGCGTTGGCCGCGGGCTGTACCATCGTGCTCAAGCCGGCCGAACAAGCTCCGCTATCGCCACTTCGATTGGGCGAATTGTGTCTCGAGGCAGGAATCCCTCCCGGCGTTGTCAACGTCGTGATGGGATCCGGGGCGGCTGGGGCTGCATTGGCAGCACATCCCGGCGTCGACAAGGTGGCGTTTACCGGATCGACTGAGGTAGGCCAGAAAATCATTCAGGCGTCGGCGGGGAACATCAAGCGCGTATCGCTCGAGCTCGGCGGAAAGTCCCCAAACATTGTCTTTGACGACGCCGATTTGGAGTTTGCTGTGCCCGCTTCAGCGATGGCTGTTTTTGCGAATTCTGGCCAGATCTGTAGCGCTGGTAGCCGCCTCTTCGTGCAACGGGGAATCTATGATGAATTTGTCGAGAGATTGTCCGTCTTCACGAGGAGCCTGAAGGTCGGAGATCCTCGGGACCCCAAGACCCAGCTTGGACCGCTTGTATCGCAGGCGCAGCTCGAGCGCGTGACTGGCTATCTCAAATGCGGTCTGGACGAAGGGGCAAAGGCGGTCGCCGGCGGCTCCCGCAAGGTCGACGATGGCCTTGCTGACGGCTATTTCGTCGAGCCGACCGTATTCAGTTCGGTCCAGGATCACATGCGCATCGCGCGAGAGGAAATCTTCGGACCGGTCATTTCGGCAATGCCGTTCGATACGGTCGAGGAAGTTGTGGGCCGTGGGAACGCGACCCAGTATGGCCTGGGAAGCGGTGTCTGGACACGTGACATCAATAACGCGCTGAAGGTTTCGAACGGCCTGAGAACTGGTTCGGTCTGGATCAACTGTTATCAGGCCATGGATCCGGCGGTTCCGTTCGGCGGGTACAAGATGAGTGGCTACGGACGTGAATCTGGCACCGAACATATGGAACAATTTCTTCAAACCAAGGCCGTTTGGATCAAGACCGCCTGATCGACATGCATCGTGCTGCAAGTCGATAGGGATGAAAGCATGCGATCGCGCGTGCCGATGATCCGTCGTTGTTCAACGTGTGGAGGCCGGCTCGATAACCGTGGCGAGTTGTCGGCGGCCCGAGAGGATTTGCGTGATGACTGCTTTGCGGCTTGGTGATCGCCAGCGCTTGCTCGCGGTTCGCGACGTCAGCGTCGTGTTCGGCGGCATCATCGCGCTCAACGGCGTGTCCTTCGACATGCACAAGGGCCAGATCCTCGGATTGATCGGCCCCAACGGCGCCGGCAAGACTACGCTCTTCAACTGCCTCTCGCGGCTCTACCAGCCGTCATCGGGCGACATCCTGATGGAAGGCGCGAGCATCCTGTCGCGGCCGCCGCACCGGATCGCCGAGATCGGCATCGGCCGCACCTTCCAGAACGTGGCGCTGTTTCCCAACCTGTCGGTGATGGACAACGTCCGCGTCGGCACGCATGCCCGCACCTCCAGCGACATCATCAGCGACTCGCTGCGTCTTGCCTGGATTCGCCGCAGCGAGACCGACGTCAACAAGAAGGTGCACGAGATCCTCGCCTATCTCGATCTCGAGGACGTCGCCCATACCGTCGTCTCCGGCCTGCCCTTCGGCACCCAGAAGCGCGTCGAGCTGGCGCGCGCGCTGGCGGCCGACCCGAAGATCCTGCTGCTCGACGAGCCCGCCGGCGGCCTCAACCACGAGGAAGTCCACGTTCTCGGCGACCTCATCCGCCGCATCCGCGACGACCGCCACATGACCGTGCTGCTGGTCGAGCATCACATGGGCCTCGTGATGTCGATCGCCGACCACGTCGTCGCGCTCAATTTCGGCAAGAAGCTCGCGGAAGGCACGCCCGCCCAGGTGCAGGCGGATCCCGACGTCATCAAGGCCTATCTCGGGAGCAAGGACCAATGACTGTTCTGCTCAACGTCAAGGACCTGCGCGCCTATTACGGCCAGGTCCAGGCGCTCCACGGCCTGTCCTTCTCGCTCAACGAGGGCTCGCTGACGACGCTGCTCGGGGCCAACGGCGCCGGCAAGACCACCACGCTGCGCGCGATCTGCAACATGGTGCGCTCCACCGGCGGCATCGAGTTCGACGGCAAGCCGCTCAACAACCGCTCCACCGAGAGCATCGTGCGGTTCGGCATCGCCCATGTGCCGCAGGGCCGCGGTACCTTCACCACCATGACGGTGGAGGAGAACCTCCAGTTGGGGGCCATCACCCGCAAGGACAGCGCCGGCATCGTCTCCGACATCGAGCGCATGTATGCGCATTTCCCTGTTCTCAAGCAGCGCCACACCCAGCAGGCCGGCACGCTCTCCGGCGGCGAGCAGCAGATGCTCGCGGTCGCCCGCGCGCTGATGCTGCGGCCGCGCCTGATGCTGCTGGACGAGCCCTCCTTCGGCCTCGCGCCGCTGGTGGTGCGCGACCTGTTCGGCATCCTCGGCAAGATCAATCGCGAGGACAAGGTGTCGATCCTGGTGGTCGAGCAGAACGCCCAGCTCGCGCTCGAGCTCGCCGACCAGGCCTATGTGATCGAGACCGGCCGCATCGTGATGTCAGGCAATGCCAAGGACATCGCGAACAACGAAGAAATCCGCAAATCCTATCTGGGTTACTGAGGAGCCGGCACGATGGAGCTGTTTACCAACCAAGTGCTGGCCGGCGTCGCCACGGGCGCGATCTATGCCTGCATGGCGCTCGCCGTGGTCATGATCTACCAGGCCATCGACCATCTCAACTTCGCGCAGGGCGAGATGGCGATGTTCTCGACCTTCATCTCCTGGCAGCTGATGCAATGGGGCGTGCCCTACTGGGCCGCCTTCGTCATCACGCTGATCTTCTCCTTCATCGCCGGCATCGCAATCGAGCGCATCCTGTTCAAGCCGCTGACGAAGGCGCCGGTGCTGACCAATGTCGCCGGCTTCATCGCGCTGTACGCGATCATCAACTCCTCGGCCGGCCTGCTCTGGGACTTCACCATCAAGCAATATCCGACCCCGTTCGGCTCCTCGCCGTTCCTGGGCAGCCAGCTGATCTCGACCCACCAGGCCGGCATGATCGGCGTCACCGTGCTGCTGCTGCTCGGCCTCTACTTCTTCTTCCAGTACACCAGGATCGGCCTTGCCATGCGCGCGGCCGCCTCGGTGCCTGAATCGGCTCGCCTCGTCGGCATCAACACAAGCTGGATGATCGCGCTCGGCTGGGGCATGGCGACCGCGATCGGCTCGATCGCCGGCATGCTGATCGCTCCCGTTGTGTTCCTCGAGCCCAACATGATGGGCGGCGTGCTGATCTACGGCTTCGCCGCAGCCGTGCTCGGCGGGCTGACCAGCCCGTTCGGCGCCGTGGTCGGCGGTTTCCTGGTCGGCATCTTCGAGAACCTCGCCGGCACCTACATACCCGGCGTCGGCAACGAGCTGAAACTCCCGATCGCGCTCGCGCTGATCATCTCCGTCCTGGTCGTCAAACCCGCTGGCCTGTTCGGCCGGCACATCGTCAAGCGAGTTTGATCATGAGCGCCGCAGAAGAAGTCGTTGCAGAAGGCCACCAGGCGGTCGAGGCGGTTCCGAAGCGGGCCATGACGCTGGGCACCGGCACCTCGCTGGTGGTGCTCGCCGCGCTGATCATCATGCCGGTCTTCGTCAAGAACTTCATCATCTTCCAGATGACGATGCTCTTGATCTACGGGCTCGCGGTGCTGGCGCTGAACATCCTGACCGGCGGCTCGGGCCAGTTCTCGCTCGGACA